>JBGAML010000021.1:0-68787 GCA_044223005.1 Candidatus Eiseniibacteriota bacterium
GCGCCCGCGCCGCGCTCGCAGGCGCTGCCGGCCGCGGAGCGGCTCGCGCCGCCCGCCGGTGCGCCCGCGCCCGCGCCCGCGCATGGCCCCGGCCACGTCGTGCCGCGCCTGCCCGAGCCGCCCGCCGGCTCGCCGCGCGGGCCGGTGGTGTGGCGCGCCGAGGGCGACGCGCCACTCGATCGCGTGCTGCCGTATGGCCCGCGCGCGCAGGTGCGGCGCGGCGATCCGGCGTCGCTCGCCGCGGCCGCGTTCCGCGACGGCGACCTCGCCACGGGGACCGGGCAGACGCGCTGGGGCGTGGCGATCGCCACCGGGCACTGGGGCGGCGGCGCGCATTCGGACGCCGCGGCCCGCGCGCTCGCCGCGCGCGGCGTGCGCGTGGTGATCGCGCGTTCGTTCGTGGCGGCCGACGCGCGCGCGCTCGCGGTGCACGGCATCCTGCCGTTGACGTGGCGTCGCACGCGCGACGCCGAAGGCCTCGCGCCCGGCGACGAGGTGGAACTGCCCGGCATCGCCGACGCGCTCGCGCGCGGCGGCCGGACCACGCTGCGCGTGCTCACGCGCGGCACGTCGTTCGACGCCACGCCGGCGGTCGACGCGGAATGGCTCGCCGTGGTGCGCGCGGGCGGATGGCTCGCGACGTGCGCGCACGCGGGAGCGGAGGCCTGACATGTTCGTCGACTACGCACGCATCCATGTGATCGCCGGCCACGGCGGCCCCGGGTGCATCAGCTTCCGGCGCGAGAAGTACGTGCCCAAGGGCGGCCCGGACGGCGGCGACGGCGGCAAGGGCGGCAGCGTCGTGCTCGAGGTGGACCCGCACGTGCGCACGCTGCTCGACTGCCGCGAGCAGCCGCGCTACAAGGCCACCTCCGGCAAGGCCGGCCAGGGCGCGAACCGGACCGGCAAGGACGGCGACGACCTCGTCATCCGCGTACCCATCGGCACGGTGATCAAGGACGCCGAGACGGGCGAAACGCTGGCCGATCTCACGACGCCCGGCGGCACGTTCCTCGCAGCCAAAGGCGGCCGGGGCGGGCGCGGCAACACGCGCTTCGCGACCTCCACGAACCAGGCCCCGCGCCGGGCAGACTCCGGCGAGCAGGGAGGGGAACGCCAGCTCGTGCTGGAGCTCAAGCTCATCGCCGACGTGGGGCTCGTCGGGCTGCCGAACGCCGGCAAGTCGACCATGCTCTCGCGCGTCAGCCGGGCCCGGCCCAAGATCGCCGACTACCCGTTCACGACGCTCGAGCCCAACCTCGGGCTCGTGGCGCTCGACGAGTCCCGGACGTTCGTGGTCGCCGACCTGCCCGGCCTGATCGAGGGGGCCAGCCAGGGCAAGGGGCTCGGGCACCAGTTCCTCCGCCACGTCGAGCGGACGCGGGTGCTGGCGTTCCTCCTGGACGCCGCCGGCGACGATCCGCGCGCGACGCTGGAGATGCTGGAACGCGAGATCACCACCTACGGGCCGACGCTGGCCGAGAAACCGCGCGTGCTCGTTCTGACCAAGTCGGATACCCTGCCCCCAGAACAACACGACGGGTGGGCCGAACAGGTGGGCCTGCCGGGCGCGCATCTGGTGAGCGCCCACACGGGCCATGGCATGAAGGAACTGCTCGAGGATCTCTGGGCGCGCATCGTGGCGGCGACCGGGGACGAGGCGGTGGAGGACGACGATGTCGGATGACAAGCACGCGGCGGGACGGACGATCGACGCGATGAACGCGCGCGGCCTGGCGGGCAAGCGCGACTACGTGCGCTCGCTCGAACAGCGCCGCGACGAAGAAGCCATGTCGCTGCTCGTGGAGTGTCTCTGCGACGAGTCGTGGTACCTGCGCGACCTGGCCGAGAACGCGCTGCTGCGGCTGGGCGATCGCGGCGGCTCGGCCCTGTTGCCGATCCTGGAGCAGGGCCTGTGGTTCACGCGTTCGAGCGCCGCGCGCGTGCTCGGCCGGCTGGGCTACCCGCCCGCCGCGGCCGGGCTGCTGCGGCTCTGCCTCGACGCGAACGCGACGGTCGCGCAGTCCGCGCGCACCGCGCTCGCCGACCTCGGGCACCGCGGCGGCTCCGTGCGCATCGCGTGGGAGCTGCACCGCTACGACGAGGACGCGCGCCGCAACCTGCTCGGCCAGATCGGCGCGTTCGACCGCCCGCTGCTCGAGCGGCTGGAGCGCATGCTGCGCAACGACGAGCTCATGACGCGCGACGAGGCCGATGGCCTGCGCGACGACAGCCCCATCGTGCGCGCGGCCGAGGAAGGCGTGGAGTGGGAAGTGCTGACCGGCCCGCCGCGCCGCCGTCCGGCGACGGACGGGATCACGGAGGCCTGAGGCCCACGCTCGCGTCCGCCGGGGTCGCCGAACACCCGCGCACCGCGCGGGTCACGCTCCGCTCCGCCGCCCCGGGCGAGCCCGGCTGGCCCGCGGCACTCGGCGACCTGCCCGATCCGCCCGCACGGATCTGGTGGCGCGGGAGCGACGTGCCGGCCGCCGGCCGCTGCGTCGCGATCGTCGGCTCGCGCGCCGCGAGCCCGTACGGCACCGCGATGGCCGACCGGCTCGCGCGTGATCTCGCGGCGCTCGGCGTCACCGTGGTGAGCGGGCTCGCGCGCGGCATCGACGCCGCCGCGCACCGCGGCGCGCTCGCCGCGGGCGGGCGCACGATCGCCGTGGTGCCCTCGGGGCTCGACACCGTGACGCCCCCCGCGCACGACCCGCTCGCCGAGGAGGTGTCGAAGGCGGGCACGCTGCTTTCGGAGCAGGCCGCGGGGCCGCCGTTCGGGCGTGGCGCGTTCGTGCGGCGCAATCGCATCATCGCCGCGCTCGCCGCGGTGACGGTGGTGGTCGAGGCGGCCGAGCGCAGCGGCGCGCTCTCGACCGCCGAGCGCGCCGCCGCGCTGGGGCGCGGCGTCTGCGCGGTACCCGGCGATCTCGACCGGCCCACGGCGCTCGGCGTGATGGGCCTGCTGCGCGCGGGCGCGCGGCCGTGCGCGGTCGCGGCCGACGTGCTCGCCGCGATCCCCGCGCGGCTCGCCATCGCCGCCGGCGGCGAGGACCCGGCCGCGCGGCTGCGCGCGGCGCTCGATGCGACGCCCCGCACGGTGGACGAACTCGCCGCGCGCGCGGCGCTCGCGGTGCCCGAGGTGCTCGCGCTGCTCGTGCGCCTGCGCTGGTCCGGGCTCGCCGAGGACGCGGGCGGGCAGCGCTGGCGCGCACCGGGAGCCCGCGCGTGAGCGTCGCGCACGCGCTCGAGGCCGCGCTCGCCGACGCCGCGTTCGCCGGGCTGGGCTCGCTGCCGTGGCGCACGGCGGTCGGCGCCGGCGCGGGACTGGGCGCCGTCGTGCGCGCGCTGGGCGTGCGCCGCCGCGTGGCGCGCGAGAACCTCGCGATCGCGTTCCCGGATCGCACCGCCGCCGAACGCGAGTCGCTGCTCGTCGCGCACTACCGCGAGCTCGGGCGCATCGCCGCCGAGTACGGGCGGCTGCCCGAGCTGGCGCGCGCGCCGATCGGACCGTACGTGTCGCGCATCGAGGGCGAGGAGGTGCTGCACGCGCACGCGGGCCGCGGCGCGATCCTCATGACCGGGCACTACGGCAACTTCGAGATGCTCGGCGCGCACCTCGCGCGCTTCAACCCGGTGGACTTCCTGGTCAAGCCACAGTCGAACGCCGCGGTGGACGCGCGCATCACGAAGCTCCGTCACGACGCGGGCGTCGGCACGCTGAGCACGAGCGGGGGCGTGAAGAGCGCCGTGCGCGCGCTGCGTGCGGGCCGCTGGCTCGCGCTGGTCGCCGACCAGGACGCGCGCCGGCACGGCATCTTCGTCGACTTCTTCGGCCGGCCCGCGAGCACGCCCGAGGGGCCGGCGCGGCTCGCGCTGCTCGCCGGCGTGCCGATCCTGTTCGGCGTCGTGCGCCGCGAGGCGGACGGCCGCCACATGCTGGCGATGCACCCGGCACGCGCGACGGAGGGCCGCGCCGACGACGAGGTGGCCGTGCGCGCGCTCACCGAATGGCACGTGCGGGTGCTCGAGGACGCGATCCGCGTCGCACCCGAGCACTGGTTCTGGCTGCACAAGCGCTGGAAGACGCGCCCGCCCGGGACCGGCGGGCCGTGACCCCGGGAGACGACATGCACCGCTTCGAGCTGCGGGTGCGCTACGGCGACACCGACCAGATGGGCTGGGTCTACTATGGAAACTACCTGCGCTGGTTCGAGATCGGCCGCGCCGAGATGATGCGTGCGCTGGGGCGCAGCTACCGCTCGGTCGAGGAGACCGACGGCATCCTGCTGCCCGTGCTCGAGGCGCGCTGCCGCTACTTCCACGGCGCGCGCTACGACGAACTCGTCGCGATCGAGACCGGCGTGCTCACGCAGTCGCGCGCGACGATCCGTTTCGGCTACCGGATCGTGGGTGAGGACGGCACGCGCTGCGCGATCGGCCACACCGAGCACTGCTGCACGAACCGCGACGCGAAGCTCGTGCGCCCGCCCGCGGACCTGGTCGCGCTGCTCGAGCGCGCGCCGCGCGTGCCCGAGGATCTCGCCGCGGAGCTGCGGGGCGCGTGAACGCCACGTGGCCCGGCGCACCCGGGCCGCGCACGGTTCAGCTGGTGAAGCCCATCTCCTTGCCGCGGTCCTTCTCGCCCGGGAACTTGATCGGGCCGAAGTTCGACTCGTAGTTCTTGAGGTTCTGCTCGAGCGCGCCCAGCAGGCCCTTCGCGTGCTGCGGCGTCATGATGACGCGGGCGAACACGCGCGCCTTGGGCAGCCCGGGCAGCGAGCGCGCGAAGTCGAGGATCACCTCGGCGGGCGAGTGCGCGATGAAGACGAGGTTGGCGTAGATGCCCTCGGCTTCCTTCTCGCCGAGGCCGATTTCGATCTGCTGCGGGGACGGAGCGTCCACGGGGTTCTCCGGAGGGTTCGGGCGCGGCACGTTTGCCGCGCCCCAGCGCACGGTAGGGAGCCGCGCGGGCAGCGGTCAAGCGCGCCTCCCGGGCTGCCGATAACCCGGGAGACGCGGCGGCGCGAGGGCGGCAGGGGCTGTCCCGGCGCGACGCCGGAGGAGACCGATTCCCCCATGGAGTCCGTGCCGACGCCCGCTGCGGGTGCCCGTGCCGAGGCGCCGACGGCGCCGCTGTCGCTGTTCGAGGGCGAGCTGGAGCTCGACGCGCTCGAGCGCATGCTGCTCGCGTTCGCCGTGCACCCGCACGGCGCCGGTGCCACACGCGCGTGGCTGCTCGCCTGGGACGCACGCACGGGCCTCATGGAAGGGGCGCGCGAGACCGAGGCCGCCGCGGTGCCGGACACGCTCGAGCGCGAGCTCGTGCGGGCGCGCCAGGCGCCGCCGCCGGCGCGGGAACCCGACGTGCGCGCGTGGGCCGAATCGCCCGAGGACCTGGAAGGCGTGCTCGCCGAAGCCTGGCGCGGATCGACGCTCGCGTTCGCCGAATCGCCGCTGCGCTCCGGCCCGTGGGCCGGCGCCGCCCCGGTCGCCGCGATCGCGTTGCGCCGCGGCGCGCAGGGCCACGGCCTGCTGGTGGCGACGTGGGGCGCGGAGGGCGCGACGGCGGCGCCGGCGCGCTTCGAGACGCTGCGCGGTCTCGCCAACGCCGCGCTCGGGGCGCAAGCGCGGTCGGCCGAGGCGCGCCAGCGCGCGAAGCAGGCGCAGGCGCTGGCCGAGAGCGCGCGCACGCAGGTGTCCGCGGTCAACGTCGCGGAGGCGCTGCACCGCCTCGCGCGCGCCGCGGTGCAGGGCACGCGCTCGCGCGGCGCCGCCGTGTGGCGCATCGCACCCGACGCCGCGCCGCAGTGCGAGATCGCCTATGGCCCGCCGGCGCAGCGCGAGCCCGTCGCGCGCGCCTTCGCGCCGCTCGTCGCCGAGGTGATCGCGTCCGGCGCGCCGCGCACCGGCGTGCGCGGCGAAGAGGCGCCGGCGATGCCCGCGGACGTGGCGGGTGAGGTGAGCGTGTGGGCGGCGCTGCCGCTCGCGGCCTACGGCCGCGTGCACGGCGCGGTCGTGGTGTGGGACGGCGCCGACCGGCCCGCGCATGCGCCCGCGGTGGACGACGCCGAAATGGAGTTCCTGGGCGCGCTCGCCGACCAGGCGGGGCTGCTGCTCGAGCACGCCCGCGTCGGCACGGCGCTGCGCGAGGCCGAGCGCGCGCGCACGGACCTGGTGCAGCACGCGCAGGGGCTCGAGCGCATGGCCGCGGTGGGCGATCTCGCGGCGCGCGTCGCGCGCGAGTCGCGCAACCCGATCGCCTCGATCGCCGCGTTCGCGCGCCGCGCGCAGCGCGAGCTCGCCGAGGGCGATCCGCAGTCGGAGTACCTCGAGATCGTCGTGCGCGAGGCCGAGCGGCTCGACGCCATGCTGCGCGAGCAGCTGCAGTACGCCCAGCTCGGCGTCGGCCGGCTGCGCATGCAGAGCCTGAACGCCGTGGTGCAGGACGCGCTCCGCGCCGCGAGCGAGTCGCTCGTGCGCCGGCGCGTGCGGCTGCTGCGCAAGCTCGGCGCCGACCTGCCGCAGCTGCTGCTCGACGAGCAGCGCCTCAAGCGCGTGATCGAGAACATCCTCGCCTACGCGCTCGAGGCGGTGCCCGTGGGTGGCCGGATCCAGGTCACTTCGCGCAAGGCCGCCGGCCACGTCGCGGTCGAGATCGCGCACGACGGCTCGCGTTCGGCGGGCGACCTGCTGGAGCACCTGTTCGTGCCGTTCTCGACCGGCGCGCAGGGCGGAGCGGCCGTGGGGCTCGGCGTGGCGCAGCAGATCGTGCGCGAACACGGCGGCGAGATCCGCGTCCGCAGCGAGGGCGAATGGGGTGCGGTGTTCGTGTTCACGCTGCCGATCGCGGGCAACGAGGACCGGCGCAGGGCCTCGGATCGGCGCGCCGTTCGCGGCGATCGGCGACGTCGCGGAGAAGGCGGGGCGGGGGCGGTTTGACGGCGGTTCGGGGGCAATGCTAGAAATGTTCGCCCTCGGGGTGCTTCATCGGCCCCGGAACGACGTTCGCCACCCTAGCTCAGTTGGTAGAGCACGTGACTGAAAATCACGGTGTCCCCAGTTCGATTCTGGGGGGTGGCACCATCGACACACGGCGTCCACCGGGCGCTACGTGACGAGGAGCTGGTGTAGCTCAGCTGGTAGAGCACGTCACTCGTAATGACGGGGTCACCGGTTCGATTCCGGTCACCAGCTCCATTTTCCACATCCTCGCGGCGGTGAGCGGCCAGCGCCGTGCGAGATCGTTCAGGGCCGATGCCGGGCGCTCCGCGCGCCGTGCATCGGCCTTCTGTCGTTGGAGCGGGAGAATCACGCCCGCGGGAGGTCGCGCGTCCATGTCCACCGGTCTCATGATCAGCGTCGCGGGTGTCCGCGGGATCGTCGGCGAATCGCTCACCCCGCCCGTGCTCACGCGCTTCTCGGCGGCGTTCGCGCGCTCGCTGGGCGAGGGCCCCGTCGTGGTCGGGCGCGATGCGCGCACGAGCGGGCCCATGGTGCTCGCGGCGGTCTCCGCCGGCCTCGTGGCCGCGGGCCGCGAGGTGGTCGACATCGGGCCGGCGACGACGCCGACCACGCAGATGGCGGTCGAGCACCTGAAGGCCGCGGGCGGCGTGATCCTGACCGCGAGCCACAATCCGGCGCCGTGGAACGCGCTCAAGTTCCTCTCGTCGCTCGGCGAGTTCCTCGGGCCCGCCGAGGGCGCCGCGGTGAAGGAACGCTTCGAGGCCGATCGCGACCTGTGGGTGCCGTGGGACCAGCTGGGGCACGTGCGCTCCGAGAGTGGTGCGCTCGCGTGGCACCTCGAGCGCGTGCTCGGGCTCGAGCACCTGGATCTCGCGGCGATCCGCGCGCGCAAGCTCAAGGTGGTCGTCGACGGCTGCGCGAGCGTCGGCGGCATCGCCGTGCCGGCGCTGCTCGAACGGCTCGGCGCCACCACGGTGGCGCTCGACTGCGAACCGAACGGGAAGTTCACGCGCGTCCTCGAGCCGCTGCCCGAGCACCTGGGCGCGCTCGGCCGCGCCGTCGTCGAGGCCGGCGCCGACTTCGGCGTCGCGGTCGACCCGGACGCCGACCGGGCCGCGTTCGTGGACGCCGCCGGGAAGCCCCTGGGCGAGGAGTTCACGGTCGCCCTGGGCACCCGGGTGGTCCTCCAGCGGCGCAAGGGCCCCGTGGTGACAAACCTGTCCACCTCCCGTATGCTCGATTTCGTGTGCGAGCAGGCCGGAGTGCCGCTCTTCCGGACCCCGGTCGGGGAGGCGCATGTCGTTGCGGGACTTCGCTCTCGCGGCGCGATTGCCGGCGGGGAGGGAAACGGTGGCATGATCCTGCCGGCCGCTCACTACGGGCGCGACGGCCTGGTGGCCGTGGCGCTCGTGGCGCAGATGCTCTCGGCGGGAGGCACGCTCCGCGAACACGCCTCGACGCTGCCGCAATACGCGATGATCAAGGACAAGCTCGCGCGACCCGATCAACCGTGGGAGCGTTCCGCGGACCGGCTGCGCGAGGCCTTTTCGGGTTGGACGCTCGACACCGCCGACGGACTGCGGTTCGCGCGCGGTGACGAATGGGTTCACGTCCGTGCCTCCGGCACCGAGCCGGTGGTGCGGGTGATCGCCGAGGCCCCCGGGGCCGCGGGCGCGAAGGCGCTCGTGGAGACCTCCCGGCGGGCGCTGTCGGCCTGACGCTCGGAGGTTTGGCGGCATGTGCGGAATCGTCGGATACGTCGGACACCGGGAGTGCCTGCCCATCCTGATCGAGGGCATCAAGCGGCTGGAGTACCGCGGCTACGATTCCTCCGGTGTCGCCGTGCAGGGCGAGAAGTCGCTCGAGGTCGTCAAGTCCAAGGGCAAGATCCGCGCGCTCGAAGCCAGGCTCGCGACGGGCGCGCCCAAGGGCACCTACGGCATCGCGCACACGCGCTGGGCCACCCACGGTGAGCCCAACGACGTCAACGCGCACCCGCACACGGACGAGCACGCGACGGTCGCGCTCGTGCACAACGGCATCATCGAGAACTACGCCACGCTCAAGGCGGCGCTCGCGTCCGAAGGCCACGTGTTCAAGACCGACACGGACACGGAAGTACTCGCGCACCTGATCGAGAAGTACATGCGCAAGGGCCTCAAGCTCGAGCGCGCCGTCGGCTCGGCCCTCAAGGACGTCGAGGGCACGTACGGCATCGCGGTCATGGCCTCGAGCGAGCCCGGGGTGCTGGTCGGCGCGCGCCACGGCAGCCCGATGGTCGTCGGCATCGCGGACGGCGAGTACTACGTCGCCTCCGACGTCGCCGCGATCGTCGAGCACACGCGCCAGGTGATCTACCTCGACGACGGCGAGATGGCGGTGCTGTCGCCGGACGGCTTCCACACCGCGACGATCGCCCTCGAGCGCGTCGAGAAGGAAGTGCACGACGTCGACTGGGACCTGTCCCAGATCGAAAAGGGCGGCTACGAGCACTTCATGCTCAAGGAGATCATGGAGCAGCCCGACGCCGTCCGGAACGCCATGCGCGGG
This sequence comes from Candidatus Eiseniibacteriota bacterium, assembly GCA_044223005.1. Taxonomy (GTDB): domain Bacteria; phylum Eisenbacteria; class RBG-16-71-46; order RBG-16-71-46; family RBG-16-71-46; genus CAIXRL01. The sequence continues at coordinate 9,517 of JBGAML010000021.1, forward strand.
CGGCTCAACGTCGAGGAAGGGCTCGCGCGCCTGGGCGGCCTCAACCTGACGCCGGAACAGCTGCGCGAGATCCGCCGCATCATCATCCTCGGCTGTGGCACGTCGTGGCACGCCGGCCTGATCGGCGAGTACATGCTCGAGGAGTTCGCGCGCATCCCGGTCGAGGTCGAGTACGCGTCGGAGTTCCGCTACCGCAACCCGATCGTGGACGAGGGCACGCTCGTGCTCGTGATCTCGCAGTCGGGCGAGACGATCGACACGCTCGCCGCGATGCGCGAGGCCGGCCGCAAGGGCGCCCGCGCGCTCGGGATCGTGAACGTGGTCGGCTCCACGATCGCGCGCGAGTCGGACGGCGGCGTCTACATCCACGCCGGCCCCGAGATCGGCGTCGCGTCCACCAAGGCGTTCACGAGCCAGGTGACCGTGCTCTCGCTGCTCACGCTCGCGCTGGGCCGCCATCGCGGCCTGTCGCGCGACTACGGCATCGAGATCGCGCGCGAACTGGCCGCGCTGCCGGACAAGATCGCGCACGTGCTCGCCGACGAGGCGTCGGTGCAGCGCATCGCGAAGCTCTACCAGCAGCACAACAACTTCATCTACCTCGGCCGCGGCTTCAACTTCCCGGTCGCGCTCGAAGGCGCGCTGAAGCTGAAGGAGATCTCGTACATCCACGCCGAGGGCTACCCGGCCGCCGAGATGAAGCACGGGCCCATCGCGCTGATCGACGAAAACATGCCGGTGGTGTTCATCTGCACGCGCGACAGCGCGTACGAGAAGGTGGTCAGCAACATGATGGAGGTGCGCGCGCGCAAGGGCCGCATCATCGCCATCGCCACCGAGGGCGACACCGAGATGGCGTCGCGCGCCGACCACGTGCTCTACGTGCCGGCGAGCATCCCGATGCTCCAGCCCATCCTGTCGGTGATCCCGCTGCAGCTGCTCGCGTACCACGTGGCCGTCGCCCGCGGCTGCGACGTGGACCAGCCGCGCAACCTGGCCAAGAGCGTCACCGTCGAATAGCGGCGGGACGCGAGGGGGAAGCACGTGAAGAGTCCGTTGACGGTGGCCGACGCGCCCAAGGCGATCGGCCCCTACGCGCAGGCGCAGGTCGTGCGGCTGCATGGTGGCGACACGATGGTCTTCACGTCGGGCCAGATCCCGCTCGACCCGGCGACGGGCGAGCTCGTGACCGGCGACGTGAAGCAGCAGGTCGAGCGCGTGTTCCGCAACCTCGCTGCCGTGCTGGCGGGTGCGGGGCTGGGATTCGGGGACGTCGTGAAGACGACCGTGTACCTGGCGGACATGCAGGACTTCGCCGCGATGAACGAGGTCTACGCCCGCCACCTCGGCGAGTCGCTCCCGGCGCGCACCACGATCGCCGCTGCCGGCCTGCCGAAGGGCGCGCGCGTCGAGATCGACATGGTCGCGGTGGGACGGGGTCTCTAGGGGTGAGGCGATCGTCCGCGGAGGCGCCGGCGTGGCGGTGAGGAAGCGCGTCGCGCTCGACGTGAAGCTGACCGCGAAGGTCGCCGCGGCCGGGTGCGCGGCGAAGCTCGGCCCGGGGGACCTGCGCCGGGCGCTCGAGCAGGTGCGCCAGCCCCGCCGCGATCCGCGCGTGCTCGTCGACGCCTCGACGCTCGACGACGCCGGTCTGTTCGCGCACGGCCCGGGCGAGGTGCTCGTGCAGACCGTCGACTTCTTCACGCCGATCGTCGACGACCCTTACGACTACGGCCAGGTCGCCGCGGCCAACGCGCTCTCGGACGTGTTCGCCATGGGCGGCACGCCGCTCACGTCGCTGGCGCTGCTCTGCGCGCCCGACGGCGAGCTGCCGACCGAAGTGCTCGCCGCGATCCTGCAGGGCGGGCTGGACAAGATGCACGAGGCGGGGGCGAGCGTCGTGGGTGGCCACAGCATCCGCGACCCCGAGCTCAAGTTCGGCTACGCCGTGACCGGCGTCGCGAAGCGGCGGCGGCTGCTGCTCAACAGCGAGGCGCGCCCGACCGACCGGCTCTACCTGACCAAGCCGCTCGGCACCGGCGTGCTCACCACCGCGCTCAAGCAGGGCAAGCTCGAACCCGGCCTGTTGCGACGCGTGACGCGCCAGATGGCCACGCTCAACCGCGCCGCCTCCGAGCTCGCGGTGCAGCACGGCGCCCGCGCCGCCACCGACGTCACCGGCTTCAGCCTGCTCGGCCACGCCTCGCAGGTCGCGGACGCGAGCGGCGTCACGCTGCAGCTCGCGCCCGGCGACGACTGGCTGCTGCCGCGGGTGCGCGCGTTCATCGCGCAGGACGTCTACCCGGGCGGGCTCGCCCGCAACCGCCGCTTCTTCGCCGACAAGGTCGAGGAGGGCGGCTGCGCCGAGGAGCTGCTGAAGGCGCTCTACGATCCGCAGACCTCGGGCGGCCTGCTCGTCGCCGTGCCGTCCCGGCGCGCGGCGGGCTTCGAGGCCGCGCTGCGGCGCCGGCGCGTGTGGCACGTGGCGGCGGGCGAGGTCGTCCGCCGCGGCGAGCGCTCGGTGCGGCTCGTGGCGCGCGGGTGACGGAAGGACGCATGCGGGAACGAATGGGATCTGGTGGTCCCCGGGGACTTCAAATCCTGCGGTCGGGCGCTTCGCGCGTCCGAGGTGGGTTCGATTCCCACGCGTTCCCGCCACTTCTCGCCGGCGTGCTGCTGCTCGCCACGCTGGCCCTGGCGACCCCGCCAGCGCGTGCCGCGGCGCCGGATTCCGCCACCGCCGACACCACGGGCCAGGCCGCGGCCGCGGCCCGCCGGGCGGCGAACCGTTTCGGCGACCAGCCCCGCATCGTGATGCTGCGGTCGCTGCTCGTGCCGGGCTGGGGGCAGCTGCACAACCACGCGTGGTTCAAGGCCGCGGCCGTGGCGGGTGTCGAGGGTGGCATCATCGCCTCGCTGCTCCGCGACCAGCGCGACCTCGACCGGCTGTTGCGCGAGGTGAACGACGCGGCAGACCGCGGCGACGTCGCCGCGCACGACGCGGGCGTGATCCGCTACAATGACGTGCTCGACCGTTCGGTGGGGAACCAGTGGCTGCTCGCGGGCGTGCTGACGTACGCGCTCGTCGACGCCTACGTGGACGCCCACTTCCGCCGGTTCGACCTCGAGTTCAAGACCGACCCGGCGCTGCCCGCCGGCGCGTCACCCGACACTCCGTCGGGCGGCGGCGGCACGGGCCGTTCCGCACGACTTTCGCTACGGTGGCACTTTTGAGCGATCCGCGCCTGAAGAACATCCGCAACTTCTGCATCGTCGCCCACATCGACCACGGCAAGAGCACGCTGGCGGACCGGCTGCTCGAGATCACGCACACCCTGACGCCGCAGCAGATGAAGGCGCAGGTGCTGGACGACATGGATCTCGAGCGCGAGAAGGGCATCACGATCAAGTCGCACGCGATCGCCATGGAGTACCAGGCGAAGGACGGCACGACCTACGAGCTGAACCTGATCGACACGCCCGGCCACGTGGACTTCACGTACGAGGTCTCGCGCGCGCTCGCCGCGTGCGAGGGCGCGATCCTGGTCGTGGACGCCTCGCAGGGCATCGAGGCCCAGACGCTGTCCAACTACTACCTCGCGTCGCAGCAGAACCTGACCATCGTGGGCGCGATCAACAAGATCGACCTGCCCGCCGCGCGGCCCGACGAGGTGGCGCTCGAGATCGAGCACCACGCGCACGTCCCCGCCGAGCACGTCTGCCGCATCAGCGCCAAGACCGGCCTCGGCGTGGCGGACCTGCTCGAGGAAGTCATCGCCGACGTGCCGCCGCCCTCGGGGAATCCCGACGCGCCGTTCCGGGCGCTGATCTTCGACTCCAAGTTCGACCAGTACCGCGGCGTCGTCTGTCTCGTGCGCGTCGTCGACGGCACGATCCGGGCGGGGGACAAGATCCGGTTCATCTCGACCGAGAAGGTCCACGAGGTGGGCGAGGTCGGGAAACTGCGCCTCAAGCTCGAGCCCGAGAAGGAACTCCACGCCGGGCAGGTGGGCTACATCGTCGCGGGCATCAAGACCGTGGCCGACGCGCGCGTCGGCGACACGATCACCGCCGACGGCATCGAGGGCCTCGCACCGTTGCCGGGCTTCCGCGAGACGCAGTCGATGGTGTTCTCGGGGCTCTACCCGATCGACGCCGAACAGTACGAGCCGCTCAAGGAAGCGCTCGCCAAGCTCAAGCTGAACGACGCCTCGCTGATCTACGAACCGGAGACGTCGGTGGCGCTCGGGTTCGGGTTCCGCGTCGGCTTCCTCGGGCTGCTGCACCTCGAGATCATCCAGGAGCGGCTGCGGCGCGAGTTCCAGATCGACCTGCTGGCGACGACGCCGAGCGTGGTCTACCACGTGCTGATGACGAACGGCGACTTCCTCAAGGTCGACAACCCGAGCCAGATGCCGCCGGTGCAGAACATCGAGTCGATCGAGGAGCCGCTGGTGCTGGCGCACATCGTCACGCCCACCGAGTACCTCGGCAACATCTACAAGCTCTGCCAGGAGCGCCGCGGCACGTTCGTCAACACCGAGCACATCGAGGAAAACCGCGTCCGGCTCGCGTACTCGCTGCCGCTCGGCGAGATCGTGCTCGACTTCTACGACCGCCTCAAGTCCGTGACCCGCGGCTACGCGTCGCTCGACTACGAGTACAGCGGCTACCAGGAATCCGAGGTGGTCAAGCTCGACATCCTGCTCAACGGCGAGATGGTCGACGCGCTGTCGGCGATCGTGCACAAGGACAAGGCGTACACGTACGGCAGCTCGCTCTGCGAGAAGCTCAAGGAGCTGATCCCGAGGCAGATGTTCCAGGTCGCGATCCAGGCCGCCATCGGCGGCAAGATCGTCGCTCGCGAGACGCTCGGGGCGATGCGCAAGAACGTCATCGCGAAGTGTTACGGCGGTGACATCTCGCGCAAGCGCAAGCTGCTCGAGAAACAGAAGGAAGGCAAGCGGCGTATGAAGCAGATCGGGACCGTCGAGGTGCCCCAGGAGGCGTTCCTCGCGGTGCTGAAGGTCGACCGGAGCTGACGGACGCGACATGGCGGCGTACCGGCGGCCGAAATCGCAGGTGCAGGAATACGTCGAGGCGCTCGCGGTCGCGGCGCTACTGACGCTCGTGCTCCGGCAGTTCGTGATCCAGGCGTTCCGGATCCCGTCGGAATCGATGTGCGACACGCTGCTCGTCGGCGATTTCCTGTTCGTGAACAAGCTCGAGTACGGCCCGTCGGTGCCGTTCACGCACCTGCGGCTGCCGGGGTACCGCCGCCCGCACCCGGGCGACGTGATCGTGTTCGACTTCCCGCCGGACCCGAGCAAGCAGTTCATCAAGCGCTGCATCGCGACCGCCGGGCAGACGGTCGTGATCCAGCACAAGCAGGTGTGGGTCGACGGCGTGAAGCGTGCGGAGCCCTACGCGAAGCACATTTCGCCGACCGAGGACCCGGAAGGCTATTCGAACCGCGACAACTTCCGGCCCGCCACGGTCGGCCCCGGCGAGTTGTTCATGATGGGCGACAACCGCGACAACTCGTACGACAGCCGCTTCTGGGGCACCGTGCCCATGGACCTGGTGAAGGGGCACGCGATGTTCATCTACTTCTCGACCGCCGGTGACCAGTGGTGGAACGGACTCTTCAACATCCGCTTCGACCGCATGTTCCGGCCCATCCGCTGACCGCCGCCGCCGTATTCCGGAGAACCTCATGGCGAAGTCGAAGCCCGCGAAGTCCGTCGTGCAGGAGTACGCCGAGGCCCTGGTGGGCGCCGCGATCCTGACGCTGTTCCTGCAGGCCTTCTTCATCCAGGCCTTCCGGATCCCGTCGGAGTCGATGTGCGACACGCTGCTCGTGGGCGACTTCCTGTTCGTGAACAAGCTCGAGTACGGCCCGCGGATCCCGTTCACGCACATCCGCCTGCCCGGCTACCGCAAGCCGCACGCGGGCGACGTGATCGTGTTCGACTGGCCGCCGGATCCGAGCAAGCAGTTCATCAAGCGGTGCGTCGCGACCGAGGGCCAGACCGTCGAGATCCGGCACAAGGAGGTCTACGTCGACGGCGTGCACCGCGTGGACAAGACCGTGAAGCACATCGATCCGCTCGAGCACCCGGCGGACTACGACCATCGCGACAACTACACCGCGCCGACGCTGCTGCGCGGGCAGATGTTCATGATGGGCGACAACCGTGACAACTCGCTCGACAGCCGGTTCTGGGGCCCCGTGGACATGGGACTCGTGCAGGGGCACGCGATGTTCACGTACTTCTCGACGGCGGGCGACCAGTGGTGGAACGGCATCTTCAAGATCCGCTTCGACCGGATGTTCCGGCCGATCCACTGACCGCGGACGGACCGTCCGTCGCGGCGCGCGACGCCGCGCGCGCGGGCCTGTACGTGCACGTGCCGTTCTGCGCGGTGCGCTGCACGTACTGCCACTTCGCGACGGCCGTGTTCGAGCACGGCCTGCTCGACCGCTGGCTCGACGCGCTCGAGCGCGAGGCCGCGCTGCGCGCGCCGCTCGCCGCCGGCGTCCCGCTGACCTCGGTGTTCCTCGGCGGCGGGACGCCCTCGGCACTCTCGGCGCGCCACTTCGCCCGCGCGTGGAAGGCGATCCGCGCGAACTTCACGCTCGCGCCCGCGGCCGAGATCACGCTCGAGGCGAACCCCGAATCGGTGCGGCCCGCGCTGCTCGATGCGTGGGCGGCGGCCGGCGTGAACCGGCTCTCGTTCGGCGCGCAGACGTTCGAGCCCGAGGGCCTGCGCGTGCTGGGGCGCGTGCACGGGCCGGAGAAGCCCGAGGACGCGGTGCGGCTCGCGTGGGCGCACGGCTTCCCGCGGTTGTCGCTCGACCTCATGTACGGCTGGCCCGGCCACACGCTCGCGATGTTCGAGCGCAGCCTCGAGCGCGCGTTCGCGCTCCCGATCGAGCACCTGTCGGCGTACGCGTTCATTCCCGATCGCGGCAATCCGCTCGGGGATGCGGTGCTCGACGGCCGGCTCGCGGTCGCCGACGACGACACCCAGGCGCGCATGTACGACACCTTCGTCGCGCGCGCCGCGGCCGCCGGGATGCGCCTCTACGAGACCTCGAACGTGGCGCGGCCCGGTGCCGAGGCGCGCCACAACGTGGCGTACTGGCTGCGGCGCGACGTGCTCGCGCTCGGGCCTTCGGCGCACGCGCTCTGGCGCGGCGAGCGCTGGGCGAACGTCCGCGACACGCGGGCGTGGGCGGACGCGCTCGTCTCCGGCCGCACGGCGGAGGAGGAGCGCGAGCCGGAGACGCCGCAGCGGGTGGCCGAGGAGGTCGTCATGCTCGCGCTGCGGCTCGGCTCGGGGCTGCGGCGCGCCGACTACCCCGAGCGGATTTGGCAAATCGTGAACGAGCGCTACGGCGACGCGCTCGCGGCCGCGGTGACGCAGGGCCGGCTGCGGAACACCGCGGAAGGATGGCGGATCGCCCCCGAGCACCGCTTCGTCGCCGACGACGTGATCGCCTGGGTGGCGGCCCGCGCCCGGGATTGACGCGGGTGCGGCCGCTCCCTAAATTCCGTGCCATGAGCGCCCCGACCCTGCCGGGAGGCAGCCTTCCCGGCGATCCGCAGCTGACCGAACGCCAGCGCGCGATCTTCCGCACCCTCGTCCAGCTCCACGGCCGCGACGCCCGCCCCGTGGGTTCGGACCGCATCGCCGCCCAGGGCCCGTTGCGGCTCTCGGGCGCCAGCGTGCGGGCCGTGCTCGCCGAGCTCGAGGACGCCGGCCTGCTCGAGCGCGCGCGCGGCGGGACCGCCCGGGTGCCGTCCTCGCACGGATTCGCGTACTACGTCCGGACGCTGCTCGAGCCCGCGGTGCTGCCGCGCGAGGTGATCGACGCGATCGACCGGCAGTTCGCCTCCTCGACGCACGACGTCGAGCAGCTCCTGCAGGAGGCGTCGCGGCTGCTCGCGACGCTGACGCGGCAGCTGGGCCTGGCGCTCGCGGCGTCCCTCGACGTCGAGACGCTGACGTCGCTCGACCTCGAACCGCTCGGCGAGCGGCGCGCGCTGCTCGTGCTCGGCCTCGGCGGGCATACCGCCCGGACGCTGGTGCTCGAACTGGACACGCCGCTCGAACGCTCGGCACTCGAGCCGGTCGAGAGCGTGCTGCGCGAGCGGCTGCTCGGCCGCATGCTGGGCGAGGTGCGCGGCCGGCTCGCCGCCGACCCCGAGCTCGCGCGCGATTCGGGCGTGCGCATCGTCGTGCGCGCCGCGGCCGCGTCGTGGACGCGGCCCGTCGAGACGCCGCTGCTCGCGGCGGGCGCGATGCACATCGCGCGGCAGCCGGAGTTCGCCAGCCCCGCGCACCTCAGCTCGGTGCTCGAGGCGGTCGAGAGCGGCGAGCCGCTGAATCGCCTGCTCGTTTCCGGCATCCAGGGCCAGGTCGGCGTGCGCGTGGGCATCGAAGGCGACGCGGTGCTGGCGGCCTGCAGCCTGGTGAGCTTCCCGCTCCCGGGCGTCATTCCCGGCGCCGTCGGCGTGCTGGGACCGCTGCGCATGGACTACGCCTTCACGCTCGCCGTGGTCGACACGGTGGGCTCGCGCGTCGCCGACCAGCTGTCGGCCTGATTCGCGCCACGGACTCGAAAGGACACCGTTTCCCATGACCGAAGACGTTCGCGACACCGTGCCCGGCGGCGACGCCGGCGCCGCACCCGGCGCGCCCGAGGGCGTGACGCCGGTGGAGGAGCCCGCCGCCTCGCCCGAGGTGGAGGCCTTCGCCGCGGGGACGGCGGCCGGCGAGGCGCTGCCCGCGGCGGACGCGGTGGACTACAAGGATCGCTGGCTGCGCAGCGAGGCGGAGATGCAGAACGTCCGCCGCCGCGCCGCGCGCGATCGCGACGAGGCCGTCGGCCGCGCGCAGGAGAATGTGCTGCTCGACGTGATCGGCGTGCTCGACGACCTGGAGCGCGCGCTCGCCGCGGTGACGCCCGAGCAGGCGACGGAATCGTGGGTGCAGGGCGTGGCCCTGGTGGCGCAGCGCATGCGCGACACGCTGGCGCGCTGGGACGTGCGCGAGATCCCGGCGGTGGGCCAGCCGTTCGATCCCAACCTGCACGAGGCGCTGCTCGAGGTGCCGGCGCCCGAAGGTGTCGCCCCCGGCGCGGTCGCGCAGGTGGTGCTGAAGGGCTACCAGCGCGGCGAGCGCGCCCTGCGCGCGGCGCGCGTCGTGGTCGCGCGCGCGGCCGGGGAGTGACGATGGCCAAGCGCGACTACTACGAGGTCCTCGGCGTCGCGCGCGGCGCGACCGAGGAGGAGATCAAGAAGGCGTATCGCAAGGTCGCGATGCAGTTCCATCCCGACCGCAATCCCGGCGACAAGGACGCGGAGGCCAAGTTCAAGGAGGCCACCGAGGCCTACGAAGTCCTGCGCGACGCCAACCAGCGCGCGCGCTACGACCAGTTCGGCCACGCCGCGGTCGGCGGTGGCGCCGGCGGTGGTGCGGGCGCGCCCGACTTCAGCGGCTTCGACCTGGCCGACGCCCTGCGCGCATTCATGCGCGACTTCGGCGGCGGCTCGGGCGGCTTCGAGGACCTCTTCGGCGGCGCCGCCGGTGGCGGTGCGCGCGGCCCCGGCCGCGGCGACGACCTGCAGGTCCGCCTGCCGCTGACCCTCGAGGAGATCGCCGCCGGCGTCGAGAAGAAGATCCGCGTCAAGCACCTCAAGCGCTGCGAGACCTGTGCGGGCAAGGGCGGCCGCGGCGAACGCACGTGCTCGCAGTGCAACGGTCGCGGCCAGGTGCGGCGCATCCAGCAGACCATGTTCGGACAGTTCGTCAACGTCTCGACCTGCCCGCGTTGCGAGGGCGAAGGCAGCACCGTGAGCGAGCGCTGCGGCACGTGCGGCGGCGACGGACGCGTCAGCGAGACCGAGACCGTGGCCGTGAAGGTGCCGCCGGGCGTCGCGAGCGGGAACTACATCCCGCTTCGCGGTCTGGGCGACGCCGGCCGCCGCGGTGGCGCCGCGGGCGACCTGATCGTGCTGATCGAGGAGAAGGAACACGAGATCTTCGAGCGTCACGGCGACGACCTCGTGGTCGACCTGCCGGTGTCGTTCGTGACGCTCGCGCTGGGCGGCAAGGTCGAGGTGCCGCTGCTGGGCGGTGGCGCGCACACGCTCGACGTGCCGGCCGGCACCGCGAGCGGGCACGCCTCGCGCCTGCGCGGCAAGGGCCTGCCCGGCCTGCGCGGCGGCCGAGGCGACGTACTGGTGCGGCTGCTCGTCTGGGTGCCGGGCAAGCTCTCGGGAGCCGACCGCAAGCTGCTCGAAGAGCTGCGCAAGAGCGAAGGCCTCAAGCCGCCCAAGCCGTCGCGTTCGCTGTTCGAGCGCGTGAAGGAAGCCTTTGGCGGCTGAGGGCGCGCCCTCGTTCGTCTGCCTGCCCGAGCTGGCCTCGGCCGGCGGGCGGCTCGCGATCGGCGGGGAGGAAGCGCGCTACCTGGCGCGCGTGGTCCGCGTGCGGCCCGGCGAGCGCGTGAGCGCCACCGATGGCCGCGGCGCCGTCGCGACGCTCGAGGTGCTCGCGTGCGGCCCCGAGGTCGAGACGCGCGTGCTCGCGCTCGAACATCGCGCGCGCGCCGCCACGCTCGAGTTCTGGTGCGGCGCGCCCGAGGGCGATCGTGCGGACTGGCTGGTCGAAAAGCTCGGCGAACTCGGCGTCGCGACACTGGTCCCGCTGCAGTGCGCGCGGGGGACGTGGGAGCGGGCGGACGCCAAGCGCGACCGCTGGGAGCGTCTCGCGACCGCCGCGCTGCGGCAGTCGCGCTCGCCGTGGCGCATGGCCATCGCCGAGCCGCGACCGCTTTCGCAGGCGCTCGAGGCGTTGGCGCCCGGCGCCGCGGGCTGGGTCGCGCGCCCGGACGGCGCAACTGCTGCGGGCGTCGTCGGGCCGGTCGCGCGAGCGGTCGCCGTGGTCGGCCCTTCCAGCGGCTTCGAAGCCGAGGAGCTCAAACGGCTGTCGGAACGCGGGTTCGCCGGCGTCTCGCTGGCCCCGACGCGGCTCCGCACCGAGACCGCGGCGCTGGCCATGGCGGCCCTGTGGGCGGCGGTGCTTCCCGCCGGGGCGCCCGCGTGGGAGACCGGGCCCGGACGCGCTTGACGCTTGCGGCACTGGGACCTAGACTGCTCGCCGCGAAAACCGCCTGCCGTCCCATGCGGGTACGGCCTTCCGCTCAACCCAACGCCTGACTATCTCCTCTGCGGAAGAGATCCGTCGAGAGGGGGGAATTGTTTGCCTGGTATCAGGGTCAAGGAAGGTGAATCCTTCGAGAGTGCCCTGCGTCGTTTCAAGAAGAAGTGTGAGAAGGCCGGAGTCCTTTCGGATCTCCGTCGTCACCAGCACTTCGAGAAGCCCAGCGAGCGGCGCAAGCGCAAGCTGAACGCCGCAAAGCGCAAGAACATGGCGCGCAGGGCTCAGGAGAACTAGTTCCACTGTCACTCCTGCACGGCGTCACCTGGCTGGACGGCCTCGTGGTCGTCCTCCTGCTCTCTGCAACGATTCGCGGAATCCTGCGCGGCACCGTCGCGCAGGTTTTCGCGTTCTTTGGGCTGGTCGCCGGCATCTTCACGGCGGCGTGGCTCGCACGCTGGGTCGGTTCGCACTGGCAGCACGCCCGGCCCGCGTTCGTCTTCGGGATCCTGCGCTGGGTCATCGCGGGTCTGGGTGGCCTGGCTCTCACCACGCTGCTCGCATGGTGGGGTGAACACGTCGGCGAGTCCGTGCGGGAAGGCCCGCTGGGCTGGCTGGACCGAGTGGTCGGCGGCGGCGTGGGGTTGGTGTTCGGCGCGGCGCTCGCCGCGGTGCTGGTCCTCGTGGCGCTCGAAGCGCCCGGGTTCGGCTTCGCGCGAAACGCCGCACGGACGGGAAGGACCGCACATCCCCTGGTGCGGATGGGTACGGGCGTGACCGCCTGGCGCGGCATGCCGGTCCCGGGAGCGGGCTGGTTGCACGGCCGCTTCGTATCAGCAGAACGTCATATGTCTCGTTGATCGCGGTCCCTTCGGGGCACTGCGGCATCCGAGGCGGAAGGGAGGGCCCTCGTGCGCGAGGGTCCGTGAGGTCGTCGGCGTCGCGGTGCTCACTGCGGCGTGCGCGATCGTGAAAGTGGGCAGCGTGGACCGGCATTCGTTGCACCTGCTGGAATTCGACCGCGTCTGCGGCAGCATCGCCGCGCACGCCGCGAGTGATCGCGCGCGCGCCGATCTGCGCGCGTGGCGCCCCATGCCCGGCGAAGCCGGGCGTGCGCGCGAGCTCGCGCGCCTGGCGGACGCACTGCGCCGCCAGCGCGAGCCCGGCGAGTGGTGCCGCACGGGCGAAGGCACGCTCGACGAACTGCTCGATCCGCAGGCGCCCGACGCGCTGGACGGTCTCGGCCTCGTGCGCGTGCGCGGCTGGCTCGAGGCGGCGCGCGACACGCGCGCGGCGTGGGCCGGCGACGAACTCCGCGAGCGCTTCGTTTCGCTCGCCGAACTCGTGGACGCGCTCCCCGAGCTGGAGGACTTGCGCGAGCGGCTCGCGACGGCGCTCGACGGCGACGGCCGCGTGCGCGACGACGCTTCGCCGCTGCTGGCGCGTGCGCGCCGCGGCGTGCTGGAGGGCGAGCGGCGCCTGCACGCGCAGCTCGAGCGCTGGGCGGGCGGCTTCGGCGAAGGCAGCTACGTGACGCGTTTCGGTGACCGCTTCGTCGCGTGCGTGCCGGCGGCGGGCTTCTCGCGCCGGCGCGGCATCGTGCACGACACGTCCAACAGCGGGCAGTCGCTGTTCGTGGAACCGCTCGAGGCGTGCGAGGGCAACAACGAGCTGCTCGAACTGCGCGCCGCCGCGTCCGACGAAGAGCGCCGCATCGTGCGCGAGTTGATCGCCGACGTGACCGGATCGCGCGAGGCGCTCGAAGCCAGCGAACGCGTGCTCGCGACGCTCGACGGCCTGCGCGCCCGCGCGCGCTGGGCCGGCGAGGTGGGCGCGATCGCGATCGAGCCCGCGCCGGGGCCGCTCAAGCTCGTGCGCGCCGCGCACCCGCTGCTGATGCTCTCCGAGCGCCGCGCGCAGGTCGTACCGCTCGATCTCGAGCTCGCGCCCGAAGGCCGCGTGCTGCTCGTCTCGGGCCCCAACATGGGCGGCAAGACCATCGTCTTGAAGACCGTCGGCCTCGCCGTCGCCATGGCGCACGCGGCGCTGCCGGTCGTGGCCGCCGAGGGCAGCCGCATCCCGCCGATCGACACGATCGTCGTGGACCTGGGCGACGAGCAGTCCGTGGACCAGGGGCTCTCGACCTTCGCCGCGCACCTGCGGCGGCTCAAGTCCATGGCCGAGTCCGCGAGCCCCACGGCGCTGCTGCTCGCCGACGAGCTCGGCGCCGGCACCGATCCCGAGGAGGGCGCGGCGCTGGGGCGCGCGCTGGTCGAGCATTTCGCGAGCCGCGGTGCGTGGGCCGTGCTGACGACGCACCTCGGGAGCCTGAAGCGCGTGGCGAGCGACGTGGCGGGCGTGGTGAACGGCTCGCTCGAGTTCGACCGCGAGACGCTCTCGCCGCGCTACCGCTTCCTCGCGGGCGTGCCCGGCGCGAGCCACGCGATCACGGTGGCGTCGCAGCTCGGGTTCCCGCCGGAGCTCATCGCGCGCGCCGAGACGCTGGCGCCCGAGGAGACGCGGGCGCTGGAGAAGCTGCTCGCCGAGGTGGGCGAGGCGCTGCGGCGCACCACCGAGGAGCGCGACGCGCTGGCCAGCGCGCGCGCCGAGGCCGAGGCGGCCGCGGCGTCGCACCGCGCCGCCGCGGAGGACTCGCGCAAGACGCTCGCCGACCTGCGCCGCCGGCTCACCGCCGAGAGCGACGCGATCCTCGTTCGCGTGCGCGAGCTGTGGCAGAACGTGCAGCGCGAGGCGCGGCGCGCGGACAAGACGCGCGAGGACGCCGAGCGGCTGCGCGCCGCGACCGAGGCGGCCGATCGCGAGCTGCAGGCGCTGCGCTCGCGCGCGAGCGAGGCCGCGGGCGGCGAGCCCGCGACCGCGACGCTGGCGGCGGCGCAGGTCGTGCCGGGCAAGCGCGTGCGCGTCACCGACCTCGGGATCGAGGCCGAGGTCGCGAGCGTGCCCGACGCCGAAGGCCGCGTGCAGTTGCGGCGCGGCAGCTGGAACATCCAGTCGCACGTGAGCAAGCTCGCGCCGTCCGAGTCCGCGGCCACGCCGGTCGTGCGCCGCAACGCCGCCACCTACACGCCGGCCGAGGAGACGCCGCGGCTCGAGGTGGACCTGCGCGGCATGGAGCCCGACGAGGCGCTGCGCGAAGTCGACCAGGCGATGGACCGCGCGCTGCTCGCGGGCTTTTCGGAGCTGCGCATCATTCACGGCATCGGCCGCGGCGTGCTCAAGGCCGCGGTCGAGAAGCACCTGCGCGAGCACCCGCAGGTGTCCGGGCGGCGCATGGGCGAGGGGCACGAGGGGGGGCGCGGCGTGACCGTGGCGACGCTGCGATGAGCGCGGGCGGACGGCCCATCGGCGCCCCGCGCGGCTCGGACGACTGGGTCGAGCGCGTGCGTGCGGCGAGCGACATCGTCGAGATCGTCGGGCAGACCGTGCCGCTGCGGCGTGTGGGCCGGAACTGGATGGGCCTCTGCCCGTTCCACCAGGAGAAGACCGGGTCGTTCTCGGTCAACGCCGAGCGGCAGTTCTACCACTGCTTCAGCTGCAAGGCCGGAGGCGACGTCTTCAAGTTCGTGATGGAGAGCGAGAAGGTCGGCTTCATCGAAGCGGTCGAGCTGCTGAGCCGCCGCGCGGGGATTCCCGTGCCCGAGCGCCGCGGGCCGGGCCAGGGCTCGCGCGCGCCGCTGCTCGAAGCGCTCGACGCCGCGGCGTCCGCGTATGAATCGTGGCTCGGCGATCCCGATGTGGGCGCCGGCGCGCGCGCGTACCTCGAGCGCCGCGGCATCACGCGCGAGACGCGGCGCGAGTTCCGGCTCGGGTTCGCGCCCGCCGGCTGGGACAACCTCGTGCCCCGGCTGCGCGGCAAGTTTTCCGACGACGTGCTGCTCGAATCGCGCCTCGCCGGGCGCCGCGACGGCCAGCGCTCGCTCTACGACTGGTTCCGCAACCGCCTCATGGTGCCGCTCGTCGCGCCGGGCGGCGCGGTGTTCGGCTTCGGCGCCCGCACCATGGGCGACGACAATCCCAAGTACCTGAACTCGCCCGAGTCGGCCGTCTACCACAAGAGCCAGTTCCTGTTCGCGCTCGAGCAGGCGCGCAAGCACGTGCGCCCCGAGGGCGAGGTCGTGGTCGTCGAGGGCTACTTCGACGCGATCGCGCTGCACCAGGCCGGCATCCGCCACACGGTCGCGACCTCCGGCACCGCGCTCACCGCCGACCACGCGCGGCAGCTGCGCCGGCTGGCGCGCGGTGTCGCGCTCACGTTCGACGGCGACGCGGCGGGGCAGGAGGCCATGCTCCGTTCGCTCGGCGTGCTGCTCGCCGAGGGGCTCGACGTGGTGGTGGTGGACCTGCCCGCGGGCGACGATCCCGACACGCTCGTGCGCCGTGACGGCGCCGAGGGCTGGGCGCGCGTGCGCGAGGGCGCGTACGACGCGGTCGAGTTCGTGCAACGTCATGTGCTGCGGCGCGGCGGCGGCGGCGACCTGCGCGAGCGCGGGCTGCAGGCGTTCGTGCGGCTCGCGACCGGAGTCACCGACACGATCCGCGAGCGGCTGCTGGTGGAGCGCGCGAGCCAGGTGTTCGCGCTGCCCGAGGCGGTGATCGGCCGCGCGGTGCGGCAGGCGCGCGGGCACGCGCCCGGCACGGGCGGGACCGCCCAGCGGCCCGCGGTGGCGGAGAACGCTCCGCGCCGGCGCGCCGAGGACCCGCTCGAACGGACCACGCTGCAGGCGCTGCTGCGCGCGCCGGAACCGCTGGCGTGGGCGCGCGGCGAACTGGAGACCACGGCATTCACGGAAGGACCGGCACGGGACCTCGCGGACGCGCTCTGGCGTGGCGAGGAGGCGTCGTCGTCGGAAGGACAGGCCGGTGAGCTCGCGCGCGAGCTGCTGGCGTCGGAGACGGAGGGATTCGACTGGGACGCCGAGGCGATCGGCGCCGTGAAGAAGATGAAGGTGCGGGTGCTGGAGCGGGAGCGGCGCGATCGCCGTTCCGCGCTGGCGAGTGCCCGCGGGGACGACGCAAACCGCCTCATGAGCGAGATCGAACGCATTTCGAAGCAGATCCTCGAGCTCAAGCAATAGGGAGAGCCCGATCCATGTCAGCAGCGACCAAGAAGGTGCAGAAGGAGAAGGAGAAGGCGGAACAGCGCAAGCGGCTGGACGAGATCAAGTCGCTCGCGCTCCGCCAGGGCTACGTCACGGAGGACCAGATCGTGTGGCTCCTCGACGACGACCTCGACCCCGAGAAGCAGGTGGAACAGATGGAGGAGATCCACTCCATGCTGAACACCATGCACATCGAGGTCTTCGCCAGCGAGGAGGAGGCGCACGAACGCGCCAAGAAGCTGCGCAAGCTCGAGGACAAGAAGCCCACTCCCGCCAGCAAGGCCGTGCCGCCGCAGCCGGTGCGATACGACGACCCCGTGCGCATGTACCTGCGCGAGATGGGCCGCGTGCCGCTGCTCACGCGTGAAGGCGAAGTCGAGATCGCCCGCCGCATCGAGGCCGGCGAGCGCCAGGTCGTTTCCGCGCTCTTCCGTGCCGAGCCGAGCGTGCGTGAGATCCGCGTGCTCATGAAGCGGCTCAAGGAAGGCCAGCTCAAGATCGAGGACTTCATCAAGGTCCAGGAGGAAGCCGCCACCGAACAGGCGCTCAAGAAGGAGCGGCTGCGCGCGGTCAAGATCCTGGAGAAGGTCTTCGCCCTGCAGAAGCGGTTCAACGAACTGCTCGAGAAGCAGGACGACCGCATGAGCGACAAGGAGCGCGCCAACTACCACGGCCGCTTCGCGAAGGTGGAAGCCGAGCTGCAGCAGGAGCTGCACAAGCTCTCCATGAACTCGCGCATGGTCGAGGGACTGTCGGCGCCGGTGAAGGCGCTGGCGGAGCGGGCGCTGGAGTTCGACGAGCAGGTGTTCGTGCTGGAGCAGCGCTATGGCCACGGCTCCGAGGACATGAACACGTTCGCGCGCCGGCTCAAGAAGGGCCCCAAGGAGCTGCGCGCGGTGCGGCGCGATTCGAGCCTGCAGCCCGCCCAGATCGCCGAGTTCCAGAACGACGTGAAGGGCATCAAGAAGAACATCAAGGCGCTCGAGGACGAGTCGAAGATGACTCGCGAGCACCTGCTGGAGATCCACCGCCAGATCCGCGACGGCGAACGCGCGACCGCGCAGGCGAAGAAGGAGATGATCGAGGCCAACGTCCGGCTCGTGATCTCGATCGCCAAGCGCTACACGAATCGCGGCCTCGAGTTCCTGGACTTGATCCAGGAAGGCAACTCGGGCCTGATGCGCGCGGTCGACAAGTTCGACTACACGAAGGGCTACAAGTTCTCGACCTACGCCACGTGGTGGATCCGCCAGGCGATCACGCGCGCGATCGCCGACCAGGCGCGCACGATCCGCGTGCCCGTGCACATGATCGAGCACATCAACCGCGTCGTCCGCGTGTCGCGACGGCTCGTCCAGGAACTGGGCCGCGAGCCCACCCCGGAGGAGATCGCGGAGCGGCTGGAGCTGCCGGTCGACAAGGTGAAGGCGATCATCAAGGCGGCGCAGGAGCCGATCTCGCTGGACCGCCCGATCGGCGAGGACGACGACAGCAACCTCGGCGACTTCATCGAGGACACGAGCGTGGTCTCGCCGGCCCACTCGGCGGCGAGCGCCATGCTGCGCGACGAGGTGAGCGAGGTGCTGAAGACGTTGACGCCGCGTGAAGCCAAGGTGATCCGCCTGCGCTTCGGCCTCACCGACGACGGCGCGCAGCGCACGCTGGAGGAGGTGGGCGCGTTCTTCAACGTGACGCGCGAGCGCATCCGCCAGATCGAGGCCAAGGCGCTGCGCAAGCTGCGTCACCCGACGCGGTCGCGACGGCTGAAGGCGTACACCGAGCTGCTGTAGGCGCGGCACGCGAAACGACACGGGCCCGGGGCGCCGACGCGTCCCGGGCCCGGCGTGTTCGTGGCGCCGCGTTCAGGGGATCGTCTGCGTCGGGACGGTGACCGTGCTGCCCGGCGCGGGGACGTCGATCGTGATCGGGACCATCGCGTGCCCGGGGTGCAGCGCGAGGAAGCTCCAGTGCCCGGGCGCGAGGCCGGCGATCGTCCAGTGGCCGGCGCTGTCGGTCGTGGCGGAGGTCGGCAGGTTCAGCGCATAGACCGACGTGCCGTCGTGATGGGATGCGCCGGTGATGAGGAGCGTGCCCTGCGCGACGGAACTCGTGTGGAGGACCAGCCGCACGAGGACGGTGTCGCTGCCCGATGCGGCGCGGATGGGAGAGGCGCTGACGGCCACCGGGACCGGAGGAGTGCCGGCCGCGACGAGCGCACCGTCGGTCCAGAAGGTGGTCGTGTTCGCGTACGCGGTGAAGCCGGCGACGCCCTGCGCGTTCGTTCCCTGGAATCCGAGGATGTCGGGATCGGTCTCGATGCCGCTGCTCAGGCAGGTGACCTGGACGCCGGCGGCGGGAGTTCCGAGGCTGTCGGTGACGAGAACACCGACGCTGCGCGTCGGGGCGCCGGCGGGGATGCGGGGAAGCGACGCGGTCGGGTGCTTGGCACAGCCGGCGAGGATCGCGGCCGCGAGGCCCGTGAGCGCGAGGAGACGGCGGGATCGGGACATGGGATGTTCCTTGCGGGTGAGCGTCCGTCGGGGACTCCACCCAGCGTCCCACCGGCGGCCGGAGGGAGCAAGCGGCGGCGCGCCTCGCTTGACGCCCCCGGGGCCGCCCTGCTACAAACGCACGGCCTTCGTCGTGGGGAGTGGGTGTCGGGCGCTGGGCCCATAGCTCAGCGGTCCAGAGCCGCCGGCTCATAACCGGTAAGACCCTGGTTCGAATCCAGGTGGGCCCACGTTCCCGCGTCGCGCAACCCCTCTTACGAGGTGGGCGAATAGCTCAGCTGGCAGAGCACCTGGATCACAACCAGGGGGTCGGGGGTTCAAGTCCCTCTTCGCCCACCACCTTTCGATTCGGCGCGCCGTGACCGACGAATACCGCCACCACTGGGCCCTGCACGAGATCGACGAGCAGGCGGTGCCGCTCGAAGCCGAGCGCGCGAAGCTGCCCGAAGCCCGGCGCGTGCACGAAGCGAAGCTCGCCGCCGAGACGAAGCGCCTCCAGGCGCTCGAGGCGCAGGTGGACCAGTGGGTCAGGCGCCGCCGCGAGCTCGAGCGCGAGGCCGCCACGTTCGAGACGCAGGAGAAGCGTTTCCGTGCGCAGTTGGACGCCGTCACCGACCAGAAGCAGTTCGAGGCGGTGCAGCACGAGATCGCCACGGTCTCCGGCAAGCGCTCCGCGCTCGAAACGCAGGTGCTCGAGCTGATGGAGCAGGAGGAGGCCGCGGGCACCCAGCGGCCGGAGCTGCTCGAGGCGCTGGACCGCGTCGCGCGCGAGACCGCCGACGCGCTGGGCAGGATCGACGCGCGCGACGCGGACCTGGGCGCGAAGCTGGACGCGCTGGCCGCGCAGCGTGCGGAAGCGGCGGCGAAGCTCGACGCGACATCGCGCACGCGCTATGAGAAGGTGCGCGTTTCGCGCGGTGGACGCGCCGTGTCGGCGATCGTGAAGGGTGCATGCGGCGGCTGCTTCCGCGGCCTGCCGCCGCACGTCCTGCAGGAAGCCGGCCGCCGCGAGCGGCTCGTGACCTGCGATGGCTGCGGGCGGTTCCTGCTCATGCCGCCCGAGGACGCCGCCGCGGAGTGACGGTGTGAGCGAGCGCCGACTCCGCGCCGACCTGCCGTTTCGCCGCATCGCGCTCGTGCTGTCGGGTGGCGGCGCGCTCGGCGCCTACGAGGTCGGCGTGCTGCGCGTGCTGGAGCAGCTCGCGCTCGCGCCCGCGATGGTGGCGGGCGTCTCGATCGGCGCGATCAACGCGGTGATCTGGCTCGCGCACGGCCGGCGCACCGAACCGCTGGAGAAGACGTGGCGCCAGCTGCGCGGCTCCGACGTCGGCCTGCACTGGGTGGCGCTCGCGTTGCGCGCCGCGGGCGCGTTCGGCGCCGTGCTCGCGGTGCTCGAGATCCTGCTCACCTTGCTCGGCTCGCGCGAGCTCTCGGGCGCGTACTGGATCTGGCGCAAGGCGAGCGCACGCGTGGACCTGTGGTCGACGCAGCTCGACATCACCAGCTGGGTGGTGCTCGCGGCGGCCTGCTTCGCGATCGTGTTCGCCTCGCGGCGGCTGGAGGCCTGGCTCACCGGCAGCGCGCCGATCGGCGAGGGCGCGCGCGGCCGCGCGACGCTGGGCCGCATCGCGCTCGGCGTGACGATCGTGCACGCGGTGGTGTGGGCGATGGGCTGGCCGTGGCCGCACCGCTTCAGCGCCAGCCTCGTGATCGTGCTCGCGCTCGCGTGGCTCGGCAGCGGCACGGGCGGCGCCGCGCTCTGGCTGCGGCGGTTCGGCTTCAGCCTGCTGCCCGAGACCGGCGGCCGCGGCCTCTGGGGCGGGCGCTCGCGCCGGCGTGTGCTGGAGAAACTCGTGGCCGAGGGTGACGCGTCGAAGTTGACCGGCCCGGGCACGGGGCTCGTGATCGGCGCGCTCGCGCTGGATCGCGGGCGCATGAACCACTTCGTGAGCTGGCCCCAGCCCGATCCCCAGTTCGTCCGCCGCGTCGAGCACGAGCTCGGCGAGGTGACGGTGCTGCGCGATGCGTCCGAGGCGATCGCCGCGGCCGTCGCGTCGTCGGCGATCCCGGGCGTGTTCGAGCCCGAGCGGATCGACGGCCGCGATTTCGTGGACGGCGGCGGCTTCAGCAACCAGCCGCTGCACGTCGCGATCGCGAACGAATCCGACGCGCTGCTCGTCGTGCTCCTGACGCCCAGCGTGAGCCCGACGCCCGCGCCACCGCCCACGGATCTCTTCGGGCTCGCGGGCCGGCTGCTCGAGCTCGCCAACTGGCGCGACCTGCAGACCGAGCTGCGCTCGCTGCCGCCCGGCTGGAGCGACGGGGATCGGCCACGGCGCGTGTGCGTGATCGAGCCGGACCGCGCGCTGCCCGGCAGTGTGCTCGGGTTCGATCCCGTGCAGGCGGGCCAGCTGATCGAACTCGGCGAACGCGACGCGTGGACCGCGCTCGAACGCGCGGGCTGGCTCGCGGACGCCCCCACGCCCGCGCACTGAGCCCCGCTGGACGCTGCCCGCGCGCTCGTCTACGGTGGCGGTCCACCCGGAGACATCCTGCATGAGCACGACGTGGACGCTGCGCTGCGACGGCGGATCGCGCGGCAACCCCGGACCCGCGGCCTACGGCTTCGTGCTGACGGACGCGAGCGGACGCGAGATCGAAGCGCGTGGCGAGTTCATCGGCACGGCCACCAACAACGTCGCCGAGTACCGCGCGCTGATCGCGGGCCTCGAGGCCGCGGTCACTCGCGCGGTCCCGGCGCTGGCCGTGGTGATGGACTCCGAACTGGTCATCCGGCAGATGACCGGGCAGTACAAGGTGAAGCACGAGGGCTTGAAGCCCCTGAACGCGGAAGCGCGCCGGGTGGCCGCGAAGCTCGCGAGTGTGACGTACAGCAGCGTACGGCGTGACGACAACAGCCGCGCCGACGGCCTGGTCAACGAAGCACTGGACCGGGCGCTTTCCTGAAGCATCTTCACGGTAGGACCGAGTCGCACGGGTGATCGCGCGGCGCGTTCCGAAACCTCCGCGCAAGCGGCGGTGGAGGGCGGGCCGTGAGGAAAGTCCGAACTCCACAGGGCAAGGCGCTGGGTAACTCCCAGGGGG
Organism: Candidatus Eiseniibacteriota bacterium; assembly: GCA_044223005.1. Lineage (GTDB taxonomy): Bacteria > Eisenbacteria > RBG-16-71-46 > RBG-16-71-46 > RBG-16-71-46 > CAIXRL01. The sequence continues at coordinate 31,421 of JBGAML010000021.1, forward strand.
CGTGAGCCCACGGAAAGTGCAACAGAGAGCAGACCGCCAACGGGCGGCGCGCCTCACGGCGCTGCCGCTGCGGGCAAGGGTGAAACGGTGAGGTAAGAGCTCACCAGCGGTGGCGGCGACGCCATCGGCTCGGCAAACCCCGCCTGGAGCAAGACCGCATAGAGGGGAAGGAGTGTGTCCCGCTCCGTCATCACCCCGGGGTCGGTCGCATCGAGGTGGCTGGAGACAGCCATCCCAGTCAAATGATCGCCACGGAGCAATCCGTACAGAATTCGGCTTACGGGCGACTCGGTGTTTCACTTCGACGTGCGCGGCGCGCCTTCGGGCGCGCCGTTCGCGTTGCAGTGCGTGCGTCGGTCACGCGCCGCTCTCCCGCGGGACGCTTGCCGCGCGACGGCCGAGGCCGGTACAGTGGCTCCCTCGCGTCCCACAACCGTGCCCCGACCGGGAGACCCATGGCATCCGCCACCGTTCCATCCACCGCCCAGTGGGTGCTGCACCCGCGCCGCTCGCCCGAGCGCGCGGCCGAGCTGGCGCGCGCCCTCGGGGCGCCGATGCCTGTCGCCCATGCGCTGGTGCACCGGGGCGTCGACACGCTGGAGAAGGCGCGGCGGTTCCTGGAGCCGGCGCTCGAGGACCTGCACGACCCGCATGAGATGCTGGACCTCGAGCCGGCGGCGCAGCGGATCCTGAAGGCAGTCGCGGACGGAGAGCGCATTCTCGTCCAGGGCGATTACGACGTCGACGGCATCACCTCGACCTTCCTGCTCCACAGCGTGCTCGACGAACTGGGCGCGCGCGTCGAGCACCGCATCCCGCACCGCATCCGCGACGGCTACGGCCTGACGCTGGAAGCGGTCGAGTTCGCCGCGCAGCGCGGCTGCACGCTCATCGTCACGGTCGACTGCGGCATCACCGCGGTCGAGGCGGTCGAGGCGGCGCGCGCGCGCGGGATCGACACGGTCGTCACCGACCACCACGAGCCCGCGGCCCACTTGCCCTCGGCGGTGGCGGTCGTGAACCCGCTGCGGCCGGGCTGCCCGTATCCGTTCAAGTCGCTCGCCGGCGTCGGTGTCACGTTCAAGCTCGTCGAGCGGCTGCTGCAGGGCCGCGGCGGGCTGGACCACGCGCGCAGCTACCTCGACGTGGTCGCGCTCGGCACGATCGCGGACGTCGTCCCGCTCGTGGGCGAGAACCGCATCCTCGCGCGCGCCGGGCTGGACCAGCTGAACCTCGGGCGCCGGCTCGGCATCCGGGCCCTGATCGACGTGGCCAAGCTGGGCGGCAAGCGCATCAGCAGCGGGCAGGTCGCGTTCGTGCTCGCGCCGCGCATCAATGCCGCGGGGCGCATGGGCAACGCCGAGCAGGGCCTGCGGCTGCTCATGGCGCGCGACGAGACCGAGGCGCGCGACTGCGCGGACAGCCTCGAGGAGGACAACGATCGCCGGCGCAAGTTCGACGAGCAGGCGCTGATCGAAGCGTCGCGCATGGTGGACACCGAGCTCGACTACCCGCGCTGCTGCTCGATCATGCTCTGGTCCGAGAAGTGGCACCCGGGCGTGATCGGGATCGTGGCCTCGCGGCTGGTCGAGCGCTACCAGCGCCCGACGGTGCTGGTGGCGATCGACGGCGAGCGCGGGCGCGGCTCCGGCCGCAGCCTGCCGGGGCTCGACCTGACGCGGCTGCTCGACGGCTGCACCGACCTGCTCGCCGCGCACGGCGGCCACGCGTTCGCCGCGGGCCTCACGGTCTCGCGCGAACGGCTGCCCGAACTGCGCGAGCGCTTCGAGAAGCTGGTGCGCGAGCAGCACCGCCCCGAGCAGTTCGTCTCGCGCGTCGAGGTCGACGCCGACCTGCGCGTGGGCGAGTGCGACGACGAGCTCGTCTCGTGGCTCGAGCGCATGGCGCCGCACGGGCTGGACAACACGGAGCCGCTCTTCCAGATGCTGGGGGCGCGCGTGGCGCAGGTGACGCGGGTGGGGCGCGACAAGCACGTGCGCTTCCGCGTCGTCTCGGACGAGGGCGACGTCGAGGCGATCGGCTTCGGCATGGGCGATCTCGCGCCGGCGCTCTCGCGCGCGGGCCGGGCGGACCTGGTGTTCGCGCCGACGCGCAACGAGTGGAAGGACGAGATGCGCGTCCAGCTCAAGCTCAAGGCCGTGAGGATTCCCTGACGCGGCCGTTCCCGGAGTCCGCATGACCGCCGGCACCAGCCATCCCGAACTTCGTGCGGCGCTGATGAGCGCGCTCGCGGAGCGCGCACCGCGGGTGGACCGCGATCGCGTCGGCGCGTGCTTCGACTACGCCGCCGCCGCGCACGGGGAGCAGAAGCGGCACTCGGGCCAGCCGTTCATCTCGCACGCCGTCGAGGTGTGCCGGATCCTCGCCGACCTGCTCGAGACGCGCATGGACACGACGCTCGCGTGCGCCGCGCTCCTGCACGACGTGGTCGAGGACACCGAGGTGACGCCGGCCGAGGTCGAAAAGCACTGGGGCCGCGAGGTGGCGTCGCTGGTCGAGGGCGTGACCAAGCTCTCGGCCATGCACTTCGACAGCGCCGAGGCGGCGCAGGCGGAGAACTTCCGCAAGATGCTGCTGTCGATGTCCAAGGACCTGCGCGTCATCTTTATCAAGCTCGCCGACCGGCTGCACAACATGCGCACGATCGAGTACCTGCCGGAGCAGAAGGTGCGGCGGATCGCGACCGAGACGCGCGACATCTACGCGCCGCTCGCGCACCGGCTCGGCATGGCGAGCATCAAGCGCGAACTCGAGGACCTGAGCCTCAAGATGCTCGAGCCCGAGGCCTACCAGGAACTCGCGCGCGGCATCCAGGCCAAGCGGCAGGAGCGCGAGGCGTTCCTCGATCGCGTCATGGCGCACCTGCGCGACGCGCTCAAGGCCGCGGGGCTCAAGGCCGAGGTGAACGGCCGCCCGAAGCACTTCTTCTCGATCTGGAACAAGATGCAGTCGGGCCGCGGGCTGGGCGACGTCTACGACCTGTTCGGGATCCGCATCATCACGCACACGCGCAACGACTGCTACCGCGCGCTCGGCGTGGTTCACGATCTCTACGCGCCGGTGGCGGAGCGGTTCAAGGACTACATCGCGACGCCCAAGAGCAACATGTACCAGTCGCTGCACACCACGGTGCTCACCGACGAGAACGAACTCGTCGAGGTGCAGATCCGCACGTGGGAGATGCACCGCACGGCCGAGACGGGCGTCGCCGCGCACTACGTCTACAAGCAGGGCGGCAAGGTCGACGAGGAACTCGACGAGCGCCTCGGCGGTTTCGTGACCCAGATCGTCGGCTGGCAGCGCGAGACCGACGACTCCGAGTACATGGACTTCCTCCGCACGTCGCTGCACCAGGAGGAAGTGTTCGTCTATACGCCACGCCGGCAGCTCAAGCGCCTGCCCAAGGGCGCGACGCCGCTCGACTTCGCGTTCCTGATCCACACCGAGGTCGGCCAGAAGACGGTGGGCGCGCGCGTGAACGGCGAACTGGTGCCGCTGCGCTACGAACTCCGCAACGGCGACACGGTCGAGATCATCACCGCCCCGAACGCGAAACCGCACGACGACTGGCTCAAGGTCGCCAAGACGGCCAACGCCCGCGGCAAGATCCGCCACTGGCTGCGCCAGCAGCGGCTCGAGGACAGCGTCGCGCTCGGCCGCGAGATGCTCGAGCGCGAGCTGAAGCGCATGCGGGTCAAGCTCGACGACGTGCCGCTCGAGGAGATCGCGACCGAGCAGAACTGCGAGGACGTGGACATGCTCTACGCCCGCATCGGCGAAGGGCAGGTCTCGCTCACGGTCGTGACGCGCAAGTTCGCGCCGCCCAAGGAAGGCCTCGCCGAGCGGCTCGCGCGCGGGCCGCTGGAGGCGCTGGGCATCGGCCGCAAGCCGGCGGGCGGCGTGCGCATCCAGGGCATCGACAACGTCATGGTGAACTACGCACGCTGCTGCCAGCCCGTGCCCGGCGATCCGGTCGTCGGCATCATCACGATCGGCCGCGGCGTGTCGCTGCACCGCCAGGACTGCCCGAACACGTTCTCCAAGTCGGTGGCGCCCGAACGGCGCGTGGTCGTGGAGTGGGACGCGCGCGCGGGCGACACGTTCCCCGTGCGGCTCGTGATCACGGCGCGCGACCGTGCGTCGATGCTCGCCGACGTCGCCAAGGCGATCACGTCCGCGAACGTGAACATCCGCACCGCCGGGCTGCAGGCCGAACACCAGGTGGTCCGCGGCGTGTTCGTGGTCGAGGTGCCGCACCTGCAGAAGCTGCAGGAAGTGATGTCGGCGATCCGCCACGTGCCCGGCGTGCAGCGCGTCGAGCGCCGCCAGCGCATCGTGAAGGCGCCGGGCGGCAAGGACCTCGACGGGTGAGGGCGCTGGTGCAGCGCGTCGCGCGCGCGAGCGTGCGCGTCGACGGTACCGAGCGTGGCGCGGTCGGCCGCGGCCTGCTCGTGCTGCTCGGGGCCACGCACGCCGACGGCGAGGCGCAGGTGGAATGGCTCGCGGCCAAGCTCGCGACGCTGCGGATCTTCGCGGACGACGAGGGCAAGATGAACCGCGACGTGCGCGAAGCCGGCGGCGGCGTGCTCGTGGTGCCGCAGTTCACGCTCTACGGCGACGCGCGCCGCGGGCGCCGGCCCGAGTTCACGTCGGCCGCACGGCCCGAGGTGGCCGAGCCGTTGTTCGAGCGTTTCTGCGCCGCGCTCGCGGCGCAGGGCGTGACGGTCGCGCGCGGCGTGTTCCGCGCGCACATGGAGGTCGAACTCGTGAACGACGGTCCCGTGACGCTGATGGTCGAGACGCCCGCCGCGGGGGAGGGGATCGCGTGAAGGACGCCGGGCTCTTCTGGCGCGGGCGCGCACCGCTGGTGCTCGCCTCGGCTTCGCCGCGTCGCGTGGCGCTGCTGCGGCAGGCGGGGGCGCGCTTCACGGTCGTCGATCCCGGACCCGACCGCGCGTGGCCCGGCAAGGCCGAGCCGCGCCACGGCGTGCGCGCGCTGGCGCTGGAGAAGGCGCGCCGCGTCGCCGCGCAGAAGCCGGGCGCGGTGGTGATCGGCGCCGACACGGTCGTGGTGCTGCGGGGCAAGCGGCTCGGCAAGCCCGAGAGCGCCGAGGACGCCCGCCGCATGCTGCAGCGCCTGCACGGCCGCCGGCACGAGGTCTGGACCGGGCTCGCCGTGGTCCGCGACGACGACCAGCGGACGGGGGCGGAGTGCACGGTCGTCCACTTCCAGCGCCTCGCTCCGGCGGACATCGACACCTACGTCCGCTCGGGCGAGCCGCTCGACAAGGCGGGTGCCTACGGCATCCAGGGCCTCGCGGGGCAGTTCGTGCGCCGCGTCGAGGGCGACTACACGACCGTGGTGGGCCTGCCGCTGGCCCGGCTGCGGGCCATGCTGGCCGACTTCGCGTGAGATTTCGGGCCATTCTGGCCCGAAACGCCTAACTGACGCGGCGAGGCGGCCTTGACACCCTTTCACGGCCGATGCTAGCCTCCGACGCTTTCCCAATACTTGGGGAGCATGCGGACCGGTGTTCGTGCCCGCCGTTCGGGCGCGAAAACGCCGGCGTATGGCCGCATCGCAGGACTACTGGAGGCAGGATGAAGACCTATTCCGCCCGAGAAGCCGACATCCAGCGCCGCTGGCTCGTCGTGGACGCCGAGGGGAAGACGCTCGGACGTCTCGCCGCGCAGGTCGCGATGGTGCTCAAGGGCAAGCACAAGCCGATCTACACGCCGCACATGGACACCGGTGACCACGTCATCGTGCTCAACGCGACCAAGGTTCGGCTGACCGGCACCAAGCCGGAGCAGAAGACGTACTTCAACCACACCCTGTATCCGGGTGGCGCGAGCTGGACGAAGATCGCCGAGGTGCTCGAGAAGCACCCCGAGCGCGTCGTGCAGCGCGCGGTGAAGGGCATGATGCCCAAGAACCGCCTCGGCGCCGCCATGATGAAGAAGCTCAAGGTGTATGCCGGCGCCGAGCACCCGCACGTCGCTCAGCAGCCCGAAACCTGGAACCTCGAGGCCTGAAAGGGGAACGCATGGCCACGGTAACGACGAACAAGCCCCTGACGGGCCGGCGCAAGGAGGCGGTCGCTCGTGTGCGCCTGCTTCCGGGCTCGGGCAACGTCACGGTCAACAAGCGCGCGATCATGGACTACCTCAAGCGCGAGTCGCTGGTCCGCACGGCGGTGCACGCGCTCGTGCTGACGAACACGTCGGACAAGTTCGACGTCGTCGCCCGCGTGAGCGGCGGCGGACTCACCGGCCAGGCGGGCGCGATCCGCATGGCGGTGGCGCGCGCGCTCGTCCGCCAGGACGAAGCCCACAAGGGCCTGCTCGGCCGCGAAGGCCTCCTCACGCGCGACTCGCGCATGAAGGAGCGCAAGAAGTACGGGCAGCCGGGCGCCCGCAAGCGGTTCCAGTTCAGCAAGCGCTGAGCGATTTCAAGAGGCTCACTCATCTCACACGCCCCGACGACGCGCCGGGGTCCCGCAGCGGCTCGACACGAGCGCGCGGGATGGGCGCGAACACACAGGGTCCGGGCGGAGGCAGAACCCCACAGGAGGTCACCGTGGCCGAAGTCACCATGAAAGACCTGCTCGAAGCGGGAGTCCACTTCGGGCATCAGACGCGCCGTTGGAATCCGCAGATGAAGAAGTTCATCTTCATGGAGCGGAACGGCATCTACATCATCGACCTGCAGAAGACCCTCAAGTGCATCCAGGACGCGCGTGCCGCGATCCACAAGGTGGTGCGCGCGGGCGGTCACGTCCTCTTCGTGGGGACCAAGAAGCAGGCCAAGGGCATCATCGCCGAGGACGCGGCGCGCTCGGGGCAGTTCCACGTCACGGAGCGCTGGCTCGGCGGCATGCTCACCAACTTCAAGACGATCCGCACCAGCATCAAGCGCCTCAAGGAACTCGATGCGATGGCGGCGGACGGCACGTTCGAGAAGCTCGCGAAGAAGGAAGTGTCGCGGCTCGGGCGTGAGCGCGAGCGGCTCGAGTTCGCCTTCGCCGGGATCAAGGAAATGCCCGGCCTGCCCGCGATCGTGTTCATCGTCGACACCAAGAAGGAGAAGATCGCGGTCGCCGAGGCCAACCGCCTGGGCATCCCGATCGTCGGTGTCGTGGACACGAACTGCGACCCGTCCGTGATCAACTTCCCGATCCCGGGCAACGACGACGCCCTTCGCGCGATCAAGCTCTTCAGCGGACTCGTGGCGGACTCCATCGCGGAAGCGCGCAGCATGGCGATGGAAGGTGCCGACCAGGAGACCGTTTCGTACGGCGGTGACGCCAGCGAGGCCGAGAACGCCGCGCCGGCAGGCGCCTGATCCCGAGTCCATCCTCACGGAATCTCGCGCCCGTCCGCGCCGCAAGGCGAGGGCGGGCGTGCCCACGCAGGGAGTGTTCATGACGATCACGGCAGAACTGGTCAAGCAGCTCCGGGACATGACCGGAGCGGGAATGATGGAGTGCAAGAAGGCCCTGGGTGAGACGTCGGGCGATCTCGAGAAGGCCGTCGAGACGCTGCGCAAGGCCGGCATCGCGAAGGCCGAGAAGCGCTCGGACCGCACCGCGTCGCAGGGCCGCATCGCGTCCTACATCCACGATTCGCGCATCGGCGTGCTCATCGAGGTGAACTGCGAGACGGACTTCGTCGCGCGCACCGACGACTTCGGCGCGCTGTGCCACAACCTCGCCATGCAGGTGGCGGCCGCGGGCGCCGAGTTCGTGCGTCCCGAAGAGGTCCCGGCGGAGCGCGTGGCCAAGGAGCGCGAGATCTTCGCCGCGCAGATGAAGGACGAGAAGAAGCCGGCGAACATCATGGAGAAGATCCTCGACGGCAAGGTGAACAAGTTCTACTCCGAGGTGTGCCTGCTCGATCAGCCGTACATCAAGGACGACAAGAAGACGGTGGGCGATCTCGTCAAGGAGACGTCGGCCAAGACGGGCGAGAACATCGTCGTCCGGCGCTTCGTTCGCTACCGGCTCGGAGCGGAGTAGCTTTGGCCGCCCGCTACCAGCGCATCCTGCTCAAGCTGAGCGGCGAGCAGATCGCCGGCGAAGCCGGTCACGGCATCGCGGACGAGATCCTCGGCCAGATCGCGGACGAAGTCCGCGACGTGCACGCGATGGGCGTGCAGGTGGGCATCGTGCTGGGCGGCGGGAACATCTTCCGGGGTGTGGCGGCGAGTGCGCGCGGCATGGACCGCGTCACCGCCGACCACATGGGCATGCTCGCCACGGTGATCAACAGCCTGGCTCTCCAGCACGCGCTGGAGAGCCGCGGCATGTTCACCCGGGTGATGACGGCCGTGAAGATGGACCAGGTCGCCGAGCCCTACATCCGGCGCCGCGCGGTGCGGCACCTGGAGAAGGGGCGCGTCGTCGTGATGGCGGCGGGGACCGGCAATCCGTACTTCACCACCGACACGGCCGCCGTGCTGCGCGCGGTCGAGACCGGTGCCGACGTCATCCTGAAGGGGACCAAGGTCGACGGCGTCTACTCGGGGGACCCTGTCACCCAGCCGGACGCGACCTTCTTCCCTCGCATCGGTTACATGGATATTCTCAGCCGCGGTCTCAAGGTCATGGATTCGACCGCGATCTCGCTGTGCATGGACAACCGGCTGCCGCTCGTCGTGTTCAACATGGGCGTGCCGGGCAACCTGGTGCGTCTCATGAACGGCGAGGCGGTCGGCACGCAGGTGGGAGAGTGACCGTCATGTCGCACAAGATCATCACTGCCGCGGAAGAGCACATGAAGAAGGCCCTCGAGCACGTCCGCCACGAGTTTTCCGGCGTGCGCACGGGCAAGGCCAGCCCCGGGCTGCTCGATTCGGTGCACGTCCAGGCGTACGGCTCGACGATGGACCTGAAGGCCGTCGGCACCGTGTCGGCGCCCGAACCGCGCCTGCTCATGGTGCAGCCGTTCGACAAGAGCCTCATCAAGGCCATCACCAAGGCGATCAACGAAGCCAATCTCGGGCTGCACCCGGCCGACGACGGCTCGGTGATCCGCATCCCGATTCCTTCGCTGACCGAAGAGCGCCGCAAGGAGCTCGTGAAGCTGATCTCGAAGTTCGCCGAGGAGGGGCGCGTGCAGGTGCGCCAGTACCGCCACGACGCGAACAAGGAGATCAAGCACGAGGAGCACGAGGGCACGATCCCGGCCGACGACGCCAAGCGGCTCGAGACCGAGGCCCAGAAGCTCACGGACCGCTACATCGGCCTGATCGACGAAGCGCTCAAGAAGAAGACCGCCGAGGTCATGGAAGTCTGACCGGTCCCCGGGCCGCTCGCGCGGCCCGTCCACGTCCCGCAGTGGAGGCGGAGCGGTGTCGAGCACCGGAAGTCCCAGCGCACAGGACCTGATCGCCCGCGGCAACCTGCCGCGCCACGTCGCCATCATCATGGATGGCAACGGGCGCTGGGCGAAGAAGCGTGGCGTTCCGCGGGCCATGGGCCATCGCGCGGGCCGCGACGCGGTGCGCGAGGTCGTGCGCGGGTGCAACGCGCTCGGCGTGCAGGTGCTGACGCTCTACACGTTCTCGGCCGAGAACTGGCAGCGCCCGGCGCGCGAGGTGTCCGCGCTCATGACGATCCTGCGCCAGTCGCTGCGCGCCGAGCGGCGCGAGCTGTTCGAGAGCAACGTGCGGCTGCAGGTGATCGGCCGCACCCACGAGCTGCCCGCGGTGGTGCGCCGGGAGATCGAGGAGACGCAGGCCCACCTCTCGGCTTGCACCGGCATGCTGCTCAACCTCGCGCTCTCGTACGGCGGCCGCGACGAGATCGTGGACGGCGTGCGGCGGATCGCGGAGGACGCAGTGCGCCGGGGGCTCGATCCCGCGAAGATCGACGAGGAGCTGTTCTCGACTTATCTCTACACGGCCGGGCTGCCCGATCCCGACCTGCTGATCCGCACGAGCGGTGAGATGCGGATCTCCAACTTCCTGCTCTGGCAGCTCGCGTACACGGAACTCTGGGTCACGGAGACCCTGTGGCCCGACTTCCGCCGCCGGCACCTCTTCGAAGCCGTCGCGGACTACCAGAAGCGCGACCGCCGCTTCGGGCGCACGGATTGACGAAGGCCGCGGAGCGCCCGGTGAGCACCGAGCCCACGCCCGCGGGTCACGGCGATGCGGTGAAGATGCCGCGGGGCAAGTCGTCGTCGTGGTCGCTCGGGCTGCGCATCGCGAGCGGTGTGCTGTTCGTGCCGCTGCTGATCCTGCTCGCGCGCGCCGGGGGCATCGCGTTCTTCGGCTTCGTCGCGCTGCAGACGGCGATGGGCCTGCTCGAGTTCTACCGCATGATGCGCGCGAAGGGGCACCGCCCCGAGGCGCTGCTCGGTCACCTCGCGGCGTTCGCGGTGCTCGCGCTGTCGTACCGCCCGCACACGCCGCACGCGGCCCTGCTCGCGACGCTGGCGCTCATGCTGTCGCTGGCGCTCGCCCTGCGGCACGCGGAGCGGCGGGGGATCGTCGAGAACCTCGCGGTGACGGCGTTCGGTGTGCTCTACGTGGGCTGGCTCTCCGCGCACTTCGTGCTGCTGCGCGAGCTGCCCTGGCGCGCCGGGCTCGACTACGCCGACGGGGCCAAGCTCGTGTTGTACGCGTTCCTCGTCACCTGGAGTTGCGACACCGGCGCGTACGCGATCGGGCGCTGGCTCGGGCGGACGCGGCCGTGGACGGCGATCTCGCCGCGCAAGACGCTCGAAGGCTCGATCGGCGGTTTCGCGTTCGCGCTGCTCGGCGCGTGGATCGGCTCGCGCTGGTTCATGCACTCCGCCGCAGGCCAGCCGTGGCTGCGGCTGCCGGACGTGCTGGCGATCGGCGCGCTGGTCGGCGTGTTCGGGCAGGTGGGCGACCTCGCCGAGTCGCTGCTCAAGCGCGACTCCGAGAGCGGCGATTCCTCCGACCTGATCCCGGGGCACGGCGGCATCCTCGACCGCTTCGACAGCCTCTACTTCGGCGCCCCGATCGTCTACTACTACCTCAAGGTCGTCGTCTTCCAGGTGCCCTGATGGCGACCCCGGCCCCGCGCGACCTCGCCGTGCTCGGCAGCACCGGCTCGATCGGCGAGCAGACGCTCGCCGTCGCCGCGCGCGAATCGGAACGCCTGCGCGTCGTCGCGCTGGCCGCGGGCCGCGCGCTCGACAAGCTCTGCGAGCAGGCCCGCCAGTGGCGTCCCGCGCACCTCGCGCTCGAGCACGCCCCGGATCCCGAGGCGGCGCGGGCGCGGCTGCAGGCGGCCGCGCCGGGCGCGGCGGTGGACGTGGGTGCCGGGGCAGCGGCGCGCATGACCGCGCGCTGCGAGGCGCCGTACGTCGTGAACGGCATCGTCGGCGCGGCGGGGCTCGAGTCCTCGCTGGCGGCGCTCGAGCGGGGCGCGCGGCTCGCGCTCGCGAACAAGGAGACGCTGGTGGTCGGCGGCCCGCTCGTGCGCGCCGCGCTCCAGCGCGGCGGCGGCGAACTGCTGCCGGTCGACAGCGAGCACTCGGCGGCGCTGCAGGCGCTGCTCGGCCGCCCGCCGGAGGAAGTGGCGAAGCTCACGCTCACCGCCTCGGGCGGTCCGTTGCGCCGGCACCCCGACTGGCGGCGCGCCACGCGGCAGGAGGTGCTCGCGCATCCCGTGTGGGCGATGGGCGCGCGCATCACCACCGATTCCGCGACGCTCTTCAACAAGGGCCTCGAGGTGATCGAGGCGCACTGGCTGTTCGACCTCGACTTCGGCCGTATCGACGCCGTGATCCACCCGCAGGCCGTCGTGCATGCGATCGCGACCTTCCGCGACGGCTCGTTGATCGCGCAGGTCGCGCGGCCCGACATGAAGCTGCCCATCCAGCTCGCGCTCTCGTGGCCCGAGCGCTGGGGCGAGTCGGTGCCGCCGCTCGCCGTCACCGACCTCGCCGGCCTCGAGTTCGAGCCGGTCGATCCGGCGAAGCACCCGGCCTTCGCCTGCGCGCTCGCCGCCGGGCGCGCGGGCGGTACGGCGCCGTGCGTGCTGAACGCTGCGGACGAGGTCGCGGTGCGCGCGTTCCTCGATGGCGCGATCGCGCTCGGCGAGCTGCCCGGCGTGCTGGAGCGCGTGCTGTCGCGGCACACGGTCAACCGCGTGGAGTCGCTCGCGCAGCTGCACCGGGTGGACGCGTGGGCGCGCGAGGCGGCCCGCGCGGAGGTGGCGCTCGCGGAGGGACGATGAGCGGCGCGATCGTGGCGATCCGCCCGCGCGCGCTGGGCGACGTCGTGCTCGTGACGCCCGCGCTGGCTTCGCTCGCGCAGGGTCATCCCGGCGCGGCGCTGCACGTGGTGACCGAGCCCCGCTTCGCCCCGGTGCTCGCGGGGCTGCCGTTCGTGACGCGGATCTGGCCGCTCGAGCGCACGCACGCCGCGACGTGGCGCACGCTCACCGGCCTGCGGCGCGAGCGCCCGGCGGTGGCGGTCGACTTCTTCGGCAACACGCGCACCGCCGTGATCGCGCGCGGCTGCGGCGCGAAACGCGTGCTCGGCTACGACCTGCGCGGCCGGCGCGCGTTCTACGGCGAGACCGTTCCTCGCGAGCGACGCGGCCCCGGCGACCGGCGCGAGCCGGCGGCCGCCGTGCACCTGCGGCTCGCGCGCGCCGCGGGCGGCGCCAACGTGCCGGCGGTGCCGGCGATCGCGGTCTCCGCCGCGGCCGCGGACGCGGCGGCCGCACTGCTGGCCGCCGCCGGAATCCGCGAGCCCGGGCGCACCGTTGGCGTGGTGCCGGCCGGCTCGTGGCCCACCAAGCAGTGGCCCCTCTCGCACACGGCCGCGCTCGCGCGCGCGCTCGCGTCCGACGGGCGCGAGGTGCTCGCGATCACCGGGCCCGGCGAGGAGCCGCTCGCGCGCCGGCTGCTCGAACTCGCGCCCGCGACGCGTTTGCTGCCGCCGTGCGGCGTCGGCCCGTTGGCCGGCGTGATCGCGCGGCTGCGCGCGGTGATCGGCACCGACAGCGGCCCGCGCCACCTCGCGGCCGCGCTCGGGGTGCCGAGCTTCGCGTGGTTCGGGCCGACACATCCCGACACCTGGAACCCGCCGGGCGAGGCGCACGGCCACTGGCGCACGAGCCTGCCGTGCCGTGGCTGCGACCGCACGCGCTGCGCGCACTGGAACTGCCTTCCCGGGCTCTCGCCCGACGAGGGCGTGACGCTCGTGCGCGCGCACCTCGCGCGCACGGAGGCCCGCGCGTGAACGCGCCCGCGCCGCTCTCGGTGCTGCTGCTCGCCCGCGACGAGACCGCGGACCTCGAGGCGCTGCTGCCCGCGCTCGCGTTCGCGGCCGAGGCCGTCGTGGTGTGGGACCCGCGCGGCGACGCCGCCACGCGGGCTGCCGCCGAGCGCCTGGGCGCGCGCGTCCATGCGCACGAGTGGGCCGGGTTCGGGCCGCAGCGCGCGTTCGCGCTGGCGCAGTGCACGCAGCCGTGGGTGCTCTGGATCGACGCCGACGAGCGGCTCGACACCGTCGCCCGTGCCGCGATCGAGGCACTGGTGCGCGATCCCGCGGCCGGCGCGGGGGCCGCCACGCTCGAACGCGCCACGTGGTTCCTCGGCCGGCGCATCCGCTTCTGCGGCTGGCGGCGCGAGCGGCTCGTGCGGCTCTTCCGCCGCGACGGTGCGCGCTTCGACGACGCTCCGGTGCACGAGCGCGTCACGACCACGGGGCCCGCCGTGGCGCTCCCGGGCACGCTCGAACACCACAGCTACCGCACGTGGGACGACTGCGTCACCAAGATGCACCGCTACGGCGAGGCCGGCGCGCAGAAGGCGTTCGCGGCCGGCCGGCGCGCGGGCACGCTCGATCCGCTCGTGCGTCCGCCGCTGCGCTTCCTGCGCCAGTACGTGCTGCAGCTGGGATTCCTGGACGGCTGGCGCGGCTTCGTCCTCTGCCGCTTCGCGGCGGCCCAGGTGCGGATCAAGTACGCGCGGCTCGCCGAGCTCTCGCGAGCGGAGGCGGCGCGATGACGCGCGTGGCCTGCGTCGGCGCGTGGGATCCCGGCTATCCGCGCAACCGCATCCTGCGCGAAGGGCTGCGGCTCGCGGGGATCGACGTGACGGAAGTGCGCGTGCGCGAGACGCGCGCGTTCCGGCGCTGGCCCGCGCTGGCGCTCGCGATCGCGCGGCAGGCGGGCGCGTGCGACGTGCTCTGGGTACCGGAGTTCCGCCACAAGGACGTGCCGCTCGCGGCCCGCATGCGCGGGCGGCGGCCGCTCGTGTTCGATCCGCTCGTCTCGCGCTGGGACACGCTCGTCGAGGACTGGGGCCTGCACGCGCCCGGCTCGGGGCAGGCGCGCTGGAACCGCGCGATCGACCGCTGGAGCCTCGCGGCGGCAGACCGCGTGCTCTGCGACACGTGGGCGCACGGCGAGTTGTTCGCGTCGCTCGGCGCGCGGCGCGACGCGCTCCGCCGCGTGCTGGTCGGCGCCGAGCAGCCGTTCTTCGACGTGCCGCCGCCGCCCGCGGAGGGACCGGTACGGATCGCCTACGTCGGCGGCTTCCTGCCGCTGCACGGCGTCGCCACGATTCTCGAAGCCGCTCGAGTTCTCGCGGCGCGCAGCGGGGCGCTGCCGCCCTACGCGATCGACCTGGTGGGCGCGGGCATCGAGTACGACGCGGCGCGGCGCGCGGCGGCCGACGTGCCGCACCTCACGTTCTCGGGCCGCACGCCCTACGCCGAGGCGCCGGCGCGGCTCGCGCAGGCGCACGTGACGCTGGGCGCGTTCGGCACGGGGGAGAAGGCGGGCCGCGTGATCCCGCACAAGGTCTGGCAGGGGCTCGCCGCGGGCCGCGCGGTGGTGAGCGGCGACGGGCCCGGGCCGCGCGAGGTGCTGGTGCCCGGCGTGCACGCCGAACTGGTCCCGCGCGGCGACGCCGCCGCGCTCGCCGAGCGGCTGGAGCGCCTGATCGGCGACGCGCCGCGGCGCGCGGCGCTCGGCGCGGCGGCGCGCTCGCTCGCGCTCGACGTGGCGAGTCCGCGCGCGGTGGGCGAGAGCTTCGCCGCGGTGATCCGCGAGGTGGCCGCGTGAGGATCGCGCACCTCGACACGGGCCGCGACTGGCGCGGCGGGCAGGGCCAGGTGCTGCTGCTCGCGCGCGCGCTCGCCGCGCTCGGGCACGAACAGCGGCTGCTCGCGCCGCCCGGGCCGCTGCTCGAGCGCGCGCGCACCGCGGGGTTGGACGCCGTCGCCTGGCCCTCGCGCGGCGAACTCGATCCGGGTGCGATGCTCGCGGCGCACCGCGAGCTGGCGCGCTTTCGGCCCGACGTGGCGCACCTGCACAGCGCGCACGCGCATGCGCTCGGCTACTTCCCGGCGCGGCGCGCCGGCGTGCCCGGCGTGGTGGTGTCGCGGCGCGTCGACTTCACGGTCGGCGGCAATCCCCTGAGCCGGTTCAAGTACACGTGGAACGTCGACCGCTACTTCTGCATCAGCCGTGGCGTCGCCGACGCGATGCGCGCCTCGGGCATCGCGGAGGAACGCCTGGCGCTCGTGCCGAGCGGCATCGATCTCGCCGCGGTGCGCGCCGACGGCGAGGCGCCGGCGCCCGCGCTGCGCGAGTGGCTGCGCCTGCCCGCCGAGGCGGAGATCGTCGGCACCGTCGCCTCGCTCGCGCCGCACAAGAACCACGCGCTGCTGCTCGAGGCCGTGCCTGCCGTGCTCGCGCGGCGGCCCAACGCCGTGTTCGTGTGGCTGGGCGAGGGCGAGTGCCGCAGCGCGCTCGAGCGGCGCCGCGCCGAGCTCGGGCTCGAATCGCGCGTGCTCATGCCCGGCTTCCGCGCCGACGTGCGCGCGCAGCTCAAGCAGTTCGACCTGTTCGTGCTCTCCAGCTACCTGGAGGGTCTCTGCACCTCGCTGCTCGATTCGCAGGCGCTCGGCGTGCCGATCGTCGCGACGGCGGTCGGCGGCGTGCCGGAGGTGGTGTCCGACGGGATCAGCGGCCGCCTGGTGCGCGCGCTCGAACCGGCGCCGCTGGCCGAGGCGATCGCCGCGGCGCTCGAGCGGCCGGAGGACCGGCGCGCCTGGGCCGCCGGCGGGCTGGATTCCGTGCGGAGTTTCGGCATCGAAACGACCGCCCGGCGCTCCCGGGAGGAGTACGAACGCGTGCTCGCGGCTCGCGGGCGCGGGCGGGCGCGCTGAAGGGGGCGGAGCCGGGCCGCCCGATGGCCGATAACTCGTGCAGTATCTTGACGCTCGGCGCGCGGCGAGAGTAGCTTCGCGCCACTTCCCACCGGCCCAAGGAGAGACCGTGAGCCTCAGCACCATCCTGCCGGGCCTGCTGCTGCTCGGGATCGTGATCTTCTTCCACGAGCTCGGCCATTTCCTCGCCGCCAAGTGGCGCGGCGTCACCGTCCTCAAGTTCTCGCTGGGCATGGGCCCCGAGATGCTCGGCTTCACCGCGGGCGGGACGCGTTACTGCTTGTCCTGGATACCCCTGGGCGGTTTCGTTCAGATGGCGGGTGATTCGCCGGGCGAGGACGGCTCCATGCCCGAGGGCGGGCAGGAGCAGTTCCTGACCCACCACTGGTTCGGCCGCATCGTGATCGCGGTCGCGGGGCCTCTCGCGAATCTCGTCACCGCGTACGTCGTGATGGTGAGCGTCTGCCTGATCGGCCTCACGCAGCCCGACTTCCCCAACGTGATCGGCACGCTCGAGTCCTCCACGGCCGCGTATCGTGCCGGCGTGCGGCCGGGGGACAAGATCACCGCGCTCGGCGCGAAGCCGATCACGACGTGGCACGACCTCGAGCAGGCCGCCGAGGCGCGCGACCACAAGTCGCCGATGACGCTGGCTCTCGTGCGCGACGGCGCCCCGGTCGCCGTGACCGTGCCGGCCGAGGCTTCGCGCGCCGTGCTCGGTGACCTCGCGCCCGAGTCGAGCCCCGCGCTCGTCGGCGGCGTGGCCACGGGCATGCCGGCCTACCGCGCGGGCATCCAGGAGGGCGACCGCATCGTCGCCGTGGACGGCCACGCGGTGCAGCGGTTCGAGGAGATCGCGCAGCAGCTGCGCGGCAAGGTCGACCACCCGGTGGCGGTCGACGTCGTGCGTGCGGGCAAGCGCTTCACCGTCACGGTGAGCCCGATCAGCGCCGACGGCAGCCGCGACTCGCAGCACGCCGTCATCGGCATCGAGGCGCCGCGCGGCATGACGTGGGTGCAGCACTTCACGCCGGTCGAGGCGGTCAAGGCCGGGTTCACGGGCACGATCGGCCTCGTGGCGACGGTGTACCAGGGCATGTGGCTCACGGTGTCGCGCCCGGTCTACTACCGCGACTACGTCGGCGGCCCGATCTTCATCGGCCAGATGGCGCGCGAGTCGGCGCGCAAGGGGCTCGACAACTACCTCTACTTCCTCGCGATGATCAATCTCGCGATCATGGCCTTCAACCTGCTGCCGCTGCCGTTGCTCGACGGCGGGCACATCCTGCTCGCGCTGGTCGAGGCCGTGCGCCATCGCACGCTCTCGGCGCGGACCTACATCAACTTCCAGAAGGTCGGGCTGGTGCTCGTGGGCACGCTGTTCGTCTTCATCCTGTCCAAGGACATCGTGCGCCCGTTCCAGCGCATGCGCGCGCTCGACCGCGCCCCCCGGGAGACGACCACGGTTGCCCCTGCGCCTCACTGAGTTCGCGCCGCCGTCCGCGATGCTCCGGCGGGCCGTGCTCGTGCTCGGCCCGCTCGTGCTCGCGACGGCGCTCGCGGCGCCACCCGCGGCCGCGCAGACGGACGAACTGCCGGAGGACCTGCGCTCGATCGCCGACGTGCGCTTCGAGGGCGTGAACCGGCTCGGCCGCCGTCCGCTGGCGGGACTGTGGGTTTTCGGCCACCGCCGGCTGGTGGGCGTCGGCCTGCACACGCGCCGGCCCTCGCCGCTGCCGTGGCGCGAGCGGCCGCAGCTGCGGCGGGACTACCTGCGTGCGGACTCCGCGACGATCGTGTCGTTCTACCGGCACTACGGCTACCTCGACGCGCAGGTGAGCGTGCGCCTCGTGCCGGGGCGCGACCCGAAGACCGCGACGGTCGTGTTCGGCGTGCAGGAGGGACCGGTGACGCGCGTCGCGCACGTCGAGTTCGACGGCGTGCACGTCTACCACACGTCCGAACTGCAGCGCGCGCTTCTCGCGCAGCCGAAGACGCCTTTCGATCCGGCGTTCCTGCAGCTCGACACGCTCAAGATCCGGGCGATGTACCTCGAGCGCGGCTACAAGGCCGCCGTGGACGCCTCCGCGAAGCGGGGCGTGCCCGACAGCGTGCACGTCGACGTGCGCTACGGCGTCGACGAAGGTCCGCAGTATCGCGTCGGCCGGATCGACTACGAGGACGTGGGCCGCGTGAAACCGGTGCGCGAGATGCTCGGGCGTCGCGAGTGGCTGCTCAAGCCGGGCGACGTCTACAAGCAGTCGCTGCTCGACCGCACCAAGGAGCGCATGTACAACACCGGGCTCTTCCGCTCGGTGCAGGTCTCGGACGCCGTCGACTCCACGCACGGCACGATCGACCTCGGCGTGCGCGTCGCCTCGCGGCCGCCGCGCTGGCTGGACCTCGGCATCGGCAGCGGCACCACGAACCGCTACCAGGTGACGGGCGAGTGGGGCCACCGCAACCTCGACACGCGCGCGCTCGGCGGCGTCCTCGACGGCCAGCTCGCGCGCGACGGACAGAACCACCCGACCACCGAGGCGGCGAGCTTCACGCTCTCGGAACCGTGGCTGCTCGGCGTGCGGCTGCTGGGGCAGAGCAGCGTCTTCTACCGCAACGACCACGATCGCGCCGATCCGCGATTCGTCCAGAACGCCGAGCACAAGGGTTTCAACTTCAGCCTCTACCGCGAGCTCGGCCGCATTTCGCGACTGACGCTGGTGCAGCAGAACGACTTCGTGCGCCAGGGCTACGACGTGCTGAAGGACTCCGCCAACGTCGTGCGGGATTCGCTCGCGCGCTCGTTCGTGTCGCGCTACCGCACGAACACGCTGCGGCTCACGCTCGAGCGCGACATGCGCAACGACCGCATCTCGCCGACGCGCGGCTCCTACCAGGTGCTGAGCGGCGAGCTCGCCGGCGGACCGCTCAAGGGCACGAGCAGCTACCGCAAGTCGGTCATCACCTCGACCTGGTACACGCCGGTGAAGGTGCGCGGCCAGTTCGCGGTTCGCGCTTCGGCAGGTGTCATGGAACCGTTCGGGAGCAGCGACGTCAGCTTTTCGCCGGACGTGGGTCTCGACGCCTGGGTGGGACGGGTGCCGCGCGACAACCGGTTCTTCATCGGTGGCGTGAACTCGCTGCGCGGCTACGCGGAGAACTCCGTGCCGGTCAACGGCGGCCTCGCGATGGCGGTGGCCAACCTCGAGCTGCGCGTGCCACTCGCGGGCCCGTTCGGGGTCGAGTTCTTCGTCGACGCCGGGAATGTCTGGGACCGGCCGGCGTACGTCCGGGGGAAGGACTTCGTGGCGCCCTGGCGGGCGACGCGGGTATCGTCCGGCGACATCCGCTACACGTACGGTTTCGGGCCACGGCTGGTGCTGCCGTTCGGTCCGCTCCGGATCGACCTGTCGTGGAGCGACCGGCCCGACTTCCCGCGGGGCGGCCGGTTCCTGTGGATCCAGCACGCGCCATTCGTCTACCAGTTCGCGATCGGCCCGTCGTTCTGACGGGCGACCGCACGGCGTTCCCCGATTCGGGAGTTCGATGAGCGACGACGATCTCCAACGGCCCGACGCGCCCGAGACCCCGGGGGAGCCGCATCCCCACGGCGTGGTCGAGACGTTGCGCGAGGAGATCCACGACGTCGTCGAGCACGTGCCGCAGCCCGTGCGCTGGACCGTGGGCAAGCTGGTCCGCGTCGGCCTGCTGGGCCTGCTCGCGCTGGTCGTGCTCGCGATCGTGAGCGCGGGGCTCTACCTGGCCAATCGCACCGAACTCGTGGCGCGCGAGCTGACGCTGCTGCTCGACCAGACGCTGGCGCAGCGCAGCGACCTCGCGCTCCAGATCGCCGACGTGAAGGGCAACCCGCTGACGGGCTTCCGGCTGCTCGAGCCGCGCGTGCGCTTCCGCGACGACGGCACGACGCTGCTCGCCGCTCACGAGATGCGCATCAACTATTCGCTCTGGGGGCTGCTGCGCCGCCAGGGCGGCCCGGTCGACGTGACGCTGACCGGCGCGACGATCCGCCTCGACGGCGGCCGCGGCGGCGCGTGGCGGCTGCCCGCGTGGAAGGCGGGCAAGCCCGCGGGCAAGGGCGGTGGCCGGCTCGACTTCCACCTCGCGCTCGCGGACGCGCGACTGCAGGCGCCGAAGCCGATCGGGACCGTGACCGGCGTCGACCTGCGCCTCGCGGGCTCGACCGGCGCGCGCACGCGCGTCGTGCTCGAGCGCCTGCGCTGGGCGCAGGGGCCGTGGCACAGCCGGCTCGAGGAACTGGCGGCGGACCTCACCAGCGACCGCGACTCGGTGGTGGTGCGCGTGCGCGAGCTGCGCACCGGCGACCTGCAGCTGCGCGGCTCCGCGCGCTGGAAGGCGGGCGCGAGCGAGCGCCGGATCGCGGCCGACGTCGGGCGCATTCGCTGGCGCTGGCTCGCGGAGGTGTTCGTCAACGACGAGTTCGACGTCCCGGGCGAGGGCCGGATCCACGTCGCGGCGACGCAGGGGCCGGGCTGGAACGGAGCGTTCACCGCGGACGGGTCATGGGACAGCCTCGACGTCGTGGGTCGCGGGCGTTTCGGCTGGGACGGCCGGCACCTCGCGCTCGATTCGCTCGCGGGCCGCTCGATCGCGGGCGACTTCGACGGCAGGCTGCGCTGGTCGAAGCAGGGCTGGGAGCTGGAGGGCGGCGCGGTGAACGCCGACCCGGCGAACTGGCACGCGCTGCGACTCGATCACTGGCCCGCGGGCAAGCTGAACGGTCACCTGCGCTACGTGCTCGACTCGCGCGGCAAGGTCAACCGATCGCGTCTCGACGTGCGGCTCGCCGAGTCGGAATGGACCGGATGGCGCGTGGACAGCGGCACGGTGCGCATCGATTTCCCCGGCGTCACGCAGGACTCGTTCGCCGTGGTCGGTTGGCGGCGCGGGGGCACGTTCCGGCTGGACGCGCGCATCGACAAGACCGGCTGGTCCGGTCCCTACGCGATCGACGACTTCCCGCTCGACGAGTGGCCCGACGGCCGCGCGTCGGGCCTGCGCGGCACGCTCGTGCACGGCGACGGGCGCGTGCAGCAGCGGGACGGCCAGCTGTTCGTGACCGGCGATCTCGAAGGCGCGGGCACCGACTGGAGCGCGGCGCACTTCGCGCACTGGCAGCTGGACGGGATCGACGGGCGGCTGCTGCCGACGCCGGACCTGACCGCGGGCGCGGTGGCGCGCGACGGCTTCTTCGTGGGCGTGCACCTCGACAGCGCGGACGCGGCGCTGCACCTCGGCAACCAGCAGGTGAGCTTCGGGCCGCTGCACGCCGCGGCCGGCGACACGCTGTTCACGGGCGAGGGCGACGCCGACTGGCAGGGCACGCACTGGCGCGTGACGATGAACCGGGCGGCCGCGGCGAGCTCGCAGTTCGCGTGGACCGCGGCGCCGCCGCTCGCCTTCTCGGGCGATCCGCAGGGCACGCTGTTCGACCGCGTCGTCGCCGACGACGGCCCTGCGCATCTCGAGGCGCGCGGCCGCTGGGCGGCGCCCGGCGGCTTCTACGACTTCCAGATGGACGGCCGGAACCTCGGCCTCGGCCGGCTCGGCATGCCGGCCGAGTGGGGACTCGACGGCCGCACGGACGCGCACCTCGTCGTGACCGGGCGCTCCGGCGATCCCACGTGGACGTTCGACGCCCGCGCCTCGCGCCCGGGCTGGGGCGGGCACGACTGCGACACCATGAGTCTTTCGCTCGCCGGACGGCAGCACGAGCTCGAGGTGCGGGACGTGCTGTTCGGTCTCGACGGCGGCGTCGCGCGCGGCACGGGCCGCGTGCAGCGCACGGTGAAGGCGTGGCCGGATTCGCTCACGTCGACCGCCGTGGTGCGCTGGCTGCAGGACGCCGGCGCGTGGGACGGCCGCGTGACGGCGGAGCGGCTGCCGATCGGCCACCTCGGTGCGATGGTGCCGCAGGCCGACGGCTGGGGCGGCGTCCTCGGCGGCACGCTCGCGATCGCGGGCGAGCCGGCGAAGCCGCGGCTGGAGCTCGACGCCACGGCGGACGACTTCGGCTGGCGCGACTATCGCGCGCAGCGGATCGAGGCGAAGGCGACGCTCGCGGACGGCGCGCTCGACGTGCCGCAGACGCTGGTGACGATGCAGGGCGTCGTCTCCACGATCCGCGGGCGCATGCCCGTGAATCTCGCGCTCGGCCGGACGCCCGACGTGCCGGACGCGCCGATGCACTGGTCGGTCGACGTGCCGCGCGGCGACCTGAAGCTCCTGCCCGCGCTGGTGCCGCTCATCCAGGCGGCCCGCGGGCGGTTCGACCTCGCCGCGACGCTCGAGGGCACGACGCACCACCCGCGCATCGACGGCCACGCGCACATCCGCGACGGCACGGTGCGGCCCGCCGGTCGCGAGGAGATCCTCGACGGCGTGAACGCCGACCTGCGTTTCGACGAGTCGCGCGTGCTGCTCGACTCGCTCGTCGCGAAGCAGGGGCGGACGGGCCGCGTGTGGAGCAAGGGGTCCGCGCAGCTCACCGGGCTCGCGGTCAAGACGTACGCGTTCGACCTCTCGATGCGCGACTTCGCCTCGAGCCAGGAGGGCCTCTACGCGCTGCTCTTCGACGGCGACTTCAAGGTCGTCAACGGGCCGCCGGTGCTGGGCCAGCCGCTGCCGCAGGTGATCGGCGACGTGCACGCCAAGCGCGGTGTCGTCGAGTTCGACTTCGCCAACCAGAGCGAAGTCCAGAAGCGCATGGCGACCACGGAGCCGCTCTACTGGACGTACCGCATTCACTTGAACGCCCCGAGCAACCTGCGCTGGCGGCCGCCCGACGGCGACATCGAGTTCAACGCCGACCTCGACCTCGAGCAGACGCCGGACTCGCTGCTCATCTACGGCGAGATGCACCTGATCAAGGGGCACTACTACTTCCTGAGCAACCGATTCACGCTCTCGCAGGCCGACCTGACGTTCGACAACCAGCAGGGCGTCGACCCGGTGCTCGACATCGTCGCGGACACGCGGCTGCGCCCGAGCCGGGGCGAACTGGCGTCCGGGACCCAACTGTCGTCCGGAACGTCCAACCTCGAGGACATCACGGCGCGGCTCACCGGGCGGTCGAGCCAGCCGCAGATCGTGCTCACCAGCAACAGCGGCTGGGACCAGAGGGAGATCCTGGGCGAACTGACCTACGGACGGTTCACGGGCGAGGGCGTGTCGCCGACGGACCCGGTGCAGAACTACCTGACGCGCCAGATCTCGAACCAGGTCTCGCGCGAACTGGCGAGCTTCTTCGACGACCGGATCAACAAGTGGGAGCTCGCTCGGGACCAGGGCGAGCTGTTCGGCGGCCCGGGCGGCGTGCTGATGAGCGTGGGCGGGGACATCGACGCCCGGACGTCCTGGACGTACCGGCAACGGCTCCCCGGGCTGGACAATCCGGTGACGAGCCAGCAGGCGGGGACCTCGAACTCGCTGATCGACCGCGACGTTTCGGTCGAATACCGCATCAACCGGTTCATCTACGCGACCACGGAACTGACCCAGCGCCGGGTGGGGGCCAACACGGTCGGGCAGAACAACACCGAGTTCAACGTCAACCTGAAGGCTCGCTGGGAATACTGAGGCGGAACGGAACCGACCCGGGCGGTGTTACAGTCTCCACGCGGCGCGGGCGGCGTCGCGACGGCCGGGAGAGAGGGCACAGCATGCGCTTGCGGAGTTGGGCGGTCCTGGTGCTGGCGGCGGTCGCGCTCGTCGCGGGCATCCGGGACGCGCGCGCGCAGTACTTCGGGCAGAACAAGATCCAGTACCAGCTCTACACGTGGCGCTCGATCTCCTCGGACCACTTCGAGGTCTACTTCTACGACGGGTCCGACAGCCTCGCGATGCGGACGCTCGACCTGGCCGAGAAGACCAACGCGGTCTTCTCGAAGCGGCTCGGCCACGCACTCAGCCGGCGCATCCCGATCATCCTCTACGGCTCGCACAACGACTTCTCGCAGACCAACACGATCTCCGAGCTGATCGACGGCGGCACGGGCGGGTTCACCGAGCCGCTCCGCGACCGGGTCGTGGTGCCGTTCACGGGATCGTACGAGGACTTCCGCCACGTCCTCGTGCACGAGCTCACGCACGCGTTCCAGTTCGACATCCTGTACAACGGTACGGGCATGTCGCTGCTCTCGGGGCAGGGCTTCTTCCAGGTGCCCCTGTGGTTCGCCGAGGGAATGGCGGAGTACTACTCGCTCGGCATGGAGTCGAACGCCGAGATGTGGTGTCGCGACGGCGCCCTGACCGGGTACATCCCGCCGCTGCCGTACGCGGGGGGCTACCCGGTCTACAAGTTCGGCCAGTCGGCGGTCGCGTTCCTCAACGAGCGCTACGGCGAGGCCCGCTTCCGCGACGTCCTCAAGCGCGCACGCCAGATGCGCAACTTCGACCGCGCGTTCGAGCGCACGTACGGGCTCACGGTGGAGAAGTTCGACGAGAAGTGGCGCACCTACCTGCGCAAGCGCTACTGGCCGCAGGTGGCCCAGCACGAGCTGCCCGAGACCTACGGGCGCCGCCTGACGGATCACCGCAAGGACCAGAGCAACCTCAACATCTCGCCCGCGGTCTCGCCGCAGGGCGACCGCGTGGCGTACTACACCGACCGCAAGCAGTACACGGACGTCTACGTGATGTCGGCGTTCGATGGGCGCGTGCTGCGCCGCGTGATCCGCGGCGAGCGCAACGTGCAGTTCGAGAGCATGCCGCTCTTCCGCAGCTCGATCACGTGGTCGCCGGACGGCACCCGCCTCGCGCTGACGGCCAAGAGTCGCGGCCGCGACCGGCTGTACGTCGTCGACGCGCACAGTGGCCGGGTGCAGAAGGAGTACGCCCTGCCGTGCGACGCGCTCGCGTTCCCCGCGTGGTCGCCGGTCGCGGATTCGATCGTCGTCACCGGGCTCACCGCCGGCCGCTCGGACCTCTTCATGGTCCGCGTCTCGGACGGTGCGGTGACGCGCCTCACGGACGACACGTGGGACGAGAAGGAGCCGACGTGGTCGCCGGACGGCCGCCGGATCGCGTTCTCGTCCGACCGCGGCGCTCCGGTGGTGCTGCAGGCCGAGCCGTCGCTGCGCGGGTACGGGCACTACGGCCTCTTCGAGCTGGACGTGGCGTCGCATGGCGTGACGCCGCTGCTCGACACGGCGGGCGAGGACCACAGCCCGGCGTGGGCGCCGGACGGCCGGCGGCTCGCGTTCGTCTCCGACCGGGACGGCGCGCCCAACATCTACCTCTGGGATCCGGCGCAGCACTCGATCACGCAGCTCACCGACGTGCTGGGTGGCGTGACGAGCCTGTCGTGGTCGCGGCAGAACGACCGGCTGGTCTTCTCGGCGTTCGATCGCGGCGGCTGGGACGTGTTCGCGGTGCAGGAGCCGCTTTCGAACGACGGCGTCATGATGCGGCTGCAGCGCGAGGCGCCGAAGTCGGTGCTGACCGAGGCGCAGGCCGCGGAGCCGGCGCCCAACGACAGCGCCGTGATCGCCGCCCGTGGCGCGCTGGCGCTGGCGTGGCCGGACACGGTGACCGCGCCGGACTCGTCGCTCGCCACCGGGCGCGACCGGCACGCGGGTCCGCGCGGCACGCTGCCGCCGCTCGCCAACGAGCCGCCGGCCTGGGAGGTCGGCGACAACCGCACCGGCGGCGGGCCGATGGCGCACATGGTGCCGCCGGACACGTCGGCCGGGCTGCCCGAGCGGATCCCGCTCGTCGAACGCGGCGGCCCGTTCGCGCTGCCCGACAGCGTGCTCGGCCAGAAGCCGGAGGGCTACCGCTGGCATCTCGGCGCCGAGAGCGCCAACGGCGCGTTCGCCGCCGCCACGGGCTTCGGCTTCATCGGCAGCACGTCGCTGCTCTTCAGCGACTTCCTCGGCGACCGCAGCCTGTACATCGCCACGGACGTGTTCCCGGGCTCGCTCGAGGAGACGAATGCGCTGGCGATCTACAGCTACCTGCCGCGGCGCACGGACTACAGCGCCGGGCTCTTCCACTTCAAGAACTACTTCCAGTCGCGCGTGACCGCGCTCGGCGAGCAGCTTTCGAGCGCGCAGGTGTTCTCGGAGCGCACGTTCGGCGGCCTGGGGACGATGTCCTACCCGTTCGACCGCTTCCGGCGGCTCGAGTTGCAGGCGACGCAGATGTTCGTGCAGCGGACGTTCTACGAGCAGGACGACTTCGGCGACTACGTGAAGTCGAACACCACGTACCGCTCGGTGACGAGTCCGTCGATCTCGCTCGTGGGCGACAACTCGCTGCAGAGCTACTACGGCCCGGTGAACGGCTCGCGTTACAACCTGACGTTCTCGCCCGCGTTCGGCGTGTTCAACAACTCGCTCGCCTATCGCACCGTGTCGTTCGACTACCGCAAGTACTGGGATCTCACGTCGGGCTACACGTTCGCGTTCCGCACGCTGGATGCCGGCAGCTGGGGGCGCGACCCGCAGGCGTTCCGGGTCGGCGGTTTCTCGACCCTGCGCGGCTACCCGGACTACGACGTGATCGGGTCGCGGCTGGCGCTCGTCAACGCCGAGTTGCGCTTCCCGTTCATCCAGCAACTCGGGCTCGTCGGGCCGGTACCGATCGGCAACTTCAACCTGCGCGGCGCGGTGTTCTCGGACGCCGGGCTCGTCTGGAACGCCGGCGATCCGCTGCGGCTCACCTCGGTCGACGCCCGGGGACGGCACCTGGACAGCCCCGACCTGAGCTTCGGCACAGGCATCCGCAGCATCGTGTTCTTCGCGCTCTTCAAGCTGGACGTCGCGTGGCGGACCGATCTGCGGGACATCAGCCGGCCGCGCTGGCACTTCAGCATCGGGCCGGAGTTCTAGGCTTCGGCCGCAGGGGGACCGGAACCGGGGCCCGCGTTCGCGCGGGCCCCGGTTCGCGTTCATGCCCGGGGCCGCGCACGCCCCGGCCGGGACGCGGTTCCCGGAGGCCGCGCGGCGCGGGCACGTCGCACTCCCGGAGCGAGACGGGTTGTGCGAGAGTGCGAAAACGATCCATCGCTTCGACGTCTTCGAGCTCGACACGGACCGGCACGAGCTGCGCCGCGACGGCGCGCCGGTCGCGATCGAGCCCCAGGTCTTCGCGCTGCTGGCCGTGCTGGTCGAGAACCGCCATCGCATGGTGTCGCGGGACGAGTTGATCGCCCTCGTCTGGGAGGGTCGCATCGTCTCCGACTCCGCGGTGAGCAGCCGCATCAAGACCGCGCGCCGCGCGCTGGGCGACGACGGCGACCGGCAGCAGTGGATCCGCACCGTGCACGGCCGGGGGTTTCGCTTCGTCGGCGACGTCGCGAGCGAGGCGCCGGTGCTGCCCGCGACGCCCCGCGCGTGGAGCGACGAGGTGCTCGCCCGCCCGATCCTCGCGGTGCTGCCGTTCGTGAACGAGGGCGGCCGGGCCGAGGACGACTGGTTCATCGAGGGATTCGCCGACGAGCTGATCGCCGAGCTCGCCTCGTGGCGCTGGTTCCCGGTGCTTTCGCGCTCGACGTCGTTCGCGTCGGCGGCCGCCCACGCTCCGGCCGCTGCGCGCGCGTCCGGCATGGGCGCGCGCTACGTGATCACGGGGCGCTTCCAGCGCGCGGGGGAGGCGGCGCGCCTGGCGCTCGAACTCGTCGACGCCGCCACGGACACCGCGCTCGGGTCGGCCAGCTTTCCCTGCCACGCGCAGGACGCCGTGGCGCTCGAGGACGAGATCGCCCGCCAGGTGTTCCGCCGGATCGCTCCCGAGCTGACGTCGGCGGAGACGCGGCGCGTGTTGCGCAAGCCGCCCGCCGAATGGTCCGCGTGGGACCTTACGCTCAAGGGGCTCTGGCACCTGCACCGCGCGACGCCGCACGACTTCTCGGAGTCGCTGCGCTACCTCGGCGACGCGACGCACGCCGACCCGGGGTTCGCGCTGCCGTGGAGCTTGCTCGCGCTCACGCGTTACGAGATGGGACTCAAGGGCTGGACGAGCACGCCGTCCGCGCAGGTGATGGACCTCTTCCGGCAGATGCTGCAGGCAGCCTCGACGGCCGTGGAGCTGGACCCGACGGGCTGGATGGGGCACGCGCTGAAGAGCGCGGGGGAGCTGTGGACGAACCTCGCGTTTCCGCTCGCGCGCGTGCACGCGGATCGGGCGATCGAGCTGAACCCGAGCGCGTCGATGGCGTACCACTTCTCGGGTTGCCTGCACGGTTTCGCGGGCGACCTGCCGAACGCGATCGCGACCGCGGAGCGGGCGTTCCGGATCGACCCGTCCGACACGCACGCGGACGTGGTCGAGACCGACCTCGGCCTCTGGTACCTGCTCGCGGGTGAGCTCGACGCGGCGGGGGCCCACCTCACGCGCGCGCTCGAACTGAACCCGGGGAACATCCGCGCGTGGCAGCGGCGCATCGCCTGGGCCGGCCTCGCGGGCGACCGGGACGCCGCCCGGGCCGCGCTCGCGGCGCACGCGCGCGCGGGCGGCTCGCTCGCCCCGGACTACCTGCGCGCGTCCTACCCGTTCCATGATCCGGCCCACGCCGAGGCCTTCCGGCAGGCCCTGCGCCGGGCGGGCGTGGACTCCTGAGGCACCGCGGGGCTTCAGTCCGCCCGCGAAAGCGCCGATCCCGGAAGCGCCCGGACCCCGGCGGGGGAGCACGGCTCGTCCGCCCGCCCGGCCGCGTTGCACAATGCGAGTGGCGCCCCCCCGAGTCCGTCGGGTAGGATTCCTGCCTCACATCGGGCTCGTCGTGGGTTCCGCTCGCGACGGGTTCACGTTCCTCCACACGATCGTCACGGAGCAGTCCGGTTCGTGCCGGTCCCACCAGGAGATGCGCATGTCGACCTCGCGCCACGAAGCGCGCCGTGCGGCCATGAGCCGCCAGCCCCGCAGTTTCGACGCCCCCCGCCTTCCGGACGGCCACCGTTCGCCGGTCAGCACCTACTTCGGGCGTCACGTCCTCGACCTCCTCAAGTTGCGCGAGAAGCTGCCGCGCGAGGCCTTCCAGTCCCTCGTCTCGACCCTGCGCAGCGGCACGCCGCTGACGCGCGAGGTCGCCGACCAGGTCGCCTCGGCCGCGCGCGATTGGGCCGTCTCGCACGGCGCCACGCACTTCACGCACTGGTTCCAGCCGATGACCGGCCTCACGGCCGAGAAGCACGACGCCTTCATCGACCTCAACATCCAGATGACGGGCGAGTCGCGCGTGCTGGAGAAGTTCTCGGGCTCGCAGCTCTGGCAGAGCGAGCCCGACGCGTCGTCGTTCCCCTCCGGCGGCATGCGCTCGACGTTCGAGGCGCGCGGCTACACGGCGTGGGATCCGAGCGTGCCGATGTTCCTCGTCGAGAGCGCAAACGGCCGTACGCTGTGCATTCCGTCGGCGTACATCAGCTACCACGGCCACTCGCTCGACCAGAAGACGCCGCTGCTGCGCTCGATGGAAGCACTCGGCAAGCAGGCGACCGCGTTCCTCAAGCTGCTGGGTGACGTGGACGTCAAGCACGTCAACGCGACGCTCGGCTGCGAACAGGAGTACTTCCTCGTCGACCGCGCGCAGGCCGCGCTGCGTCCGGACCTGACGCTGGCGGAGCGCACGCTGATCGGCTCGGCGTCGCCGCGTCACCAGCAGTTCGAGGACCACTACTTCGGCTCGATCCCGCCGCGCGTGATCGCGTTCATGGAGGAGTTCGAGTACGAACTCTTCCGGCTCGGCATCCCGGTGCGCACGCGCCACAACGAAGTCGCGCCGATGCAGTTCGAGATGGCGCCGATCTTCGAGGACGTGAATCTCGCGAACGACCACAACGTACTCGCGATGGACGTCATGCGGAAGGTCGCGCTGCGCCACGACTTCGTGTGCATCGTGCACGAGAAGCCGTTCGCCGGCATCAACGGCAGCGGCAAGCACTGCAACTGGAGCATGTCGACGGATCGCGGCGAGAACCTGCTCGACCCGGGCAAGACGCCGCACCAGAACCTGCGTTTCCTCGCGTTCCTCGCCGTGTGCCTGAAGGCCGTGCACGACCACTCGGTCGCGCTGCGCTTCTCGGTGTCGGGGGCGAACAACGACCTGCGCCTGGGCGCGAACGAGGCGCCGCCGGCGATCCTGAGCGTGTTCGTCGGCGACCAGCTCACGAGCATCATCGAGCGCACGATCGCCGGCGAGGCCAGCAAGGATCCCGAGCACTTCGTGCTCGAGATGGGCGTCGCCAAGCTGCCGGCCCTGGCCAAGGACAACACCGATCGCAACCGCACCTCGCCGTTCGCGTTCACCGGGAACAAGTTCGAGTTCCGTGCGGTGGGCAGCTCGTCGAACTGCGCCGTGCCCATGGCCACGCTCAACGCCGCCGCGGCCCAGGCGCTCGCCCAGATGACGGAGCGGCTGCAGAAGAAGCTCGCGGCCAAGCCCAACCATCGCGACCAGGCGGTGGCGGAACTGCTGCGCGAGGTCTTCACCGAGACTTCGGCCGTGCGGTTCGAGGGCAACGGCTACAGTGACGAATGGAAGACCGAGGCCGCGAAGCGCGGCCTGCCGAACCTCGTCGACACGCCCGCGGCGCTCGCCGCGGCGCGCGAGCCGAAGCACTACCAGTTCCTGGTCGACCAGGGCATCCTGACGAAGGAAGAAGTCGAGAGCCGTTTCAACGTCGCGGCCGAGCGCTACATCAAGCAGGTGACGCTCGAGGCCGAGACGGTGGTCGACATGGTGACGACGGCGGTCGTACCCGCGGCGGAGCGCCAGCTCGCCGTGACGTCCGCGGCGGCCGCGGCGCTGTCGGAACTGGGCGGCAAGGCCAAGAACCCGGCGTACTCGGCGCGCGTCGCCGCGCTGACCGAGGGCCTGGAGTCGGCGCTCTCGGGCGTGGCCCGGATCGGCGCGCTGCTGGACGCGCTGGCGAAGGTGCACGACGAGGACAAGCACTGCGAGCGGCTCGGCCGTGAGATGCGGCCGCTGATGCAGGAGGTCCGTGAAGCGGCGGACCTGCTCGAGCGGCTCGTGGACGACGACCTCTGGCCGCTGCCCAAGTATCGCGAGATGCTGTTCGTGAAGTGAGTCCCTCGCGTCCGGGGCCGTCGGCTCGTGCCGGCGGCCCCTTCGCGTTGGTCCCGCGGGCTGCCTTGGGATAGGTTCCGGGGATCGACCCCTGCGGCGCGTGCGCCGGAACCTCCCGAGGAACTCCCGAGTGTCCCAGACCTTCTCCCTGAACGACGCGCAGCGCGCCGCCGTGGAACACGGCACGGGCGCGGCGCTGGTGATCGCCGGCGCCGGCTCCGGCAAGACGCGCGTGCTGACCGCGCGCATCGCGCGCCTGCTCGATTCCGGCGTGCGCCCGGACGGCATCCTGGCGTTCACGTTCACCAACCGCGCCGCGCGCGAGATGCGCGACCGTATCGAGCGCACCGTCGGCGCGGCCGCGGCCGCGCGGCTCTGGGTGGGCACGTTCCACGCGACGGCGGTGCGGCTGCTGCGCCGCGAGTGCGCCACGCTCGGGCTGCCGCAGGGCTTCAC
Organism: Candidatus Eiseniibacteriota bacterium; assembly: GCA_044223005.1. Taxonomy (GTDB): domain Bacteria; phylum Eisenbacteria; class RBG-16-71-46; order RBG-16-71-46; family RBG-16-71-46; genus CAIXRL01. Next base: position 63,133 of record JBGAML010000021.1, read on the forward strand.
GATCTACGATCGCGACGATCAGGAAGGCGTGCTGCGCGAGATCCTGAAGGACCTGCAGCTCTCGGAGTCCGGCTATCGCGTGGGCGTGGTGCTGGCGAAGATCAGCGAGTGCAAGAACGCGCTCGTGAAGCCCGACGAGGCGACGCGAGCGGCCATGGCGCCGTTCGAGCGCAACGTGGCCGAGTGCTACCGGCGCTACCAGGCGGCGCTGCGGCGCGCGGGGGCGCTCGACTTCGACGACCTGATCGCCGAGTCCGTGCGACTCTTTCTCGAGCACCCCGAGGCGGGGGAGCGCTGGAGCCGCCGCTTCGAGCACGTGCTCGTGGACGAGTACCAGGACACCAACCACGCGCAGTTCCGGCTCGTGCAGGCGGTCTCGACGGTGCACGGAAACCTGTTCGTGGTCGGCGACGACGACCAGTCGATCTACGGCTGGCGCGGCGCGGACCTGACCAACGTGCTGGACTTCGAAGGCGCCTTCCCGGGCGCGGTCACGATCCGGCTCGAACAGAACTACCGCTCGACGAACAACATCCTGCGCGCGGCGAACGCCGTGGTGGCGAACAACCAGGCGCGCAAGGGCAAGACGCTCTGGAGCGAGCGCGAGGACGGCCCGCCGCTCGTCTTCTCGCTCTGCCGCGACGACTCCGAGGAGGCGCGCCGCGTCCGCCGGTTCGTCGAGGAGCAGCGCCGCAAGGGCCGCAAGCTCGCCGAGTGTGCGGTGCTCTACCGCACCAACGCCCAGTCGCGCGCGCTCGAAGTCGAGTTCACGCAGGCCGGGATCCCGTACGAGATCGTGGGCGGCGTCTCGTTCTTCCAGCGGCGCGAAGTGAAGGACCTGCTCGCCTACCTGCGGCTGCTCGTGAACCCCACCGACGTCGTGTCGTTCTGGCGCGTGTGGAACACGCCGCGCCGCGGCCTGGGACCGGCGGTCGAAGCGCAGGTCGAGGCGCGCATGGCGATGGGCACGGACGAACCGCTCGTGGCGCTGCGCCAGCTCGCGGCCGAGGGTGCGCTGCGCGGCGGCGCGCGCACGGGCGCCGCGGGCCTGCTCGACCTGATGGCGGACCTCGCCGCGCACGCCGGCGAGCCGCTCGATGCGCTCTTCGGGCGGCTCGTGCACGGCAGCGGGTACGTCGCGCACCTGGAAGCCACGTGCGACGACATCCAGGACCTCGCCGACCGCCGTGCGAACATCGAGGAACTCGCGGCCTCCGCGGGCGCCTTCTCGGCGTCCGGCCGCGGCGGCCTGCTCGAATACCTCTCGGAGTGTTCGCTCCTGACGGACGCCGACCGCGTGTCGGAGTCGGTGGACCGCGCGCTGCTGCTCACGGCGCACAACGCGAAGGGCCTCGAGTTCGACGCGGTGGTGGTCGCGGGCCTCGAGGAGGGCCTGCTGCCGCACGCGTCCTCGCTCGGCGAGGCGAAAGAACTCGAGGAGGAGCGGCGGCTCTTCTACGTGGCGCTCACTCGCGCCCGGGACGAGGTGCTGCTCACCGCGGCCGCGTACCGGCGCCGGTTCGACGGCGCGTGGGGCGCGCAGGTCTCGCGCTTCGTGGACGAGATCCCGCACGACCTGCTGCGCCGCGAGGGCGCCGCGTTGCCGGAGTTCGCGCGCGCGAAGCCGCTGGGGGGTGGCCGCACGAGCACGCGTTCCACGTCGCCCCGCGACACCGACACGCAGCGCTGGGGGGACGGCCGCACGTACCAGCGCGACGAGTTCTCCGACGTGGCCTACGATGTGGAGTCGGTCGAGGGCGGACCGTCGCACGGCGTCAGCGTTCCCGGCCGCAGCGCCGCTTCGCGCCGCGCGGTGGGCCAGCGCGTGATGCACGACCGCTTCGGCGTGGGCACGGTGCTGGACGCGGACGGGGAAGGCCCGGACATGAAGCTCACCGTGCGCTTCTCGGGTTCGATCAAGAAGGTGCTGGCGCGTTTCGTCACCGGAGGCGGGGATGTCGATTGATCGCGACGAGGTGAGGCGCATCGCGGAGCTCTCGCGCCTCGAAGTGCCCGAGGACCGCATCGAACGCGTGGCGGAGCAGCTCTCGAACGTGCTCGACTTCGTGGCCACGCTGGACGCGCTCGACCTCTCGGGCTGCGAGCCCGCGTCGCTCGCGCCCGCGGATGCGCCCGCGCGCGAGGACGTCCCGAACGGTCGCCGGCTCGAACCGGGCCGCGCGACGGCGGGGGCGCCGGAGGCCGAGGACGACTTCTTCCTCGTCCCGCCGATCGTGGAGAACGTGAACCCATGAGCCGCGCGCCCTGGCAGTTCTCCGCCGCCGCGCTCGCCACCGAAGTGCGCGCGGGGCGACTTTCGCCCGCCGAGGCCGCCGAGAGTGGCTGGGTCGGGCCCGCCGCCACCTGGGAGCGCGACGTGCATGCCGTGATCGCGAGCGACCCGGAAGCGCGGCACGCCGCCGCCGAGCGCGTGCAGCCGACGGGCACGCTCGCGGGCGTGCCGGTACTGGTGAAGGACAACCTCTGCACGATCGACTACCCGACCACCTGCGGGTCGCGCATCCTCGCGGGCTGGCAGTCGCCCTACGACGCGACCGTCGTGCGCCGCCTGCGCACGGCCGGAGCCGTGGTGGTGGGCAAGGGCAACATGGACGAGTTCGCGATGGGCTCGTCCACCGAGTACTCGGCCTACGGTCCGACGCGCAACCCGCACGACCTCACGCGCGTGCCGGGCGGCTCGAGCGGCGGCCCCGCCGCGGCCGTCGCGTACGGCCTCGTGCCGGTGGCGCTGGGTTCGGACACCGGCGGTTCGGTGCGCCAGCCCGCCGCGTTCTGCGGCGTGTTCGGGCTCAAGCCCACGTACGGCCGCTTCTCGCGCTACGGGCTCGTCGCGTTCGGCAGTTCGCTCGACCAGGTCGGCGTGTTCGCGCGCCACGCGGGCGACGTCGCGCTCACCTACCAGGCGCTCGCGGGCGCCGATCCCTACGATGCCACCACGCGGCCGAGCCCGGCGCCGGACGTTTCGGCGTGGGACGCGGGCGTCGCGGGCCTGCGGTTCGGCTGGCCGGCGAACCTGTGGGAGGCGGGCGTCGATCCCGCGCTCGTCGACGCGCTCGAGCGCGCGGCGAAGGCGCTCGAACGCGCCGGAGCCGTGCGCGTGCCGATGCGCTTCCTGCCCGGCGAATCGGGCGTCGCGGCCTACTACCTCGTCGCCACCGCCGAGGCGAGCAGCAATCTCGCGCGCTTCGACGGCGTGCGTTACGGGCACCGCGCCGCGGGCGCGCAGGACGTCGTGTCGCTGCACACGCGCTCGCGCAGCGAGGGCTTCGGCCCCGAGGTGCAGCGGCGCATCCTGCTCGGCACGTACGCGCTGTCGTCGGGCTACTACGACGCCTACTACCTCAAGGCGCAGAAGGCGCGGACGCGCATCCGCCACGAGTTCTCCGACGCCTTCGCGCACTGCGACTTCATGCTGCTGCCCGCGTCGCCCACGCTGCCCTTCAAGCTGGGCGAGAAGGTGGACGACCCGCTGGCGATGTACCTGAGCGACGTGTTCACGATCGGCGCCAACCTCGCCGGCATCCCCGGGCTCACGGTGCCGATGGGTCTCGCGCCCTCGAAGCTGCCGGTGGCGGTGCAGCTGCTCGGCCCCGAGGACTCGGAGCCGGCCCTGCTGCGCGCGGGCCGGGCGCTCGAGGTGGATGGCGACACCGCGCGGCTGTCGCGCGAGCACGAGACGGAGTTCGCATGGCCTACGAAGTAGTCATCGGACTGGAATGCCACATCCAGCTGCGCACGCGCACCAAGATGTTCTGCGCGTGCCCGGTCGAGTTCGGCGCCGATCCCAACACCAACGTGTGCCCGGTCTGCCTCGGGCTGCCCGGCGCGCTGCCGCGGGTGAACGACACGGCGATCGAGTTCGCGCTGCGGCTCGGCCTGGCGCTGGGCTGCACGCTGCGCGAGGAGAGCGTGTTCGCGCGCAAGAACTACTTCTACCCGGACATGCCCAAGAACTACCAGATCACCCAGTACGACCGGCCCCTCTGCGAGGGCGGCGTGCTGCCGGTGCCGATCGACGGTGCGACGCGCACGTTCGAACTGACGCGCATCCACTGCGAGGAGGATGCCGGCAAGTCGTTCCACCCGGAACGGCACGGCGACCGCAGCCTGTCGCGCGTCGATTTCAACCGCGCCGGGACGCCGCTGCTGGAGCTCGTGACCGAGCCCGTGCTGCGCACGCCCGCGGAGTGTTCGGCGTTCCTGACCGAACTGCGCCGGCTCGTGCGCGCGCTCGGCGTCTCCGACGGCGACATGGAGAAGGGGCAGCTGCGCTGCGACGCCAACGTCAGCCTGCGGCCGGTGGGCCAGGCGGAACTCGGCACCAAGTGCGAGATCAAGAACCTGAACTCGATCAAGGGTGTGGAGAAGGGCGTCACCGCCGAGATCGCGCGGCAGGAGAAGCTGCTCACGCGCGGCGAGCGGATCGTCCAGGCGACGCTGCTCTACGATGCCGACCACGACAAGCTCGCGGTGATGCGCACGAAGGAGCACGCGCACGACTACCGCTACTTCCCGGACCCCGACCTGCCGGTGCTGCGGGTGCCGGCGGCGCGGATCGCGGCGGCGCGCGCGGCGCTCCCGGAGTTGCCGTGGGCGCGCGAGGCGCGCTTCGCGTTGCAGTACGGGCTGCCCGCGTACGACGCGGCGGTGCTGTCCGATCCGCGCGAGCTGGCCGACTACTTCGAGGCCTGCGCGGAAGTCGCCGACGCCAAGCTCGCGAGCAACTGGATCATGACCGAGGTGCTGCGCGTGCTGAAGGAGCGCGCGTGGGATCCCGCGCGGTGGACGGCGCAGGTGCCGGCGCCGCGCATGGCGGACTTCCTGCGCCGCGTCGCGGCGAAGGAGCTGCCGGGGCCGGTCGCCAAGCAGGTGTTCGCGTGGATGTGCGACGAGGACGGCGACGTCGGCGCGCTGCTCGAGCGGCACGGCGTGCGGGTGCAGGGTTCGGCGGACGAACTGCGGCCGCTGGTCGAGCAGGTGCTCGCCGCCAATCCCATGCCCGTCGCGCAGTACCTCGCGGGCGAGGCGAAGACGCTGGGCTTCCTCACGGGGCAGGTGATGAAGGCGAGCGGGGGACAGGCCGTGCCACAGGTCGTGCAGGAACTGCTGCGCGCCGCGCTGGCGGAGCGCGCCGGAAGAGGGTAGTGGCCTTCCGCGCCGAGGTGCGCCGCGCGCTCGCGGCCCCGCTGGGCGGACCGCTGGGCCGCCGCGTGCCCGCGGCCGCCGTCACCGCGATCGTCGCCGACGGCCGCGGCGGGGAGCGCGACCTGGTCGCGCTGTCGGAGCTGATGGACGCGCTCGTACGCGCCGGCGTGCCGCGCGGCCGGCAGTTCGTGCTGCTCGCCGACCTCGAGCCGCCGCTGGGCGGCGCGCGCGAGCTCGCGCGACGCTGGCGCGACACGCTCGGCGCCCCGGTGGTGCCGCACGACCCGGCGCGAGCCTGCGCCTTCGTGCCGGGAGCGTTCGCCGACGGCGGCGCGGTCGCGATCGACGACGAGCTGCGCGAAGCCGAACTGGTGCTCGTCACGGGCCTCCTCGCCGCCGATCCGGTGCGCGGCGTGCGCGGCGGCCCGGCGGCGTTCTGGCCCGGGCTCGCCGACGCCGCGGCGAGAGCCGCCGAGTTCGCCCGCGTGG
>JBGAML010000022.1:0-68741 GCA_044223005.1 Candidatus Eiseniibacteriota bacterium
GCCGACTCGATCGTGGTCGCCGCTCCCGACCGGACGGCGCTGGGCATCACGGACACGAACTCGACGCACGTCCGCGTCGACCTCGTCTTTCGCATCCTCCCCGGCGTCGGCAACTACCAGAACCTGGTGAACTCGCCGGCTCGCGTGTACCCGCCGAACGCTGCGATGGTGCTGCTGCAGCGTGCGGACAACCAGGGCCTCGTCGTGAACACGGCGGACGTGAACGATCACTCGTTCTGGGCCGAGTACATGCGCGTGCCGGGCCCGTTCTCGAAAGGCACGCACCACGGCGGCACGTGGTGGGATCCGCTGACCTGGAACTCGGCGCGCTGCGACACGGTGGAGACGAACTTCTTCCCGACCGCTCCGGCAGCGCCCGTCACCTCGACGTTCCCGGTGCGTCCGGGCGCCTACCAGTCGACGTACCACGAGGAGGACCCGAAGTTCGTGCTCCTCGGCATTCCGCACGGCCGTTGCTTCGTGATCGACACGACGATCAACCTCACCAACAGCACGAACGTCGTGTGCGGCTCCGCGCCGGCATGGGTCACCACCGTTCCGCAGTCGCGGACCGGCTGGGACGGCGCGGTCACCACGAAGGAAGGCACGAAGCTCCTGCCGGACGGCCTGCTGACGCCTGGCGCGCACGTGCAGTACTTCTTCCGCAAGTCGCAGATCTTCCAGTTCGACGGCTACGCGCTGGATCCCGACACCGAGCAGATCCTCTACCAGGCCAGCGAGGACAACTGGGACCAGCATCGCTGGGAGCAGTTCGGCATCCTGCCCGATCGCTGGAAGGACACGCAGTTCGGTGGCTCCGGCATGGCCTGCATGCTGTACGCGGACTACAACGATCGTCGTGGTGACGAAGCCGTGTGGGTATCCGTCCTGGACTCCGTCGGTGGCACTGCGCCGTGGAAATACGGCGCGCACAACGGCTGGCACGCGGCGGCCGGCGTGAATCTCGACGTGCACACCAATCCGGACCTCGCGACGCAGGCGTACGTCCACGGCCGCAATGCCCAGCCGGGCACGACGTGGGACAAGTACGACGTCCGCGCAACGGAGTCCGGCAGCACGGTCGGGACGCGCCTCGGTGGCCGGATCATCCTGCAGGGCGATGGACTGCTCCTGGGTCACGACGCCGCCGTCGCGCCGACACCGGCGATGCTGCGCCAGTTCTACCGCTGGATCACGCTGCTCTCGGGCGACCTCAACTCGGGCATCGTCGGACCGCGCCTGGACCTGGAGATGCCCGAGGACGACATCGCGATCCTGACCGACTTCCTCAGCACGAACGCCGGCCTCGCACCGAAGCCGCGCGGCATGTTCGTGGCGGGTCACGGGTTCGCGGAGTCCGAGGCCGCGGACCCGGCGCACGCGACGTGGATGGCGAGCTGGCTGGGCACCAACCTGGTCAACGCGTCGTACCGCGCGCTGTCCGGCAATACCGCCGGCACCTGCACCGACCTCTACTCGTCGGCGGTCATCACGCCCGCGGCCGACATCTACGGTGTCCAGCTGTCCTGCCGCTTCACGAACGACGTCCTTGCCGCCAACCCGTCGCTCCCGCTGACCGCGGCCGCGAGCTGGTACGAAGGCCCAACGCATACGACGTATGCAGCGTCGATCTACCATCCGGCGAACGGCTCGGACAACTGGATCTCGCTGGTGGACGGCTTCGACCTGTACAACCTGCGGAACCGGTTCTGCACGACGGACTACGGCCGCCTGGCGTACACGTACAAGGTCGCGACGAACGTGTTCGGCAGATTCTGCAACAACTGGGGCTGGGTCGCCTGTCCGTTCCCATTCGGGTGCGGGGACGTTCCCGGGCCGAGTCCCGCGGGCGCGATCACGGACTACATGCGCGTCGGCAACTCGCTCGTGCGCTCGGGCGATGCGACCGTGCGCTTCGGCGTCGCCGCCGACGGCCGCGCGCGCGTGCGGCTCTACGACGTCTCGGGCCGGCTCGTGCGCACGCTCGCCGACCGCACGTTCGCGGGCGGCCAGGAGTATGCGCTGCGCTGGGACGGCCGCGACGACGGCGGGAACGCGGCGCCGCGCGGCGTCTACTTCGCCCGCATCGACTACGCCGACGGCAAGGGGATCAACGGCCGCATCGTCCTGCTGCGGTAACCTCCGGCCGGACGCACGTGGAGCGGGCGGGGGCGCGATCCCCGCCCGCTTCGCCGCTTTTCGGGCGCGGATCGGCCCGGTGCAGGCCGACCCGCGACGTGCCGATAACCCCGCGAACCCCGGCCCCCGCGGTCCGCGCATTCGGCCGCCCGGGGACACCGCGGCGCCGGGCGCCGTGGCGCTCTGGTCGCGAACGGAGGTCTTCGTCATGTCGAACTCGCGCGGTCCCATTTTCAATCCGTGGTGGGGCCTGCTGCTGCTCGTGCCCGCCGCGCTCTTCGCCGGCAAGCTGATCGGCGGCATGCCCGCCCCGGCGCCGACGGCGCAGGACGCCTCGGTGCAGGCCACGCCCAACTTCGAGGGCATCCGCCCGCACGTGGAAGGCGCAGCGCCGTCCGCAGGCGGCGTCGAGGGCGGCCCGGTCAGCGCCCCCGGGCTCTCGGCGAGCAGCGACGTCGCGCCGCCCGAGGGCGAATCGGGCGGCTCGGGTGGCGTGCGCTGGATGCGGCTGAGCGAAGCGATGGACGAGTCGCGCCGCACGGGCAAGCCGATCCTGTTCGACTTCAACGCCGACTGGTGCCCGCCGTGCCAGCGCCTCAAGCACGAGGCGTTCGAGGACCCGGCGATCGCGCGCACGATCGAAGCCTGCGTCTCGCCGGTGTCGATCGTGGACCGCAAACGCGAGCAGGGCCAGAACCCGGCCGCAATCCAGGAACTGCAGGATCGCTTCAAGATCGAGGCGTTCCCCACGCTGATCGTGATCAACCCGCAGACGGGCAAGGCCGTGCGCGTCGAAGGCTACGGCGGCGCGGACCAGGCGCAGGCGTGGATCCAGCAGGCGGCGGCCGCGGTGAAGTGACCGCCCCATGCGAACGCGAACGCGGCCGGGCGCGAGGCGCCCGGCCGCGTTCGCGTTTCGACGCGGAGCGCCTCAGTTCCCGGCGAGCGAGATCACCTCGCGCGTCATCGCGTCGGCGGTCTCGAATACGCGCACGTTCGCGCTGAACGCGCGCTGCGCGAGCATCATGTCGAGCACGGCGCCCGTGAAGTCGAGTGCGTCGACGCCTGCGGCGGGCCCGGGATCCGTGGCGGGATCGGCCGTGGGCTCGTCGAGCCCCGAAGCCGCGATCACGCGCGCGGCGCGATCGAGCCGCTCGAGCGAGAAGCGGATGCCCTGCAGGGCGGAGGACGTCGCGGAGGGCAGGACGGTCATGAATCGCTCCCGGATCGGGACGCGGCGGGTCATGTGGCCGTCCATGGACCGGGTGCCGCGCCTTCGAGTCTCGGAAACGCGGGAGCCGACTTGAGGGCCCGTGCGCCGAGATCTCGGGCGGGCGGCGGAACGGCGGCGCCGGCGCTTGCGTCCTCGCCGCGCAGGAAGCCCGGCGGGCGTGCGGGACCGGGCGAAATCCCCCGGATCAGTCCAGCGCGAGCGGTGCGGGCGCGGAGCGGGAGATCTCCACCCCATCCTTGCGCGCGATCACCTGCCAGAACTGCTCGGGGGCCAGCGTCAGCCCGGCGGGCAGGGCGTCGCGTCGCAGGACGAAATGCGTGCCGTTCACGTTCGGGATGCGGGCGATCTCGCGCAGGTCGGTCGCGAGGAAGAGCACGTCGTAGGACTCGGCGCCGGGGCGGGCGGGCCATTCGAGCGTCCAGCCTTCGGGAATCGCCCGCGGCAGCGAGAGCGTGAACGTCAGGTCGGGCTCGCCGCGCAGCGTGCTGACGCCCGGCGAGCGCGTCGTCATCCAGACGCCTCCCGCGACCACGGCGAGCACCGCGAGCGCGAACACGGGGCGCCACGCGGGTGCGAGCCAGGCGAACGGGCCGCGGCGCGACGCGCGCGCCGGGGCGGGCTGCGGTGCCACGAGATCGTCGATGAACGCGTCGAGCCGCGCGCCGGCCTCGGCCGCGTGCGCTTCGGCGGGCAGCACTTCGGGGCGCGTGAACTCGGCGAGCGCCGAACGGCGCGCGCGGCAGCGCGGGCACCGCGCGACGTGCCGGAGTTCCGGCGCGTCGGCGGGAAGCGAGTCGAGCGCCGCCAGCTGCTCGATGGGGATGCAGTCCGTTCGGTCCACGCTGCGCCCTCCCGTCACCCGTCCAGCGCCGCGCGCAGCTTGCGGCGCGCGGTCTGCAGCATGCCTCGTGCGCCCGAGATGCCGGGCACGCCGAGGACACGCGTGATGTCTTCGATGCTCATCTCCTCGTAGGCCCGCAACCAGAGCGCCGTCTGTTCTTCCGGAGAGAGCACGTCGCGCATCGCGGCGAGCACGCGCTCCTCGTCGAACTTCCGCTCGGTTCGTTCCTCCGGCGTCTCCGCATCGTCGGAGACGCGTTCGGCTTCTTCCCACTCCACGCGCACCGGACGGCTCCGCCGCAGTTCGGACAGGCAGCGATTCCGCACGATCGCGAACATCCACGACGACACGCGCGCGCGAGGTTCGAAGCCCGGCAGCGCGCGATGGATGAGCACCAGGCAGTCCTGCGCGAGGTCCTCGGCCAGCTCGCGATCGCGCACCATCCGCCAGCACCAGGCGTAGATGGACGCGCGCCAGCGCTTCAGCAACTCCGACGCCGCCTTCCGGGCCATGTCCGACCCGGCGGCCGACTGGATCCGTTGGACGAGTTCTTCGTCGCTGCGGAGGTCGGTCATCGAATTGAACGCGCGGGGCCGGCCGGAATCACATCGGGGAGCATGATGCCGCTCATGTTACCGCATGCCCGGGTGCGGTTTCCCCCGCCGGGGCGGCTAAGTCACGGCAGGATCGGCAGGATGGCCGGGCCCCGCGGGCGAACCGTCACCCGGGCCTCGGGATCGCCCCAGAGGACGAAGGCCGCCCAGGCGGCCGGACTGCGGGTCCCGGGATCGGCCGCGAGTTCGCGCCGGGCCGCGCTCAGGGCGGCCGCGACCGTCTGGCCGCGCTCCAGCTGGCGGTAGAACGCGCGCGAGAACGCGGCGGCGCCCCGGTCGTCGACCGGCCAGATCGAGGACACGACCGCCGGCGCCCCGGCGGCGAGGAACGCCGTCGACAGCCCGGAAGCGCCCTCGTTGCCGAACTTGCCGTAGGCGGTGCCGCTGCACGAGGTGAGCACCACGAGCTTCGCCGCCAGCGGCTGCCCGGCCAGGTCGCGGGCGGTGAGCTGGGCCTCGTCGCTGTCGCCCTTCCCCAGCAGCAGCGCCGAGCTCCAGGGATCCTCGCGCGGCACGTCGGCATGAGCGGCGACGTGCAGCACGTCCCCGCGCGCGAGCCACGGCGTCACCTGGCCGAGCGGCCGGTCGCCGCCGTGCACGATCCCGCGCGCGCCGAAGCGGGCCGCGAGCCAGCGCGTCTCCTCCCGCACGCCGGGCAGTTCGCGCCCGGCGGGGCCGGTGGAGCGCGCGACCTGCACGACGCGCGCATCGCGCACCTGCACCGAACCGCGCGCGCGCCGATGCGCGAGCCAATTGGCCGAGGGCAGGTAGGCGGTCTCGTGATCGTTCGCGCCCGCGGCCCGGAAGAGCAGGCCGAAGGGCACGATCCCGACCATCGAGCTCGGCACCACGAGTACGCGACGCGACGCGCACAGCCGCTCGTACGCCGGTCCCGCGAGCGTGCGGCCGATGGCCTCCGTCACCGCACGATCCGGTCCGGAGTCGCTCGTGCGGACGAGCGCCTGCAGGCGTTCGAGCCGCTCGAGCAACGGACCATCGGCGTCGATCCAGTGTGCGATGACGCCGCTCCGGTCCACGACGAACGCCAGCGTCGTGTCGTTGCGCGAGCTGTAGAAATCGATCAGCGCTTCGCCGGGCCGCAGCACGCGCCCGCGCAGCTCCGCGGACGTGACGAACGTGGCGCTGGAACCCGCCGACCCCGAATCGCGCGCCGAGAGCCGGAACTGCAACGCCCGCGCCTTGAAGCGCTGCAGTGCGTCGAACGCGTCGGCGGCGCGCGAGGACTCGGTGCCGCCGCGGCGTGGATCGAGCAGGATTCGCGCGGTCTCGACCGAGAGCGAGCCCGAGCCGTTGCCGATCACCTCGAGCCAGTCGGCGCTGCGCGTGGCGGCGCGGGCGCGTTCCCACGCGCGCGCGCCTTCGCGGGCGGCGAGCGCCGCACCGTCGAGGTCTCCCAGCTGGCGGCGGGCACGCGCCCGTTCGACCTCGGCCGTGACCCGCGCGGGATCGCGCAGCCCGGGACGGCCGATCGAGGTCTCGAACGCGGCGAGCGCCGCCAGCGCCTCGGCCGGATGCCCGCAGCTGTTCTCGGCGCGCGCGCGCACGATGCGCATCGCGTCGACGATCGCGCCGCTCTCGGGCAGCCGGTAGCGAGCCGGCGCCTCGCGCAGCATCGTCCGGCATTCCTCGGCGCGCCGGGTCTCCAGGAGCACGAGGCCGAGCTGGTTCAGAGCGTTCGCCACCTCGTCGGCGGCGAGCGAGTCGGCGCGCGCCAGCTGCGCCCGCAGGATCTGCTCGGCTTCCGCGTAGCGGTATTGCGCGCGGCGCGCCACCGCGAGCTGCGTCCGCAGCTCGTCGCGGGCCTCGGCGTCACCGGGCGAAGCGGGGCGTGCGAGCTCGGTCTCGAGCAGCGACACCGCCTCCTCCGTGCGGCCCTGGTTCACGAGCAGGATGGCGAGGTTGCCGAGCTGCCTCAGGACCGGCCGGCCGGCGCGCCGGTTGAGCGCGAGCGAGTAGCTCCAGAACGCCGCGGCGTGCGCGGGATCGCCGTGCTCGGACTCGATCACGCCGAGGTTGTTCCACGCGTCGGCCTCGTCGTAGAGATCGCCGAGCGCGTGGGCGCGAGCGATCACCTCGCGATAGGCCGCCTTCGCGCCCGCGAGGTCGTCGAGCACGTAGAGGGCACGCGCCAGCCCGACGCGCGCCGAGAACTCGCTCGCTCGCTCGGGCGAACGCTGGAGCAGCGCGACGGCAGCGCGGTAGCCGGTGGCCGCGGCGCGCGAGCGGCCGGCCTGGAGGTCGAGGTACGCGAGCCCGAGGCGCGCGTTGCCCTCGAGCCCGGGCTGGCGCAGGGCGCGTGCGAGCGGCAACAGCTGGCGGTAGACCGGCGCGGCGTCCGCGAACCGCGAGCGGAACGCGTGCGCCCGGCCGATCACGAGCAGCGCGCGCGCCCACGTGAGCGTGTCGCCCATCGCGCGCGCCGCGGAGATCGCGGTCTGCGCGTCGCGCACGGCGTCGTCGTAGCGGCGGAAGAAGACCCACGCGCTCGCGCGCCGGACCGTGGCCGCGTTTTCGAGCGCGCGATCGCCGTTCGCGTGCGCCGCCGCCACGAGCGAATCGAGCCGGGCGTTCGCCCGCGCGACCTGGCCACGCGCGTACAGCGTGTCGACCCCGGCGAGCGACGCCTCGATCGCCGCGCGACCGGTCGCGGCGGAGGCAGGCGGTGCGGAGCCCACGACGGCGATCGCGAGCAGGGCGAGACACCCGATGAAGACGGATCGGTGGGACATGGGGACTCGAACGGGGGGGGGACGCGTCGGCGTGGGTCCCGGGCGAGGGGTTGACCCACCGGAATCCGATGGAAACTAGCGGCTGCCCGGCCCCTCGGCCAGTCGGGACGAACCGGGGCACCCGACCTTCGTCCGCCGGAGCCGAGAATGGGTCACACCCGGGGCTTTCGCGAGTAGTTCCCCCATCGGATGCGCGGCCGAGGGGCCTCCTCGCGGCCGACCCACTCGCGACCGGCCGGGCCCGCAGGCCCTCCCTGGTCGTCGCTGCCGGCCGGGCGCTGCGCGTGCCCACGCCGGCGTGCTCCCGGAGGACACGATGCGACTGGTTCCGCTGGTTCGGTTCGGCTCCCGGCGCCGCGGCGCCATCGGCGGCGCCCTCGCGCTCGCCCTCGTGGTCCTGATCGGCATCACGGCCGGCGACGTGCATCGTCGCCGCGCGACCGGCCCGATCGAATGCGTCTCGACCCAGGTCGCGGAGGCGGCGTCGCTGCCCGGCGGCCCGGACCGCATGGGCATGGTGGACTGGTTCGCCACGCACCCCGAGAACCGCCCCGCGGTGCGCGCGAGCGCGAACGCCGCGGTCACGGATTCCTTCCTCGTCCAGGGATTCACGTTCGTGCACGCCACCACCGGCCTGCAGGACACGGCGTTCGTGTTCGAGGGCGACGGCGTGAAGTGGAACTGGGTCGTGGGTTCGCACACGATCACCGACGGCACCGGCGGGCTCGACCCGAATGCGGGGTTGATGTTCGACGCGGCCAGCTCGACGTTCGCGCGCTCGTTCACGTTCTTCTTCCCCACCGCCGGCGTGTATCCCTTCTTCTGCCGCATCCACGAGACCTTCGGCATGAAGGGCGTCGTGGTGGTGAAGCCCCATCCCGCCGGCGTCGCGCCCGGCGCCGCCGGCGGCGAGGGCTTCGCGCGACCGCCATTCCCGAACCCGGCGCGGGGCTCGTCCAGCTTCCGGCTCGCGATGGCGCGCCCGGGCCGGGTCGCGCTGACGATTCTCGACGCGCAGGGCCGTCGCGTGGCGACCGTGCTCGACGGCGACCACGCCGCCGGCACGTTCGACGCCACGTGGAACGGGCTCACCGCTGCCGGCCGCACCGCCGCGCCCGGGCGTTACCTCGCCCGGCTCGAGATGCCCGGCCTGATGCAGACGCGCGCGCTCACCCTGATTCGCTGACCCCCTCACTCACCCGATCGCGCGGGACGGCCGGATGCCGTCCCGCCGGAGGATCCATGCGTTCGATCGCTCGCGCGCTGGTCGCGCTGGCGCTGTGCTCGATGGTGCTCCCCTGGACCGCACGCCGCGGCGAGGGCCTGCCGCTCTACGCCGCGCGCACGGGCCTCATGTGCCAGAGCTGCCACTTCGATCCCAACGGCGGTGGGCCGCGCACCGACTTCGGCTTCGCCTTCGCGAGCCATCGTCACACGATCGAACCCGAGACGACCGGCACCTGGAAGGACCTCGCGCTCACGAACCGCGTCTCGGAATCGATGCCGGTCTACTTCGGCCTCGACCAGCGATTCATGCTGCTCTCGAACGCGAACGTCACCTCGTCGCCGGCCGAGCGCGCGGGCTTCTTCAACATGGAGAACGCGCTCTACGTGTCGTTCCAGCCGCACCCGCGGCTGGCCCTCGTCTACAGCCGCGACGCCTTCAACGACGCGACGCTGGCGCAGGACGCGTTCGGCGTGATCTCGGGCTTCCCGCTCGACGGCTACCTGAAGGCGGGCCGCTTCCGCACGCCGTTCGGCCTGCGCATGGACGATCACACCGTGGCCACGCGCGAGGGCTACCTGAACCTCACGGGCGGGCCCGCGTTCCTGCCCTATGATCCTCGCTTCCCCGACATGGGCGTCGAGATCGGCGGCGACCATGGCAGCGTCTTCGGCCGCGCAGCGTTCACGAACGGCAATTCCAACGTCTTCGGGCCGCAGCCCTTCGCGCACACCGCCACCGCCAAGCTCGGCGTCAACCTGCCGTGGGTGCAGACCGCGGTCTCGGTGCACGACGACTACGAGAAGAACGCCAAGTTCCCCTTCCGCCGCGCACGGCGCTGGAGCACGTACGCGCTCACGCACTGGAAGCGGCTGGTGTTCATCGGCGAAGTGGGCGCGGGCACCGACGACTTCGCGAAGAAGGACATCCGCGGCGCGCACAACAACCTGCTCGCGGGCTTCGGCGAGATCGACTGGACGGTGAACCGCGCGCTCAACCTGCGCGTGCGCGCCGACCACCTGGAGACCAGCCGTGACGGCACGGAGTTCACGCGCCCGGACGGCTCGATGGTGTCGATCCAGGACGTGAGCTCGTTCGATCGCTGGTCGCTGGAAGGCGAGATCCTCCCCGTTCCGTTCGGCGAGATCCGCGCCTCGTACCGCGTCATCTCGCCCGTCGCGAAGACCGACATCGCGGGCGAGAAGGTCCGCACCGAGCGGCAGGGCTACCTGCAGTTCCACTTCAGCTACTAGGCGGCACTTTCCGCGCTCCACGGGAGTGTCACCCACCGCGGCGCGGCCGGTCTTCGGACCGCGCCGCGCCGTGCGCTATCCTGACGGCCGCGTTCCCCCGCCCCGGCGTTCCGGGGCACCACCGTCCGCGCGCTCGCGCGCGCTCACGTGCCGCAGGAGTGTCGCTCGCATGTCCGCCCCGAATCCCTCGCCGCGTCGCGCCCCGTCTCCCTGGCTCTGGCTGCTGCTCGTCCCGGTCGCGCTGATCCTGGGCCGCGTGGTCGGCGGCATGAACGTCTCGCCCGTGCATCACGGCACCGCGACCGAGTCGGCGGCGGCCGGCGGCGTGCGCTGGACGTCGCTCGCCGACGCCGAGGCGGAGGCGAAGCGCACGGGCAAGCCGGTACTCTACGACTTCAACGCCGACTGGTGCCCGCCCTGCCAGGCGATGAAGCACCAGATGTTCGAGAATCCCGCCGACGCGCGCGCGATCGAAGCGGTGGTCGTGCCCGTCTCGGTCGTGGACCGCTACAAGGAGAATGGCGCCAACCCGCCCGAGATCGAGGCGCTGCAGCAGCGCTTCCAGATCTACGCGTTCCCGACGCTGATCGTGCTCTCGCCCACCACCGGCCGGTTCGTGAAGCGCGAAGGCTTCGACGGCGCCGCATCGACGCGCGAGTGGATCGCGCAAGCGGCGGCGAGCCTGAAATCGTCGTAGCGCGCGGAACGTGAAACGGCGCCGGCCCCACGCGGGGCCCGGCGCCGTTTCGTTTCCGCGTCGGGATCAGCGAACGCGCGTCACGCGCGTGCCGACCTCTCGGCCCATGGCCTCGAGCCGGACGAAGTAGACGCCCGCGGGCGTGGGGACGCCCTGGCCGTCGTTGCCGTCCCAGAGCAGCTCCTGGGGACCCGCGGGGCGCCAGCCGTCGACCAGCGTGCGCACGCGGCGGCCCTGCACGTCCTGCACGGTGAGCCGCGCCATGCCCCCGTGCGGCAGCGTGAAGCTGAGCCGGCTGCCGCCGCGCGTGGGATTCGGCGCACCGGGCGCGAGCGCGACCAGTTCCGCGGCGTCGACCGCGGGCTCCACCGCGAGCACGGGGCCGTTCATGCGGAAGTCGCCTTCGTTGACGCCGTTGCCCGGCATCGAGAACCACGGCGTGCGCGGGAAGTAGGGCGACTTGGAGAGGATCCGCGCGCGCCAGTGCGACGGATCGTTCACCGCGGCGCTGCTCGCTGCGAGACCCATCGGGAATGGCGCACCGAGATCGGCGAGCCCCCACGCGGTGAGCGTCGTGCCGCTGCCGTTCATCACCTGGTTGCGACCCTTGAGCTCCATCTGCATGCGCACGCGGCCGCGACCCTTCGCGGTCCACGGCCGCAGCTCGCCATAGATCCCGGGCGATGCCGCGCGGCCGAGCGTACTGACGGTCGTGAGCAGGCAGAGGCTCGGGCACGCCTGGTACTGGAAGATCTGCCGCGGGATGCCCTGCTGGTTGCCGAGGTAGAGCGCGGCATGCCCGGCGCGGTAGTCGAAGAAGCTCACGTCGTAGCCCGGCTCGCCCACCATCACGTCGGCGAAGCCGTCACCGTTCACGTCGCCCGCAGGCGCCACGATGTGGCCGACGTTGCTGTAGGGCGCGAGGCCGTCCACGGTCCACGAGGCGTTGGCCGCGAGGCCGGCCGCGCCGCCGCGGTAGAGGTAGACGCGCCCGCAGTCGGGACCACCCGCGCCGTCGTGGAAGACCGCGCCCACCAGCAGGTCGGTGAAGCCGTCGTCGTCCACGTCGCCCGCGCTGGAGATGGCGGCACCGTAGCCGTCGTAGGCTTCGTCGCCGTCGTGGGCCCACGACGCCGTCGCCGGCAGGCCGAAGGCGCCGCCGAAGAAGGCCTCGACGCGGCCGGCATCGACGATCGACGAATCCCAGCCGTTGAAACCGACCAGAACGTCGGAGAAGCCATCGCCGTTCACGTCCGCCATCGCGGTCGAGGCGCCGAAGAGCGCGGAGTTCTGGCCCGTCACCGTGTGCGTCCAGCCCACCTCGTGGCGGAGCCCCTTCTCGCCCGCGAGATTGCCGTCGGCGATGCCGTAGTAGAGCGAGACGCGGCCCGCGTCGGTGTCGGTGCCGTTGTCCCAGCCCGATGCGCCCACCACCAGGTCGCTCAGGCCGTCGCGGTTCACGTCGCCACCACCCGCGACCGACGAGCCGAACTGCGCGCCCGCCTGGCCACCCGAGTCCGACCACGCGGGCGTCGCCGCAAGCGTGCCGCCCTGGCCGAGGTAGACGCACGCATAGCCCTGGTCCGTCAGCGTGCCGTCGTAGCCCGACGCGCTGACGAAGATGTCGCCGAGACCGTCGCCGTTCAGGTCACCTGCCGAGCCGCAGCGGTAGCCGAAGTAGCTCGTGGGCCCGGGGCCGGAGGCGGACCAGATCGCGCTGCCCGCGGGCAGGCCACCGAGGTTGCCCTTCCACATCTGCACGCGGCCGATGTTGTTCCACGTGTGCGAGGCGACGAGCAGGTCGCCGTAGCCGTCGTTGTTCACGTCGCCCGCGGGCGCGACGCACACGCCCATGTTCTCGCCCGCCACCGCGCCCAGGCGCTGCCACGACGGACTCGCCGCCACGCCGGTCGCGTTGCCGTAGTAGACGAACACCGCGCCGCCGTCGGCCGAGCCCGCGTCCCAGCCGGGCGCGCCGACGGCCACGTCGCCGTAGCCATCGCCGTTCACGTCGCCGACACCGGACACGGACCAGCCGAGCACGTCCTGCGCGAGCTGGCCGTACGCGTTCCACGTCGCCGTGGTGGAGATGCCCTGCGAGCCGCCCAGGTAGCAGTAGGCCGCGCCGGACTTGAGCGTCGAGCCGTTGAGGTTCGAGTAGCCGGCGCCGACCAGCACGTCGCTGAAGCCGTCGCCGTTCACGTCGCCCGCGGTGGCCACCACGTTGGCGAACAGGTCGGTCGTGACCGCGGTCGTGACGCTCCAGATCGGCGATGCGTTGAACGCGCCGGGGCCACCGCCGTAGACGAACGCGGTGCCGGGGCCGCCGAACACGGGCTCGCCCACGAGCAGGTCCGCGTAGCCGTCGCCGTTCACGTCGCCCGCGGTGGCGACGCTGCTGCCGAAGTAGGCGTTCGCGACGTTGGATTCGAGCAGCGCGGGCGCGTGGTCGAGGCCGCTGCCGCTGCCATGGTAGATCGCGATGCGGCCTTCGAACGCCTGGCCACCCGCGAAATTGGGCGCGCCGATGCAGAGGTCCGAGTAGCCGTCGCCGTTCATGTCGCCGATGCCGCAGACCGTGTAGCCCCACTTGGAATAGATCTGGCCGTCGGTCTCGATCCACGAGGGCGAGAGCGTCGGCAGGTAGGGCGACGCGGCGCTGCCGTGGAACACGTACGTGTAGCCGATCAGCGTCGGCACCGCCGGCGCGCCGATGAAGACGTCGTCGTAGCCGTCGCCGTTCACGTCGCCGGCGCAACCCACCGACCAGCCGAACTGGAGCGCGAGGCTGTTCGACTCGAACTGCCACGTCGCCGTGCTCTGCAGCGGCGGGATGGAACCGCCCACGAACAGAAACGCGGCGCCTTCGCGGTCGGTCGGGTTGGTCCAGTGCGGCGCGCCCACGATCACGTCGGCGAAGCCGTCGCCGTTGACGTCGCCCGCGGTCGAGACGCAGTCGCCGAAGTAGGCGTTGGCGAGTCCGCCGCCACGGATCCACGTGGGCGTGGTCGAGAGGCCGCCCGAGCCGCCCAGGTAGGCGAACGCGGCACCCTCGTCCGTGAACGAGACGTCGTAGAGGAACGCGCCCACGAGCACGTCGTCGTAGCCGTCGTTGTTGACGTCGCCCGCGGTCGAAACCGACACCCCGTAGCAGGCGCCGAGCTGGTTGCCGCGCTGGAACCACGCCGGCGAGGTCGAGAGTCCGTTGGGCCCGCCCAGGTAGACGAACGCCGCGCCCTCGTTGACGAAGGTCTGGTCGTACTGCCACGCGCCCACGATCACGTCGCTGTAGCCGTCACCGTTCACGTCGCCGGCCGTGGCCAGCGCCATGCCGAACTGCATGTCGGCCTGCGAGCCCTGCAGCGTGGCCTGCGGCGTGGTCGCGAGCGGGTCGACGGTGAGCGGGTAGGCCGCGCCCGCATCGTCGACGCGGATCTCGAGACCGCGCGCCGTGCGCGCGAAGGCGGCCGGCACGTCCTCGCCCGCGGCGTCGATCACGTGCAGCTGCGCGTAGAAGAACGCCGTGGCCCCGTCGGGCGCGTGGAAGGTGGCGCTGCGGCCGTCGGCGGCGACGTCGACCGCGCCTGCGCCGGAGGCGTCGAGCGCCAGTACGACCGGTTCGCGCCGCGCGCCGGACTCGGGGGCGCGGCGCAGCACGAAGCCCTGCTCGAGGCCCGCGCGGTCGTTGGCGAACCACTCGGTGGCGTCCAGCGCCTCGCGGTCGGACCACACGCGACCGTTCTCGTGCCGCAGGCGGCCCTCCGGCACGGCGGCCACGTTCGCGCCGCGGCCGAGCGCGGTCCACGCGAGCCGGATCGAGAAGGCCGAATCACCGCGCGTGCGCGAGGTGAGCGAAGCGCCCGCACGATCGATCGCGACGCGCAGGTCCTGCGCGCGGTTGGGCGCGGTCCAGCCCTCGCCCGCGGCGGTGAACTCGTATTCACGTGCCAGCAGCGCGGCGCGCGCGGCGGCGGTCCAGCTGGAATCGGGCGTGACGGCAGCGGGATGGTGCGCGGCCGGCGAGGCGAACGCCGCGGATGCGGCGAGCGACAGGGCGGCGAGGACGGCGGGGATGGTCCGCATGGGGATCCTCCAGGGCAGGGGTACGTGTGTTCAACGCCGCATCCCGCTCCGCATCACAGATTCGTGACGCGATTCCCGCTCGTTCCCCGATGCACGAGCGCCGCTGTCGCGTGGTGGCGAACGGCGGCGCCCGGAGTGACGCGCTACTCGCGCCCGAGGAAGAGGAACCCGGCCGCCACGATCAACATGGCGCCCGCGACGCGCGGCACCAGCCGTTCCTCGGCGAAGAGCTTCCCGCCGAACAGCGAGGCGTACACGATGCTCGTGCGCTTGACCGCGAGCACCAGTGCCACCGGTCCCACGCGCGTGGCCTGCAGCTGGAAGAAGCGGTACCCCAGCGTCAGCACCGCGATCGCCACCAGCAGCGGCCACTGCTCGCGCGCGCCACGGCCCAGCGCCGCCCACGGCGTGCGGCGCACCGCGAGCACCGCGCCGAACACGAGCGCGTAGACGACGTGCTGGTGGAAGAGCACCACGTTGGGCGGCACCTTCATACCGCCGACCAGGAGCTTGTCCGCCACCGAGGAGATCGCGAACAGGAGCAGCGCCCCGATCATCCATCGCTGCCGCGGCGCCCAGAGCGCCTCGCCCAGTGCGCGCGGGCCCGCGACGCCGGCGCGCATCTCGAGCGCCCACGTACCCGCGACCATCAGCGCGAGCCCGATCCACTCGCCGCCGTGGAGACGCTCGCCGATCAGCAACTGCGCGAGCACGGCGGTGACGGCGGGCGTCAGCCCCATGAGCGGCAGGGCGCCGCTGATGGGGCTGCGCTCCAGCGTCATCATCACGAACAGGAACGCGACGCCCCCGAGGACGCTCTTGCCCCACAGCACGCCCAGCGCGCGGGTGCTCAGCGCGAACGCGGGCGTCGTGAACGGCACCCACGCCGAGCACGCCAGGATCACGAGCGAGACGAGGAACGAGAACTCGAGCGCGTGCAGGCCGCGCAGCGTCTTCTTCTGGGCGATCGCCGCGGCGGCCGAGAGCACCGCCGACACGGACGCGAGCGCGATCCAGTTCATGCCGCCTCCCTCACCACCCGAACGTCGCCGAGAGCGTCCAGTCCTGCCCGGGCTCGTCCTTCACGAGGCCGCGCAGCGTGGACAGGTGCAGCCGGTACGAGCGATCGAACACGTTCTCGACGCCCGCGTGCAACTGCAGCGAGCCGCCACCCGCGGCGACGGGCACGCTCGCGAAGCGCACGGCCCACGTGGTCCAGCCGGCCGTCGCGCTCTCCCCCGCGGCCGGGTTGCCCTGCGTGTGCTGCGCGTCGGCGACCACGCGGAGCGTTCCCGAACCGGGTGCGTCCCACGCGAGTTCGGCCTCGCCCGTGAGCGGCGCGACCTGCGGCAGGTTGGCGTGCAGCTTCGTGTCCTCGCCGCGTACGCAGGCGACGGACGCGCGCGCCACCAGTCGCCGCGCGAGCCGCTGCTCGGCCGTTCCCTCGAACCCGTAGAGCCGCGCGTGTCCGATGTTCGACTTCACGAACGCCGCGCGCGACTGGAACGTGCCCGGCGTCTCGGCGACCAGGTTGGTGAGCCGGTTGCCGAACGCGTCCAGCTGCAGCCGCGTACGCTCGGTCTCCAGCCGCGCGCCCACGTTCAGCGACACGCTGCGCTCGGGCTGCAGGTCCGGATTGCCCACGTGCAGGCTGCTGCCGAGGTCGAGGTACTGGAAGCGCTCCTCGAGCGTCGGCGAGCGGAACGCGGTGGCGAGCAGCACCGATGCCGAGAGCGGCTTCGCGAGCGCGACGTGCAGGCCCGTGCTGGCGCTCCACGACGCGTCGTGGGTCGTGCGCGCGTCCCAGAGCACGCTCTGTCCGGGCACCGGGATCTGCGGGACACCGTTCACGTACAGCGCCTCGGGATTGAGTGTGCGGTCGTTGGTCGTGCGGTTGCGGTCGTAGCGGCCGCCGATCACCACCCGCGCCCGCTCGGGCACGACGTTCCACTCCTCCTGCAGGTAACCGCCGCCCGACAGGAAGCGGCCGAACGGTACGGGGCGTTCCACGAACTCGCGGTGCAGCGCCTTGAGCCAGCGTTCGCGGTGGCTGTCCATGGTGCGCTGCCAGAGATCCGCGCCCACGATGAGCAGGTGTCCTCGCGCCGGCGCGAGGCGTGCTTCCAGCTCGCCGCTCCACGTGGTGTGCGTCGCGTGCGGCGTCACCGTGACGACGGGCGACTGGATCAGCTCGACGTCGCGCTCGATCGCGGTGCGCGAGGCGCGCGCGGTGACGAGCGGCACGCGCGACGAGGGGTTCGGCAGCACGTACTCGAGCCCGAACATCTCGCGGCGCGCGAGCGTGTAGCGCACGGCGGCGGTCGCGCCGAACGGCGAGCCGCCCGGGATGCCGGTGTCCCCGGCCTGCATGCGCTGCCAGAGCGCGGTCAGCGTCTGGCGGCCGATCGTGCGCAGGGCGAGCGAGGCGTTGCCGCTCGCGTCGTGCCACTGCGAGTGCGGCACGGCGCCGCGCGGCGTCATGGTCTCCGCCGCGCGCCGCAACCCGCCGCTCACGCGCAGCGCGTGGCGGTCGCCGGCGTGCTCGATCGCCGCCCAGTGCGAGACGCCGTCGTCCACGCTGCTCACGGCCTCGTTCCATTCGAGCGAGGCGCGCGTGTGGTCCGAGAACGCCGCGCGGCGCGTCACCATCTGCACCGCACCGCCGAGCGAGCCGGATCCGAAGAGTACCGAGCCGGCGCCCTTCATGACCTCGATGCGCTCGAGGTCGAGCACGTTGACGAGCGGCAGTGTGCCCGCATGTTCGGTGGAGGTCTCGATGCGCGTGTTGTCCACCAGCGCGACCACGCTGTTCTTCCCCAGCCCGCGGATCGAGAGCCCCGTGCCCCACGTGCCGTCACGCACGAGCGCGAGTCCCGGCAGATGCGCCGCGGCGTCGGCCGCGCCGATCGCGGCGCGATCGCGCATCGCGTCGTCGCCCAGCGTGACCGCCGCGTACGGCAGCGTTCGGAGGTCCGCGCTCGAGCGGGCGCTGCGCACCACCACCTCGCCCTGGCGATAGAGCGCCGGGCGGAGCTCGAACACGAGCGGCGTGTCGCCGGTCATCGCCACCGTGCGGTCGGCGTCGGCGTAGGCCACGTGGTGCACGGACACCGTCCACGTGCCCGGGGCGAGCGAGCGGAACGTGAAGCGGCCGTCGGCGTCGGTGCGCACGGCCTGGCCGCTCTCGCGCAGCCGCACACGCGTGCCCTCGATCGGGTGGCCGGTCGCGTGATCGACGACGCGGCCCGAGAGCACGGCCGCGAACGCGGTGGATGCCGTGAGCAGCGCGGCCAGCGTGCCCACGAGCGCCAGTGCGCGCGCGAGCGCCCAGGAGCGGAACGTCATGGAACCTCGGAGTCGCCGCCCGCAAGAGGCGTGGGGATCGTCCGGAGCCCGCGGAGGGTGCGGTGGTTCGCACGGCGGCGCGGAGGCGCGGCGCGGCGGGCGCTGCGGACGAGGATCGGGGCGGACGGCATGGATGAAAGCCCACGAACGGCGTGGGAGTCGGTGTCGGAACTCGGGGCCGAATGCACGCACGCGGCCTGCCGATACGCTAACAGAGGCCCCGGAGGAGAACCACCACATGCGTCGCATCACACGCATCCGTCGCGAGCACGCGCGCGAGCGCGCGGATCGTGCGCACCCGCGCCGCGAGCGGTCCGAACGCATGCGCGCCGCCGTGCGACACGTGCGCGCGATGTGCACCGACGTTATCCGGCGAGGAACGACGCGACGCATTCCGGCAGGCCTCGCGACCGCGATCCACGCGTTGCGAAACGCGGACCGCGTCAGCGCAGCGTCAAGCGTGCGGCGCGCGGCTGTGGCGCGCACGTCGCGGGTGCTACGCTCTCTTCGTCGCACTTCCGTGTGCGCGCGGCACGACGCCGCGCGGACGAACCTGTCCGCGATCGCGCCTCGCGCGGAGCGCACGTGACGTCGCGACAGGGTGGCGATAAGGGCGAGGATCACGTGGGTTCGTCGTTCATCACGACGGTCACCGAGCGTTGCCGCATGTGCTACACGTGCGTGCGCGAGTGCCCGGTCAAGGCGATCCGGATCACCGAGGGACAGGCCAAGGTGATCGGGGATCGCTGCATCGCCTGCGGCAACTGCGTGCGCGTCTGCTCGCAGCAAGCCAAGCTCCTGCGCAGCACCGTCGACGAAGTGTGGACGCTGCTCCGTTCCGGCCAGCGCGTCGCCGCCTGTGTCGCCCCCAGCTTCCCCGCCGAGTTCGTGGACCTGGACGCCGGCGAGCTGGTCGGCATGATCCGGGCGCTGGGCTTCGAGCAGGTGGTCGAGGTCTCGTTCGGCGCCGACCTCGTCTCGCGCGAGTACGCCGCGCTCTTCCGCGACGAGCCCGAGCAGCGCTTCATCTCCACCACCTGCCCCGCGATCGTGCGCTACGTCGAGCGGCACGTGCCCGAGATGACCGGCGCGCTCGCGCCCGTGGTCTCGCCCATGGTCGCCATGGCGCGCGCGCTGCACCAGCTGCACGGGCCGGACCTGAAGCTCGTGTTCATCGGGCCGTGCATCGCCAAGAAGATGGAGGCGAGCGATCCCGAGACCGAGGGCGAGATCGACGAGGTGATCCTCTTCCCCGAGCTGCGCCAGATGTTCGCCGAGGCCGGGCTCGAGCCGGGCCAGGTCGCGCGTGGCGAGTTCGATCCGCCGCATGGCGGCCTCGGTGGTCTCTACCCCATCAGCCGCGGCATCCTGCAAGCCTCGAACCTGACCGAGGACCTGATGACCGGCGAGGTCGTCGCGACGCAGGGCCGCAGCCACATGGTCGAGGCGATCCGCGAGTTCGCTTCGGGCGACCTCGGCGCCCGTCTGCTCGAGGTGCTCTGCTGCGAGGGCTGCATTTCGGGCCCGGGCGTGGTCAGCGACCGTTCGCTGTTCCATCGCCGGCGCCGCGTGCGCGAACACGTCGGCCGCCGCATGGAGGCGCTGGACCGCGACCGCTGGCAGGAAACGATGGACCAGTTCGCCGACCTGCCGCTCCGCCGCGGCTACACGGCCTCCGACCAGCGCCTGCCCACGCCCGATCGCTCCGAGATCGAAGCGATCATGCACCGCATGGGCAAGTTCTCGCGCCGCGACGAGCTCAACTGCGGCGCCTGCGGCTACGACACGTGCGTCGAGCACGCGATCGCGATCAAGGCCAACCTCGCCGAGTGCGAGATGTGCCTGCCGAACACGATCGACCAGCTGCGTGGAGCCCTGCGCGAGGTCGAGACGTCGCACGGCGCACTCGCCGAGGCCCAGGAAGCGCTGGTGCAGTCCGAGAAGCTGGCCAGCATGGGCCAGCTCGCGGCGGGCATCGCGCACGAGGTGAACAACCCGCTCGGCGTGGTGCTCATGTACTCGCACCTCCTGCTCGAAGAGTGCGACCGCAAGTCGCGCATGCACGAGGACCTCACGCTGATCGCCGAGCAGGCGGACCGCTGCAAGCGGATCGTCTCGGGCCTGCTCCACTTCGCGCGGCAGAACAAGCTCGCGCGCACCTCCGAGGACCTGGACGCGCTGCTCGAGCACGCGTTGCGCATCCTCCCGGTCCCCGACCGCATCGCGGTGAAGCTCGAACACGGCATGCGGGATTCGCACGCCGAGATCGACCGCGACCAGGTGATCCAGGTCCTCACGAACCTCGTGAACAACGCCGTCGCCGCGATTCCGGGCGAGGGCACCATCACCCTGCGCACGGGCGACGCCGACGGCCGCGTCTGGTTCGCGGTCGCCGACACCGGCACCGGCATCCGTCCCGAGAACCTCGGGCGGATCTTCGACCCCTTCTTCACCACCAAACCGATCGGCGTGGGCACCGGCCTGGGACTGGCGGTCACCTACGGGATCGTGAAGATGCACTCGGGCGACATCCGGGTGGAGTCGCAGGCGGATCCGTCCGCCGGCCCCACCGGCACCACGTTCACCGTCACGCTCCCGCGCAGCGGGTAGGCGGCGGGCCCGGGCGCGAAAGAGCCCGCATGGAAACGCTTCGCATCCTGGTCACCGACGACGAACCCGGCATGCGCCACGGCGTGGCGCGCATCCTCGGCGGCACCACGCTGCGCGTCCCCGACGTGGACGAGGAGTTCACGCTCGAGGTCGAACAGTCCGAGACGGGCGAGGCCGCGCTCGAGATCGTGCGCCGGCAGCCCCCGGACATCCTGCTGCTCGACCACAAGATGCCCGGCATGAGCGGGCTCGACGTGCTCGACGCGCTGGCGGCGATGCGGCTCGACATGCTCACGATCATGATCACCGCGTACGCTTCGATCGAGACCGCGGTGCTCGCGACCAAGCGTGGCGCCTACGACTTTCTCGCCAAGCCGTTCACGCCCGAGGAACTCAAGGCAACGCTGCGCAAGACCGCTGCACACCTGCTGCTCGCCAAGCGCGCGCGCCAGCTGGCCGAGGAACGCCGGCACGTGCGATTCGAGTTCGTGCGCGTGCTCGGGCACGAGCTCAAGTCGCCGCTCGCCGCGGTGACCAGCTACGTGGACGTCATGCGCCAGCACGCGCTCGGCGACCAGCTCGCCGACTACGACGACGTACTGAAGCGTTGCCGCACGCGGCTCGAGGGCATGGACAAGATGATCCACGACCTGCTGGACCTGACGCGCATCGAGTCCGGGCAGAAGACACGCAGCCTCGCCCCCGTCGATCTCGCGGAACGCGCGCAGGCCGCGCTCGACGGCGTGCGCGCCACCGCCGCGGCGCGCGGGATCGAGCTGCACTGCCGCGCCGAGGGCGCCGGCACCATGACCGCCGACACGGGCGAGCTCGAGATGATCCTCAACAACCTGGTCTCCAACGCGGTCAAGTACAACCGCGAGGGCGGACGCGTCGAGGTGGCGATCGTGCGCCGCGCCGGCCGCGTCGAGATCGCGGTCACCGACACCGGCATCGGCATGTCCGCCGAAGCGGTCGCCCGGCTGTTCGGCGAGTTCGTGCGCATCCGCACCGCCGACACCGCGCACATCGAGGGCACCGGCCTGGGACTCTCGATCGTGCGCAAGCTGGCGCAGCTCTACGACGGCCGCGTCGCCGTCGTGAGCGAGCCCGGCCACGGCACCACCGTGACCGTGGTACTGCGCGACGCCGCCGAGAACGCCGTCGCGACCGAGCCGGCCTGAGGCCCCGCGCCCCGCGCGGAGAACGCGGGGCGTTCCGCGCCCGCCGTCGCGGTGGGCCTGTGGCAGGATCGCTCCGCACACCCCGCGCGTTCACCGGACCCTTCGCGCGCGGGTCCGGACACGATCCGGGGAGATCGTCGCTCGCCATGGCACCGGAATCCCGAGCCGCCGTCGCGCCCGCGCGCCGCCCGCGGCTCACGCTGGTCGAGCAGGAGCTGGCGAACAGCCTGGACTGGCTGGTCTCGCTGCGCTGGCTCGTGGGCGGTGTCGTGGTACTCGCGGCGCCGCTTGCGACGAGCGCGTTCCGCATGCCGATCCCGGCCGAGGCGCTGACGCTGACCGGCGGCGGCATCCTCGCCTACAACTTCGTGCTCTGGTCCGTGCAGCGTGCGATGCGCCGGCACGGCGTCGACGACCCGCGCTGGCACCAGGCCATCGCGCGGATCCAGATCCTGCTCGACTGGATCGCGATGGCGGTGCTGATCTCGCTCTCGGGAGGCGCCGAGAGCCCGGCGATCGTCTTCTTCCTGATCCACATCACGATCGCGTCGCTGCTCCTGCCCCACCACCTTGGCTTCCTCTACGTGAGCCTCGCGCCACTGCTGGTCGCGGGCGTGGCGCTGCTCGAGTACTTCGAGGTGCTGCCGCACGTGGCCGTGGTCCTGCCGCCCCGCTACCACGAGCCGCTCTTCGTGGGCTTCGCGGTCGGCTTCTTCACGCTCGCCTGCTACATGATGGCCTATGCCTGCATGGCGATCGCGCGCCGGCTGCGGCGGCGCGAGACCGAGCTCGGCGGCCTCTACGAGAGCGTGCAGGAGATCACCAGCACGCTCGAGCTCGACGCCGTGCTCGACACGATCGTCGAGGCTGCGGCGCACGTGCTCGGGTGCCGTGCGGCCGCGATCCGGCTGATCGACCTCGCGCGGGCCCAGGTCGAGTTCGCCGCCACCCACGGCCTCTCCGAGCGCTACCTCGAGGACGTGCCCGAGGACTTCGCGCGCTCGCGGCTGGACCAGGAGACGCTCCGCGCCGGCGTCGTGCACGTGGACGACGTCGAGCGCGACGACCGCGTCTGGAAGCCCGAGCGCGTGCGCGACGAGGGCATCGCGTCCATGCTCAGCGTCACGATCCACGGCCGCACCGGCCCACTCGGCGTCCTGCGCGCGTACGGCGCGCCGGGACACCGGTTCACGCACGAGGACGTCACCTACCTGCAGGCCGTGGCGGCGCACGGCGCCGTGGCGATCGAGCATGCGAAGGCCTACCGGCTGCTCGCCGAACTCGACCGCGACAAGTCGCGCTTCCTGCGCACCACGACGCACGAGCTGCGTTCGCCCGTGCGCGTGACCGAGAGCCTGCTCGCCACGCTGGCCGACGGCTACGCCGGCCCGCTGCAGGGAGAACAGGGAGAGCTCGTGCGCCGCGCGCAGCGCCGGCTGGCCGCGCTGCACATGTTGATCGACGACCTGCTGGCGCTGGCCGCGGGCAAGGCCGACATGGGCGCGCTGCAGCCGCGCCGCTGCGACGTGCGCGGCATCGTCGCCGAGGTCGTGGAGCAGTTCCGCGCCGTCGCGACCGAGAAACACCTCACGCTCGCACTGTCGTCACCGGGGGAACCGCTCGAAGTCTGGTGCGACCCGGGCGATCTCGAGCGCATCGTGGCCAACCTCGTGAGCAACGCGGTCAAGTACACGCGCGAGGGCGGCGTCACCGTGACGCTCGCGGGCGAGGACGCGCACGTGCGCCTCACGATCGCCGACACCGGCATCGGCATCCCCACGACCGCGCAGCCGCACCTCTTCCAGGAGTTCTACCGCGCGGGCAACGCGCGCCAGGTCGAGGAGTCGGGCACGGGGCTCGGGTTGTCGATCGTGCGCGCGCTCGTCGAGCGCTACGGCGGCCGCGTCACGTTCGCGAGCGAGGAACATCGCGGCACCACGTTCTCCGTGGAGATGGTTCGCGCGAGCGGCTTTGGATCGCGGTCCGAGTGACGTTTTGCATGCTGGCGGCGCGGCGCGCGGATGCGACGCCCGCCCGTGGTGCCTACAATCGCATCGTGGTTTCACACTGTTGGGTTGCATCCTCACGCATCCATTCGCCGGTCGCAGCGCGGGCCGGCAGGAGCAGATCGATCGTTTCCTGAACTTCCCGTCGCGCGTCCCGCGTGACCGACCCTTCCCACCTTCCGTACCCGTTCGCCCGGCCGTGGTGCCGCACTCCACGGGCCTGCGGCCGCGAGATGAGCACGGTTCCGAGATCGGCCGTCGCGCCCCACGCGCGCGGGACGTCGTCTCCAGGCAACACTCCCAGGGAGCACGTCCATGGCTCGCATTCTCGTCGTCGACGACGACCCCGATATCACCTACGCCGTCTCGCTCTTCCTCCGCAAGGAAGGCTACGAGGTCCAGACGGCGGCCAGCCGCGCCGACGGCATGAAGGCGATCACGGCCTTCAAGCCCGACCTCATGATCCTCGACGTCATGATGGAGCAGCCCGACGACGGCATCGCCATGGCGCAGGAACTGCGCCGCAACGGCGTCAAGCTGCCGATCGTCATGCTCACGAGCGTCGGCAAGGTCACCGGAATGAGCTTCGACCGGGACAGCGAACTGGTCCCCGTCGACGCCTTCTTCGAGAAACCCGTCAAGCCCGAGGAGCTGCTCCGCTCGCTCGGCGAGCTGCTTCGCCGCTAGGAGGCGCCCATGCTCGTGAGCCAGCAGCAGCAGGTGCAGGACGAGATCCGCGCACTCGTGGCGAAGCACGGCCGCGCGCGCGCGTCGCTGATGCCCATCCTGCAGGACGTGCAGGCCCGCCACGCCGTCGTGTCGGACTTCGCCATGCAGGTGATCGCCGACGAACTCGGCATCCACCCCGCCGAGGTCTACGGCGTGGTGTCCTTCTACGCGTTCCTCGACCACGAACCCCGGGGACGATTCCAGATCCGCCTCTGCCAGACGCTGTCGTGCGACCTCGACGGCAAGGCGCGCATCGCGCGCCAGCTCGAGAACGAGCTCGGCATCGCGTTCGGCGAGACGACTCCCGACGGCCGCTTCAGCCTCGAGTGGGCGAGCTGCCTCGGCATGTGCGACCAGGGCCCGGCCCTGCTCGTGAACGACCGCGTCTACACCCGGGTCACGCCCGACCGGGTCCACGAGATCCTCGAAGACTGCCGCAAGGTGTTCGGCGCCCACGCCGCACAGCCGGCGCACGCCTGAGCGGAGGAACGACATGCATCCCACCGACAGTCGCAGGACGCCGTTGACGTTCGACACCATCGCGCCGGGGGCGGGTCTCGCCGCGGCGCTGAAGAAGAGCCGCGCAGACCTGATCGCCGAAGTGGCCGCCTCGAACCTGCGCGGCCGCGGAGGTGCGGGCTTCCCCACCGGCACCAAGTGGAACCTCGCGGCCGCCGCACGCGTGCAGGCCGGCCAGCACAAGTACGTCGTGTGCAACGCCGACGAAGGCGAGCCCGGCACGTTCAAGGACCGCGTGCTGCTGCTGGAATACGCGGACCTCGTGTTCGAAGGCATGACGATCGCCGCCCGGGCGATCGGCGCCGTGAAAGGCATCCTCTACTTGCGCGGCGAGTACCGCTACATGCGGGCGCATCTGGACGGCGTGCTGGCACGGCGCCGCGAGGCGCACCAGCTCGGTCGCGACATCCTCGGCACCGCGGGCTTCGAGTTCGACATCGAGATCCGCATGGGCGCCGGGGCCTACGTCTGCGGCGAGGAGACCGCGCTCATCGAGTCGCTCGAAGGCCACCGCGGTGAGCCTCGCAACCGGCCGCCGTTCCCGGTGGACACCGGCTACCTCGGGCAACCGACGGTCGTGAACAACGTCGAGACGCTCGCATCGGTCACCGCGATCCTCGCCAAGGGTGCGGCGTGGTTCAAGGCGATCGGGTCCGAGCGCTCCGCCGGCTTCAAGCTGTTCAGCATCTCGGGCGACTGCAGCAAGCCGGGCGTCTACGAGTTCCCGCTCGGCCTCACCGTGCGCGAGCTGCTCGAAGCCGTCGGCGGCACGAACGCCAAGGCCGTGCAGGTCGGAGGCGCGTCGGGCACGTGCGTGCCGGCGTCGGAGTTCGACCGCCGCATCGCGTTCGAGGACGTCGCGACCGGCGGCTCGGTCATCGTGCTCGGGCCCGGGCGCGACATGCTTCACGTCGCGAAGAACTTCATGGAGTTCTTCGTCGAGGAGTCGTGCGGCCAGTGCACGCCGTGCCGCGTGGGCAACGCCAAGCTGCTCGAGGGGATCGAGATGCTCGAGCGCGGCGAGTGCTCCAACGCCTACCTCAAGGAGCTGCTCGCGCTGTGCGAGACGATGCAGCTCGCGTCCAAGTGCGGCCTGGGGCAGTCGAGCCCCAACGCGTTCGTGTCGATCGTGAAGCATTTCCGGGACGAGATCCTCGGCCGGACGGCCGAGCCGGTGGGAGGTGCGCGATGAGTTCCGAGATCAGGACGGGCGCGGAAGCCCAGCGCGCTCCCAGCAGCCAGATGGTGAAGAAGGTCCCGGTCACGGGCGACGTGTCGCAGATGATCGGCGGGCAGATCACCGTCACGATCGACGGCAACGAGGTGAAGGTGCCCATGGGCACCACGATCCTCGAGGCCGCGAAGCACGTCGGCGTGCGGATCCCGACGCTGTGCCATCACCCCGACCTCTGCGTCGCCGGCGTCTGCCGAGTCTGCGTGGTCGAGGTCGAGGGCCAGCGCGCGCTGCAGGCCGCCTGCGCATATCCGGTGACGGGTTCGGTCAAGGTGCGCACGCACACTCGCAAGGTGCGCCAGGCGCGGCGCCACATCCTCGACCTGCTCCTCTCCACGCACTACGGCGAGTGCTACAGCTGCAAGCGGAACAACAACTGCGAGCTCCAGTCGCTGGCCAAGGAGTACGGCGTCGACTTCTACCGGTTCGGGCACGTGACCACGTCGCAGGTCCAGAAGGACGAGTCGAGCTACTCCGTGATCCGCGACATGGACAAGTGCATCCTCTGCCGTCGCTGCGTCCGCACGTGCATCGACGTGCAGGAGGTCGGCGTGCTCGAAGCCGTCGGCCGCGGCGACAAGACCCGCATCTCGACCTACCTCGACAAGGCGCTCGGCGACGTCGTCTGCATCAACTGCGGGCAGTGCATCAACCGCTGCCCCACCGGCGCGCTGCACGCCAACGACACGTCGGACGAGGTGTGGCAGGCGATCGACGATCCGACGAAGCACGTCGTGATCCAGACCGCCCCGAGTCCGCGCGCCGCGATCGGTGAGTGCTTCGGCTGCGAGCCCGGGACGCCGATGACGTACCAGCTCAACACCGCGCTCAAGCTCGCCGGGTTCGACAAGGTGTTCGACACCAACTTCTCGGCCGACCTCACGATCCTCGAGGAAGGGACCGAGCTGCTGCTCCGGCTGCAGAAGGCGCTGGTGAAGGGCGAGAAGACGGCCTTCCCGCAGTTCACGAGCTGTTCGCCGGGCTGGGTGAAGTTCCTCGAGCACTTCTACCCCGAGTACATCCCGAACCTGTCGTCCGCCAAGAGCCCGCAGCAGATGTTCGGCGCGGTGATCAAGACCTACTACGCGCAGCGCAACGGAATCGACCCGAAGGACATCGTCACGGTCGCCCTGATGCCGTGCTCGGCCAAGAAGTTCGAGTGCAACCGGCCCGAGATGGCGGACAGCGGCTTCAAGGACGTGGACTACGGCCTCACGACCCGCGAGCTGGCGCAGATGATCCACGAGGCCGGCATCCACCTGCCCGACATGCCGCGGAGCGATTTCGACGATCCGTTCGGCACGGCCACGGGCTCGGGCGTGATCTTCGGCGCGACGGGCGGCGTGATGGAGGCCGCGCTGCGCACGGTGATCGAGCTGGTGACCGGGCTCAAGGTCGAGAAGCTCTTCGAGCACGCGAACATCGTTCCCGTCCGCGGGTTCGACGGCGTGCGCTACGTGGAGCTGCCCGTCCCGCAGGTCGCCGAGGTGCCCGCGATGCTGAAGAGCCTGATCCCCAGCTTCGAGTTCCTGAAGGGCCAGACGCTCAAGGTCGCCGTCGCGCACGGCACCGCGAACGCGCGGCGGGTGCTCGAGGACATCCAGGCCGGCGGGAAGTTCTCCGAGTGCCACTTCATCGAGTTCATGGGCTGCCCCGGCGGCTGTCTCGGCGGTGGCGGCCAGCCCATCCCGACATCGCCCGAGATCCGCGCGGCGCGGGCGCGGGCGATCTACGCGGAGGACGCGGACTGCGTCGTGCGCAAGTCGCACGAGAACCCGGCGGTGCTGAAGCTCTACCAGGAGTTCTTCACCGACGGTCCGTGCGGGCATCGCAGCCACGAACTCCTGCACACGCACTACACCCCGCGCGGCAAGCACATCGGCTGACGCGAGGCGATCCATGCACGGGGCGGTCCGCGACACGGGCCGCCCCGTCGCGTTGCCGCTCGCGCGAGTGCGCCCTTCGGCGTACGCACTTCCACGGAGGCGCGCGTGCATTCCGCACAGGCACGATACGTGGGCGTGAAATCCGCCATGAAACGTTCACGCGTGCGGGACAATTCTCATCCGACCGGAGAAGCGCGCGTTGTGCGCGCAACGTGCCGCCGATACCGTCGATGTCGGAGTGGTGCGACGCCACTCGTCTGGGAGGCGCCGCGCCGTGACACCGACGGGCGCGTTGCCGCACGGCTCGAGCCCGTCATCCGGAAGCGAATCGTACGAACGGCTCGTGCCTGATCCATAGCAGTCGCCGTTCCCGTGCACGGCCCTCGCGGCCGTGGGGACCGATCGATGGCCAACGTGGTGTACGGAGTGTGGGACGGGGTGGTGCACGATCATCGTGACCCCGCCTCGGAGGCGGGCCCCGAACTGGCAGGCCTGCAGGGATTCGACGAGTTCAACGCCGGCAACGGCATCCGCGCCTTCTTCGGCGATCGCGGCTTCTTCGTGTTCGATCGCCGCACCAACCTCACCGACGCGCTCTGGCGCTACCTGGAGAAGGCGGCCGAGCAGTCGTGCGGCAAGTGCACCCCGTGCCGCGTCGGCACCGTGATCCTGCGCGACGCGCTCGGCGCGATCCGCCGCGGCGAGCGCGGCACGATGAGCCTCGCGGACATGGAAGCCATCGCCGAACAGATGACGACCACGTCGCTCTGCGGGCTCGGCCAGACCTGCGCGCGCGCCCTGCTCGCGGCGGTGCGGAACTTCCGCGACGTGCTGGAAGCCGAGGCCGAGAACGCCCCGGGGCCGATCCAGTACGGCATGACGTACATGACGGCGCCGTGCATCGAGGCGTGTCCGTCCAAGATCAACGTCCCGCGGTACATCGACTACATCCGCGACGGCAAGCCCGCGCACTCGCTGGGCGTGATCCTGCAGAAGTACCCGATGGCCGCGACCTGCGGCCGCGTCTGCGTGCGGTTCTGCGAGATGGCCTGCCGCCGCAACCTGGTCGACGAGGCGGTCGGCATCAAGACGCTCAAGCGCTACGTGGCCGATCAGCAGAAGGGCCCCAATGCCATCGCGTTCACGCGCGACATGATCGCCGACCCGCTCGGGCCGGAGATGCGCGTCGCGGTCGTGGGCGCCGGTCCCGCGGGCATCTCGTGCGCCTACCACCTGCTGCTGCACGGCTACCACGTCGACGTGCTCGAGGCGATGGAGGTCGCGGGCGGCATGGCGGCGATCGGGATCCCGAGCTACCGCCTCCCGAAGGACGTGCTCCGCTCCGAGACCGGCATCATCACCGCGCTCGGCGGCCGCGTGCTCTACGGCCAGGCGCTCGGACGCGACTTCTCGGTCGACGACCTGTTCGCGCGCGGCTACCGAGCGATCTTCCTCGCGCTCGGGTGCCAGCAGGGTTCGCTGCTCGGCGTCGCGAACGAAGACCCCGACATGCCCGGCTACAAGGCCGGCATCGCGTTCCTGCTCGAGGTACACGACCACGTCGCCGGCCTGCAGAAGACGCCGCTCGCGGGGCGCGTGATCGTGGTGGGCGGCGGCAACGTCGCGATGGACTGCGCGCGCTCCGCCCTGCGCATGGGCGCCTCGGAGGTGCACGTCGTCTACCGCCGCACGCGCGACGACATGCCGGCCGACCACGAGGAGGTCGAAGCGGCCGAGAAGGAAGGCATCGTCTTCCACTTCCTCACCAACCCCTCGCGGATCCTCGCCGAGAACGGCCGCGTGGCCGGCGTCGAGCTGGTGGCGATGGAGCAGACCGAGCCCGACGCGCGCGGCCGGCGCAACGTGAAGCCGGTCGCGGGCAGCGAACACGAGTTGCGCGGCGAGATCCTGATCGCCGCGATCGGGCAGCAGGTGCGCCAGGGCGCGCTGGCCGAGCCGGACGGCGTCGACTTCGATCGCTGGAACTGCCTCGCCACCGACCCGGGCTCGCTCGTCACGTCGCGGCCGGGTGTGTTCGCGGGCGGCGACTGCGCGACCGGGCCGTCCACGCTGATCCACGCGATGGCGGCCGGCCTGCACGCGGCGCGCAGCATCGACGACTGGATCCGCGAGGGACAGGTGCGGTTCTCGCCCCGCTCGCGCATGCGCAAGCTCCTCAACGAGCACCGCATGCTCGCCGCGGACAGCGTGGAGTTCCCGGTGCGGCCGCAGTACCGCGTGCACCATCCCGAACTCGATCCGGAAGTGCGCAAGGGCATGTTCGAGGAGGTCGAGCAGACGATCGGCGTCGCCGAGGCTTACCACGAGGCCAAGCGCTGCCTTCGCTGCTACCGCGTCTACTCCGTCGTCACCGCGCAGCCCATCCCGGAAGGAGCGGCCTAGGCCATGAGCGAACTCGTCACGATCGTCGACCCGGCCGCTCCGGTGCACGCCCTCCTCAACGGCGTGGCCGTCGAGTCGCACGCCGGCGAGACCATTCTGCAGTGCGCGCGCCGGTACGGCGTGCACATCCCCACGCTGTGCGAGATGGACGACATCGACCATGCGCCCGGCACCTGCCGCGTCTGCCTCGTCGAGGCCGACATCCCGGGCCGCGACGCCACGCTGGTCGTCACCGCGTGCAACACGCCCATGCAGGAGGGCATGGCGATCCACACGCGCACGCGCAAGGTGCGCGAGATGCAGCGGCTGCAGGTCGAGCTGCTGCTCGCGGACCACGACCAGGACTGCGCCACCTGCATCCGCCACGGCAACTGCGAGCTGCAGGACGTCGCGCAGTTCGTGGGCCTGCGCACGAACCGCTTCTTCGACGAGGCCCGCGTGGCCGCGCGCCCCGTCGACCGCTCCTCCCCCGCGCTGATCCGCGACATGAGCAAGTGCATCCGCTGCCAGCGCTGCATCGCGATCTGCCGCGACGGTCAGGGCGTGGACGCGCTCGTCGTCGCGGGCACGGGCCAGGACACCTCGGTGGGCCTGCGCTACGGGCTCTCGCAGGCCGACTCGACCTGCGTCACCTGCGGCCAGTGCGTGCTCGTCTGCCCGACCGGCGCGCTCGGCGAGCGCGACGAGGTCGAGCGCGTGATCGAGTACCTCAACGATCCGTCCGTGGTCACGGTGTTCCAGTTCGCCCCGGCGCTGCGGGTGGGCTTCGGCGAAGAGTTCGGCATGACGCCGGGCACCAACGTCGAGGGCCACATCATCGCCGCGCTGCGGCGGCTGGGCGCCGACATCGTGCTCGACACGAACTTCGCCGCCGACGTCGTGATCATGGAGGAAGGAACCGAGCTCCTGCGGCGGCTGAACGAAGGGCACCGGCCCACGTTCACGTCGTGCTGCCCGGCGTGGATCAACTTCGCCGAACGCCACTATCCGCAGATCCTGCCGATGCTGTCGTCGACCAAGTCGCCGCAGCAGACGCTCGGGATCATCGCCAAGACCTACCTGCCCGAGAAGATGGGCATCGACCCCGCGAACGTGCGGGTGATCTCGCTGATGCCCTGCACGGCCAAGAAGGACGAGGCCGTCCGGCCCGCGCTCCAGCACGGCAAGGTGCCCGAGGTCGACGTCGTGCTCACGACGCGCGAGTTCGTGCGGCTGCTGCGGCGCGAGGGCATCGACCTGCGGGCGCTGGAGCCGTCGACGTTCGACAACCCGTACATGAGCGACTACTCGGGCGCCGGCGTCATCTTCGGCACCACGGGCGGCGTCATGGAGGCGGCAGTGCGCACCATGTACCACGCCGTCAACGGACGCGAGCTCGAGCACGTGGAGCTCGAGCAGCTGCGCGGCTTCGACGGCGTGCGCACGGCGACCGTGGACCTGGGCGGCGCGATCGGCGCCGTGAAGGTGGCCATGTGCCACGGCCTCAAGCCCACGCGCCAGATCGTGGAGGCCGTGCTCGCGGGCGAGGCCGATCTCGACTTCATCGAGATCATGGCCTGTCCCGGCGGCTGCGTGGACGGCGGCGGCACGCTGCGGTCCAAGAAGGCGTACCTGCCTCACGCCATGAAGCGCCGCGAGACGCTGTTCGGCATCGACCGGGCGCGGACCGTGCGCCAATCGCACAACAACCCGCAGGTACAGAAGCTCTACCGCGACTACCTCGAGCGGCCGTACTCCGAGAAGGCGCACTACCTGCTGCACACGTACTACGCGGACCGCCACGTCGAGATGAACCGCACCGTGAACCAGATCTGGAACGAGATCACGATGAGCACGATGGTGTACTGACCGCGGTCTCCCCCGACGCCGGCATCCCCCGCGGCGTCCGCGGCGCCCGTTCGCTCCGGCGAGCGGGCGTTCGCGTCTCCGGCCGCGTCTCAGTCCGCGAGCCGCAGCCGCACGAGCGTCGCGCCCCAGTGCCCGCGTCCGGCCGGTGCGTCGGCGTACGACTCCACCTCCGGGTGCGCCGCGAGCAGCGAACGCACGCGCTCGCGCTGGACGCCGATCCCCTTGCCGTGGATCAGCCGTACCTCGCGGAAGCCCGCCGCGCGCGCCGCGTCGAGGTAGTCGCGCACGACGTCCGGCACGTCGCGCGGCCGGAACGAGTGCAGGTCGAGCGCGTCCTCGATCGGGAGCTCGTGCGGGGCGCCGCCGTCGTCCCTTTCGTCCTCGGGGTCGCCGCTCACGGCCTCACCAGTCCACGGGGCGATAGTCCTTCAGGAACTTGCCCCACAGGTGCTCACCGGTGTTGCAGCCCGCGATGATCGGGTCGACGATCCGCGCCGCGCCGTCGACGATGTCGAGCGGCGGGTGAAAGCGGTGTTCGAGCCGCTTGCGCTCCGCGATCTCGGCCGGGTCCTCGTCGGTCACCCAGCCCGTGTCGACGGCGTTCATGTGGATGCCGTCGCGCACGTAGTCGGCCGCGGCCGTGCGCGTCATCATGTTGAGCGACGCCTTGGCCATGTTGGTGTGCGGGTGCCGCGTCGTCTTGGTGCGCCGGTAGAACTGGCCCTCGACGGCGGACACGTTGACCACGTGCTTGTCGCGCTCCGGAGTGCGCAGCATGAGCGGCTTGAGCCGCGCGTTCAGCACGAACGGCGCGACCGCGTTCACGAGGTGCACCTCGAGCAGCTCCACGGTGGGCACCTCGGCCATGTGCATCCGCCACGAATTGCGGTCGCGCAGGTCCACCTGCTGCAGGTCCTGGTCGAGCCGGCCCTGCGGGAACAGGTGCTTCTGCGCCTCGCGCTCCTCCTCGAGCAACCGCAGCTGCGAGAGTTCGGCGGCGTGCGTGAGTCCGGCGAGTTCGGGGAGCGACGGCAGCGCCGGGGCCTCGCCCGTGCCCCCTTCCGGCAGCAGGTGGTAGCCGCGCAGGCCCGCCCAGCGGCCCAGCACGCGCTGCACCTCCGGCGCCGCGTCGCGCAGCGCGCCCGTCTCGCCCTCCATCATGTGGGCGTAGAACTCCGGCGGCCGCCGCACGGTCTGGCACGCGTTGTTGACGATGAAATCGAGCCGCGGCTGGGTCTCGAGCAGCAGCCGGCAGAACGCCTCGACGCTCGGCGTGTGCCGCAGGTCGAGCCCGTAGATCTCGAGCCGGTCCGCCCACTCGGCGAAGTCGGGCTCGCCCGCGTACCGCGCGGCCGCGTCGCGCGGGAAGCGCGTGCTCACGATCAGCTTCGCGCCGCAGCGCAGGAGCTTCAAGCCCGCCTGGTAGCCGATCTTGACCCGCGCTCCGGTCACGAGCGCCACGCGGCCGCGCAGGTCCGCGAGCTCGGTGCGCTTGGCGTAGTTGAACGCCGCGCACTCCGGGCACATCTGGTCGTAGAAGTGGTGCACCTCGGTGTAGTCGCGCTTGCAGACGTAGCAGTTCTGTTCGCGGACGGCCTCGCCCGCCGAGTCGGGCGCGTCGTCCACATCCACCGTGCGCTCGCCCTCCAGCGACGCCGGCGACGGCAGGAGCGTCACGGTCGGGAACACGGGCGCCCGCCGCAGCTCGCGGATGCCGGTGGATTCCAGCATGCGCTCGTCGCGCGCGATCCGGCCCTGGCGGCGGAGCTTGAGCGTCTCCTTCACCAGGTTGCGCCGG
Source organism: Candidatus Eiseniibacteriota bacterium (assembly GCA_044223005.1). Taxonomy (GTDB): domain Bacteria; phylum Eisenbacteria; class RBG-16-71-46; order RBG-16-71-46; family RBG-16-71-46; genus CAIXRL01. Next base: position 34,396 of record JBGAML010000022.1, read on the forward strand.
GCGGCCGGATCGGGGTGGTACACCTCGCCGGCGGCGCGGATCAGGCGCTGGCGCTCGTCGGCGCTGAGGTGCGCGAGGGTGCGGCGGTTGCGGGCGGCGAGCTCGAGCGCCTCGGTCGCGGCCAGCAGCCGCGCCCGCAGCGCCTCGTCGCGAGGTTCGTCGGGGGTCGCATCCTTCAGGGTGGTCATGCGGGAAGCGTAAACGACCGGGGCGCCCGGCGCACCGTGCCCGGCGACGGCCCGGGGTCAGCCGCCGGTCTCTTCGAACCGGCCCGTCGCGCGATTCTTGCGCACGTTGTTCCAGTGGAACGCGCGGCCGTTCATGGCCACGTAGACGCCGTGCGGGAGCGACTGGGCGAAGGCGAGTGCACTGCCGAGGTTGAAGAGCCCGTCGGAGCTGCCGAACGTGTACGGCACCATCGCACCCGTGAGCACGATCGTCTGGTTCTTCACGCGCTCGCCGAGGAACCGGGCCGTGTCGGTCATGGTGTCCGTGCCGTGCGTGATCACCACCCGATCCTCGCCCGCGTCGGAGCAGCTTTTCAGGATCAGCTCGCGATCGACGTCGGTCATCTCGGTGCTGTCGATCATCATCAGCACCCGGACGTCGAGCTCGAGTTGGCTGCGCCCCAGCTTGAGCATCTCGCGCAGGTGGGTGTCCTTGAAGAACAGCGAGCCCGAGAGCTCGTTGTATTCCTTGTCGAACGTGCCGCCGGTGACCAGGACGCGGATCTTCACGTCAGCGTTCCTCCCATGCTGGACTTCTCGGCGAACCGGGCGGTGGTGTCAAGCCCGCCGGCCTCGCGCCGGGAATCGCCCCCGGCGCAGGCGCCGGCGCCGAGGGCCCGGGGCCCGGGAGGCTCGCCCCGGAGCCCCGGGAGCACGTCGCAATGCCCCCTCCCCCCGGGAATCGGCGTGCGCGTGCGTTTTGTCCCCCTGGCGACGTTATGGATTTGATCGTCCAACCTCGGGAGACCCCACCATGCGCCACCCCGGCCTTCTCCTCGCCGTATCGCTTCTCGCCGCCACGCTCTCGCCCCGGACCGCCCGGGCCCAGTGGTCGGCGACCACCACCGTCGACAACATGGTCTGCAACGCCCTTGGCGCCCAGACCGCCCCGGCGATCGTCCCCGACGGCTCCGGTGGCTTCATCGCGGCATGGATCGACCGCCGGATCGGTACCCGGTACGACATCTACGCCCAGCGTTTCGACGCGGACGGATACGCCCAGTGGGCGGCGAACGGCATCCTCGCGGACACGACGACCGGCAGCCTGGCGAAGATCGTCGCCTGCCCCGACGATTCGGGCGGCGTGATCCTCGCCTGGTATCGCACTTCCGGCACGACGACGAACCGGATCATGGCTCAGCGCATCGACCGCTTCGGGCAGGCGCGCTGGGGCATCGGCGGCGTGCGCATCAGCCTCGCCGAGGTGTCGCAGCAACTCCCGAACATCGTCCGCGACCAGTCTGGCGGCGGCATCGTCGTCTACACGCACAACGGCGGCACGATCGCGGCGAACGTCTACGGCCAGCGACTCGACCGCAACGGCGCGCGACTGTGGGGCGCAAGCGGCGATTCGCTCGCCGAGCGTGGGGAGATCCGCACACTCGTCGCGGCGGAACGTCCGGGCGGCGGCGTGTACTTCGGGTTCTGGCGCACGTACGGCGTGATCAGCGCATTCGGGGTGGACGGCAACGCGAACAGCCTGTGGGCGCACTGGGACTCCATCACGACGGTCCCGATGGCGACGTCTCCCCCGGGGATCGGCGTCACCACCACCACCGACGGCGCGGTCTTCTGGAGCGGTGACGGCACCAAGCTGGTGGCGCGCAAGTTCGGCGACAACGGCGCGGTGTGGTCCTCGTCGCGCTGGGTCGCCACGCACGCGTACGGCAAGTCCGTGCCGCAGATCTGCTCCGACAACGCCGGCGGCGCGATCCTCGCGTGGCGGGACGGACAGCCCGCCGCCGTCTTCACGGCATACCTGCAGCGCATGCTCGCCGACGGCACGCCCGCGTGGGGCGTGAACGGCGTCCCGGCGGGCACGACGATCTGGTTGAACGGCGGTGGCCTCGAGATCTGCCCCGACGACGCCAACGGTGCGTGGATCGTGACGAGCGGCTACCCCGGCATCTGGGCGCAGCATTTCAGCGGCGCCGGCGTGCCGTGGCTGCCGGCGGGTGGCGTCGGCGTCTCCGAGACCCAGATGAGCATGAGCTACAACGGCGGCGAACTCCTGCCCGGCAAGGACGCGAGCCACACGCTGGTCTGGCAGGACCCGGGCGTCCCCACGACGAGCATCGACATCCGCGCGCGCCACTTCTCGGCGTTCGGCACCCCGGGCACGACGGACGCCGCGCCGCCGGCCGCACCCGCGACGCTCGCACTGGCCGTGGGCCCCAACCCCGCGGGCGGCCGCACGACGCTGCGATTCACGCTGCCGCAGGCGGACGACGTGACGCTGGAGGTCTTCGGGCTGCGCGGCGAACGCGTCGCGACGCTGGCGCAGGGCGCGCTGCCCCCGGGCGCGCACGCGCGCGACCTGGCGCTGGACGGCCTCGCGCCGGGCGTCTACCTCGCTCGGCTCGTCACCGCGCGCGGCACCGCGACCGCGCGTATCGCGCACGTGCGGTGAGTTCGCGACGCCCGACCGGCCGGTGCGTGCCGGCCGGTCAGGCGTCCGCGCCCGCGGGTGGCACGTCCGCGATCACTTCGAACACGCCGCAGACGACCGGCATGTCCTCCGCCGGCTCGCGCCCGATGCGCGCGCACTCGCGCGAGAAGAACGCCCAGTGGCCACGGCGCCAGTGCTCGAGCGAGAGGTCGCCCTCGCCTTCCATCGCCGCGTACTCCGCCGTCACGTCTCGGAACGGCACCACGTCCACCGACGTGTATCGCACGAGCAGCGCGGGCTCCCACGTGTGATCGACCACGATCTCCACCTGACCGCGTTCGGGCGGGCGCTCGCCATCGTGCTCGTACGACCATGCCAGCGCCGCGGTCGCGCGCTTGCGACCCGAGCGCACGAGACCGATGAGCTTTCGGGCCAGCTCGGCCGAGTCGCCCATCTCGCCGACGCTCACGAGCCCCGGCGGAACCTCCACGCCACGCGCGCGGATCGCGGCGAGGATCTCGGTCACGGTTGGGTGCGGCGCATGCGCCGACGAATCGCCGTCACTCGGTGCCATGCTTCCTCCCGATCGCCGGATCGCCTGCAGGAAGGCGCCCCCCGACGCACGCGACGAGACTACTCCCCACCGGGAACCGCGCCGTGGAACATCTGCCACTTCCACGTGTGGCCGCGCCGGATCATCGCGACCGAGAATCGGTACGGGCGGCGGGTCGCCGGCCGGCCCGGCCTCGCGTAGATCATGTTCCCGTCGACGTAGGCCCAGCCACTGGCGCCGTCGGCGCCCAGTGTCACGGCGGCGAGATCGAACGAGAACGTGAAGGGCATCGCGAAGAGGAACCGGCGGAAGGTCCGTACTCCTGCACGGCCATGGAACACCTCGCCCGAGTCCGAGCCCGCGAAGAGCACGCGGTCGTCGTCGTCGAAGAGTGCGTCGAAGGCGACACTGTCGCGCCGCGCGCAGGCGGCGTTCAGCGAATCGAGCGTCGCGCGGATCGCGGTCGAGTCGGCGGGCGCGGTGCGGCGCGCCGCAGCGAACGCGGCGCCCGGTGCGATGAGTCCGGCGAGGATGGCAAGCAGTGCCGCCGCGCGGGTGAACGTGCGAACCATCGGGGGAACTCCTTTGATCCACGAGGCACGATGGCTGGCCGCGCCGGTTCGTGCGTGATGCGAAACGGCCCGCGCCGGGCGTCCGGCGCGGGCCGCTCGCGTGACGGCTCTTCTCAGCTCTTCGCCAGGTTTCGCAGCACCGTCTGCAGGATGCCGCCGTTCCGGTAGTAGTCGACGTCCACGGGCGTGTCGAGGCGGGCGATGGCGGTGAACTCCACCACCGAGCCGTCCTCGCGCGCGGCGCGGACCTTCACCTTCTGGCGGGGCTTCAGCTCCCCGGCCAGGCCGGTGATGTCGAACGTCTCGCGGCCCGTGAGCCCGAGCGATTCCGCGGTCTGGCCGGGTTCGTAGACGAGCGGCAGGATGCCCATGCCGACCAGGTTGCTGCGATGGATGCGCTCGAAGCTCTCGGCGAGCACGGCCTTCACGCCCAGCAGCAGCGTGCCCTTGGCCGCCCAGTCGCGCGAGCTGCCCGTGCCGTATTCCTTACCCGCGAGCACGACGAGCGGCGTGCCGGCCTTCTGGTAGCGCTCGCTCGCGTCGTAGATGGGCATCTGCTCGCCGCTGCCGAAGTGCACCGTGATGTTGCCTTCGCTCCCGGGCACCAGCAGGTTCTTGAGCCGGATGTTGGCGAACGTGCCGCGCACCATCACGAGGTCGTTGCCGCGGCGCGAGCCGTACGAGTTGAAGTCCTTCTTCTCGATGCCGCGCTCGGCGAGGAACTTGCCCGCGGGGCTCGCCAGCGCGATGTCGCCGGCCGGCGAGATGTGGTCGGTCGTCACCGAGTCGGCCACCATCACGAGCACGCGCGCGCCGCGGATGTCGCCGACGGGCTTCGGATCCATGGTGAGGCCCTGGAAGAACGGCGGCTCATGGATGTACGTGGACTTGCCGTCCCACGCGTAGAGCTCGCCTTCGCCCACCGGGATCGCGTTCCACTTGGGGTTGCCGTCGAACACGTTCCCGTAGCTCTTGGCGAACATCTCCGGCTTCACGCTCGCCGCGACCGCGTCGGCGACTTCCTGCTGCGACGGCCACACGTCACGCAGGTAGACGGGCTTGCCGTCCGATCCGGTGCCGAGCGGCTGCGTCTCGAAGTCGATGTCCACCGTGCCCGCGAGCGCGTACGCGACCACGAGCGGCGGCGAGGCGAGGTAGTTGGCACGCACGTGCGGATGCACGCGGCCTTCGAAGTTGCGGTTGCCCGAGAGCACCGCGGCGGCGACCAGCTTGCCCTCCTCCACCGCCTTCGACACGGCTTCGGGCAGCGGGCCGGAGTTGCCGATGCACGTCGTACATCCGTAGCCCACGACGTCGAACCCGAGGGCTTCGAGCGAGGACAGCGTCCCCGACGCGGTGAGGTACTCGGTCACGACCTTGCTGCCCGGCGCGAGCGACGTCTTCACGAACGGCTTGGACTTCAGGCCTTTCGCCGCTGCCTTCTTCGCGAGCAGCCCGGCGCCGATCATCACCGACGGGTTGGAGGTGTTCGTGCACGAGGTGATCGCCGCGATCACGACGGCACCATGGCCGAGCGTGCTCGTCGTGCCGTTCTTCACCGTGCCCGTGCGCGCGAGGTCGGCGTCGCCGAGGCCGAAGCCGCGCTCCTTGACCGGAGCGACCAGTCCCTTCTTGAAGTTGCCCTGCATGTCGCGCAGCGTGACGCGGTCCTGCGGGCGCTTGGGTCCCGCGAGGCAGGCCTCGACATCGCCGAGATCCAGCTCGAGCGTGTCCGTGAACGCCGGATCCGGCGAGGCGTCGGTACGGAAGAGGCCCTGCGCCTTGCAGTAGGCCTCGGTGAGGCGCGCGGCCTCGCCGCGGCCCGTGCGCTCGAGGTAGCGCAGCGTCTCGGCGTCGACCGGGAAGAAGCCCATCGTCGCGCCGTACTCGGGCGCCATGTTCGCGATGGTCGCGCGGTCCGGCAGGCTCATCGCCGAGAGGCCGGGCCCGTAGAACTCCACGAACTTGTCGACGACGCCCTTCTTGCGGAGCATCTGCGTCACGGTGAGCACGAGATCGGTCGCGGTGACGCCGTCGCGCAGCTGGCCCGTGAACTTGAAGCCGACGACCTGCGGCGTGAGCAGGTAGAGCGGCTGGCCGAGCATCACGGCCTCGGCCTCGATGCCGCCGACGCCCCAGCCGACGACGCCGAGCCCGTTGATCATGGTGGTGTGCGAGTCGGTCCCGACCAGCGAGTCCGGGTACGCGACCACCTCGCTGCCCGCGCGCGAGGTCAGCACGCCGCGCGCGAGGTACTCGAGGTTCACCTGGTGCACGATGCCCGTCGCGGGGGGCACCACGCGGAAGTTCGAGAACGCCTTCTGGCCCCAGCGCAGGAACTCGTAGCGTTCCTTGTTGCGCTCGAACTCGATCTCGGCGTTGCGCTCGAGCGCGGTGACGTTGCCGAACACGTCGACCTGCACCGAATGGTCGATCACGAGATCGACCGGCACGAGCGGATTGATCTTCTTCGGGTCGGCGCCGAGGCGCTTGACCGCGTCGCGCATGGCGGCGAGGTCGACGACGCACGGCACGCCGGTGAAGTCCTGCAGGATCACGCGCGCGGGCTTGAACGGCAGCTCGACGGGCTCGGTCGCGGTGGGCGACCACTGCGCGAGGCGCTTCACGTCGTCCTGCGTGACCTGGTAGTCGTCGCAGGTGCGCAGCGCGGCCTCGAGCATGACGCGGATCGAGTACGGCAGCTTCTCGAGCGAGATCGAGAGGGCCTTCGCCAGCGCGTCGAGACGGTAGATCGTGACGTTGCCGGCGGGCGTGGGCAGCGCGGAGCGTGCCCCGAAGAAATCACGGGAGGGTGCGTTCATGACGCGTCCTTTCCGGATGCGACGGCACACAGGGCCGTCGGGGAGAACGGTCGGCCACACAGGGGCCGAGGTGAACGGGCTTCACTATAGAACATCGGCCCGGGAGCGGACAGGCCGGAGTGCGGCCGCGGATCTGGCCGCATCGCGGGCAGTTGCGCCGGTCGTGCAGCGCGAATTGGAACGGGGCCCGGGATCCCTCCTGGGCCCCGTTCGCGTGCGGCCGTACGCGTGCCGACTAGAAGCGGATGCCGACGCCCGCGCCGATCAGCCACGGGTCGAGCGACACGTGCGAGACCTTGCTGCCACCGATCTCGACGTCACTGTGGATGAACACCTTCTTCACGTCGATGTTGGCGTACCAGTTCTTCTGGATCGGGAAGTCCGCGCCGATCTGGCCGGCCGGCCCGACGCTGCTGCTGCTCAGGTCGAGGTCCGCGGCGCCCGGCGTCGAGTGCAGCGAGACGTTCGAGATCAGCGTCAGGTTGACGCCCGCGCCGATGTACGGCTGCACCTTGCCCGTGGGCAGGAAGCGGTACTGGAGCAGCAGCGTCGGCGGCAGGTGCTTGAACGTGCCGATCTCCTCCTTCAGGGGACCGTTCTCGACCGTGACCGTCTGCTCCTGCGGATAGGTCAGCACGAGTTCGGCGGAGACGTTCGGCGTGAAGAAGTAGCTCACGTTCACGTCCGGAATCACCTTGTCGTTGACGGACACGGCGTCTTCGGGCAGCAGCGTCGCGTTGAGGGCGCCGCTGCCGGCGTCGGACACGTTCGACATCAGCAGGTCGACCGCGCGCAGCCGCACCATCCACTTGGCGTCGGCAGCCGACGCGACGGCCGCGACGGCGACGAGCGCGAGCAGCGCGAGCGACACGACCCGGGTGACTCGCTTCATGAAGCACCTCCGTGAGGGGTGAGTGTGGTGGCCGCGCGCGCGCCGCTCCGACGAGATGGCAGAATCACCTGTCAACACGACAGGCCCGGGCAAAGTCCCGGCCCCCTCGGAACGCGTCGTTGCGGCCGATCGGCGATGAATGCGGGATGGACGCGCCGGGCATTGCAGCCGCCGTGCCGCGAGTGGAGGGCACGCACGAGCGCGAAGTGGCTCCCTCGCTCGCGCGCTACATCAGTTCGCGCAGGCGCGCGTAGCCGCTGCGGCTCACGGGGAGTTCGCGGCCGTCGCGCAGGATCGCGACGCGGCTGTCCTTGGCGTACAGCTCGAGGCGCGCGATGCGGTCGACGGGCACCACATATGAACGGTGCACGCGCACGAAGCGCGACGGGTCGAGACCGGACGCGACCTCGGCCAGCGTCGCGTGCTTGAGCCATGTCTTCCCGCCCGCGTGCACCGCGACGTAGTCGTCCTGGGCCTCGAGCAGATCGAGCGCATCGAGCGTCACCACGTGCACGTTCGCGCCGTCGCGCACCAGCAGCCGCTCGGCGAAGCGGCCTTCCGGCCGGGCCGCGGCGGCGAGCGCCGCAGGCGACGGGACCGCGGCCGCCGGCGTCCCCGCGGCGCGCCGGCGCTCGCGGACGCGGGTGAGCGCGTCGGCGAGCCTCTCGCGCCCGAAGGGCTTGAGCAGGTAGTCGGCCGCGTTCACCTCGAATGCCTTGAGGGCGTACTCGTCGTACGCCGTGCAGAAGACGACATGCGGACGCGGCTCGAGCAGCTCGAGCACTTCGAAGCCGTCGAGCTTGGGCATCTGGATGTCGAGGAACACGAGATCGGGCGCGTGCTCGGCGGCGGCCTTCACGGCCTCGAAGCCGTTCGCGCACTCGGCGACGATCGTCACGTCCGGATGCGACCCGAGGTACTCGCGCAGCAGCGCCCGCGCCGGGGCTTCGTCGTCCACGAGCATCGCCCGCAGGACCGTCGTCTCGCTCGTCACTCCTGCTCCTCCCCCGTGCGCGCCGGCACGCGCAGCGTCACCGTGAACCGCTCGTCCTCGCGCACCGCGTCGAGCCGCGCCGCGCGTGCCCCGAACGCGTCCAGCCGCCGGCGCACGTTCTCCAGCCCCACGCCGGCGCCGCGCGGCGTGACGGTCTCGGGATCGACCGGGTTCTCGATCGCGATCACGAGCGCCCCACCGCGCACGTCCGCCACCAGCCGCAGCGTACCGCCTTCGACGCATCCCGCCACGCCGTGCTTGACCGCGTTCTCCACGAGCGGCTGCAGCAGCAGTGGCGGGACGCGGCACGCCGCGGCCTGCGGCGAGATCACGCGCTCGACGGCCAGCCGCGCGCCGAAGCGCACCTGCTCGATCTGCAGGTAGCGATCGACCAGCTCCAGTTCCTCGGCGAGCGCCACGTCGTCACGCGCCCCCAGCGCGAGCGTGCGCCGGAGGAAGTCCCCGAGGCCCTCGCACATGCGGCGCGCGCCCTCGGGGTCGCTGCCGACCAGGGCGTTGATCGAGTTGAGGCTGTTGAAGAGGAAGTGCGGGTTGAGCTGCGCGCGCAGTGCGCGCAGTTCGGCCTCGCGGCCGGCGACCTCGGCCTCCAGCAGGCGCGTCTCGGCGTCGTGCGTGGCCTCGAAGCCGAGCACGAGGTAGTGCACGATCGCCGACAGGAGCCACGCGAGCAGCCCGAGCGCGAGCGGCACGAGCGGCCACTCGCGCCCGAACGCCGCGAGCGCCGCCGGGTCGTGCCGCAGCCCGCGCAGCACCACGACGCCCCACGCGCCGGTGATCGCGGCCCACGCGGCCGCCATCGCCGCGGCGGCCTGCAGCTGCACCGACACCGCGCGGCCGACGCGCCCCTCCTGGAGCGGATTCGCGCGGCAGAGCCACCACGCCGAGAGCACCGACATCCCGAGCACGACCGCCGGCGGCACCGCGAGCAGCCACGCGAACGGCCGCGGCTGCGGCACTGCGAGCCGGCCGAGTTCGCCGAGCAGGATGCCGGCCGCGATCCACGCGAGCGCGTAGAGCGCGAGCCCGAACCGGCGGCCGAAGAGCGGATGCATGGATCAGTGCGTGTCCGTCGGGGACGCGCCACCGCTCTCGGGCGAGCCGCCGCTGGCGTCGTCCTCGTCGCGGCCGCCGCGGCGCGTGCGGATGATGGTGATGCCGTCACGCGTGACGTGCACCTCCTCGCGCCGGCGGCGGCGCGAGCCGCGCACGTGCACGCCTACGTGCGTCCGGTGCATGGACGGCGTGTCGGTGATCGTGACGCCGCCCATCATCGCCAGGCCACGCACGACCAGCGTCGCGGTCGGCGTCACGCCCGGCGGTACGCGGCGCTGGTCGTCGATCGCGCCGAGGACCGCCGCGGACTCGACTTCGACCGCCCACGATTCCGGCACCACGATCTCGATCCCGCCCCACATCACGAACGCGTCGACGACCACGCGCTCGCTCGCGGGCTTCGCCTCGCGCAGGTCCAGGCTGACCGCACCCATCACCGCGGAGAGTTCGCCGCCGCGCAGCGCGCCGCTCTGGCTGCGCCGGCGCTCCGAACCCACCAGCGCGAATGCGCGGATCCAGTCCTCCGCGCCCTCGCCCTCGTGCGCCCCGTCCGAGAGATGCGACTGGCGCACGAGCACGTTCACGCCCGCGAAGATCAGGCAGAGGGGCCAGAACAGCCCCCAGCCGAACCGCAGCCAGCCGAGGTGGTTCGCGAGCAGCACGCTGCCGAGCAGGACGAAGAACGAACCCGTGATCGTGTTTCGGCCGAGCCCCAGGCCCGTGACCTTGGCGACGCCGTACGCGAGCATCACGACCGGCCACCAGCCGAGGATCGACGCCAGCTGCGAGTAGCCGAGATTGTCGAGCGTCCACGCGACGCCGAAGACCACGAGCAGCACCCCGAGCAGCGCGCGCGTGCCAAAACGGTTCGGACGATCGGCGATCATGCGGGACCTCCGTTCGAACGCCGCAGGGCGTGCGCACGGTGCGCGGCGCGCCCCGCCGCGAGACCCGCGACCAGGAAGAGGGCGGGCAGCAGCCACAGCGGCGTCATCATGGCGAGCGCCGCGCGCAGCACCGGCGCCGCGGCAGCCGCGGCCGGCGCGGGGCCGAGCGCGAGCACGAGCACGAGCAACACGGCGTTCTCGATCACGAGCCACGCGACGCAGAGCCCGAGGCACGCCACGCCCGCGTGGCGCCACGCGCGGCGGCGGTGGCGGCGGCGAACGTCAAACCTGTTCATCGCGCTCCTCCACGATCACGCGCACGCGGTCCGGCATGAACCGCGACGCCACCGCCCGCACCAGCTGGCCGAGGCCGATCGCGACGAACGAGAGCGGCCAGCTCTTCCGCCAGTCGAGCCCGTACCAGCCGTGCAGCGAGACCAGCAGCCACGCTCCGACGAGCAGCATGGTGACGGCACCACCCAGCGCCCGCGCGCTGCGCGCCGTCGCGAGCTTGGCCGCGCCCAGCACGATCATGATCACCGGCCAGCCCGTGGCCCACTCGAACCACGGCAGCCGCCCCGAGACCTGGAGCATCAGCGCCACGCCGACCAGGATGAGCGTGATGCCCCAGAAGAACCCTCCGCCCCGGTGCTCGTCTTCGATGTCCCAGCGCCTCATCGTCTCCTCCGGTGGGCCCGCGTTCCGCGCGGAGCCCTTCGACCTGCAGGACGTTACGGCGCGCCCGCGGCCGCGGCGCGGGGCATTCGGCCAACGGCGGCGGCGGGTCGGTGAACGGCGGCGGCGCCCGGCCGGTGGCCGGGCTCAGGCGCCCTTCGCCCCCCGCTCGCGGCGCAGCACGAACAGCCAGCCGGCGAGGAATGCGGCCGCGAAGAGGAACCACTGGACCGCATACGAGAGATGCCCCAGCGACTGCGGCGGCTCGGGCGTGAGGCGCTCGGGCAGAGGCGGCGCCGACGGATCCGGCAGCGCGCGCAGCAGCCACGGTGCGAACGTCATCGGGGCATGCGCCGTGAGCGAGTCGAGGCCCAGCGCGCGCACGGACCAGACGACCGCCGCCTCGTCGGGCAGGCGCTCCCATGCCGCGCCCTTCGCGTGCTCGGGCAGGCGCTCGAGCAACCCGGTGATCTGCACCTCGCCGGACTCGCCGTAGTCCTGGAGCCGCGCGTGGATGCCGTCGGTGGACGGCAGGCCGCCGCGATCGACGAGCACCAGCGCTCCGCCGCGCAGCCGCATCGGCGTGAGCAGCTCGACGGCCGCACTGTCGCCGCGCCAGCGATCGCACAGCGTCACCTGCCAGCGCGCGTCGTAGGTGCCGCGCGCGATCACGCGCCGGGCGCCGACGCCACCCCACGCGCCGGGCGACGCGGGCAGCGGCACCGGTGGCGCGGCGAGCGCGGCGCGGTACGCGTCGGCGAGGTGGCGCTTCTCGCTCCAGCGCGAGAGCTGCCAGATGCCCATCCGCGCGCACATCGCCGCGAGCACGATCGCGACGACGGCGACGACGACGGGCCCCGGGCGCACGCGCAGGTTCCTAGGGAGCGGGCTTCGGCTTGGGCGCGGGCGGGCGGCACTCGCTCGCGGCGATCACCGACTGGAAGCCGCAGCGCTTGTGGGCGCCGTCGCAGAAAGGCTTGTTCTCGGACTGCCCGCAGCGACAGAGCGAGATCCGCTCGACACCCGCGAGCGGGACGACGTTGCCGTCCTGGTCGACGAGCTCGAAATCGCCCTCGACCCGGACCGAACCATTGTTGTGCACCGTGAGCCGCGTCGCTGCCATGGGGAAGCCTCCCGAAACCGATGTCCGAAACGCAGTTGCGGGAGCGACTCTAGCAGCGGCCCCCGGAGGGCGCGAGCGGCCACGCTGCAACCCCGCCGGGTGCGTTCGCGTAGAAGGGACATGCGCCGGGAATCCCGGCGCCGCGGGCATCGCCCGCGAGCCCGGTCGGCAGTCCCTTTCCGGAGGTCGTACGTGATCGAGCTGCTCGTGTTCGGTGCGCTCGCGTTCGCCGCGATGACGGTGATCGGCGTCCTGGTCGCGGTGGCGAGCTTCATGGGTTTCGTGATCGCTCTTCCCTTCCGCATCATCGGCTGGTCGCTGCGCCTGCTCGGCCTGCTGATCGCGCTCCCCTTCATGCTGCTGGCCGGCGTGCTCGGCGTGGGCGCGCTGCTGCTGCCGCTGGCGCCGGTGATCGCGCTCGTGTGGCTCGCGTGGTGGCTGCTGCGCGACCGCAAGCCGCAGCGCTCGCAGGCCACCGTCGTGTCGTGACGCACTTCGCCTGACCGGGCGAATCGCGAGGCGGCTTCCGGGATCCCTCCCTCCGGAACGCCGCCTTTCGCGTTTCCAGGGGCCGCTGGCAGGGCTCCCGGCCGCCTTGAGCGATCGCGCGGGATCGGTCATCCTGCCGCGTTCACGACCGTCCACCGACCGTCCGCCGTCGTCGAACCGCCCCTCGGGCGGCTCCGCGGCACCTTCCGCTCGCAAGGAAACCGATGCCCGATTTCATCTACACCATGAAGGACCTCCGCAAGGTGGTCCCTCCCAAGCGCGAGATCCTCAAGGGGATCTGGCTCTCGTTCTTCTACGGCGCCAAGATCGGCGTCCTGGGCCTGAACGGCGCCGGCAAGAGCTCGCTGCTCAAGATCATGGCCGGCATCGATCCCGACTTCATCGGCGAGGCCTTCCTCGGCAAGGGCTACACCGTCGGCTATCTCGAGCAGGAGCCGAAGCTCGATCCGGCCAAGACCGTGTTCGAGAACGTGGCCGAAGGCGTCGGCGAGAAGATGCGGATCAAGCGCCGCTGGGACGAGATCGCCGCGCGCTTCGCCGAGCCGATGGAAGACGACGAGATGAACAAGCTGATCGAGGAGCAGGGCAAGCTCCAGGACGCCATGGACGCGGGCAACCTGTGGGAGCTCGAGCGGCAGATCGAGATCGCGATGGACGCGCTCCGCTGCCCGCCCGGCGAGTCGACCGTCACGACGCTGTCGGGTGGCGAGCGCCGCCGCGTCGCGCTCTGCCGGCTGCTGCTCTCGCATCCCGACCTGCTGCTGCTCGATGAGCCCACGAACCACCTCGACGCCGAATCCGTCGACTGGCTGGAGCGATTCCTCAAGGACTACACGGGAACGGTCGTCGCGGTGACGCACGACCGCTACTTCCTCGACAACGTCGCCGGCTGGATCCTCGAGCTCGACCGCGGTGCGGGCATTCCGTGGGAAGGCAACTACACCTCGTGGCTCGAGCAGAAGAAGAACCGGCTCGCGCAGGAAGAAAAGACCGAGTCCGCGCGCCAGAAGACGCTCGAGCGCGAGTTCGAGTGGGTCAAGATGGCGCCGCGTGCACGCCAGGCCAAGAGCAAGGCGCGTCTCGCCGCGTACGAGAAGATGCTCGCCGAGGAGGGTGCGGAGCGGATCGAGAACATCGAGATCTACATCCCGCCCGGACCGCGCCTCGGCAACGTCGTGATCGAGACGCAGAACCTGCGCAAGGGCTACGGCGACACGCTGCTGATCGACGATCTGTCGTTCAAGCTGCCGCCCGCCGGGATCGTCGGCGTGATCGGCCCCAACGGCGCCGGCAAGACGACGCTCTTCCGCATGCTCGTGGGCGCCGAGAAGCCGGATTCGGGCTCGCTGCGCGTGGGCGAGACGGTGAAGATCGCCTACGTGGACCAGAGCCGCGAATCGCTCGCGGGCGAGAAGACCGTCTGGGAGGAGATCTCCGGCGGCAACGACCTGCTCATGCTGGGCAAGCGCGAGGTGAACTCGCGCGCGTACGCGTCGTGGTTCAACTTCCGCGGCGCCGACCAGCAGAAGCGCGTGAAGGACCTCTCGGGCGGCGAGCGCAACCGGCTCCACATGGCCAAGCTGCTGCAGAGCGGCGGCAACCTGCTGCTGCTCGATGAGCCCACCAACGATCTCGACGTCGATACGTTGCGGGCGCTCGAAGACGCGCTGCTCGCGTTCGCCGGCTGCGCCGTGGTGATCTCGCACGACCGCTGGTTCCTCGACCGCATCGCGACGCACATCCTCGCGTTCGAGGGCGATTCGCAGGTCACCTTCTTCGAGGGCAACTACCAGGACTACGAGAAGGTGCGCCACGAACGGCTCGGCGCCGAGGCCGACACGCCGCACCGGATCCGCTACAAGCCGCTCGTGCGCAGCTAGGGCACGCGACCGGCCCACGGGGCGCCCGCGCACGCGCGGGTGCCCCGGTTCGTTTTCGCGACGGGCGTCTCTGGCCGAATGCGCCCCGCGTCGGATAACGTCGCGGCATGCTGGCCGACCGGACTGCTCCCGCCCGCCCCGTCGCGATCGCCACGCTCGGCGCGTTCGCGCTCACGTTGCCCGCGTACCTCGCGACCATGAACCGCGGCATCGGGTTCATCGACCGCGGCGAACTCGCGGCCGTGGCGGCGACGCTCGGGATCGCACACCCGACCGGCTATCCGCTCTTCACGCTGCTCGGCAACGTCCTCGCGCGGCTCGCCCCGGGCCACGTGGTGCTGGCGCTCAACGGGGCGGCCGCGGTGCTCACGGCCGCGGGCGCGGCGGTGCTGGTACCGCTCTACGACGAGTGGCTGCGGCGCACCGATCCCGGCGCGGCGCCGGCCGAGCGCGCGCCGTTCGCGCTGCTCGGCGCGCTCGTCACGGCCTCGGGCTCGGTGTGGTGGCAGCAGGCGAACGGCTGGGAGGTCTACGCGCTGCACGCCCTGCTCGCGCCGCTGGCGCTGCTCGCGGCGGCGCGCTGGCTGCGCACGGGCGGGACCGCGGCCGCCGCGTTCGCGGGCCTCGCGCTCGGGCTCGCGTTCACGAACCACCTGACGACGGTGCTGCTCGTGCCCGCGCTCGCCATCCTGCTGCTGCTCGATCCCCGCCGCGGCGAGCGCGTGCGCGAACTGCCCGCGGCGGTCGTGGCGGGCGTGCTGGCGCTCGGGACCTACGCCTACCTGCCGCTGCGCACGGCGCAGCACCCGGCGCTCGACTGGGGCGAGCCGACGACGGCCGCGCGATTCGTCGCGCACGTCGGCGCGCGCGAGTTCCGCTCGTGGATGTTCTCGGACGCCGCCGAGTTCGCCGGCCAGGCGCGCTACGTCGCGATCCGGCTCCCGGCCGATCTCGCGTGGGCGGGTGCGGCGCTGGCACTCGCCGGACTCGCCGTCGCGTGGCGCCGCGATCGCCGCGTGGCGCTCGCCACGCTGGTGCTCTTCGGCGGGTGCGTGCTCTACGCCTGCGGCTACGGCATCCGCGACATCGACGCCTACCTGCTCGCGGCCGGCATCGCGACGGGCGCGTGGGTCGCGTGCGCGCTGCTCGCGTTGCGGCGCCGCGGCGCGAGGAGCGCGGCGATCGCCCTCGCCGTGGCGCTGGTGGCGGGCAACGCGTGGCTGCATCACGGCGAGTGCGACGAGTCGCGACTGAACCTGCCCGAGGACTTCGCGCGCCAGCAGCTCGCCGCGCTTCCCGCGCGCGCGGTGCTGATGGACGCGCAGTGGGACTACACGCTCTCGCCATCGCTGGCGCTGCAGGCGATCGAGCACGTGCGCCCGGACGTCACCGTGATCGGCGCGCACCTGCTCAAGCACCCGTGGTACGTGCGCGCGCTGCGCCGCCGCGATCCCGCGCTGGTGGCGCCGGCGGCGCGCGAGTGCGACGCATTCCTCGAGGCCGCGCGTCCGTACGAGGAAGGCCGCACATACGACGCCGCGCAAGTGGGCCGACGCTGGCTCGCGTTCGTCACCGCCCTGCGCGAGCGCGCGCTCGCGTCGCGCCCCGTGTGCCTCACGGCCGGCGTCGGCCCCGAGCTCGCGGGCGAGCGGCCGCAGGTGCCGCTGGGCCTCTGCTGGCAGCTCGCGGTGGACACCGCCTACGTCGCCGCACCCGCGCCGCCCAGCTTCCGGCCGTGGACCGAGCGCGAGGATCCCTGGGTCGCCTCGACCAGCCTGCTGCGTGCCCGCGCGGCGCTCGCCCGCGCCGACTACGAGTGGCGGCACGGCCACGCCGCCGCAGCCGCCGCGTGGTTCGGGGCCGCGCGGGCCTGCGATCCACACTTCGACCCGGCTCGCGTCCCGGTGCTGCCGCTGGACGGCGCCGACCTGGTACGCGAAAGCGCGACGTTCTTCGAGCGGCTCCGCTCGGTCCACGGCTGAGCTGGCGCCGGGCCCGCCGGGGCCGCGGCGATTCGCGCCGGAATCCCCGCCGAGTCCCGTGGCTCTCACGGGGTGAACCCGCAGGCGAGGAGTCCACCCGATGAGCACCACGCACGACGTCACCGATTTCCGGTCCGAAGTCCTCGATCGCAGTCGCACCGCGCCCGTCCTCGTCGATTTCTGGGCACCGTGGTGCGGACCCTGCCGCACGCTCGGGCCCACGCTCGAGCGGCTCGCGAATCAGTCCGGTGATCGCTGGACGCTCGTGAAGGTCAATACCGAGGAGTACCCGGAACTCGCCTCCTCGTTCGGCGTGATGAGCATTCCCAATGTGAAGCTCTTCCGCGACGGCGAGGTGATCGACGAGTTCGTGGGCGCCCTGCCCGAGTCGGAGATCCGCCGCTGGCTCGACCTGCGCCTGCCGGCCTCCGAATCGCCGCGCGTCGCGGCGGCGCGTGCGCTCGCCGAGGCGGGCGACGTCGACGGCGCGATCGCCGCACTCGAGCGCGAGACCGTGGCGGCGCCGCACGACGCGGCGACGCGCCTCGCGCTCGCGGAGTTGCTGTTGCGCCGCGCGCCCGAGCGCGTGCACGCGACGCTCGCGCCCCTCGGTGACGAGCACGCGGACAAGGTCGAGGCGCTACGCGTCCTCGCGGGCTGGCTGCTGCGCGCAGGGATGCTGCCCGAGGGCGAGGCGCGCGAGCCGTTCGCAGCGGCGCTGGCCGCGATCCGCGCGGGCGACTGGGACGCCGCGCTCGCGGCCGACGTCGAAGCGCTGCGCCGCCAGCGCCGCTGGGCGGACGGTGCGGCACGCGAACTCGGCCGCGCGCTGTTCATCCACCTGGGCGTCGTCCACCCCGTGTGCGAGAAGCACTACCGGGCGTTCGCGAGCGCGCTGCACGTCTGAGACGAGTCGCGCGCCGCTCAGGTGCGCGTGCGCCTCGCGGCCAGCGCGGCCAGCGTGGTCAGCCCGATGTTCTCGGCGAACTTCTTCGCGCCGATCGCGCTCGCCCCCACCTTGCCGAAGCAGCCGCAGCGGAAGTCCAGCCCGCGTGCCCATGCGGCCGCCACGGCGACCGTGAACACGAGCATCATCACGAGCGCCAGCGCCGCGCCGGCGCGCGCGCGCACGCCGAGCACCAGCGCGAGGCCGGCGACGAGCTCGATCCACGGCATCGTCATCGCCAGTGCGTGCTCACTCCAGGACGGCGTGAGCCGGTAGTTGTGCAGTTCCTGCGCGAACCAGTTGAGGTCGCCGATCTTGCCCAGCGCGGCGATCACGAACACGAGACCGATCGCGATGCGCGTGATGCGCATCACCGCGGGCGACGCGAGCCAGTCGAGCGCGGGCTTCATGGCTGCGCCCCCGTGCGGACCGGCTCGCCGGCCGTCTTCCACGCGGGCAGGCCGCCGGTGAACACGACCACGCGATGGTACCCGGCGTCGAGCAGCGTGAACGCGAGGTTGCGCGAGAGCTCGCAGTCGCCGCCGCCGCAGTAGACGACGATCGGGCGGCCCCTGGGGTCGAGCGACTTGGCGAGCGCGGGCTTCTTGAACACGTCGTCGAAGGGCAGGTTGGTCGCGCCCGCGATGTGCTCCTCGGCGAACTCTTCGGCCGAGCGCGCGTCCACGAACAGCGCCGCGCCGGCGGCGTACAGTTTGCCGACCACCTCGACGCCGGCCTGGATCGGGTCGCGCGAATCCGGGATCACGGGCACGTCGGCCGCGGCGGGCGCGGTTGCCGTCGGCGCGGTGGCGGTCGCGGGCGTCGTCGCCGGGGCGGTCGCCGCGGGCGTCGCGCCGGGCTTCGCCGCGTGCGCCGCCGGCTTCGCGTGCGCGGAGTCGCGCGACGCGGGCGTCGCCGTTGTGGCGGGCGCCGGCGCGGGGGCCGGATCGGGCGTCGTCGCCGCGACGGGCGCCGGCGCGGTGGACTGCGGCGCCGGCGAGACCTGCTCGAGCGACACCACCTTGCGCTCGCCCTTCACCCACGTGAGCGCGCGGCTCGGGTCGGCCGAGAGCTGAAGCACGTTGAAGAGGACGCCCAGTGCGGCGCCCGCGATCACGATCGTCAGCACGTCGCGCGCCCGCAGGCCGTCGTCGTGCGGAGTGTTGTCGGTCATCGGCATGGGTCCCGGATGCAGGTGCGATTCCGGCGCGCAGTGCACCGCGCGCGAGTCTCGAGTCGATCAAGGATACCGCGCCGCGCGAGCGCGGGAGAAGCGGCGCGTGACCCGTGCGGCGTCCGGGGCGTAAAGTCGTTGTCATGGCCGCACCGCGCTTCGATCCGCTCGCCTACCGCGAGCCGCGCCCCGTGCCCGCACTGATCCACGCGCTCGGGCCGGTCAACCGCCATCTCATGCTGCGCGCGCTGCTGCGGCTCGCGCGCTTCGAGATCCCGGCGCCGGACCTGGCGCGGCTGCGCGCGGCCGTGAACCGCGACACCGCGGCGTTCCTCGGGCCCAACCATCCCGAGTTCATGACCGACTGGCTGATCGACAAGGAGATCTCGCGGCTCGTCTCGCCACTCATGGCGCACTGGGCGTCGTACGAGATCGTCAACGGCTCGCCGTTCACGCAGCGCTTCTGGCTCGCGAACAACCTGATCTCCAATGCGCCCGGTGGCGGCGGCAAGGCCTACTCGGTCGAGTGGGCGCTGCGCGGTCACGGCGTGCTGCTGCACCCCGAGGGCACCGCGACGTGGCAGGCGCAGCGCGTCTCGGCACTGCTGCCGGGCATCGTCGACATGGCGTGGGAGACCGCGAAGCGCGTGCGCGAATCGGGCGGCACGCGGCCCGTGTTCGTGGTGCCGCTCAACTGGTCGCTGCACTTCACCGGTGACGCGGGCCCGGCGCTCGCGCGCGAGATCGCGCACGTGGAACGCGCGCTCGCGCTGCCGCCCACGCGCGGGCCGGTCGAGGCGCGCTTCGGCGAGCTGCTCGCGAACGTGCTGCTGCACCAGTGCGCTCGGCTCGGCCTCGAGGCGCCGCGCGAGCCGCAGGGCGCGGGCTACTTCGCGGCGCAGCAGGCTGCCCGCGCGGCCATCGTGGCGCGGCTCGAAGCGGCGCACGGCGCGCTGGACCCCGATCCCGTGCGCGCGCAGCACCAGGTGCGGCGCGCGATCCGCCGCCGCGCGAAGGACGATCCCGAGGGCGCGCGCCGCGACCGCGCCCTGGTCGGCGAACTGCAGCGGCTCGTGTCGTTCGACCCGGCGCTCTACGACCAACCCTCGCTCACGCAGGAGCAGATGGCCGAGACGCTCAAGCGCACGCGCACCTCGCTGGTGACGCGCGGACTCGCGAACGCGATCCACAACGTGATCCCGATCGCCGTGGCGCCGCGTGCGGTGCACGTGCGCGTGCCCGAGCCGCTCGACGTGGGCGCGGCACTGGCGGCGGGCGGCGATCCCGACGCGGCGCGGGCGGAGCTGCTGCAGGAGCTGCACGCGCGGCTGCAGGCGGGTGTCGACGCCCTGCGCGCCGAGGGCGCCCCGGTGACCGACCGGCACCGCCGCCCGAATCCCCTGCATTCGCGCGCGTAAGCCGCGGGCCCCGCCGCGGCATCAAGGCCTTTCCTGCGCGTCCGAGACTCGTGGGAGCAGCTCTCGGCCGGTTCCCTCCCGGCATCCGGACTTCCGGCAGGCGGTTCCGGACTCCCTCGCGGCCGAAACTGGGGACATCGTCATGAAGCGCATCCTCTGTGTCCATCCCGATGCCGGCGTGCTCGAAGCGCACCGGCGCACGCTGCTGGAGCGTGCGCGGGAATGGGAAGTGCGGCTGGAGCGCACCACCGCGACCGGCGTCGCGGCCTTCCAGTCGTGGCGTCCCGACGCCGTGCTCGCGGCGATCGCGCCTCCCGACGTGGACGGCGTCGCACTGCTCATGCAGGTCCGCGACGAGGAACCCGAGACGATCCGGATCGCGTTGGGTGACGACGCCCCGAACGATGCCACGCTCCGCAGCCTGCGGATCGCGCACCGCGTGCTGCCGGGCTCGGTGCCGCCCGGCGAGCTGAGCGAGGCCGTGCGCCGCGCGCTGCTGCTGCGTGACCTGGTCGCGGGCCCGGAGTTGCGCCGGCTGCTCGGCGACGTGGGCCCGCTGCCCGCCGTGCCGCGCGTCTACTCCGAGCTCACGCGCCGCCTCGCCGATCCGTCGGTGTCGGTGATCGAACTGGCCGAACTGGTGTCGGAAGACCCCGCGCTGGCCGCGCAGGTGCTGCGCATGGCGAACAGCGCGTTCTTCGGCCGCGACCGCGCCGTGTCGGGACTCGCCGACGCCGCCGCGCGCCTCGGCACGCGGCTGCTGCGGAGCCTCGTGCTCCACGCCGAGCTCTACGGCGGCTTCCCGCTGCCGCCCGCCGAGGTGGGCCGGATCGAGGCGTTCCAGCGGCACTCGGCGCTCGTGGCACGCATCGCGTCGGGCCTCGAACCGCGGGCGCCGTGGCTGGACGACGCGTTCTCCGCGGGCCTGCTGCACGACCTGGGCAAGCTCGTGCTGCTCTCGCGGCTGCCCAAGCGCTACGAGGCGATCGAGGCCGAGGCACTGCGCAGCGGCCGCGAACTGCACGTGGTCGAGGCCGAGCAGCTGGGCGCGCACCACGGCACGATCGGCGCCTGCCTGCTCGGCATGTGGGGCCTGCCGAGCGTGATCCTGGAAGCCGTGCACGGCCACCACGGGATGCCCGTCGAGGCGACGCCACGCCTCGACGCCGTGCGCGCCGTTGCGCTCGCCGACCGCCTCGCGCACGACGTCACGGATCCGGACGACGTGCGCAAGCGAAGGCCGGCGCTGCCGCTCGCGCTCGTGACCGATCCGCGCTGGGGCTGGTGGCGCGAGATGGCCGAGCAGCTCGCCGAGGAGTGCAGCACGGTCTGAGCGCCGCCGGCGAAAACGCGGCGCGCACGCGCGCTGCGGGTCGCCCCGGCCTCGTGAGGCCGCCTCCTCAAGAGTCCGGACCGCGCTCCGATACTTCCGGGCGTGACCCGCTTCGCCGACGCCGGGCCCGCTGGGGCGCGCCGTCGGCGGCCGCGGTGGCGTTCCCTCGACGCCGGCAGACCCACCGGAGGCGACCGTGAACCCGACCCTGAAGACGGCGAACCCGCGCGAAGTGATCGTCGCGGACGACGACCGCACGATGCGCAAGATCATCGGGACGATCCTCGAGGAGAACGGCTACGTCGTGAGCACCGCGGTGAGCGGCCTGCAGCTGCTCGACCGGCTGCGCCGCGGCACGCTGCCCTCGCTCGTGGTCACGGACTGGGAGATGCCGGGCGCGTCGGGCGTCGACGTCTGCCACAAGATCCGCAACCATCCGGATGGCGACCGCTACTACATGATCGTCGTCACCGCGGGCACCACCGAGGAGCACCTGCTGACCGCGCTCAACGAAGGCGCCGACGACTACCTGCCCAAGCCCTTCCGCGTGCCCGAGCTGCTCGCGCGCGTGCGCGCCGGAGCCCGCGTGCTCGAGATGCGCGAGCGGCTCGCGCGCAAGGTCGAGGCGCTGGAGAAGACGCTCGCGGGCGCGCCCTCCGCCTCGCCGACGATCCCGCTCTGCCCCTACTGCCAGCGCGTGCGCTCGGGTCCGCACGAGTGGCAGACGGTCGAGGAGTACCTCGAAGCGCACGCAGGTCCCTCGACGCCGGAAGCGGCGTGCGAGGAGTGCGCCGAGGCGCTGCGCCGCGAAGCCGAGGACGAGCGCGCCGCCTGAGCGGGGCCGTGCGGCGCGTCAGCGCGGGCGCGTGCGCTCGCGCAGCCACGCCGCGAGCGCGTGGTGGCCGCGTTCGTCGGCGACGTCCGCCGCGGCGCGGCCGTCGTCGGTGCGCGCGTGGGGGTCGGCGCCCGCTGCGAGCAGCTGCTCGGCGAGCGCGCGGTCGTCCTGCTGCGCCGCCGCCATGAGCGGCGTGTAGCCGCCCGCCTGGCGCGCGTCGGGCGGCGCGCCGCGCTCGAGCAGCGCCGCGACGCTGGCCAGGTCGCGCGCCGCGGCCGCGCTGTGGAGCGGCTGCAGCGCGGAGCCGTTGGTCGCGACCGCCGCCGGTTCGGCGCCCGCCGCGAGCAGCTCGGCGACCAGCGCCGGGTGTGCGAAGTACGCGGCGAGGTGGAGCGCGGTGAAGCCGTCGTGCGAGAACGCCCGCACCGCCTGGGGATCGCGCGCCAGGTGCGCGCGGACGGCGGCGGCATCACCCACCGCGGCGGCCTCGAAGAGATCGAGCGCCGGCCGCTCGGCGAGCAGCCGGTCGCGTACCGCCAGCTGCCGCGCGTAGCACGCCCACGTCACCGCCGAATGCCGGGAGGCGTTGCGCGCCGAGGCGAGCGCCGGGCGCGCGCGCAGCATGCGGTCGACCGCGTCCACGTCACCCGCACGAATCGCGGCGAACAGTGCGTCGATCTCGTCGCTCAGCGGCATGGCCACCTCCGGATGGACGAACGGCCTCCAGGGACTCGCCCCGGAGGCCGTCGCGTGTTCGTGCAGCGACTAGTTCATCAGCCAGCCGTAGCGCAGCGCGACCGAGATCATGTTCGCGGAGTCGCCACCGTCGCTCGAGATGCTGTGGTACAGCACCTCGGCGCCCCACGTGGTCTTGTCGTTGA
This sequence comes from Candidatus Eiseniibacteriota bacterium, assembly GCA_044223005.1. Lineage (GTDB taxonomy): Bacteria > Eisenbacteria > RBG-16-71-46 > RBG-16-71-46 > RBG-16-71-46 > CAIXRL01. The sequence goes on from JBGAML010000022.1 coordinate 57,563, forward strand.
TCTTCCAGTCGGCGCCCGCGCCCACGTTGAAGCCGAAGTTCGTGTCCGTGACCTTGACCGAGCCGAGGCCGGTGGTGGTGCCCTTCACGGACGTCGAATACATGCCGAGGCCGACCTTCAGGTACGGCATCTCGTTCGTCTTCAGCTTGACGAAGTACTTGCCGTGCACGCCGTACGACACGAAGCTGGCTTCGCTGCTGGACGTCGTGCTCAGGATCGTGACGTCCTTCTTGCCGAACTTGTAGTAATTGATGTCACCGCCCACGCCGAACATCTCGTTCACGTGGTACGTGTACGTGCCACCGCCGAAGTAGCCGGTGCCGGCGGCGTCCGACAGGTCGCCGGTCGGCAGCGCCACGCCGGCGTTCAGGCCGAACTCGCCCTTGACGTCGGCCGCGTGAGCGGCGATAGCACCCATCGCAACCAGCATCAGTGCAGCAACGAGAACGCGGAACTTCATGAGACCTCCATGGTCGGGGAGAAGTGGATTCGGGACGTGCGCCCGTTCACTTTCGCTCGGCTCGGGGCCAAGGCGGGCGGTTGGATGACGTCGTCCCACGAAGCGATTCGGCCGGCGAGTGCCGCCAGGCCGCGGGAACGCCTCTGCGCAGGACTATAGCCAAAGGCGCTTGCGCGGCAAGGCCCGGGCGCTCCCGAGCCGCGCAAACCGTATCGGCAACGGAGTTTGACGCTGCGCTCGCCCCGGCCTAGCTTCGCCCCATGCCCATGATCCAGATGGAGGACACGCGCCACCGGCCGCGCCGCGCCAGCGTCACCTGCCGCATCGGCGGCGTGCCCGTCGGCGGCGGTCACCCGATCGTCGTGCAGTCGATGACCAACACCGACACCGCCGACGCCGCGGCGACCGCGGAGCAGTCCGCGCTGCTCGCGGCCGCGGGCTCGGAGCTGGTCCGCGTCACCGTGAACACGCGCGAGGCGGCCGCGGCGGTACCCGAGATCCGGCGCCGATTGGACGATGCGGGCGTGCGCGTGCCGCTCGTGGGCGACTTCCACTACAACGGCCACCTGCTGCTCACCGAGTACCCCGAGTGCGCGAAGGCGCTCGCCAAGTACCGGATCAACCCGGGCAACGTGGGCTCGGCGAGCCAGCACGACGAGAACTTCCGCAAGATGATCGAGGTCGCGGTCGCGAACGGGAAGCCCGTGCGGATCGGCGTCAACTGGGGTTCGCTCGACCGCAACCTGCTCACCTCGCTCATGGACGAGAACGCCAAACGCGAGCGCCCGCTCCCCGATCGCGAGGTGGTGCTGGAGGCGATGCGCGAGAGCGCGCTGCGCTCGGCGGCGCTCGCGGAGCGTTTCGGGCTGAAGCACGACCAGATCGTGCTCTCGGCCAAGGTGAGCGACGTGAGCGACCTGGTGCAGGTCTACCGCGCGCTCGCCGCGAGCTGCGACTACCCGCTGCACCTGGGGCTCACCGAGGCGGGGCTCGGCACCAAGGGCATCGTCGCCACCACGGCGGCGCTCTCGGTGCTGCTGTTCGAGGGCATCGGCGACACGATCCGCACCAGTCTGACGCCCATGCCGGGCGGCGACCGCGCGGACGAGGTGCGCGTCTGCCAGCAGGTGCTGCAGTCGCTGGGCCTGCGCCACTTCACGCCGCAGGTCACCTCGTGTCCCGGCTGCGGCCGCACCACGAGCACGTTCTTCCAGGAGCTCGCCGCGCAGGTCACCGCGCACCTGCAGCAGCGCATGGCCGCATGGCGCGCGACCTACCCCGGCGTCGAGGAGCTGAAGGTGGCCGTGATGGGCTGCGTCGTGAACGGCCCCGGCGAGAGCAAGCACGCCGACATTGGCATCTCGCTGCCCGGCACGGGCGAGGACCCGCGCGCGCCCGTCTACGTGGACGGCAAGCTCGTCGTCACCTTGAAGGGCGACACGATCGCGGCCGATTTCGCGACGCTGCTCGACGAGTACGTCGCCAAGCGCTACGCGCGCTGACTGACGTCTCAGCCCAGCGTCGCCAGCACGTCCTTCGCGAAGGCCGTGAGCGACGGGTCGCGCGCGCCCATCACGAGCACGAGATCGCCCGGCTGCGCCACCTCGGCGAGCCGCGCGGCGAGCCACTCGCGCGAGGGCGCGAACTCGGCGTCGGCGCCGCGCGCGACCATCTCGCGGACGAGATCGGCCGCGGAGAAGTCGCGCACGGCGGTGCCGCCGGCGTAGAAGACCTCGAGCAGCCACGCGCGGTCGGTGGGCCGCAGCTCGGTGGCGAAGGTCTCGACGAGATCCTCGCGCAGGAAGCGCGTCGGGCCGTAGCCGTGCGGCTGGTAGATCGCGAGCACGCGCTTCGCGCGCAGGCGCGCCGTGGCGAGCGCGGCGCGGATCTTGGCCGGGTTGTGCGCGAAGTCGTCCACCACCTCGACGCCGCGCGCGACGCCCAGCGACTGGAAGCGGCGCGAGACGCCGCGGAAGCCCGCGAGCGGCGCCACCATCTCGGCGAGCGGCACGCCGACCGCACGGCACGTGGCGATCGCGGCGAGCGCGTTCTCGACGTTGTGCCGCCCCGGCACCGGCAGCGTGAACGCGACGCCGTCGACGGCGAAGCGGCTGGCGCTCGGACCCAGCTCCACCCCCGTGCCGCGCACCGTGGCCCGCTCGCCGAAGCCGAACACGATCGCGCCGTCGCGCAGCGCCCCCAGCGCGTCCTCCTCGCCGCAGACGAACGCCTCGCGCGTGCGCGCGCGCAGCGTGGCGAACATGCCCGCGACTTCGGATTCCGGCCGGTGGTCGCGCGACAGGTTGAGCGCCACGCCCACCGCGGGCGCGTAGCGCACCAGCGAGCCGTCGCTCTCGTCGGCCTCGACCACGAGCAGGTCGGACTTGCCCGCCCACGCGTTGCCCCAGAGACCTTCCGATTGCAGCGCGACCAGGTCGCCGCCCGTGATGACGGACGGATCGCGCCCGGCGCCGCGCAGGATCTCGAACACCATCGCCACCACGGTCGACTTGCCGCTCGTGCCCGCGATCGCGAGCGAGCGGAACGCGCCCACCCAGTGCGCGAGCAGCTCGGAGCGGTGCACGATCGGCAGGCCGTGGCGGCGCGCCTCGGCGACGTCCGGCACCGTGTCCTCGACCGCCGTGCTCGCCACCACCGCCGCGCAGTCGCCGCGCGCGCCGGTGCCGTCCTGCGGCACCACCTGCACGCCCAGAGCCTCCAGCTGCGCGCGCGCCTCGGGCCGCTCGCCGCGATCGAAACCGCGATCGCTGCCGCTCGCCCGCCCGCCGCGCATCGCCTGGAACTGCGCGAGCGCGCTCATGCCGCTGCCGCCCACGCCCGCGTAGTGGAAGCGCGCCGTGGCCGTGAGCGGATCCGGCATCGGCGCCGGCTCGGGCGCCACGACGACGACCGGATCGCCCGGCTCGACGCGATCGAAGAGCGCGAGCACGTCGGCGTTGGAGAGCCGCACGCAGCCGTGCGAGGCGGGCCGACCGAGCGCGCCCTCGTGGTTGGTACCGTGCAGGTAGATGTAGCGCTCGAGCGAGTCGCGCCCGGGGCCGCGGTTGACGCCGTCCTCGAGCCCTTCGAGCGTCAGGATGCGCGTCAGGATCAGGTCGTCGTCGCGCGTCTCGCCCCGCCAGACCTCGCCCGTGGGTTCGCGGCTCGTGAACACCGTGCCCGCTTCGGCGCCCTCGCCCACCTTGCGGTGAACGCGGTGCCAGCCCGGCGGCGTCTTGAACGAGCCGCTCTCGCCGCCGATGCCGTTGGCGGCCGTGGAGACCGGCCATTCGCCCGCGACCTCGCCGTCCTCGAGCAGGTAGGCGCGCTGACCGCTCACGTCGACGAGCACCATGCGGCGCGGCGCCTCGCGGAACGGCGAGCGCGCGCGCGCGAGCGCCGCGGCGAGCAGCGGGGAAACGACGGGATCGGACGCAGCGGTGCGGTGGGCCATCGGCGCAGGATGCCACACGGTGCGAACGCGCGCGCATGGAGAACGGGGACCCACCCGAAGGCGAGTCCCCGCCTCGTCCCGCGAGCGGCCCGCGGGTGAAATCGTATGGCGGTGTGCGCGCGCCGGGTGGCCCGTGGCGGGCAGTTGCAGTCGCGCTGGGCTTCCGGCCCGGTCGCCCCGAGCGCTGCGGCGCAAGGGCCTGCAGGGCTCCGGAGCGCGAACCCGTCAACGTGACGACAATGTCAAATCTGACCGCACATTGTCAAGTAGAAGCGATCCGAGGATGGGGGTTCGATCCCCTGTACAGGGGGCGGCCGCATCCTCGATGAAATCTCGCCACTTCATGAACGCGGAGTCGGAGCTCCGGCTCGCCTCAGGGAATGAAATCCACCTTCCATCGGATCCCCCGGCTGCTGAGCGCTTTGCCAACTCGCTCAACAGCACGCTGGCGCAGCTTGGCCTCGATGGGCATTCGGCGTCCCTCCCGATCGACATAAGAGATCTCGTCCCTTTGAACGATGCGTTCGAATGGACCCATCAGCATCTCCGACTCGATCAAGACCATCCCAGGGTCACCGTCCTCCTCGTAGGTCATGTGCGAGCGAGTCCACGAGATCGTGTAGGGCGCGTTCGGCATTCCATTGAAGAGCTTCCGGATTGCTCGGTGCAACTTGCTCGAGGGCTTTGGCATTTCACCTGCCTCGCACTTCACGGTGATCAGGAAAGCAGGACGTCGGCCCAACATGAATCGCACGTCACTGAAACGCCCTCGGTCCGCGGGTCATGGCCGTAACGAGCGGGCGCCTTCGACTCCAGGGCCCACCGCCACGCGCGAGTCCCGTATGGCCACCTCATGCCCGCTCCCCTACAACTCCACGTCGCGGTGCACGTCCTTGTAGTAGAGGTACCGCGCGGGCACGGCGCCGGTCGCGTAGAAGGACTGCGGCACGTAGGGGCCCATCCAGATGAAGTCGCTCGCGTCGACTTCCATCCACTCGCGGCCCAGGTAGTAGACGCCCTGGCCCTGCAGCATCACGAGCCCGTGCTCCATCACGTGCGTCTCGGTGATGGGCAGCGACGAGCCGGACGGGAACGTGAAGATGTTCATCGCCATGTCCCACGCGGGCTCTGCGGGCAGCAACGTCTTCAGGATCACGCCCTCGATCCCCATGTACGTCTCGCCCGCGATCTGGCGCTCGTTGCCCACCACGTCGTGGGGCGGGTTCGGCCCCCACGGCACGTAGCGCTTGCGCAGCCAGAGCAGGTGCGCGCCCTGCGCGCCGGTGTGGATCTCGAACTTCGATCCCGGGTGCATGTACGCGAATCCCCCTGGCGTCAGCGTGTAGCCCATGCCGTTCAGGTCGAGCTTGATCTCGCCTTCCTGCACGAACACGAACGCCTCGATCGCGGGATCGAGCGCCTGCTCGGTGCCGCCGCGCGGCGTGAGCACCAGGTCGTACTGCGCGAACTTCGCGCCCATGGCGGGCGCGGCGAGGATCTTCGCCGTCGTCTCCTGCCAGTCGGGCAGCACGCTGTCGGCCATGCCGGCCATGGTCAGCAGCGCCCAGTTCCGCTCCACCCGCGACCGGTTCCCCACCAGCCCCTGCCGTGACATGCTCGATGATCCTCCGGGAGATGACGCCGGGAGCGCCGCTTCGCTGCTGCGCGCCCGGCCGGAACCGACTACATTCGGCGCCCGTTCGACCCGCACCGTCCAGGAGACCGCCGTAAGATGCGACTCACCGACGACCTCACCCGCGACGTCCTGGCGCGCCTCGGCGCCGCCAACCGCGCGTTCGCCGCAGACTACCCCGGCGATCCGATCGACCGCCAGCCCGTGCACACGGTCTACGGCGGCGCTCACCTGTTCGGCGCGGACACGATCGCCAAGCTGGGCGCGGGCGCCCGGCGCTCGCTCGAGGAGTATGCGCCCGACTTCTCGACCTTCGCGCGCGCGCTGGGGCTGCCCGGCGCGGACAAGCTGCCCAGCGTGCCGGCCGAACGGGCCCGGCTCGAGGCCCGGTTCGCGGCCGATGCCGCGGCCGTGCGGCGCGCCGAGCCGCAGGCCGCCACGGCCTTCGCGGTGTACGCGCGCGTGCGCGAGAAGCTGGAGCGCGAGGCGGTCGAGGACTTCCGGATCGATTTCGAGGACGGCTACGGCAACCGCCCCGACGCCGAGGAGGACGGCCACGCGGTGGCCGACGCCGAGGCCACGGCCGCGGCGATGGCGGCCGGGACGCTCTCGCCCTTCTTCGGCATCCGCATCAAGCCCTTCACCGAGGAGCTGCGCGAGCGCGGCATCCGCACGCTGGATCTCTACCTCGCCACGCTGCTCGGCAAATCCGGCGGCAGGCTGCCGGCGAACTTCGTGGTCACGCTGCCCAAGGTGACGATCCCCGAGCAGGTCGAGACGCTGGTCGCGCTCTTCGAGCTGCTCGAGCGCGAGCACGGCCTCGCCCCCGGCACGTTGCGCTGCGAGCTGATGGTCGAGACGCCGCAGTCGGTGATCGGGCCCGACGGGCGCGTGCCGCTGCGCGCCCTGGTGGCCGCGGCGAAAGGCCGTTGCCGGGGCGCGCACCTGGGCGTCTACGACTACACCGCGTCGTGCAACGTGACCGCGCTGCACCAGAATCCCGAGCACCCCGCGTGTGCGTTCGCGCGCCAGGTGATGCAGGTGGCGCTCGCGGGCACCGGGGTCACGGTCTCCGACGGCGCGGTGACGGTGATGCCGGTCGCGCCGCACCGCGCGCCGGCGGGCGGGGCTCTGACGCCCGCGCAGGCGGAGGCGAACCGCACCGCCGTGCACGGCGCGTGGAAGACGCACTATGACGCGGTGCGCCGCGCGCTGCGCGAGGCCTACTACCAGGGCTGGGACCTGCACCCCGGCCAGCTGCCCACGCGGCACGCGGCGGTGATCGCGTTCTTCCTCGAGGGCCGCGACGAGGCCTCGGAGCGGCTGCGGCTGTTCGTCCAGAAGGCGGCGCAGGCGACGCTGCTCGGCAACGTGTTCGACGACGCGGCGACCGGGCAGGGGCTCTTGAACTTCTTCCTGCGCGGCATGGCCTGCGGCGCGCTCACCGAGGCCGAGGCGCTGGAGACGGGTCTCACGCTGGAGGAGCTGCGCGGGCGCAGCTTCGTCAAGATCCTCGCGGGCCGGCGCGCTCGCGGCTGACGCGAAACGACGACGCCCCGCGCGGTGCGCCGCGCGGGGCGTCTGCGTGCCCGGCGGTCAGCTGCCGCGGTAGGTCGAGAAGCCGAACGGGCTCAGCAGCAGCGGCACGTGATGGTGCTGCGCGGCGTCGAACACCTCGAACGTGATGACGACGTGCGGCAGGAACGTGCGCGTCCCGGAGGCCGCGAAGTACTCGCCGGTCGCGAACGCGAGCCGCCAGAGCCCGGCGGCCAGCGTGCCCGGCGCGAGCAGGTCCTTCACGCGGCCGTCGGCGTCGGTCTGCCGCGTGGCCACGTCGGACCACGCACCGGACGCGTCGCGCCGCGCGAGCGCGACGCCGATGCCCGCGGCGGGACGGCCGGTGGAAAGATCCAGCACGTGGGTGGTGATGGCGCTCATGAGCCCTCCTCGAGCAGCTTGTCCAGCCGCAGGTGCGTGATCATCAGCTGCTGCGCCGCGGCGGCGCGCAGCTCCTCCTCGGGTGCGTTCTCCATCCGCGCGCGCAGGATCGCGAGCATCTCGGCCGCCGAGCGGCCGGTGGCGCAGACGATGAACGTGCGCCCGTACTTCGCGGTGTAGGCCTCGTTGCCCTCGGCCAGCGCGGTGAGCGTGGCCTCGTCGGCCTCCGCGGCGCCCTGCTGCTCGCGGCCGGCCCACGCGGCGGTGGTGCGGAACTTCGCGCGCAGCGCGTCGCGATCGCCGATGCGCGGATGGTGCGCGAACGCCTCCTCCCACGCCTCGGCAGGAAGCGCGTCCCACGTGCGCGCCGCGAGCGCGTGCAGCGCCTCGCGGTCGGCGTAAGGCCGCGCAGCGAGCATGGCAGCGACCCACGCGCGCGCGCCGCAGCAGCGCTCGAGCGCGACGGCGGCCTCTTCGGTGGGAGCGGCGTTCAGCTCCGCGAGCGTCACGCGGCGCCTCCCGCCCACGCGCCGAGCAGCTCGCGCGCGAAGGCGACGCCGGTCCAGAGCGCGGCCGCGTCGGTGTGTTCCTCGGGCGCGTGGCTCACGCCGCCCACGCTCGGGACGAACAGCATGAGCGTCTCGGCGCCCGCCTGCGCGAATGCCATCGTGTCGTGGCCCGCGCCGCTCGCCATGACGCGGTGCTTCAGGCCCCGCGCGCGCGCCATCGCCTCGGCTTCCGCGGCGAGCGCGGTCGAAAGCGGCGTCGGCGCTTCGCCGGCGTCCAGCGCGACCTCGAGCGCGACGCCACGCCGGGCGGCGATCGCGGTGATGCGTTCGCCGAGCGCGGCGGCGAGCCGGTCGAGCCCGGCGGGGTCGGTGTGCCGCACCTCGAGCCCCAACGTGCAGCGGCCGGGCACCACGTTGAAGAGCCCGGGCGCGACCTGCGCGAACCCCGCGGTCGCGACCGCGGGCGGGCCGGTCTCGCGCGCGAGCGCTTCGGCCGCGAGCGTCATCTCGGCCGCGGCGGCGAACGCGTCGCGGCGGCGGTCCATGGGCGTCGTGCCGGCGTGGCGCGGCTCGCCCGCGATCTCGGCGCGCATGCGGCGATAGCCGGCGATGCGGTCCACGATCCCGAGCGCTTCGCCCGCGGCTTCCAGCACGGGGCCCTGCTCGATGTGCAGCTCCAGCTCGCGCACGGCGCGGAAGCGCCGCGGCACGGGCGCGCCGTCCGCGGGCGCGGGCGCGGCCCCGCCGCGCGCGCGCACGCGCTCCAGCGCGTCCGCCCAGCGCACACCGTCACGATCGCGCAGGTCCGCGAGCGCCGAAGGCACCAGCTCGCCCAGCAGCCCGCGCACGCCGGTCAGCGCGGCCGGGAAGCGGCTGCCCTCCTCCTCGCAGGTGACGAACGCCGCCACGGGCGTCTTCGCGCCCTTCAGCGCCGCCGCGAGCATGAGCCCGGCGATCGTGCCGTAGCCGCCGTCGTAGGCGCCGCCGCGCGTCACTGTGTCCAGGTGCGAGCCGACGGCGATCACCTGGGCGCCCGCGGGCAGGCCCGGCGGATGCAGCCACAGGTTGCCGATCGCATCGGGCGTGGCCTCGAGCCCGAGCGCGGCCGCTTCGGCGCGCAGCCAGGCCTGCGCCTCGCACCACGCGTCGTCGTAGACGAGGCGCGTGACGCCGGGGCCGGGGCCACGGAACGAGGCGAGCCGCTCGAGGTAAGCCGCGAGAGTGGGCGCGTCGAACATGGCGAGAAACGCTACGCGAAGGCCTGCGCCGGGTCCACCGGCGGCGCGCCGTGGCGCAGCCAGAGCCCCGAGGGCTCGCCCACGGGTGCGCCGTCGGCGTAGACGGGGGCGCCGCGCAGCCAGGTGGTGAGCACGCGGCCCGTCAGCGTGCGGCCGGCGTAGGGCGTCACGGGATGCCGCTGCCGCAGCGCGGACGCGTCGACGGTCCACGTGGCGTCGGGATCGAACGCGACGAGGTCGGCGTCGTGCCCGCGGATGATCGCGCCCTTGCGCCCCGAGAGCCCCGCGAGCCGTGCGGGCCCCGTGGCCATGGCGGCCGCCACCGTGGCGAGCGGCGTGCCCAGCTCGCGCAGCGCGGTCCACGTGGCCGCGAGCGAGAGCTCGAGCGAGGCGATGCCGCCCCAGGCGGCGGCGAAGTCGCCCGAATCGAGCGCCTTGAGCGACGCCGGCGCGGGCGAATGGTCGCTCGCCACCACGCCCAGCTCGGCGTCGTGCACCGCCTCGCGCAGCGCGCGCCGCTCGGCCGCGCCGCGGATCGGCGGGGCGCACTTGAATGCGGTCGCGCCGTCGGCGATCTCGTCCGCGGCGAACGCGAGGTAGTGCGGGCAGGTCTCGGCGGTGAGCATGGCGTGCGCGGCGTGCGTGCGCAGGATGGCGTCGAAGCCCTCGCGCACGGCCTGCACCGCGGCCGCCGACGCCACGTGCACGATGTGCACGTGCACGTCGAACTCGGCCGCGAGCGCGGCGAGCAGCGCGATCGCCTGCACCTCGGCCTCGGGCGGACGGCTCGCGAGCCAGTCGGCGTGGCGGCGCGTCGGCCCCGCGAATGGCCGCAGCGCCGCGGGCCACTCGGCATGCGCGAGCAGCGGCAGGTGCAGCGCCGCGATCTCGGGCATCGCCTCGCGCAGGTCGGCCTCGCCCACGTGCTCGAACTCGTCGACGCCCGAGGGCGAGAGGAAGCACTTGAAGCCCAGCGCACCGACCGCCGCGAGCCCGGCCAGGGCGCTCGCGTTGCCCGGCACGACGCCGCCCCAGAGCCCGGCGTCCACCTGCAGCGCGCCCGCCATGGCGGCCACCTTGGCGCGCAGCGCGGCGGCATCGGTGGTCGCGGGAATGCTGTTGAGCGGCATGTCGACGATGGTCGTGATTCCGCCCGCGGCGGCCGCGCGCGTGGCGGTGGCGAAGCCCTCCCACTCCGTGCGGCCCGGGTCGTTCACGTGCACGTGCGTGTCGACCAGCCCCGGAACCAGCGCGACGTCGCCCAACTCGTCGGTGACCGCGAGCGGCGCGTCGTAGACCTCGACCGAGGCGATCTTGCCATCGCGGACGACGACGCACCCGGGCAGTTCGCCGTCGGGCAGCACGACGCGGCGCGAGCGCAGGATGCGGTCGCGCACGGGCGCCGCGCTCACGCGGTCCCCTTGCGAAACGCCCATGCGAGCACGAGCCAGCCGGCGAGGAACGCGACGCCACCCAGCGGCGTGACCGCGCCCCAGAGCCGCACGCCCGAGAGCGCCAGCGCGTACAGGCTGCCCGAGAAGATCACGATGCCGGCCGTGAAGAGCGCCGCGGCGGTCCCGGCGAGCGGGCGGGTACGGCCCTGCGTGCCCACGAAGAGCAACGCGAGCGCGTGCAGGAACTGGTAGCGCACGCCGGTCTCGAAGACCGCGAGCATGTCGGGCGCGAGCCGGTCGCGCAGCGCATGGGCGCCGAACGCGCCCAGGGCGACGGAGAGGAACCCGAAGAGGGCCCCGGTGACGGTCCAGTTCATGCGCGCACGTTAGCCGCTCGGGCGCCGGGAAGCGAACCGTTGTGCTCGGATGAATGCAGTTGGCGCGGGAGGTGCAGTGATCCTCCGGCATGACGACCTTCATCCCGCCGTTCTGCCCCAACCCGAGCTGTCGCTACCACAAGGCCGAGCGTGCCTTGTGGCGCTGGTCCCACGCC
>JBGAML010000023.1:0-65379 GCA_044223005.1 Candidatus Eiseniibacteriota bacterium
GCGGGTCCCGAGGGACCCGCGCCGTTCGTGTGTCCTGCGCGCGCTCAGTTGCCGCCGAACACGCTCCGCGTGTCGGCGATCTTGGCCTTGCCGCGCAGGGCCTCGACGTAGCCGGTGAAGAACGAGCGCTGGCGGCGGGTGAGGATGTCGGTCGTGAACTGGCCGCGCAGCTGCTGGTTCGCGAGCATGCTGTCCGGCGGAGCGGAGACCGACTCGACGCGGCCGAAGAGCCAGCCGGCCGGCGCGCGCACGGGACCGACGACCTGGCCCGGCTTGGCGCCCCAGAGCAGGCCCTGCAGCTCCGGCGACGAGGCGAGGCGCGGATCGGGTTCGGACCGCGTGAACGACACGGGGATCGCGTTGACGCCGACCGAGGCGGCGGCCGCCTCGAGCGTCATGCCCGAATGCACCGCGGCCGCGAGCTTGTCGGCGCGCGCCTTCGCGGCGTCGATCCGCTTCTCGTACTCGGCGATCGTCTGCAGCTGGTCGTTGACCTCGGCCCGCGTCGGGATGCCGGCGGCATGCTGCACGGCCACCTGCGCGATCAGGAACTGGTCCGTGCCTTCGTACACCGGGCTCACGTCGCCCTGGGCGTGCGTGGTGCCCCAGTCCGCGGCTTCGGGAGCGGCGTAGAGCTGCGGCGGCATGTTGTCGAGGTCGAAGAACGGCGTCTTGGTGGTCGAGAGGCCCTTCTCGGTCGCCGCACGCGCCAGGCCCACGGCCTTCGCGCGCTTCTGCAGCGCGACGACGCGCTCGTACTGCTTCTGCACCGACTCCTGCGCCGGGTGGATCTTGATCATGATCTGCGCCAGCTTGACCGAGCCGGGGGGCAGGTTGCGCGCGGTGGAGTCCTGCGCGGGGCCGAGCACGCGGAAGAGCATGACGGCGTTGTTCTGGCGGATCGGCGGCAGCACGGCGCCCGGCTGGGCCGCCTGCACCGGCTGCGCCAGAGGTCCGAGCTCGCCGAGGCTGATGACGCGGTCGATGATGCCGCCCTTGTCCGAGCCGGGACCCTCGGAGTAGTCGCGCGCCAGCTGGGTGAAGTCCTCGCCCTTCTGGATGCGGCCGAAGATGCTGTTCGCGAGGTCCATCGCCGTCTTGACCTCGTCCGGCGAGTACTCGATCGGCACCGAGAGCACCTCGAGCTGCGTCCGCGCGGGCGTCGCCATGCGGGAGCGGTAGGTGTCGTAGGCCTTTTGCAGGTCGGCGTCCGTCGTCTTGAACTTGGCCGTGTCCGGCGGCACCTGCACGACGATGGCGCTCAGGCGCACCATGCGGTCGCGCATGGCCTGCTCGAGCTCGCCCTGCGACAGCTTCAGCGACGCGAGCAGGCTCTTCTGCAGCTTCATCGCCGGCACTTCGTCGCGCACGTCCTGTTCGATCCCGGACCAGTCGTTGTTCGGGTTCATCATCGCGGCGCGGTACTTGGCCGGGTCGAACTGGCCGTTCGTCTGGAACGCCGGCATGGAGAGCACGGCGGCCGGCGGATCGGACTCGAGCCGGAAGATGACGTCGTTGTCCGTCACCGATACGCCGGAGCGGCGGGCCTCCTGGGCCAGCAGCCGGGTCGAGACGAGCTTGCGCCACGCCTGCTGCTCGACGGCGCGCAGGTCGCGGTCGACCGGGTCGGAGCCGAAGCGCTGGCGGTACGCGGCGCGCTCGGAGTCGAGCGCGGACTGCCACATCTCGCGCGTGATCTTCTCGCCGTTGACCAGCCCGAACGAGCCGCTCTGGCGGGCCGCCAGCGAGGGGTCGCGCCCCATGCTGCCGAAGAAGCTGAAGCCCAGGAGGAACGTCGCGACGGTGGAGATGGTGACAATCCACCAGATCATCTTGGTGCGCTTGCTGCCCGAGCGCAGGTAACCCAGCATTCGATGCTCCCCGTGGACGATGGGAAGGGGTCGGAGACGGATGGAAACAGAGGGCAAAGAGTGTAGCAGCAGGCCCTCCGGGCCGCCAGAATCATTGCAGGGCGCGGAATTCCTGTGCTACCACTGAGGCAGGAAGACGACCGCTGAGGGAACGGCGACGGGCTTCGGACGCGATGGCGGCGTCCGGCCGCCGCCCGTCACGCATCGCAAGGACGGCCACGTGCGTACCGATGTCCTGAACCGACCCGCCGATCCGGAGGGCGGACCGAGGGAGCTCCCGCTCCCGGCCCTGGTGCTCGACACGCTCGAGCAGGGGGTGGTCGCGCTCGACCGCGAGCGCCGGGTGGTGTACGCGAACCGCCGCATCGAGGAACTGCTCTCGGTCGAGGCGGGGACCCTGCTCGGGATGCCCGGCGGCCGCGTGTTCCCGGGCGCCGACGCCCGCTGGCTGAAGGGCGCGACACGCGAGGCTCGCGACTTCAAGATCGAGACCGAGGGACGCGAGCTCACGCTCAAGGCCGAGTCGCTGCCCATGCGCGACGAGGACGGCGAGCTGACCGGCTCGGTCGTGCTCGCGGACGCGATCTCCGAGACCGAGGACGGCGAGTTCCAGAAGAAGATCGACCGGCTGGTGTCGCTGGGCGAGCTGTCGGCCTACGTCGCGCACGAGATCCGCAACCCGCTCACGGGTATCCGCACGACGGTCCAGTTCGTGGCCTCCAAGTTCAAGCCGCGCGATCCGCGCCGCGAGGACCTGGACGACGTGATCCGCGAACTCGATCGCATCGAGCAGATCATCACGGGCCTGCTGCTGTTCGCGCGGCCGCCGCAGGCGCGGCCGCAGCCGTGCGACCTGCACCAGGTGCTGGGGCGCACGCTGGACCTCATGGAGGCCCAGTTGGGCGACGCCCAGGTGACGGTGGCCCGCGAGTGGTCCGAGGACCTGCCGCTCGTCTACGCCGACCCGGACCTCATGCTGCAGGTGTTCCTCAACCTGTGCCTGAACGCTGTGCAGGCGATGCCGCAGGGCGGCGAGCTCACGATCACGACGGGCGTGCGCCGCTACCGCACCCGCCGCTCGCTCGTCGACGTCTCGATCTCGGACACCGGCGTGGGGATCCCGCGCGACCTGATGGAGAAGGTGTTCGACCCGTTCTTCACGACGCGCTCCATGGGCACGGGGCTGGGCCTGCCGATCTCGGTCCAGATCGTGCGCGACGCGGGCGGCGTCGTGACCGCCAAGAACAACGCCGGCGGCGGCGCCACCATGCGCGTCTCGCTGCCGCTCCCGGCGGAGCCGCCGGGCAAGCCGGAGGAATGACGCCGTGAAGACCTCCGTGCTCGTGGTGGACGACGAGCTCCTGATCCGGAAGTCGCTCGGCAAGGTGCTGCGTGCGCGCGGCTACACCGTGGACGTGGCGGGCAACGGGGCGGAGGGGCTCGAGAAGGTCGCGTCGCTGCGCCCGCAGGTGATGATCCTCGACATGCGGCTGCCGGACACCGACGGCCTCACGGTCCTCGGCAAGGCGCGGCGGCTCGATCCGCTGCTGCAGGTGATCATCATCACCGCCTACGGCGACGTGCAGACGGCGGTGGACGCCATGAAGCTCGGCGCCTGCGACTTCGTCCGCAAGCCGTACGAGATGGAGGACATCGTCCTCGCCGTCGAGGCGGCGGGGAAGACGTTCCGGCAGGCGTCGGAACTCGACCTCTACCGGCGCCGGGCATGGCAGCACTATTCCGGCGAGGAGATCATCGGGCAGTCCGGCCCCATGCGCGAGGTACGCGGGCTGATCGACAAGGTCGTCCGCAGCCAGGCGACGTCCGTACTCATCACGGGCGAGTCGGGAACCGGCAAGGAACTGGTCGCCCGGGCGATTCATTACCGCAGCGACCGCGGCCAGGCCCCGCTCATGGAGGTGAACTGCTCTTCGTTCCAGGAATCGCTCCTCGAGAACGAGCTGTTCGGGCACGAGAAGGGCGCCTTCACCGACGCGACGGACACCAAGAAGGGGCTCGTGGAGCTCTGCGACGGCGGCACGCTGTTCCTGGACGAAGTCGCGGACATGCCGCTGCCGACGCAGGCCAAGCTGCTGCGGTTCATCGATCACCGCAACTTCAAGCGCGTCGGCGGCGCCCAGGACATCTCGGTCGACATCCGGATCGTGGCGGCGACCAACAAGAGCGTGGAGGAGGAGGTCCGTGCCGGCCGCTTCCGCGCCGATCTCTACTTCCGCCTCAAGGTCGTCTCGGTCCTCCTGCCGCCGCTGCGCAACCGCGGCGACGACGTGCTGCTGCTGGCGCGCCACTTCATGCGCGAGTTCTCGCGCAAGTTCCAGAAGGGCTTCCGGGACTTCGCGCCCGACGCGATCGCCGCGCTGCGCGACTATCCGTGGCCCGGCAACGTGCGCGAGCTCCGGAACCTCGTCGAGCGCGTTGTGCTGCTGGAAGAGGGCGAACTCATCGACGCCGAGCACCTGCCGCCCGAGATGCTCGGCAAGCGCCACTCGACGGCGCCCGCGGTCGCCGCGGCCGTGCGCGATGCCTTGAGTCCGCCGACGCTCGCGCAGATCGAAGCGGAACACATCAACGACGTGCTGCGCCTCACGTCGGGAAACAAGAGCCGCGCGGCGCGCATTCTCGGCATCTCGCGCCAGGGACTCATCGAGAAGCTGCGTCGACTGCGCATCGAGGAAAGCGCTGATCGTCCAGTATCTTGACACCACCAATTAACTGGACACGTCGAGTTAAGTCGTTGCCATCAAATGATGTTGCGCGAACGCATCCGGCTAACGCGCCATTTAATTGACACTTAGGACGTGAACACCGACCCCTTCGGGAACACCCGGAGGGGTTGCTCACATCCAGACATGCGAATCATCGTGTTGTCGCGCAATGAGTTGAGAGTCTGCGTGCTCCGGATGTCGCGCTGTTGGCATGGTAGCTGCTGATATGTAATCGCGAGGCCTGCGTGGAGGTCCGAGAGACGCTCGCGCAAGCCACCGGCAAGCATTCAGAGCAAGACCACCAGCAGTATTCCGGAGGAGGTGATTCCGAATGGCTGCCAAGAAGAAGGCTGCGAAGAAGAAGGCCACGAAGAAGAAGGCTGCGAAGAAGAAGAAGTAAGCAGGATTCTGGACCTGGCACGTCCTGAGGGCGTCGACTCACGTCGACGCCCTCATCGCTTTGCGCCGCGAGCGTGCCGGCGCCGCGCGTTTCGCGGGCCCCCACGCGCCGGGTATCTTCGGGCGCATGTACCTGCCCCCGGCCTACTCCGAGACTCGCCCCGACGTCCTGCACGCGCTGATCCGCGCCCACGGCTTCGCCACGTTCGTGCTCGCGGATGCGGACGGCCTCGAGGTGAACCACCTGCCCTGCGTCCTGCACGATGAGCGCGGCGAACCGGCGCGGCTGCGCGCGCACGTCTCCCGCGCGAACCCGATCGTGACGCGCGCGGGCGCGGCCACGGCCGCAGTCGCGATCTTCCAGGGGCCGGAGGGCTACGTTTCCCCGTCGTGGTACGCCACCAAGGCGGAGACGCACCGCGTGGTCCCGACGTGGAATTACGCCGTCGTCCACGCGCACGGCCGGGTCGATCTGCATCCGGACGCCGGATGGCTGGCGGCGCACGTGCGTGCGCTCACGGAGCGGCACGAGGCGCGGCGCCCGCGGCCGTGGACGGTCGACGAGGCGCCGGCGGACTACCTCGCATCGCAGCTGCGCGGCATCGTCGGGATCGAACTGGTCATCGAACGGCTCGAAGGCAAGTGGAAGCTGGGCCAGAATCGCTCCGCGGCCGACCGGCGGGGTATGCTGGCCGGGCTCGAAGCGCAGGGCGACGCGGCCTCGCTCGCCCTGGCCGAGTTCGTGCGCCGCAGCCTCGAGGGCTGACGCCGGCCACCCACCTTCGCGACCGGACCTCCCCAACGTGACTTCCCGACCCGAAGCCCCCGCAGTGATCCGTGTCCGCGGCGCCCGCCAGCACAACCTGCGCGACGTCGACGTGGATTTCCCGCGCGGCCAGCTGACGGTGATCACGGGCGTCTCGGGGTCCGGCAAGTCGTCGCTGGCATTCGACACGCTCTACGCCGAGGGCCAGCGACGCTTCGTCGAGTCGGTCTCGACCTACGCCAAGCAGTTCCTCGACCGCCTGCCGCGCCCGGACGTGGACCAGATCACGGGCCTGACGCCTGCGGTGAGCATCCAGCAGGTGGCGCCGGCGCGCAGCGCGCGCTCCACCGTGGGCACGGCGACCGAGATCCACGACTACCTGCGGCTGCTTTTCGCACGCGTGGGTACGGTGCACTGCGGCCAGTGCGGCGAGCCGATCGTCGCCGACTCG
Organism: Candidatus Eiseniibacteriota bacterium; assembly: GCA_044223005.1. Taxonomy (GTDB): domain Bacteria; phylum Eisenbacteria; class RBG-16-71-46; order RBG-16-71-46; family RBG-16-71-46; genus CAIXRL01. The sequence goes on from JBGAML010000023.1 coordinate 6,214, forward strand.
CCCCGCTCGATCGCCGACGGGGCGGCCGCGTGGCCCGAGGACGCGCGCGTCGTGGTGCTGGCGCCACTGGCGCTCTCGGCCCGGCTCGGCTGGGAGGAGCAGGCTGGCCACCTGCAGAAGGCGGGCTGGACGCGCGTGCGGATCGGCTCCGAGATCGTGGACCTGGACCCGCTGCCGAAGCTGCCGAAGGGCACGAAGTCGATCGGCATCGTGATCGACCGCTTCCGCTGGCGGCCGGACGAGGCCGCGCGGCTGGTCGAGGCGTGCGAACAGGCGTTCCGCCGCGGCGAGGGCCGGCTCGAGCTGCTGGTCGGCGACGCCGCGCCACGCCGCTGCAGCGAGCGCTGGGAGTGCTCGTCCTGCGGCGCGACCGCGATCGCGCCGGAGCCGGCGCTCTTCTCGTTCAACAGCCCGCTCGGCGTCTGCCCGGAGTGCAAGGGTTTCGGCGACGTGCTGGCGTTCGACCCCGCGCGCATCGTGCCCGACCACGAGAAGACGCTGCGCGAGGGCGCCGTGGCGCCGTGGGCGGGCTCGTGGAAGACCGTCGCGTGGCCGCGGCTGCAGAAGCTCGCCGACGAGCGGGGCGTGCCACTCGACACGCCGTGGAAGAAGCTCTCCGCCGCGCACCGCACGCTGGTGATGGAGGGCGACAAGACTTTCCGCGGCGCGATCCCGTTCCTCGAGCGACTGCAGCAGAAGTCGTACAAGGCGGGCAACCGGTTCGTCGTCAAGCGCTACCAGGTGCCGCGCCCGTGCGCGACCTGCGGCGGCGCGCGGCTGCGGCCCGAGGCGCTGCGCGTGACGCTCGGCGGCCGCAGCATCGCGCAGATGCTCGCGCTCACGGTGAGCGATGCGCTCGCGTTTCTCGGGGGCCTCGCGCTCGGCGAGCGCCAGCAGGCGATCGCGGGGCACGCGCTCGCCGAGGTGTTCGCGCGCCTGCGGTTCCTCGAGCGCGTGGACCTGGGCTACCTGACGCTCGACCGGCTGACGCGCACGCTCTCGGGCGGCGAGGCGCAGCGGATCGAGCTCGCCAACGCGCTCGGTGCCAACCTCGCCGACACGCTCTACGTGCTCGACGAGCCGACGGTGGGCCTGCACCCGCGTGACACGGACCGGCTGATCGGCATCCTGCACGAGCTCTCGGCGCGCGGGAACACGCTGGTGGTGGTCGAGCACGAGCCGATGGTGATCCGCGCCGCGGAGCACCTCGTCGACCTCGGGCCCGGTGCGGGCGAGCACGGTGGGCGGCTGCTCTACGCCGGTCCCGCCGCAGGCGCGATCGGGGCGCCGGATTCGGTGACGGGCCCGTGGCTCGCGGGCACGCGCCGGATCACGCGCGAGCGGATCGGCGGCAAGCCGAAGGGCTTCCTCGTGGTCGAAGGCGCGACGCAGCACAACCTGAAGGACGTCACCGTGCGCGTGCCGCTCGGGCGCATGACCGCGGTGACGGGTGTCTCGGGCTCGGGCAAGAGCACGCTGGTGGAGGACGTGCTGACTCGCGCCGCGCGCCTCGCGCTGGAAGGCCTCGAGGAGGAGCCGGTCGGCGCGCATCGCGCGGTGCGCGGGCTCGAACAGCTCAAGCGTGTCGTGCTCGTGGACCAGTCGCCGATCGGTCGCACGCCGCGCTCGTGCCCGGTGACGTACATGGGCGGTTACGCGGCGCTGCGCGAGACGTTCGCGCGCCAGCCGGCGGCGCTCGCGCGCGGTTGGAAGGACGGCGCGTTCTCGTTCAACACGCCCGGCGGGCGCTGCGACCACTGCGAGGGCGCGGGCTGGGTGCAGGTGGAGATGTACTTCCTCGCCGACCTCACCGTGCCGTGCGAGGTGTGCGGGGGAGATCGCTTCAAGCGCGAGGTGCTCGAGGTCCGCTACCGCGGCAAGAACATCAAGGAAGTGCTCGACATGACGGTGGACGAAGCGTTTGAGCATTTCGCGAGCGAGCCCAAGTTCACGCGTTCCCTCCACCTGCTGCGGCGCGTGGGGCTCGGCTACCTGCGGCTCGGGCAGCCGGCGAACCAGCTCTCGGGCGGCGAGGCGCAGCGGCTGAAGGTCGCGCGCGAGTTGTCCGAGCGCGGCGTGGGACCGACGCTCTACGTGCTCGACGAGCCGACCGTGGGCCTGCACTGGGCCGACGTGCAGCGCCTGCTGGAGACGCTGGACGACCTGACGGGCCGCGGCGACACCGTGCTGCTGGTCGAGCACAACCTGGACGTCATCCGGAACTGCGACTGGGTCGTCGACCTGGGGCCTGGTGGCGGGGCGGCCGGCGGGAACCTCCTCGCCGAGGGCCCGCCGGAGACGATCGCGGCCTGCGACGCGTCGCACACGGGCGCGTTCCTGCGCGCGATGGAACACGAGGGCGCGGCGCGCTGACGCGCCGCGACGGGGGAGGCCGCATGCTGTTCATGGTCCGCTTCACCGATCGACCCGACCGGCTCGACGTGCGCCAGGCGCACGGCGAGGCGCACCTGGCCTGGCTCGCGCAGCAGGCGGGCGTGATCCGGCTGGGCGGCCCGCTGCGGCCGCGCGAGGACGCCTCGCCCGTGGGAGCGATGTGGCTGGTCGAGGCGCCGAGTGCCGAAGCGATCGAAGCGATGATCGAGACGGATCCGTTCTGGATCCACGGCCTGCGCGCCGGCGTCGAGATCCTGCACTGGCGCAAGGCCGTGCCCGCGGAGCCCGCGACGTTCTGAGGCGCGGCCGCGGCTGGACAGCCGTGGCCCCCGCGCCGAGACTCCGTGCATGAGCGAATCGCTCCCGCACGGCATCACCGCGATCGACGCGTTCCGCTGGCGCATTCCCGCGACGGGCGGCATGCGCGTACCGGGCGTGATCTTCGCCGACCGGGCGATGCTCGACACGATCCTCGCGGATCGCACGAGCGACCAGGTCCGCAACGCGGCGCACCTGCCGGGCATCCTCGAAGCGTCGATTGCGATGCCGGACGCGCACTGGGGCTACGGGCTGCCGGTGGGTGGCGTGGTCGCGACCGATCCGAAGGAAGGCGTGGTCTCGCCGGGCGCGGTGGGTTACGACATCGGCTGTGGCGTGCGGCTGCTCGCGAGCGGGCTGGCGCGAGCCGACGTCGCGCCGCGCATCGACGCGCTCGCCGACCAGCTCTTCCGCAACGTGCCGTGCGGCGTGGGCTCCGAGGGGGCGGTGCGCCTGCGCGAGGGCGATCTCGAGCGCGTGTTGCGCGACGGCGCGCGCTGGGCGCTGGCGCGCGGCTTCGGCGGCGGCTCGGACCTCGACCACTGCGAGGAGGGCGGCGTGCTCGCCGAGGCCGAGCCGCGCCACGTCTCGGCCGACGCGAAGGCGCGCGGCAAGGGACAGCTGGGCACGCTGGGCTCGGGCAACCACTTCCTCGAGGTGCAGGAGGTGGACGAGATCTTCGACGCGCGGATCGCGCAGGCCTACGGTCTCGCGCCCGGTCGCGTGACGGTGATGATCCACTGCGGCTCGCGCGGACTCGGGCACCAGGTGTGCACGGACCACGTGCGCGACGTGGCGCGCAAGCTCGGCGAGTGGCGGATCACGCTGCCCGATCGCCAGCTCGCGTGCGCGCCGATCGCGTCGCTCGAAGGCGAGCGCTACCTCGGCGCCATGCGCGCGGCGGCCAACTTCGCGTGGGCGAACCGCCAGTGCATCGCGCACGGCGTGCGCCGCGCGTTCGCCGACGTGCTCGGCGCCGAGGCGGGCCGGCTCGCGCTGGTCTACGACGTGGCGCACAACATCGCCAAGTTCGAGACGCACGCGCTTTCGGACGGTTCGCGCCGCCGCTGCCTCGTGCACCGCAAGGGGGCGACGCGCGCGTTCCCGGCCGGGCACGAGGCGGTGCCGGCCGCGTACCGCGGCGTCGGGCAGCCGGTGCTGGTGCCGGGCGACATGGGCCGCTACTCGTACGTCCTCGCGGGCCGCCCGGGTGCGATGGCGCACGCGTTCGGCTCGTCCTGCCACGGCGCGGGCCGGCGCATGAGCCGCACGCAGGCGGTGCGCGAGACGCGCGGGCGCGACCTCGTCGCGGAATTGCGGGAGGCGGGCATCACGGTGCGCGCGGAAGGGCGCGATACGCTGCGCGAGGAGACGCCCGAGGCCTACAAGGACGTCGCCGACGTGGTGCGGGTGGTGGCGGGGGCGGACCTGGCGACGCCGGTGGCGCGCCTGCGCCCGTTCCTCGTCGTGAAGGGCTGATTCCGCCGGGCGCGGGCGGCTCGCCCGCGCGCGGGGGGCGCGATGCCGCGTTCGGCCGCCGGCGCGTTCCGAAGTCCGTGCCGCCCGTGGTAGCGTGCCCCGTCCTGCCGCGTCACCGTCCGGCCGATCGTCGTGGCTCCATCTCCACGGAGGTCTCCGCTCCATGCGCCCCCGCTCGCGACGCGTTCTCGCGCTCGCCCTCGTTCTCGCCGCGTCGTTCGCCATCGCCACCACGCCCGCGCTCGCGGGACCGCGCCCGCCGAGCCCGCTCGACGCCACTCAGTCGCGCCTGGCGCTCGCGAAGCTGCGCGTGGTGGGCAGCGTGCTCTACGTGGCCGCGCATCCCGACGACGAGAACACCGCGATGCTCGCGTGGCTCGCGCGCGGACGCATGGTGCGCACGGGGTACCTCTCGCTGACGCGCGGCGACGGCGGGCAGAACCTGATCGGTACCGAGCTGGGGCCCGAGCTGGGCGTGATCCGCACGCAGGAACTGCTCGCGGCGCGGCAGGTGGACGGCGCGGAGCAGTTCTTCTCGCGCGCAGTGGATTTCGGGTTCACGAAGAACCCGGAGGAGACGTTCGCGTTCTGGGACCGCGACTCGATCCTCTCCGACGTGGTGCGCGTGATCCGCCGCTTTCGCCCGGACGTGATCGTGACGCGCTTCCCGACCGACGGCGGCGGTGGCCACGGGCACCACACGGCGAGCGCGATCCTCGCGGAGGAAGCGTTCCGCGTGGCCGCGGACCCGAAGCGCTTCCCGGGCTGCGGACCGGCGTGGCAGGCGAAGCGGATCCTCTGGAACGCATTCGCGCCGGGCAATGCGAAGCCCGACTCCACGTGGCTGCGCGTCGACGTGGGCGGCTACGACGCGGCGCTCGGGCGCTCGTTCGGCGAGATCGCGGCGGTGAGCCGCAGCAACCACAAGAGCCAGGGCTTCGGCGTGCCCGAGCGCCATGGTCCGCTGCCGAACCTGCTCGCGCTGCGCGGCGGCGAGCCCGCGGCGAACGACCTGCTGGACGGCGTCGAGCTCTCGTGGCGCCGCTTCGGGGGCGGCGCGCGCGTGGACTCGCTGCTCGCGCTCGCCGAGCGCGAGTTCGACGCGGACCGGCCGCAGGCCTCGCTGCCGCGCCTGCTGGCGGTGCGCGCGGCGCTCGACGCACCGGGCGGGCCGCCCGCGGGCGAGCCGATCGTGCGCGCGAAGCGCGCGGAGCTCGAGGCGCTGATCGCGTCGTGCACCGGACTCTGGGCGGAGGCCGTGGCCACGCGGGCGGTGGTGACGCCGGGCGACACGGTGGCGGTGGTGGTCTCGCTCGTGAACCGATTGGGTGTGCCGGTCTCGCTCGCCTCGGTCGCCGTGGGCGACGCCCGCGACGCGGCCGCTGCGGGACAGGCGGTGCGCGGCACATGGAGCGACACGCTGCGCGTCGCGATCCCCGCGAACGCGGCGCCGACGCAGCCCTACTGGCTCGTGGAGCCGCCGGGGCGCGGGCGCGTGAGCGTGGCGCGTCCCGACGACATCGGCCGGCCCGAGAGCGATCCGGCGCTGGTCGCGCGGGTGACGCTGGCGCTGGAGGGCGGCGCGCCGCTGCCGCTCGAGCTGCCCGTGGCGTACCGCTGGGCGGACCCGGTGCAGGGCGAGCGCTGGCGCGCGCTGGTCGTGGCGCCGCCCGCGACGCTCGCGTTCGATCACGGCACGTACGTGTTCCCGGACCGCTCGCCGCGCGAGATCGTGGTGACGGTCACGGCGCAGCGCGCGGCGGTCGCGGGCAAGCTGCAGCTCGCGCTGCCCGCCGGGTGGACGGCGGCGCCGCCGAGCGCCGACGTGAACGCGAGCGCGGCGGGGGGGCCGGCGCGCGTGCGCTTCCTCGTCACGCCGGGCGCGGGTGCGGCCGCCGCGAGCGTCACCGCGCGCCTCACGGTGGGCGGCCGCACGTGGGCGCAGTCCATGGAGACGATCGACCACCCGCACATCCCGATCCAGGTGATCGACCCGCCGGCGACGGCGCGGCTGGTGCGCACCGACGTCCAGCGCGCGGACGCGCGCGTGGCGTACGTCGCGGGCTCGGGCGACGCGATCCCGGACGCGCTGCACCAGCTGGACCTGCCGGCCACGGTGCTCTCGGACGACGACTTGGACCACGGCGATCTCGCGCGCTTCGACGTGATCGTGACCGGCGTGCGCGCGATCAACACGCGGCCCGCGCTGGTCGCGGCGATGCCGCGGCTGCTCGAGTGGGTGAAGCAGGGCGGCACGCTGCTCACGATGTACGTGACGCCCGACGCGTCGCTGCCGGCGCTCGGGCCGTATCCGTTCACCGTGTCGCGCGATCGCGTGACGGTGGAGGAGGCGCCCGTGCGCTTCCGCGACCCGAAACACCCGCTGCTCACGACGCCCAACGCGATCGGCGACTCCGACTTCGCGGGCTGGGTGCAGGAGCGCGGGCTGTCGTTCGCCAACCCGTACGACCCGCGCTACGAGACGCCGCTCTCCTGCAACGACCCGGGCGAGCCGGCGCGCGATGGCGGCCTGCTGTACGCACCCTACGGCCGCGGGGCGTTCGAGTACTGCGGCTACGCGCTCTTCCGCCAGCTGCCGGCGGGCGTGCCGGGCGCATGGCGGCTGTTCGCGAACCTGCTTTCGGCGCGCGGGCACGCCCCGACGCCGTGAGCGAGCGCGATCCGGACGCGCCGCCGCTGCTCTCGTGGCGGGCGCTCTACGCGGTCGTGATCGGGGCGCTGGCGCTCGCGATCGCGGCGCTGTCGTGGCTCACGGAGGCGTTCCGGTGAGGCCGCTCGACGCCGGGGTGATGATCGCGACGCTCGCGGCGCTCGTGCTCTGGGGCCTCTGGCGCAGCCGCGGCACGCGCGACCTGCCGGGCTACCTGGTCGCGAACCGCCAGCTGCCGTGGCCCGTGGTGGCGCTCTCGGTGATGGCGACGCAGGCGAGCGCGGTGACGTTCCTCGCGACGCCGGGGCAGGGCTACGTGGGTGGACTGTCGTTCGTGCAGTTCTACTTCGGCCTGCCGCTCGCCATGGTGGTGCTGTGCGCGACGCTGGTGCCGGCGTTCCAGCGGCTGCGCGTGCGCACGGCGTACGAGTACCTCGAGCAGCGCTTCGACGGCCGCGTGCGCACGCTGGCGGCGGCGCTGTTCCTGCTGCAGCGCGGGCTCTCGGCGGGCATCACGCTGTTCGCGCCCTCGCTGGTGCTGTCGGTGATCCTGGGTTGGGACCTGCGCCTGACGTGCGTGCTGCTCGGGCTGCTCGTCGTGGGCGTGACGACGCTGGGCGGCGCGCGCGCGATCGGGCCGACGCACGCGCTGCAGTTCGCCATCATCCTCGCGGCGATGGCGCTGGCGTTCGTGCTGGTGGCGCGCGACCTGGGCGCGACGCTGCGCCCGGCCGAGGTGCTCGCGGTGGCGGGGCACTACGGCAAGCTGAACGCGGTCGACCTGCACTTCGACCCGCGCAGCCGCTACAACCTGTGGGCGGGCCTGGTCGGCGGGCTCTTCCTGCAGCTCTCGTACTTCGGCACCGACCAGTCGCAGGTGGGCCGGTACCTCGCCGCGAAATCGACGGCGGCCGGCCGCATGGGGCTGCTGTTCAACGGCCTCTTCAAGGTGCCGATGCAGTTCGCGATCCTGCTGCTGGGCGTGCTCGTGTTCGTGGCCGACCAGCGCAGCGCCACGCCGCTCTTCTTCGATCCGTCGAGCGAGGCGCGCGTGGTCGCGGGTCCGCACGCGGACGCCTGGCACGCGCTCGAGGCCGAGCACGCGGCGCTGGGGGGCGAACGCCGCGCGGCGCTCGATCGCTGGCTGGCGGCGCGGCGGGGGCAGGGTGACGTGGCCGCGGCGTCCGCGGCGTTGGACGGCGTGCGCGCCCGCGACGGCGCGGTGCGCGACTCCGCGATCGCGCTGATCCGCGCCACCGACCGCGGCGCGAACACCAACGACACGAACTACGTCTTCCTGCGCCACGTGCTGGCGCACCTGCCGGTGGGCGTCGTCGGGCTGGTGCTGGCGGCGATCCTCGCGGCGGCGATGAACACGATCGCGTCCGAGATCCACGCGCTCACGAGCACGACGGTGGTCGACGTGCTCGCGCGGATTCCCGGCGGCCCGAAGGCCGACGGCGCGGCGCTGGGCTGGTCGCGCGCGGCCAGCATCTTCTGGATCGCGTTCGCGGTGGGCTTCTCGCAGCTGGTGGGCCGCTCGGGCTCGCTGGTCGAGACGGTGAACGTGCTCGGCTCGCTCTTCTACGGCACGATCCTCGGCATCTTCCTCTGCGCGTTCCTGGTGAAGCGCGCGGGCGGCGGCGCCGTGTTCGTCGCGGCACTGGTCGCCGAAGCGGCGGTACTGGCGTGCTGGAAGCTGGACGTGGTGGGCTGGCTCTGGTTCAACGTGATCGGCTGCGTGCTCACGGTGGGACTCGCGGCCCTGCTCGCGGCCCTGAAACCGTCGTGGCGCGCCCCCGCGAACGGGAACGCGCCACGTGTAGCCTGATCGGGAAGAGCGGTTACTTCTTGCCGCTCCATTCCGCGAGCAGCTTCTCGAGCGGCGCGATCTGCTGCGGCTCGACGTTCTTGTCGGCCTTGCCGAGCGCGATGGACTTCGTGATGCGCGCGATCGCCGAGTCCTTGCGGCCCGCCTTCCAGTCGAGCTTGGCCGCGAGCGCGAGCGTGCTGAAGTTCTCCTGCACCTTCAGCGCCTTCGCCGACCACGTGGCGACGTCCTCGGGCGCGACGCCCGCGTCGTTGGCCCAGTTGGCGGCGCGATAGGGCGTGCGCCAGTCGTCGGCCTTCGCGCCGGCGACCGCGGCGCGCGCGTCTTTGAGGACCTTGGCGTTCACGTCGACGGTGATCGTGACCGGCACGCGCACCTTCTCCCAGCGCAGCGCGAGCGTGCACGAGCTGGGCGTCAGGTCGTCGAACGCGAACTGCATCCACTCCTGGTGCGGCGCCGCCTCGGGCTTCACGGTGACGCGCAGCTGGTCGTTCTTGGGGTCGTAGGCGAACGCGCCCCACATGTCCTTCTGCTTGCTGAACGCGACGACCCAGTGGTCGGCCGACGGAATGGTGACGATGCCGTACGTGCCCGCGGGCAGCGCCTGACCCTCGACCATGATGTCGTCGGTGGTCGTGAAGTCGGTGATCTCGTTGGCGCCGGTGCGCCAGGGCTTGTCCCACGGCACGAGGTCACCCCAGATGGTGCGGCCCTTCACACCGGGCCGGCAGTACTTCACGGAGAGCTCGGTGGTGCCGACGGTCTGCGACACGCTGGCGTTGGGGCTCACGCGCGGCGTGGTGAAGTCGGCGTGCGCGGGAACGAGCGGCAGGGCCGCGGTGAGCGTGGCCACGGCGACGGCGAAGCGAAGGGCGCGCATAGGTCTCCTCGGAAGGACGTGGGGCGTCGGGGGGAGGATGGAACTCCCGGAACGGCGCGGAACCTAGCACGCGAAGCGAAGCGGTCGCGATGGGGCGAGGGCAGTTTTTGCTTTGGCGGGACGAGTGGGTGGTGGGCGCGGCGCTTGGCGCGATGCGTTGAGGCGGAGGCGCGGGCCGCCGGTGTGGCGCGCGTCGGGCGCGGGGGCCGGTGGCGCGAGGGCGCGGGCGGCGCGGGTGGTGCCGGGGCACTCGCACCGCGCCGTGGACGCGGCTCGAGTGCGCGGGCCGGCGGCGCGAGCTGCACCGGAGCGCTCGCGCTCGCGGCGCGAGGCGCGAGATTGCTCTTGACGGCTTCGCGGACGCGCGACGCGCCGGGTCGAGAAGGCAGTGCGTGCATGGCGTGAGCGCGCCGTGCATGCGCTCTCGCCGCCTCGCGCGCCCAGGTCCTCGCGCGTTGTCGAGAACAGCTCGTTTCGCGGCGCACGGGCGCGTGCGGTGGCCGAATTCACGCGTGCTATGAAAGAGCTGCGCCCGACGCACACCCGCCCCCGACGCGGATGTGTCTCATGAACAGCTTCGGACGAACGCAATTCCCGGACCACGTGCTGATGCAGTCCTGCCGCGAGCACGTGTCGCACGAACGCCGCGCGACGGCGGAGCTTCTCGCCGATCTCGCCGAGGTGGATGCGCGGCGGCTCTACGCGCCGGCGGGGTATTCGTCGCTCTACGCGTGGTGCGTGGGGGAGCTGCGGCTTTCGGAGAACGCGGCGTACAAGCGCATCCAGGCGGCGAAGGCTTCGCGTGAGTTCCCCGCGCTGCTCGATGCAGTCGCAGATGGCCGGCTGCACTTGAGCGCTGTCGTGCTTCTCGCGCCGAACCTTTCGCGTGAGAACGTCTCCGAACTGATCGCCGCCACGACACACAAGACCTGCGAAGCGATCAAGCTCGTGCTGGCCGAGCGTTTTCCGCGCCCCGACGTGCCCACGAGTGTGCGCCCGGTCACCGAGCATTGCGGCAACTCACTGGATTTGAAACCAGTGATTCTGACGGAGACTGAACATCAGGCTGCCGTGGCGGCCACGCCGGAGACGTGCGTCGCGCCGCCAACCGCGCCGCCCGCCCGCGTCGCCCCACTTGCGCCCGGCCGCTACGAGCTCCGTGGCACGCTCGACGCCGACGCGCATGCCGACCTGCGGGTCGCGCAGGAGCTGCTCGGCGTGCACGCGGGTGACGCGATCGCCGTGATCGCGCGCGCCCTTAAGCTCCTGCGTCGCGACCTGGAGCGCCGGCGTTGCGCCGCGACGGACAGGCCCCGGACGCAGCGCCGCACCGTGAAGACCCGCACGATCCCGGCCGCGGTTCGGCGCGAGGTCTGGCAGCGCGATGGCGGGCAGTGCACGTTCACGAGCGAGACGGGCCATCGCTGCGAAGAGCGCAAGGCGCTCGAGTGCGATCACATCATCCCGGAGGCCCTCGGCGGCGACGATTCGGCCGCGAACCTGCGCCTGCGTTGCCGGGCGCACAACCATCTGGAGGCCGAACGCGTGTACGGCCGTGCGTTCATGGAGGGCAAGCGCGAGGCCGCGCGGGAGCGGAAGCTCCGGCGCCAGCGCGAACGGGAGCAGGCGGAGCACGCGAGACGCGAAGCCCGCGCCGCGGCGGCCGAGACGCGCGCCGCGGACGCGCGGCGCGAAGCCGAGCTCCGCGAGCGCGCGTGCGAAGTCGTGCCGTGGCTGCGCCAGCTGGGCTTTCGCGCGGACGAGGCGAAGCGGGCCGCCGAGAGCGCCGCGGCGAACGCACCCGGCGCCCCGCTCGAGCAGCGCGTGAAGTTCGCGATCGCGACGCTGGCGCCGCGGGGGGCGCGGAACACAGCGATGGCATGACGGTGGGAGCATCGCCGCTCTCGAGGCTCGTGCGGCCGGCGAGATTGTCCGGGCAGCGGGAGGGAGCCGCGCGCCGCCGGCGCGGGCCTCGTCGAGGGACGCCCCGCCCGGCTCCGGCGTGCCGCGATGGAGACGGCGTCGCGCCTGCCGAGACGCGGGAATCAGCGTCCCGCCGCGCGCTTCCTCCGCTACACTCCGCCGCGATCACTTCCCATCCATCCTGGAGGTGTCGCATGTCCCTCGAAACGCCGCGCTCCTCAGGTGCGCCCGCCGACCCGCCCGCCGATCCGCTCGCCGCGTTCAAGCTCGTCCAGCGTGAAGGCTGGTCGCACTTCGGTCCGCTCGCCGTGTTCACCACCCCGAGCGCGGCGCGGCTCGTGCGCTTCGCGGGGATCTGTCCCGGCGATCGCGTGCTCGACGTGGGCTCGGGTACCGGCGTCGTCGCGATCACCGCGGCGCGAGCCGGCGCGCAGGTGACGGGCTCGGACCTGACACCCGAGCTGCTCGAGCAGGCGCGCGACAACGCGCGCATCGCGGGCGCGTCGCTGGAGTGGCGCGAGGCGGACGTCGAGGCGCTGCCGTTCGAAGATGCTTCGTTCGACGTGGTCACGAGCCAGTTCGGGCACATGTTCGCGCCGCGGCCGGACGTGGCGATTGCGGAGATGCTGCGGGTGCTCAAGCCGGGCGGGACGATCGCGTTCTCGACCTGGCCGCCGGATCACTTCGTGGGACAGACGTTCACGATCGTCGGCCAGTTCGCGCCGCCACCACCGCCGGGCGCGTCGTCGCCGGTGCCGTGGGGCGAGCCGGCGGTGATCCGCGAGCGGCTCGGCGAATCCGTGCGCGATCTCGCGTTCGAGCGCGACCTCATGGTGGTGAACGCGCTGAGCCCGGGGCACGTGGTGTTCGTGCTCGAGCACACGGCGGGCCCGGTGCGGAAGCTGGTGGAGGTGTTGTCCGAGAAATCGCCGGCGCGGCTCGCCGAACTGCGGCAGGCGCTGGGCGCGCTGGCGGAGCGCTACTTCGAGGGCAACCAGCTGCGGCAGTCGTATCTCATGACGCGGGCGGTGAAGCGCTGACGTCTCGCGTTCGGCGGGGTCTGCGCCACGGCGCGGCCCCGCACTGGCGTCACTCCGCCCGGACGGCTCCCGCCAGCTCGGCCGGCAGTTCGCGGTCCTTGGCGGCGACGGCGAGCTCGCTCGCGCCCAGCACGCCGTCCTCGACGACCACGCCGCGCAGCAGCGCCGACGGCACGAGCTCGAAGTAGACGTTGCGTGGGCGCACGCCTTCGGGCGCCGCGTCCCAGAGTTCGGCGGGCGGCATCTCGGCGATCGCGAGCGCGGCCGTCGAGCCGGGCACGAGCTTCTTGCGCACGCCGATCGCCCACACGGGCACGCCGTGCTCGCGTGCGGCGAGCGCGGCCACGTACGAGCCGACCTTGTTGAGCACGCCCTGGTCGGTCAGCGCGTCGGCGCCGAGCCACACGGCGGCGGCCTGCTGCACGAGCATCGGCAGCGCGGCGTCGGCGACGAGCCAGACGGGGATGCCGTCCGCGGCGAGCGCGGCGGCCATGTCGCGGCCCTCGAGGTTCGGTCGGCTCTCGGCGACCAGCACGCGCGGGCGGCGGCCACGCGACTGCAGCTCGCGCAGCGCGGCGAGGACGCCGCCGCTCAGCGAGAGCGTGGCGATCCACGGGCCGCTTTGCGGCAGCAGCTCGGCGGCGAGGTTCGCGGCGCCGCGCACGGCGGCCGCGAGGTCGTCGCGCTCGGCGGTGCACGAGGCGAGCAGCGAATCGCGCAGGTCGACCGGCGAATCGCCGCGGGCGACCGCCGTGTCGGCCACCGCCAGCGCGCGCGCGGCGAGCTGGTGCACGAGCGCCATGCTGGGCTGCGCGGCCTGCGCGCGCCGTAGCCACGCGAGCAGTGCCGAGCGCATCGCGGGCGAGGAGGGCGAGCGGTCGGCCCCGAGCCAGCGCTCGAGGCCGACGAGGAAGCTCTGCGCCACGGCGCCCGATCCCGAACGCCGGTCGCCCGTGAAGTCGCTCATCGCGTCACTTCTGGAACAGCTGCTGGAGCCAGAAGATCGTGGTCTGCCGTCCCAGCTCGCCGAACGCCTCGGTGAGCGGGATCTGCTTCGGGCAGGCCTCGATGCAGTTCTGCGCGTTGCCGCAGTCCGACAGGCCGCCGCGGCCCATGATGGCGTCGAGGCGTTCGTGCGCGTTCATCCGGCCCGTGGGGTGCGCGTTGAACAGCCGCACCTGCGCCAGCGGCGCGGGGCCGATGAAGTCCGACCGGTCGTTGTACTGCGGGCAGACCTCCATGCAGCAGCCGCAGGTCATGCAGCGCGAGAACGCGTACGAGATCTCCTGGTCCACGGACGACAGCTTGGGTCCGGGCCCGAGGTCGTACGTGCCGTCGATCGGCACCCACGCCTGCACCTTCTTCAGCGCCTCGAACATCGGCTTGCGATCCACCTGCAGGTCGCGCACCACGGGGAACTTGGTGAGCGGCTCCAGCACGATGGCGCCCTCGGGCAGGTTGTCGACCAGCGCCGTGCATGACTGCCGCGGCTTGCCGTTGATCTGCATGGTGCACGCGCCGCAGACCTCTTCGAGGCACGAGCAGTCCCAGTGCACGGGCGTGGTCTTCTGGCCCTGCTTGGTGACCGGGTTCTTGCGGATCTCCATGAGGCAGGAGATCACGTTCATGTTCGGCTGCCAGGGGAGCGAGAACTCCTCCCAGCGGGAGGGAGCCGTGGGCGAGTCCTGGCGCCGGACCTTCAGTTCGATCGTCTGACGGGGCATCGGGCTCACCTCCTAATCGTACTTGCGCGCCACGGGCGCGCAGAGCGAGACGTCGACGGGGTCGTAGCGGAACTTCGGGCCCTCGGGCGAGAAGTCGGCCACGGTGGTCTTGAGCCAGTTGGCGTCGTCGCGGTTGGGGAAGTCGGGCTTGTAGTGCGCACCGCGACTCTCGTCGCGCGCCAGCGCTCCCAGCGTCACGACGCGCGCCAGGTGCAGCATGTTCCAGAGCTGGTTCATGAACGAGAGCGGCGCGTTGGCCCACTGGCCGTTGTCGAGCACGCTCGCCTTGCCCCAGCGGTCCATGAGCTCGAGGATCTTGGCGTCCGTCTCGCGAAGCTTGCCGTTCTCGCGCACGATCGTGACGTTCTCGAGCATCACCTTCCCGAGTTCCTCGTGGATTCGGTACGGGTTCTCGGGTCCGTCGCGGCGCGAGAGCTCGGCGAAGCGGTCCGACCACTTCTTCTCGGACGCCTCGAACACGCTGCTCGGCGTCTCGGTGCCCGCCTTGGCCTGCGACTGCGCGTACGCGACCGCCGCCGGGCCGCCGACCATGCCGGCGTACACGCACGAGAGGAGCGAGTTGGCGCCGAGACGGTTGGCGCCGTGGTACTGGTACTCGCACTCGCCGATCGCGTAGAGCCCCGGCACGCTGGTCATGTGGTTCTTCGGGCTCGCGAGGTTCAGGAACCCGTCGGTCGTGCGCTCGTAGTCGACCCACAGCCCGCCCATGGAGTAGTGGACGGCGGGGAAGATCTTCATCGGCACGTCGCAGGGATCCTCGCCCGTGAACTTCTCGTAGATCTCGAGGATGCCCTCGAGCTTGCGCATGAGCGTTTCGCGCGGGATGTGCGTGAGGTCGAGATAGACGCACATCTTGCCGTCCACGCCGAGCCCCAGGTTCACGCACACGTTGTGGATCTCGCGGCTCGCGACGTCGCGCGGAACCAGGTTGCGGTACTTGGGATACTTCTCCTCGAGGAAGTACCAGCGCTCCGACTCGGGAATCTGCTTCGGGGCGCGCGTGTCGCCCTTGGTCTTCGGCACCCAGACGCGGCCGCCCTCGCCGCGCGCGGATTCGCTCATGAGCCGCAGCTTGTCGGCGCCGGGGATCGCGGTCGGGTGGATCTGGATGAACTCGCCGTTGCCGTAGTGCGCGCCTTCCATGTAGGCGGCGGCCGCGGCGGCGCCGGAGTTGATGAGGCTGTTGGTGCTCTGGCCGAACAGCAGGCCCGGGCCGCCCGTCGCCATCATCACCGCGTCGGCGCGGAACGCCTTGGGCTTCATCGAGCGCAGGTCGAGCGCGACCATGCCCACGCACCGGCCCGAGTCGTCGCGCGTCAGGCCGACGAACTCCCAGCCTTCGTACTTGGTCACGAGCCCGGCCGCCTCGTGGCGGCGCACCTGCTCGTCGAGCGCGTAGAGCAACTGCTGGCCCGTCGTGGCGCCCGCGAACGCCGTGCGGCTGTGCAGCGTGCCGCCGAAGCGCCGGAAGTCGAGCAGCCCTTCGCCCGTGCGGTTGAACGTCACGCCCATGCGGTCGAAGAGGTAGATGATGCCCGGCGCGGCGTAGCACATGCCCTTCACCGGCGCCTGGTGGGCGAGGAAGTCGCCGCCGCGGCACGTGTCCACGAAGTGGATCTCGGGGCTGTCGTTCTCGCCCTTCACGTTCACGGCGCCGTTGATGCCGCCCTGGGCGCACACGGAATGCGAGCGCTTCACGGGCACGATCGAGAAGAGGTCGACGTGCACGCCGGCCTCGGCCACCTTGATCGCGGCCATGAGCCCGGCGAGTCCGCCGCCGACGATGGCGATGCGCGGCGCGGCCATCAGTGCTGCCCTCCCTGGTAGACGACCGACGACGCCTCGCTCGCGTGCGGCTTGGTGAGCCAGTCCGGGTACAGGCCGTGGCCGGCGAACGCGAGCAGCGCGTTCAGGCCGACGAGCGTGAGCACGAGGAACACCGCCATCCCGAGCCGCGCGGCCATGCGCTGGCCGTGCTTGCCGGTCGCGAGGCCCCAGTGGATCGCGAAGCCGAACAGGCCGTTTCCGAAGTGCCAGCACGCCGACACGATCCCGAGCACGTAGAACGCGAACACGCCCGGGTTGGACACCTGCTCCTTCATGAACGCGTAGGCGCTGGGGGAGTGCAGGTAGTCGGCATCGAACCGCGTCATCCACGTGTGGAAGAGGATGTAGAACACCAGCACGATGCCCGACACGCGCTGCAGCACGTACTGCCAGTTGCGCGCGTAGCCGTGCTTGCCGACGTTCGCCTGGCCGGTGGTGGCGATGATCACGCCCAGCACCATGTGGAAGGCGATCGGCGCCCAGATCCCGAGGGCCTCGACGAGCGCCACGTAGGGGATGCGCGCCAGTTCGGCGGCCGCCTGGTCGAACGCCGCCCCGCTCTGCAGGGCGCGCGAGTTGGTGAAGAAGTGCTCGAGCAGGAACAGGCCGATCGGGACGACCCCGGTCAGCGAGTGCAGCCGCTTGAGCACGAAGTAGGTGCGATCCGAGACCTTCATGGCCTTGCGCCTTTCGTTCATGGGGGTCCGAGGACGGTCCGGCCCGAATATAGCAGAGGGCCCCGGTGCTCCAATGAGTTTCTCGCGCAACAGGTTGCGCCGATCGGGGGCATTGTGGCGCCGGGGGCCGGCGTGCTACTTTCTCGCGCTGACCCGGCAGAGCCGGGGGGCCCTGGGTACGGCTCCCCGAATGGCGTTGCCAACCACGTCGTCGGGGCGCATGGTGGTTCGATTCCACCTCGTCACGGCTGCCCGAGGAGTCGATCCCCGCATGTCCGTTTCGCTGAGCGAGCTGATCGAACACCAGTTGCTTCCGCGCGTCTCGAAGCCCAATCGCTACCTCGGCAACGCGATGGAGGCGACGCGCAAGGCGCCCGAGTCGGTCGACGTCAAGCTGCTGCTCGCGTTCCCGGACGCGTACGAGATCGGGCTCTCCAACCTCGGGATCCGGATCCTCCACCACCTCGTGAACCAGCGCGCCGACGCGCTCGCCGAGATGGCGTTCGCACCGTGGCCCGACGCCGAGGCCGAGATGCGCCGGCTGGGGATCCCGCTCTTCTCGAACGACTCGCACACGCCCGCGGGCGCTTTCGACGTGATCGGGTTCTCGCTCCAGTACGAGCTCCAGTACACGAACGTGCTCATGATGCTCGAGCTGGCCGGCATGCCGCTGCGCACGCTCGAGCGCGACGAGCGTCATCCGCTCGTGATCGCCGGCGGCGCGCAGGCGTTCAGCCCCGAACCCATGGCGGAGTTCGTCGACGCGTTCGTGATCGGTGACGGCGAGGACGCGATCCACTCCGTGCTCGACACCGTGAAGCGCGCCAAGGCCGAGCAGCTGCCCCGGCGGGCGCTGCTGCGCCGGCTCGCGCACCTGCCGGGCGTCTACGTCCCGAGCGGCTACGAACTCGAGCCCTCGCCCGAAGGCTGGCTCGTGCCCGTCGCGCTGCCGGGCTATCCCGACCGCGTGCGCAGCGTCTGGGTGAAGGCGCTCCAGCCCGAGTACTACCCGCCCATGCCGCTCGTGCCCGTCGGCGAGATCACGCACGACCGGCTCTCGGTCGAGGTCATGCGCGGCTGCACGCGCGGCTGCCGCTTCTGCCAGGCCGGGATGATCAACCGCCCCGTGCGCGAAAAGCCCGCGCAGCAGGTGGTGGAGGAGGTCCTGCGCGGCCTGCAGGGGACCGGCATGGAGGAGGTCTCGCTCATCTCGCTGTCGACGACCGACCACACGCAGATCGTCGAGCAGGTGAACGCGCTCGCCGACCTGCTGTGCTCCTCGCGCGTGCAGCTCTCGCTGCCGTCGACGCGGCCGGACAACGTTCCCGCCGAGGTGGCGCAGCGCATCGCCGCGCAGAAGAAGGGCAGCATCACGCTGGCGCCCGAGGCCGGCAGCCAGCGCATGCGCGACGTGATCAACAAGAACCACTCGGAAGCCGAGCTGCTCACCTCGATCACCACCGCCGCGCGCGAGGGTTACACGGGCGCCAAGCTCTACTTCATGTGCGGGCTGCCCACCGAGACCGACGACGACCTGCGCGCGATCATCGACCTCGGCCACAAGGCGTGGCAGGCCGCGCGCGACGCGGGCAATCGCGGGTTCCGGGTCGTGGTCAGCGTCTCGCCGCACGTGCCCAAGCCGCACACGCCGTTCGCGTGGGCGGAACAGGTCACGACCACCGAGCTCAAGCGCAAGCTCGGCGTGCTGCGTGACGCGGTGAAGGGCCGCCCGATCTCCCTGAAGTACCGCGACGCGGAGACGAGCCTCCTGGAAGGCGTCTTCACGCGCGGCGACCGCCGCCTCGGGACCACCCTCGAGGCCGCGTACCGTCGGGGCTGCCGCTTCGACGCGTGGTCGGAGCACCTGCGCTTCGACACCTGGATGTCCGTGTTCGCCGAGCACGGCATCGACCCCGAGCGTTACCTGATCGAGCGCTCGACGGACGTCGACCAGCCGTGGGACATGGTGGAGTCGCCGGTGACCCGCAAGTTCCTCGTGCGCGAGAAGCAGCGCGCCGACCGGGCGGGGGCCACCGACGACTGCCGGCTCGAGGACATCTGCTTCTCGTGCGGCGTCACGGACTGTCCGCAGCGACCGTGGGTGCGAGAGCCCCACGTGTCGCTCGACCTGGACAAGGCCCTCGCGGCCGTTCCCACCCCGACCTACGGGCGACGGGCACGGCGGAGCGGGGGCGGAGCGTCGGGCGTCGCGACCTCGACGCGCTTCCGCATCCAGTTCGAGAAGGGGAGCGCGATGCGCTTCACCTCGCACCTGGATCTCATGCGAACCTGGGAACGTGCCCTGCGCCGTTCCGGGTTGCCACTCGCCTACTCCCAGGGGCATCACCCGCACTTGAAGATGTCGTTCGGGCCCCCGTTGCCGCTGGGATACCGTTCACGGGCCGAAGTGTTCGACCTCGAGTTCGTCCGTCCGCCCGCCGTGGACCTCGCCGAGAGGCTGGGTGCGGTGCTGCCGGACGGGCTGACGCTGGTCGCGTTCCGACCCATTCTCTTCAAGGCCCCCTCGCTCATGAGCCAACTGGAGGGCGCCAGCTACCGCGTTCGTTTCCCGCGCAGCTTCCTCGCGCAGGCGAACGTGTCCCCGGACGAACTCCTCGGCGCGCTGGACGCGCGCACGCGGGAGCTGCTGTCGCGGGACGTGGTGGTGGTGCGTCGCGAGAGCGAGGACAAAGTACGCGAATTCGACGCAAGGCCGTCGATGGCGGCGCTGCATGCGACCGACGACGAGAAGCCGGCCGTGCTGGACCTGCACCTGCGCTTCACCCAGCGCGCACAGGCCCGGCCGGACGACGTCGTCGGGCTGCTGTTTCCCGGCACCGATCCCCGCACCGTGGATGTCGAACGCACGGAGATGTGGGCGGAGCGCGGGGGCGAGCGGCTCGATCCCATGCGGTTGCTGGTCCCCCACGAAGGCTGAGCGCGAACGCGTCCGGGAAGGACGCACGTGAAGCAGCGCATCATCATCAACGCCGACTCGTACGAGACGCGGGTCGCGATCCTCGAGCACGACGAGCTGGCCGAACTGTTCGTCGAGCGCGCCGAGCAGCGGCGCAGCGTCGGCGACGTGTACAAGGGCCGCGTGAACGCCGTGCTGCCGGGGATGCAGTCGGCATTCGTGGACCTCGGGCTCGCCAAGACCGGGTTCCTGCACGCGTCCGACCTCGCCGAGTCGCTGAACGCGCTCGAGGACCTCTCCGACGCGGACGACACCGCGGGGGACCGCCACAAGCGCCGCCGCGCGCCCGTGCCCAAGATCGAGGACCACCTCAAGAAGGGGCAGGAGATCCTCGTCCAGATCACCAAGGAGTCGATCGGCACCAAGGGCCCGCGCGTCACGCAGCAGATCAGCCTGCCCGGCCGCTTCTGCGTGCTCATGCCCGGCGTGGACCACGTCGGCGTCTCGCGCCGCATCGAGGAGCGCACGGAGCGCCAGCGGATCAAGGCCATCATCCACGACCTCAAGCCCAAGGGCGTCGGTCTCATCGCCCGCACGGCGGGCGAGGGCAAGGGCGACACCGAGTACGCCGCCGACATCAAGCACCTGACGCGCCTCTGGCAGCGCATCGAGAAGAAGTCCCAGGGCTCGCGCGCGCCCGCGCTCGTGCACCGCGAACTCGAGATGACCGCCAGCCTCATCCGCGACCTGTTCACGGACGACGTCGAGGAAGTCTTCATCGACGACAAGGACTCCTTCGCCGAGATCGAGCGCTACCTGAAGGCCGTCTCGCCCGAGCTCGCGGACCGGGTGAAGCTCTACAAGGGCAAGGAACCGATCTTCGACGCGTTCAACATCGAGTCGCAGATCGAGAAGACCTTCGAGCGCAAGGTGTGGCTCAAGAAGGGCGGTTACATCTGCATCGACCACGCCGAGGCGCTGGTCGCGATCGACGTCAACACCGGCCGGTTCACCGGCAAGAAGAACCAGGAAGAGACCATCTTCCGCACCAACATGGAGGCTGCGGTCGAGGTGCCGCGCCAGCTCCGGCTGCGCGACATCGGCGGCATCATCGTGGTCGACTTCATCGACATGGAGATCGAGAGCAACAAGCGCGCGGTGCTCGACACCCTGCGCACCGAGCTCCGCAAGGACCGAGCGCGCACCAAGGCGTTCGCGGTGAGCGAACTCGGCCTGATCGAGATGACCCGGCAGCGCGAGCGCTCGAGCCTGCTGCACTACTACACCGAGGATTGCCCGACCTGCGGCGGCCTCGGCAAGGTGCCCAGCAGCGAGACCATGCTGGTCAAGCTGGAGCGCGCCATGCGCCGCGTGATGGCGATGGGCTCGCACAAGCGCGTCACCGTGAAGGTGGCGCCGGACGTCGCGCTCTACTTCGTCGAAACGGAAGCGCGGCGGTTCTCGGAGCTCGAGAAGCGGTTCCGCATCCAGATCGACCTCAAGGACGATCCGCAGCTCAAGCGCGGCGAGATGAAGATCCTCTCTGACAAGAAGCAGGACCTCACCAAGCAGGTCGTCGGCGCGGTGCCCGGCACGTAGGCCACGCACCCCGACGCGTCACGCGACGGCCGGCGCCCGTTCCGGGAGCCGGCCGTTTCGCTTGCCGGGAACCCGGAACGGGGAAGAGGGTACCAACTGCGGACCGGGCGGGATCGCCCGCGCGCCGCGCTCCACCCCGAGGGCTCCCGCTCCCGCCACGGCTACCCCTTCCCCCGTCCTCGCCGCCTACGGCGAACGCCTCATCCGAAGGAGTGCCGTCATGCCCCGATGCCCGCGAGCAACCACCGTGCTCGCCGCCTTGCTCGTCGCCACGTTCTCGCTCCTGCCTCCTCGCCCCGCGCGGGCCGCGTGGGATCCGGGTGGCGTCACTGCCGATTCGACGGAAGCGCGCCTGCCATTCGCGACCTGTCTCGATGGTGCGGGCGGTCTGTTCTCGTACTGGACCGAAATCCTCGATGGCTCCGCAACGAGTCCGGTGCTTCTCCACGTCCAGCACCGCCTCGTCAACGGTGAACTCGCGCCGGGCTGGTCCGCGACGGGCCGCGTGTTCGGGGCGATCGCACATCGCCCGTTTCTGCCGGCGGGACAACTCGCGGCGGTCGAGGACGGGGCCGGCGGCGCCTTCGTGCTCTATCGTGAGGCGGTCCTGCTTTCGGGATCGAACCTGCCGCTCGTGCACCGGCTGTGGCACGTGACCGCCGAGGGCGTCGCGGATCCCACGTGGCCCGACAGCGGGCTCGCGCTCGGCCGCACCGACTGCGGTGGACCCGCGTGCATGGCACCCGACGGTGCCGCCGGGGTGTACGTCGGCTGGACTGACATCGTGAGCGTCGCCGTCAACCTCGGCTGGCAACCCGGGCAGCCCCTCTGGACCGGGCTGTACGAGCAACGGCTGCTGCGCGTACTTCCGGGTGGCTCACCGGCCGCGGGGTGGTTCGCTCAGGGCCGGCTCGTGAGTGGCGTCGCTCCCGAAAGCGTGTTCGCGGCATTCCGCTCCGCACCGCGGCTCGTCGCCGACGCGACGGGCGGAGCGCTCTTCGTCGCGGAGCAGCCGTCGAGCGGTATCCGGACGACACGCGCCTGGCGGTTCGGGGCCGACGCCTCACCCGCCGGAGGCTGGCCCGACAGCGGCGTCGTCTTCTGCGACACGCTGCCGGCCGCAGTCGCCGGCCTGGCCTGCGACGGCGTGGGCGGTGCCTACGTCGCGTGGAACGACACGCTGGCCCCGCAGGGCGCTCCGCGCGTCGTGCATCTCGCGGGCGACGGCGCATTCGCGCCGGGCTGGAGCTTCGGCGGACGGCGCCCCGCGCGTTCCGCAGCCCTGGTACAGATCCTCGGCGGCATCGTGCGTGACGGCGCCGGCGGCGTCTTCGTGCAGTGCAGCGAAGGCGATCCCGGGTTCTTCCGCGTGCGTGCCTGCCGGCTGGGATCGGACGGCACGAGCGCGTGGGGGTGGGGCGAGGACGGCATCACGATTCCCGACTCCGGTGCCCAACCCGACGTCTTCTTCGCGCAGCCGCTCGCCGACGCGGGAGGTGGCGTGCATCTCGTGTGGGGTCTTGGTGACGGCGAGGGTCTGCGCGATGCGCGCCTGACGGCCAACGGTGCCGCACCCTCGGGTTGGAGTCTCGAGGAGCCGCGTGTGGTCTCCAGCGGGGGCTCCGGCCAGCCGCACGTCGTGGCCTGCGCCGACGGCTCCGGTGCCGCCTACGTGTCCATCGCACGCGAGCAGATGGCAGCGTCGGCGTACACCGAGTTCCAACTCGGCACGCCCGAGCCGCTCGTCGATGCGGCCCCCGCGGCGACGGCCCGCGGCCTCCGGCTCACCGCTTCTCCCAATCCCGCAGGCGCCGCGATGGAGCTGGCGTTCGAACTTCCCACGCGTGGCGAGGCACGCCTGGAAGTCCTCGATCCGGCGGGCCGGCGGGTGCGTTCCTGGGCGGGCTCCTTCGCCGCCGGCGCGCAGCATGTGACATGGGACGGCCGCTCCGATTCCGGAATGCGAGTGGCGCCGGGGCTCTATTTCGTGCGGGTGAGCTCTCGGCACGACGTCGCGCTCCGGCGCGTGGCGCTCGTCCGCTGACGTTCGCCGCGTGGGGCGCGCGACGTGATCGCGCGCCCCGCCGGCGGCGGCCGACCGCGCGCCGTTCAGCGCACGAACACGCGGAAGCTCAAGGGCCGCTGCAGCCGCTCGAAACCGGTGCGGCTCGGGTGGCGGACGTCGGCGATCACGCGTTCGAGCCCGCGCATGGCGTTGAGCGTCTGGATCATGTCGCGATCCTCCGGCGGGCCGTCCACGATCAGCACGATCCGCACCGGCCGGCGCAGCAGCCGCCACGCGTCCGCCGCCGCGCGCGTGGGCGGGTAGCCGCGCAGCACGACCATGAGATCGGCGCCTTCCGGCAGCGGCACCTGCTCGAGCGGCTGCAGCGTCGCGTAGCCGTCGGGCCACGCGGGCGGCTGCACGAGCAGGTGCGTCACGTTCTCGAGGTAGGTGAGGTCGTGAACCTCGGCCGCGGACGGGATGGCCGTGAACACGGCCGTCGCGCCGAAGCCGAGATCGCCCGTCTCGACCAGCAGCGGCACGCAGGCCGTCGGCGGCGCCGTGGCGGCGACCACGGAGTCGGCGCCGACGCGAAGCGGTTCACGCGCGCTCGCCGGGAACGCGATCACGGCGAGCAGCAGGAGGGCGGACGTGACGCGCATGGCGGTTCCTTTCGGCGGAAGTCCTCGCGGAGCGTGATCCTCGCAGGATACCCGAGCCGGCGCGCCGTCGCCGGCGGCTCAGGCGCCGCCCGCCCACGCGGCGAGGCGCTCGTCGAGCCACGCGAGCCCCTCGGGCCACGCCCCGTAGCCGTCGGCGGTCGCGAGGTGGCCGGCGCGCGGCACCACGCGTAACTCGGCGCCCCAGCGTTCGGCGAACGTGCGCGAGCGCGCGAGCGTCGCGAACGGATCGTCGTCGCTCGCCACCACGAGCGCCGGCACGCCGAGCGGCGCGAGCGGAACGGGGGCGAAGCGCGTGAGCGGCGTCGCGGCGCCCGGAGCCTCCACGTCGCAGGGCGCCACCAGCAGGGTCGCGATCACGCCGGCCGGCCGGCGACCGACGAGGTGACGGGCCGAGAGCACGCAGCCCAGGCTGTGCGCCACGAGCACCAGCGGTTTCGCAGCCGTCGCGACCGCCGCCGCGAGTGCGGCGTCCCAGTCGGCCGGGTGCGGATCGTCCCAGTCGCGCTGCTCGAGGCGGGCCCAGGCGGGCCGCTGGGCGTGCCAGAGGCTCTGCCAGTGGCCGGGGCCGGAGCCCGTCCAGCCGGGCACCAGCAGCACTTGGGGCGAGGGCGGCGAAGGGGCGTTTCGGGCCATGATCGCTTGAGTTTACGCGTTTCCACGCGGGTTCCGCACGCGCCGGCCGAAACGCCGCAAGTCGTTGACACCTCGGCGGTCGCCGTGGTACAAACTACGGCTCGCATTCGTCCCGGTGGCCGTTTCCCGCTGCCGGGCGTCGGCGTGCGCCCCTACGGCCTCGCCAGCTACACCCCCAGAGCGTTCGGGAGTTCTCATTTCATGTACGCGATCGTGGACATCAACGGCAACCAGACGAAGGTCACGCCGGACGCGGTGCTCGAAGTGCCGTCGCTCACCGGCGAGCCGGGCGCGAAGCTCACCTTCGACAAGGTGCTCCTCGTCGGCAACGGCGACAAGATCTCCGTCGGCCAGCCCAGCATCAAGGGCGCCTCGGTCGCAGTCGAGATCGTCGAGCACCTGCGCGGGCCCAAGCTCCGGATCTTCAAGTTCAAGCGTCGGCGCGAATATCGTCGTCGCAAGGGTCACCGCGACGCGCTCACGCGCATTCGCGTCACCGCCATCACGGCGTAACGAGGTCCTGCTTCCATGGCTCACAAGAAAGGCCAGTCCTCGACCAAGAACGGGCGCGATTCGAACGCGCAGCGACTGGGCGTCAAGCGCTTCGGCGGTGAGAGCGTCAAGTCGGGCATGATCCTCGTGCGTCAGCGCGGTACCGTCGTGCACCCCGGCCAGAACGTCGGCAAGGGCAAGGACGACACGCTGTTCGCGATGATCGACGGCAAGGTGCACTTCTCGCGCTATGGCAAGACGCGCAAGCGTGTGCACGTGCTGCCGGTGCCGGCCGAAGCCAACTAGACCGTCGTACCGTCTTCCACGCCGCCACCGGTCCCCGTGACCCGTGGCGGCGTTTTCGTTCCGACCCGCCAACCGATTCATGGAGGAATACCGTGAAGAACAAAGTCGCCGTCATCGGCGCTGGTAACGTGGGAGCGAGTGCCGCGCTGTACGTCGCGGAGCGCGGGCTCGCGGACGTGGTGCTGATCGACCGTCCGGAGATGGACGGCATGCCCCAGGGCAAGGCGCTCGACATGCAGCAGAGCGCGCCGCTGTGGCACAAGGGCGGGCGCATCGAAGGTGCGACCGACCTCGCCGCCGTGAAGGGCGCCGACGTCGTCGTGATGACGGCCGGCTTCCCGCGCAAGCCCGGCATGTCGCGTTCGGACCTGCTCAAGATGAACGCGGACATCATCCGTCCGGCGGCCGAGGCCGTGAAGCAGCACGCGCCGAACGCCTACGTGGTGGTGGTGACGAACCCGCTCGACGTGATGGCCTGGTACTTCTGGCAGGTCACCGGCTTCCCGAAGAATCGCGTCGTCGGCATGGCCGGCATCCTCGACTCGGCGCGCTTCCGCGCGTTCATCGGCATGGAGCTCGGCGTCTCGGCGGCCGACGTCCAGGCGATGGTGCTCGGCGGCCACGGCGACTCCATGGTGCCGCTGCCCGCGTTCACGACCGTCGGTGGCATCAGCATCGACAACCTGATCCCGGCCGAGCGGCTCAACGCGATCATCGAGCGCACGCGCAACGGCGGCGCCGAGATCGTGAAGCTGCTCAAGACCGGCTCGGCCTACTACGCGCCCGCGATGAGCGCGGTCGAGATGGTCGAGGCGATCCTCACCGACCAGAAGCGCCTCGTGCCCTGCTCGGTCTACCTCGAGGGCGAGTACGGCCTCAAGGACCTGTTCATCGGCGTGCCCGTGATGCTGGGCGGCAAGGGCGTCGAGAAGATCATCGACCTCAAGCTCTCGACCGCCGACCAGGCCGCGCTCGCCAAGTCGGCCAAGGACGTCGCCGACATGATCGCGGAGCTCAAGGGCTGAGCCGTTTCGTTCGCCGTTCGCGCGCCGCCTCCGGGTGACCGGGTGCGGCGCGCGGCGTTTTCCGGACCGGGAGGGACCCGATGCGCCCCGAGTGGACCACCGTGCTGCTGCTGTCCGCGAGCAACGTGTTCATGACGATCGCGTGGTACGGACACCTGAAGAACCTGAAGGACCGGCCGTGGTTCGTGGCGGCCCTGATCTCGTGGGGCATCGCGCTGTTCGAGTACCTGCTGCAGGTGCCCGCCAACCGCATCGGGCACCGGGTCATGAGCGTGGGGCAGCTCAAGATCCTGCAGGAGGCGATCACGCTCACCGTGTTCGTGCCCTTCGCGATCCTGTTCCTGCGCGAGAGGCCGCGGCTCGACTTCCTGTGGGCGGGGCTGTGCATGCTGGGAGCGGTGTGGTTCGTGTTCCGGGGCGCGGGCCGGGGATAGACGCGGCCTGGCGCGGTCCATTTGGTGCGTGACGTGGCCGCGCATCGCGGGCAGAATGCGCGCGCCACACGCGAGCCCCACGTCCCATCCCGTCGGAGGTTCCTTGGCCACGTCCATCCACGCACCGGGCAGCCCTCGCGGGGGCTCGCGATGAGCCGCGAGACCTGGACCGAAGTCGACCGCTACATCGGCGAATCATTCGTGCCCGCCGATGCGGCACTCGAGACCGCGCTCGCCGAAAGCCAGGCCGCGGGCCTGCCCGCGATCGCGGTCTCCGCGCCACAGGGCAAGCTGCTGCACCTGCTCGCACGTGCGCAGCGGGCGCACTCGATCCTCGAGATCGGCACGCTCGGCGGCTACAGCACGCTGTGGCTCGCCCGCGCGCTGCCCGAGGGCGGCAAGCTGGTGACGCTCGAGCGCGAGCCGAAGCACGCCGAGGTCGCGCGCGCCAACATTGCGCGCGCCGGCCTCGCCTCGCGCGTGGAGATCCGCGTCGGCACGGCGATCGATTCGCTGCGCGCGCTGGTGAGCGAGAAGCGCGCGCCGTTCGACTTCGTGTTCATCGACGCCGACAAGCCCTCGCTGCCGGAGTACTTCACGTGGAGCCTGCGGCTCGCGCGGCGGGGGAGCGTCCTCGTGATCGACAACGTGGTGCGCGAGGGCGAGGTGACGCACGCCGACTCGGCGGACGAGGCCGTGCAGGGCGTCCGGCGCATGAACGAGCGCATCGCCGCCGAGCCGCGCGTGAGTGCCACGACGATCCAGACCGTGGGCGCGAAGGGCTACGACGGCTTCACGCTGGCGCTCGTCGTCGGTGATTGACCCCGGCGAAACTCGAAGCGCCGCCCGCATTGCCCCGCAAGGGGTTGCGGGCGGCGCTTCAGGTCATGGGTTCGCGGACGGGGCGGCCGGTCGCAACACGTAGATCACCCACGGCGCGACGCGCGTCTCGCTGACCCAGGCGATGCCCTCGTCGTCGCGCCCGAGCGGCCGGTACTCGGCCTCGACCGCGAGTCCCGCCGCCGCGTAGACGTCGAGGTAGGCCGCGTGCGGCCAGAGCACGTCGCGCACGGGACGGCGGTCCGGGACGTCGGTCATCTCGGTGTAGACGTCGTCGCCCGTGGTCGCGGTGAAGTTGCCCGCGAAGCGCTTCGTGGTGAACGACGCCCACTCGTTCACGTAGATGTCCGGGCTGCTCACGAGGCTGACGAGCCGGCCCCCGGGCGCGAGCCGCTCGCGCAGGCCCGAGAAGAGCGCCACCTTGTGCTCGCGCCCCGGCACGTTGTCGAACGTGAAGATCGACTGCACGAGGTCGAACGCGCCCACCGGCAGTGAGCTGAAGTCGCCGTCGGCGATCGCGCGGTAGTCGCCCTGCGGATCGCGCTCGCGCGCGAGCCGCACCATGTCGGCGGAGATGTCGATGCCCGTCACCGCGAAGCCGAGCGCGGCGGTGAAGCGGCTCGAACGGCCCGCGCCGCAGCCGAAGTCCAGCGCGCGGCGGCCCGTCACGTGGCGGCGCAGGATCTCGGGCAGGTCGCGGTAGGCGAGGTGGTACGTGCCCGGGAACTCGAGGCGCGCGTAGGCCGCGGCGCGTTCGGGATCCTCGTAGACGTTTTCGAAGCTCATGGGCGCATCCTCCGGGAGCCGGGGCGCGGGCCGCGTCGGCCCACGGCGCTCAACCGAAGAAAAGGTAGCTGACGAGGATCGCCGCCACCACGCCGGCCAACTCCGACGAGAGCGCGCAGCCGAGCGCGTGCCGCGTCTTCTTCACACCCACGGAGCCGAAGTAGACCGCGAGCACGTAGAACGTGGTCTCGGTGCTGCCCTGGATCACGCACGCGAGCCGGCCCGGAAACGAATCGGGGCCGAACGTCTTCATGGTTTCGACCATCATGCCGCGCGCACCGCCGCCCGACAGTGGCTTGATGAGCGCCGTCGGCAGCGCGTCCACCCAGCGCGCGTCGGTGCCGAGCAGCCCGACGCCCTGCTTGATCGCACCGAGGATCGCCTCGAGCGCGCCGCTCGCGCGCAGCGCGCCGACCGCGACGAGGATCGCGACGAGGTAGGGAATGATCCCGGTCGCGACCGTGAAGCCCTCCTTGGCGCCCTCGATGAACGTCTCGTAGAGCGGCACCTTGCGGCGCGCGCCCGCGCCCAGGAAGAGCACGATCACGCCGAGGAGCAGCGAGTTCGCGAGCACCGCCGACTGCTGCGCGACGGTCGCGGCGTCGAGCCGCGCGAAGTACCACACCAGCCCCGCGACGATCGCCGTCAACGCGCCCAGCCAGCCGAGCACGACGCGGTGGAAGAGGTTGATGCGCTGCACGACCGACGTGACGATCAGTCCGGTCATGACGCTGAAGTAGGTCGCGATCAGGATCGGGACGAAGACGTCGGTCGGGTCCTTCGCGCCCATCTGCGCGCGGAACGTGAAGATCGACATCGGCAGCAGCGTGACCGACGACGCGTTGATCACCATGAACAGCACCATCTCGTCGGTGGCGCGGTCCGGTTCGGGGTTGAGCGACTGCAGCTCCTTCATGGCCTTGAGGCCGAGCGGCGTCGCGGCGTTGTCGAGCCCGAGCATGTTGGCGGAGAAGTTCATCACCATCGCGCCGCTCGCCGGATGGCCCGCGGGGATGCCGGGGAAGAGCCGCCGGAAGAGCGGGGCGACGAGGCGCGCGATGCCCTCGATCACGCCGCCCTTCTCGCCGACCTTCATGAGGCCGAGCCAGAGGCTCATCACGCCGGTCAGGCCGATCGCGATCTCGAAGCCCGTCTTGGACGAGTCGAACAGCGACGCCACCACGGCCCGCAGCGCGTCGGGGTTGCCCCCGACCGTCGCCTGCAGCACCGCCGCCACGAAGGCGATCAGGAAGAACGCGGCCCAGATCCAGTTGAGCATGGCGGCGGAGGATGGCGTGCCGCGCGACGACGCGCAAGCGCGAAGCGTGGATTCCGGGCCGCGCGCTCCGGTAGAGTCGCGCGCGACGATGCACGGCGCGCGCGCGCCGACGGCACACCCGCGACGGAGGCCCCACCATGGACGCGAACACCCGCGAGTTGCTCTGGCGCCAGTTCGGCGCCGCGATCGACAGTCTCGAGAACGCCGTGAACGCGTGCCCCGAGGCGCGCTGGGGCGATCGCAGCCGCGAGCCGGAGTACTGGTACCTCGTGTTCCACGTGCTCTTCTGGCTCGACAGCTACCTCGAGGATCAGGCCGAGGGCTTCCGGCCGCCCGAGCCGTTCGGGCTCGAGGAGATGGATCCCGCCGGCGTGCTGCCGCCGCGCGTCTATACGCAGGCCGAGCTGCTCGGATATCTCGAGTACGTGCGCGAGAAGGCGCGGAAGCACATCGCGACGATGGACGCCGCGCGCGCCGCGGAGCCGGGGAAGTTCAACGCCATCCAGGGGCCGCGGCTCGAACGGCTGCTCTACAACCTGCGGCACGTGCAGCATCACGTCGGGCAGCTGCAGATGCTGCTGCGGCAATCCGGCGTCGAGCCGCCGCGGTGGGTGCGGGCCACGGCGCGTCCGCTCGCCGGAGCCTGAGCGGGCCCGCGCGTGTCGCGCACGTGCGCGCCGCGTGCTAGCGTGGCGCGCATGTCCCGATCGCACCTCACGCGGCTCGCCCTCGTGCTCGCCGCGCTCGCCTTCGCCGCGCCCGTACGCGCCGCCGCGGCCGCGGCGCCCGCGCCCGATTCGCTCGGCGTGCTGCTCACCGCCGATCCGCACGCGGATTCGCTCGTGGACCGCGCGCTCGCCCGCATGGTGGGCGTGATCCCCGGCTCTGACACGCTGGTCGCGTGGGACGTGTTCCGCCAGTACCCGCAGCGGACCGTCGACCGCATCCTCCCCACGCTCAAGCCCGTGAAGCGCAGCCTCTGGCTCGGCGCGCCGAACATGGTCTGGCGCGTGCGCGTGCTGCAGCGGCTCACCGGGCTCGAGTTCCGCGCCGCCACCCGGGTGAAGCGCTTCACGCCCGAGGAGGTCGTGGCGCTCAAGCCCGATTCGCTGCGCGTCGTGCGCTTCGCGGGCGAGAACCGCGATCGCGGCGTGACCTGGACCGCGCCCATGGACGCCCAGAAGGCGATCTTCGAGAAGTGGCGGCAGTGGTGGGCCAACGACGAACGCAAACCCGCGCTCCCGATCGTGAAGCACGACGACGATTCCAAGTGGTGGTACTGAGCCCATGAGCGAACACGTCCTCGGTGTGATCCCCGCGCGGTTCGCCGCGCAGCGCTTCCCCGGCAAGCCCCTCGCGATGCTGTGGGGCAAGCCGATGCTGCAGCACGTCTGGGAGCGCGCCCGCGCCGCGCAGGGGCTGGACGCGCTCGTGATCGCGACCGACGACGAACGCATCGCCACCGCGGCGCGCGGGTTCGGCGCCGAGGTCGAGATGACCTCGAGCGAGTGCACGAGCGGGACGGACCGAGTCGCCGAAGTCGCGTCGCGCCGCCCGCACGCGGCGATCGTGCTGAACCTCCAGGGCGACGAGCCCGAGCTCGAGACCGAGGCGGTGAGCCGCCTCGCGGAGGTCATGCGCCGCGAGCCCGGGATTCGCATGGGCACCGTGGCGCACCACGAGCCCGAGATCGCGAAGTTCGAATCCGAGAACGTGGTCAAGGTCGTCGTCGACGACCACCACCTCGCGCTCTACTTCAGTCGCGCGAACATCGCCGGCGCCACCGCCGGCGGGCCCGTGTACCGCCACGCCGGCGTCTACGCGTTCCGCCGCGACCTGCTGCTCGAGTTCGCCACCTGGCCGCCCGGCCGGCTCGAGCGCGCCGAGCGGCTCGAGCAGCTGCGCGCCGTCGAACGCGGCGTGCGGATCAAGGTCGTGCTGGGCGCGCGCGCCTTCAGCGGCGTCGACACGCCCGAGCAGCTGGCCGAGCTGGAGGCCCGCGGGCCGCAATAGGCGCGGCCCCGCCCGGGGTCGCCGCAGCCGCCTCGCTGTGATAGCGTGACGACCCGTGCTGACGTGCACGGGTTCCCTGCCGACGCCGTGTCGGGCGAGCGACTCGCCCGGGACGGCGCGTCGCGTTTGAGGGTTCCCGGGAACCGGGTCCGGTGAGGCCCGATCAGGGAAGGGGAGGCCGATGGCCAAGCTCGTCGTGGTGACCGGTGGAGTCGTATCGTCGCTCGGCAAGGGAATCGCCGCAGCGTCGCTCGGGCTGCTGCTCAAGTCGCGCGGATTCCGGGTCACGATCCAGAAACTGGATCCCTACTTGAACATCGACCCGGGCACGATGAGCCCGTTCCAGCACGGCGAAGTGTTCGTCACCGACGACGGCGCCGAGACCGACCTGGACCTCGGCCACTACGAGCGGTTCACCAACGCCTCCGTCACGCGCAGCCACAACGTCACCGCTGGCCAGATCTACGACTCGATCCTCGCGCGCGAGCGCCGCGGCGACTACCTCGGGCGCACCGTGCAGGTGATCCCGCACGTCACCGACGAGATCAAGAAGCGCATCCTCGGGCTCGGGCTCGCCACGCAGGCCGACGTGCACATCGTCGAGATCGGTGGCACGGTGGGCGACATCGAGTCGCTGCCGTTCCTCGAGGCCGTGCGCCAGTTGCGGCTCGAGCACCGCCGCGACCTCGTGTTCGTGCACGTGACGCTGGTGCCGTTCATCAAGGCCGCGGGCGAGGTGAAGACCAAGCCGACGCAGCACTCGGTGAAGGAGCTGCGCGAGATCGGCATCCAGGCGGACATCCTGCTCTGCCGCAGCGAGGCGCCGCTGCCCTCGGACGTGCGCGAGAAGATCGCGCTCTTCTGCAACGTCCCGACCGAGGCGGTCATCGCCGCGACGGACGTGAAGTCCATCTACGAGGTACCCGGCGTGTTCCACGAGGGTGGCCTCGACGACCTCGTGGTCTCCATGCTCGGCCTGCCCGACAAGGGCGTGCAGCCGCCGGACCTCGGCGCGTGGAACGTGTTCGTCGAACGCGTGACGCAGCCGAAGCGCCAGTGCGAGATCGCCATCGTCGGCAAGTACACGCACGTGCGCGACGCCTACAAGAGCGTCGTCGAATCACTGATCCACGCCGGCGCCGCCAACGACGCGCGCGTGCAGCTGCGCTGGGTCGAGAGCAGCGACCTCGAGACGAAGAGCGCCTCGGCGCTGCTCGGCGACGTGGACGGCATCCTCGTGCCCGGCGGCTTCGGCGAGCGCGGGATCGAGGGCAAGATCGCGGCGGTCAAGTTCGCGCGCGAATCCAGCGTCCCGTACTTCGGGCTCTGCCTGGGGATGCAGGTCGCCACGATCGAGTTCGCGCGCAACGTGGTCGGCTGGGCGGACGCCAACTCGAGCGAGTTCGACGCCGCCAGCGAGCACAAGGTGATCGACCTGCTCGCCGACCAGGCCGGCGTCACCGAGAAGGGCGGCACCATGCGGCTCGGCGCCTACCGCTGCGCGCTGCGCGACGGCAGCCTCGCGGCGCGTGCCTACGGCAAGCCCGAGGTCGAGGAGCGCCACCGCCACCGCTACGAGTTCAACAACAAGTACCAGCACCAGATGACCTCGCGCGGGCTCGTGCTGTCGGGCAAGTGCGTCGGCCGCGAGCTGGTCGAGATCGTCGAGCTGCCCGACCATCCGTGGTTCCTCGCGGTGCAGTTCCACCCCGAGCTGCGCTCGCGCCCGCAGGATCCGCACCCGCTGTTCACCGACTTCGTGCGCGCGTCGCTCGAACGCCGCCGCGCGCGGCTCGGCGACGACACGTACGACCCGTCCCACGAGCCCCACACGGAACACTCCGAGACCCCATGAACCGATTCGCGATCGGGTCCGCCGAAGCCGGCGGCGACGCGCTGCTGATCGTCGCCGGCCCTTGCGTGGTCGAGAGCGAGGCGATGTGCCTCGAGGTCGCCAGTGCCCTGAAGGCCGCGTGCGCCGCCCGCAAGCTCCCGTTCGTGTTCAAGGCCTCGTATCGCAAGGCCAACCGCTCGAGCGGCCGCTCGTTCGCGGGCCCGCCCGTGGCCGAGGCGCTCGCCGTGCTCGCGAAGGTGAAGCGCGAGCTCGGCGTGCCCATCCTCACCGACGTGCACGAGACCGGCGAGATCGCCGCGGCCGCCGAGGTGGCGGATGTGCTGCAGATCCCCGCGTTCCTCTGCCGCCAGACCGCCCTTCTCGAGGCCGCGGCCGCGAGCGGGCGCGCGGTGAACGTGAAGAAGGGGCAGTTCCTGCCGCCCGCGGACATGAAGAACGTGGTCGACAAGCTGACCGGCTCCGGCGGCACGAAGCTCATGCTCACCGAGCGCGGCGCGTCGTTCGGCTACGGCGACCTCGTCGTGGACATGCGCGCACTCGTGATCATGCGCGACCTCGGATGGCCCGTGCTCTACGACGCCACGCACAGCCTGCAGCGACCCGGCGGGGCCGAGACCGGGGGCGATCGCCGCTTCGCGTTCCCGCTGCTGCGCGCCGCGGTCGCGACCGGCGTCGACGGTGTGTTCTTCGAGGCGCATCCCGATCCCGCGCGGGCGCTGAGCGACGCCGCGACGCAGCTGCCGCTCGCGCAGGTGGACGCGTTCCTCGACGAAGCCGTCCGCGTGCACGCGGCCGTGAAGGAGAGCACCCGTGGCTGACGCCCCGTTCGCGCATCCGGTCAAGATCCTGTTCCTCGACGTGGACGGTACGCTGACCAACGGCGTGATCGGGCACACGCGCCAGGGCGACTACCGCAGCTTCTGGGTGAAGGACGGCCTCGCGCTCGAGTGGGCGCGCGAACTGGGCGTGCTGCCGGTGGTGATCTCGGCGCGGCCCTCGGAAGCCGTCGAGGCGCGCATGCGCGAGCTCAAGCTCGAGTACTACCTCGACGCGAAGGACAAGGTTGCCGTCGCTGACCGCGTGCGTGAGCGCGAGGGCGTGCGCTGGGACGAGTGCGTGATGGTGGGCGACGACTTCCCGGACGTGCCCCTGCTCAAGCGCGTCGGCTGGCCCATCACCGTGCCCGAGTCCGCGCCCGAGGTGCGGGCCGTCGCCAAGTACGTCACCACCGCGCGCGCCGGGTTCGGCGCCGTGCGCGAGGTGGTCGAGATGGTGCTCCGTCACAACGGTGCCTGGCCGCGCGTGCTGGCCAAGTACGAGATTTCGTGATGGCGATCGACCTGGTCGCGCGCGCGAAGGAGGTCGTCCGCACCGAGGCGCAGGCCGTCGCCGCGCTCGAGGGCCGCATCGACGCCAGCTTCGAGCGCGCCGTGCGCCAACTCGCCGAGTGCCGTGGCAAAGTGATCGTCTCGGGCGTCGGCAAGTCCGGCCTGCTCGGCCAGAAGCTCGCGGCCACGCTCACCAGCACCGGTACGCCGTCGGTGTTCCTGCATCCCGCCGACGCGCTGCACGGCGACGCCGGGCTCTTCTCGCCGGGCGACGTGGCGCTGTTCCTCTCCAAGAGCGGTGCCACCGACGAACTGCTCGCGCTGATGCCGTACCTCGAGCGGCACCACATCGCGCTCGTCTCGATCGTGGTGCAGCCCGGCTCGCCGCTCGCGCAGAAGAGCGACGTCGCGATCGTACTCGGGCCCGTCGCCGAGGCCTGCCCGCTCGACCTCACGCCGACCACGAGCATCACGCTCACGCAGGTGATGGGCGACTGCCTGGCGATCGCGCTCATGGAGCTGCGCGGCTTCCAGCCCGACGA
This sequence comes from Candidatus Eiseniibacteriota bacterium, assembly GCA_044223005.1. Lineage (GTDB taxonomy): Bacteria > Eisenbacteria > RBG-16-71-46 > RBG-16-71-46 > RBG-16-71-46 > CAIXRL01. The sequence continues at coordinate 41,736 of JBGAML010000023.1, forward strand.
CTTCCGCTTCCTGCACCCCGGCGGCGTGATCGGCCGCGCCGCCGCGCGCCGCGTGGGCGAACTGATGCACGCGGGCGAGGCGCTGCCGTGCGTGGGCGAGGGCACCGCGCTGCGCGACGTCATGCTCGAGATCATGAACAAGCGCCTCGGGATCACCGCGGTCGTGGACGGCGCCGGGCGGCTCTCGGGCGTCGTCACGGACGGCGACTTCAAGCGCATCCTGCTCGCGCATCCCGATCCATGGGCGCTGCGCGCGTCCGAGGTGATGGGCCGCACGCCGAGCACGATCGGCCCCGACGCGCTCGTGGCCGCCGCCGTGCGGCAGATGGAGGAACGGCCCCAGGGCGCGATCACCAGCCTGATCGTGGTCGATGACGCCCAGGAGCCGATCGGCATCCTGCACCTGCACGACTGCCTGCGCTCGGGGTAGGGGCGCCTCACGCCGCCTCGAGCAACGCTCGGCGGCTCCCCGGGCGGCGCGCGCGCAGCCAGCGTCGCGCGGGCTCCTCGACCGTCCGGTGCACGAGCAGCGATGCCGCGAGCGCCACGCCGACGAACGTCGCGGCGAACCACGGCGAATGCACGTCGGCTCCGAGCCGCGCCGCGCTCCGCACCATGTGATCCAGGATCGGCATGTGCACGAGGTAGAGCGCGTAGCTGGCTTCGCCGAGTCGTACGATCGCCGGATGCGCGCACGCGCGAGCGAGCACGCCTTCGCCGCTCGCGAGCCCCGCGATCAGCAGCAGCGCGACCGGCGCGAGGCCGACCGTGTGCAGGATCGGGTAGGGCAGCCGTCCGGACGCGAGCACGGCCCACAGCACCCCGACCGCCACGAGTGCCGCGGGCGCGCCCCACTCGGCGGAGGGCAGGCCGCGGCGCCGCACGATCACGCCGAGCGTGGCGCCCATCGCGAACGAGGGAAAATGGAGCGGCGGCCAGAACTTGACGGCGTCGAGCCACCACGAGCCCGCGAGCGGCGTCGCCGCCGCGCCGAGGTGGTCCGGACGCAGCGCGACGTAGGCGATCGGAGCCACGAGGCCCGTGAGCCACAGCGCGCCGGCGGTCGCGAACAGGCGGCGCGTCGGCTGCGGCCGCAGGAGCGCGAGGAGCACGGGGAACGCGAGGTAGAAGGCGGCCTCGTTGGAGAGCGACCAGCCCGGCGAGTTGAACACGGCCGCGTACTGCGGAAGCCACGCCTGCACCATCGCGAGCGTGCCCGCACCTCCCAGCAGCAGCGTGTGGTGATGGTGGCCGTGCGCGGCGAGGAAGAGCGGCAGGGCCAGCGCGAGCGAGAGCAGGTAGACCGGCACGATGCGCGCGACGCGCGCCCAGAGGAACTCGCCGGTCGAGGCCTGCGACCCGAAGTACGAGTAGGCGAGGATGAAGCCGGAGAGCACGAAGAAGATCGTGACGCCGGCATAGCCGTTCGCGACCAGCGGTCCGAACGCGAGCGAGAGGGCCCGCGGCGACGGCAGCCGGGGCTGCAGCGCGAGTGAGACGTGGAAGAGCAGGACGAAAATGGCCGCGAAGAAGCGCAGGCCGGTGAGCGCCGGCAGCGCGGCGGGACGTGCATTCGACATCGTTCGGGTCCGTGCGTGTGAAGTGAATCCGCGGGCCGAACGATGCGAGAGGGTCGGCGGCCGATGCGGCGGCGGGGGATGCGCCACCTGCAGCCGGGAAACGCGGTGCCTGCGATGCGTCGAGCGGATCTCCCGGCGGGGGGCGCTCGCATCGGCGGATCGTTTCGATCCGCGGACAGAATCGTCGCATGCTTCTCGCGCCCGTGTCGAGCGCTCGGCCGCGAAATCGCGCGCGTGGGCCGCCGCCGTTCGGGCGCGCGAAACCGCGGCCTCGCGCGCCCGGAAGGATTCGGACATGCGACGGCACCGATCCGGACCTCGCCGCGCCCGAGGCGTGATTCGTGCGAGTCCCGGCCGTGGCGCCCGCGTGAGTCCGCCCGGTACGCGGTGAGGCCGCGCTACTTCGCGAAGAACTCCAGCACGCGCGGGTTGACGACGTCCCAGCGCTCGATCATCGCGCTGTGCGAGGCGTTCGGCACGATCCACATCTCGGCGCCGGGGATCGCGTGCGCGAGCTGCTCGGTGTGGTCGCGGCGGATCAGGTCGTGGTCGCCCGCACAGATCAGGCACTTCGCGCGGATCGTGTGCAGGTCCGCGAGCGACCACCTGGGCAGCGTGCGCCACATGGCGATGATCTTGTTCATCGCCTCCTCGTAGTGCTCCGGCTGCGGGTTCAGCTGGGTCCAGCCTTCCTTCATGCCCGGGCCGAAGCTCTCGGCGGTCGCGGTGCTGTTCCACTCGACGTCCTGCGGGTTCAGGCCGTCGGGCTGGAAGTTGGCGCCGAACGTGACCAGGTGCTTCACGCGATCGGGATGGTGCATGGCCATGTCGAGTCCGATGTTGCCGCCGTCGCTCCAGCCCATGATGTCGACGCGCTTCACATGCAGCCGGTCGAGCAGCGCGATCATGTCCTCGGCCATCGCGTGGTACGTGAGCGGCCCGGGCCGGTCGGAGGTGCGGCCCTGCGCGCAGCAGTCGGGGACGATGCAGCGGTAGTGAGGCGTGAACGCCGGCAGCTGCTTCTCGAACTGCATGCCGTTGCCCGCGCCGCCGTGGAGCAGGAGCAGCGGCGGGCCGGCGCCGTGGAGTTCGTAGTACATGCGGATGCCGTGGGTCACGAGCACGTGGCCGGCATCGCCGGCGTCGCAGGCCGTCGCGGCCAGGAGCGCGGCGACGGCGGCGGCGAAGAGCGGGCGCGAGAGGCGCGGGAAGGGAAGGGAGAGCATGGCCGGAACCTAACACGCACCCGGCGGCTCCCCCGGCAGCCCCGTGCATCCAAAGGAGGTTGCCCACCTGCGCGTCGGATCGTCGACGGTGGCGCTCCGCGCCGGTGAAGTTCCGGGGCCCCGAAACCGATAACTCCTTCGGAGAAGGCCTCGGAGAACGTGGCACAGGCTGTGCTTGCGCAGGCCATGAGCCCTTGCTAGCGTGGCCACGCAGGGAATTGGACGACTCGCCGCTCACCTTCGCCGGGATCCACATGATCGCTCCGCGCAGCACCCCGATCCTCGGGGGCATCGCCCTGGCCGTGCTGCTGGTCCTGGGTGGCTGCTCGGGCAACCGCAAGGCGAGCCCGATCGGTTCGGGTGGCGACCTGCCCGACCAGGAGGTCACGGACTTCGTGCTGACGGAGACGGACCAGGGCCGGCCGCAGTGGACGCTGTACGCGCATCGCGCCGCGACCTACCAGGCGAAGAACCTGGTCGTGTCGCAGGACGTGCGCGTGGACTTCTTCGACGACAAGGGCGCGCGCTCCTCCGAACTGACGGCGCGCGAGGGCGAGATCCAGCAGCAGACGCGCGACATGACGGCGCGCGGGCACGTGGTGCTCCAGACGGCGGAGGGAACCCGCATGACGACGGAGGAGCTGCACTTCAGCAACCAGGCGCAGCAGATCACCTCCGACAGGCTCGTGCGCGTCGAGCGGAACGGGGACGTGCTCGAGGGCACCGGGTTCGCGTCCGATCCCAACCTGCACCACTTCGAGTTCAAGACCAAGGTCACGGCCACCGTGCGCACGCGCACCGGCGGCGTGATCGAGTCGCGTGGAGGGGGCAAGTGAGCGCCGCCGCGCCCGCGCCCGTGAACCCGGCCGCCACCGCGACCGAAGGCCTGGTCGCCGAGGGGCTCGAGCGCTACTACGGCAAGTGGCGCGTCGTGAGCGACGTGTCGCTGCAGGTGCGCCGTGGGGAAGTGGTCGGCCTGCTGGGGCCCAACGGCGCCGGCAAGTCGACGACGTTCCACATGATCGTCGGGCTGCTGCGCCCCAACGCGGGCGTGATCCGGCTCGACGGCCGCGACATCACCAGCGATCCGGTCTTCCGCCGCGCCCGGCTCGGGCTCGGCTACCTCGCGCAGGAGCCGAGCATCTTCCGCCGGCTCACCGTGCGCGAGAACGTGCTCGCCGTGCTCGAGACCATGCATCTCTCGCGCAGCGACCGCGAGGAGCGGCTCGCGCAGCTGCTCGACGATCTCAACCTCACGCACCTCGCCGACCGGCAGGCGCACAAGCTCTCCGGCGGCGAGCGCCGGCGCGTGGAGATCACGCGCGCGCTCGCGCGCCAGCCTTCGTTCATGCTGCTCGACGAGCCGTTCGTCGGCATCGACCCGATCGCGGTCGAGGAGATCCAGACGATCATCCAGCGCCTCCGCGGCCGCGGGCTGGGCGTGCTCATCACGGACCACAACGTGCGCGTGACGCTGAACACGACCGATCGTTCGTACATCATGTTCGACGGCAAGATCCAGCTCACGGGCTCGCCACAGGAACTCGCGGACAATCCGCTCGCCCGGCAGTACTATCTGGGCGAAGGCTTCACGCTCTAGGGACGGCGCCCATGGAAATGAAACACTCGCTCCACCTGCAGCAGAAGCAGACGCTCATCATGACGCCGCGTCTGCAGCAGGCGCTCAAGCTGCTCCAGGTGCCGACGCTCGAACTGCAGCAGATCCTCAAGCAGGAGGTGCTGCAGAACCCGCTGCTCGAAGAAGTCGACGAGGTCACCGAGCAGGAGGACATCGAGAAGGACAATTCCGCCGACGAGCAGGCGAACCAGGAGTCGGAGGATCCCGCGGAAGAGGATCCGATCGACTGGAGCGAGTACATGCAGGACGGCGCGCTCGACCGCACGTACGTGCCGCAGAGCGAGACGAGCGTCGAGTTCCTCGAGAAGGTGCCGGTGACGCGCACGACGCTCGCCGAGAGCCTGCTCGAGCAGCTCCACTTCCTGAACCTGCCCGAGCGCCAGATGCGGATCGCGGAGTTCCTCGTCGGCTCGCTCGACGACCGCGGCTGGGTCGTCACGCCGATGGACGAGATCGTCGAGGTGCTGGGCGCGCCGCTCGAGGAGATCGAGCCGGTGCTGCTGGTGGTGCAGGCCCTGGAGCCGGCGGGCGTCGGCGCGCGCGACCTGCGCGAGTGCCTGCTGATCCAGCTCGACGCCCGCGGCGACCGTGACACCATGCCGTGGCGGCTGATCCACGACCACTTCGATCACCTCGTGAACCGCCGCTTCCCCGAGATCGCGCGCCTGCTCAAGGTGTCGGTCGAGGACGTGCAGGCCGCGGCCGACGAGATCGCGACGCTCAACCCGCGGCCCGGCACCTCGGTGTCGGCCGAGGACCCCAAGTACGTCGTGCCGGACCTGCTCGTCGAGCGCGTGGACGAGGAGTACGTGGTCATGCTGAACGACCGCAACGTGCCCCGGCTGCGCATCTCGTCCGCCTACGAGAGCGTGATCCGCGAGCGCAAGAAGCAGGGCGCGACCACCGAGGAGAAGCAGACCCGGGAGTACATCCAGGGCAAGCTCGCCTCGGCCAAGTGGCTGATCCAGACGATCGAGCAGCGCCGCCGCACGATGATCAAGGTGATGAACTGCATCGTGCGCGAACAGCGCGAGTTCTTCGACAAGGGGATCGCCTTCCTCCGGCCCCTCACGCTGGCGCAGGTGGCGCGCCAGATCGACATGCACGAGTCCACGGTGAGCCGCGTCTGCAGCGGCAAGTACGTGCAGACGCCGCGTGGCGTCTTCGAGCTGAAGTTCTACTTCTCGAGTGGTCTCGAGACGGACGACGGCGAGGACGTGTCGGCGCGCACCGCGAAGGACATCATCAAGACGCTCATCGACGAGGAGGACAAGAAGGATCCGCTGTCCGATCAGCGCATCGCGGAGCTCCTCCACGAGAAGGGGCTGCACATCGCGCGCCGGACGGTGGCGAAGTACCGCGAACAGTTGAACATCCTGCCGGCGCGGTTCCGCCGGCGGGTCGCCTGAGCATCGCACCGACCTTCACGGTTCGCGTCCATCCGCGAGCGCAGGAGGAACGCCGTGCAGATCAGCATCACTGCTCGTCATTGCGAGATCTCCCCGGGCGTGCGGCAGTTCGCGCAGCAGCGCCTGGAGAAGCTGCAGAAATACGCCGGTGACATCCACGGAGTGCACGTGGTCGTGACGCAGGAACGCGCGGCACACGCCGCCGAAATCACGATCCGCCTCGACGGCCACGAAGTCGTCGTGACGCAGGAGCACGCCGAGGCCGGCGCCGCCATCGAGCTGGCCGCCGACCGGATGGAGGAGCAGCTCCGCCGGCACAAGGACCGCCGCCTCGACCGCGCCCAGCGCGCGGGGTCGGACAAGGGCGCCAACGGCGTCGCGCCGCCCGACGACGACGACGAGTTCGGCGACGAGGAATGAGCCAGGAGGCCGCGTGAAGACGCTCGGCATCGCGCGCCTGTTCGAGGACCAGCGTGAGGAGCTCCAACTGGAGCTCCTCACCGATTCGCTGGCCTCGAAGTCGGAGATCGCGGTCAGCGACACGAACCGCCCCGGCATGGCGCTCATGGGCTTCGTGGAGAACTTCCTCCCGGAGCGCATCCAGATCATCGCCCAGACGGAACTGACGTACCTCGCGTCGCTGCCGCCCGCGGGCGTGCGCGACGCCCTCGACCGCCTGTTCCAGTTCACGATGCCGCTGATCGTGGTCTGCAAGGGCCTCGAAGTGCCGCCCTACATGATCAAGCGGGCCAACGAGTGCTCGGTGCCGATCCTGCGGACGCCGCAGAGCACGACGCCGTTCATCCACTCGCTGACCAGCTACCTCGACTACATGTTCGCGCCCACGGTGAGCGTGCACGGCTCGCTCGTGGACGTGTACGGCTGCGGGCTGCTGTTCACCGGCCGCAGCGCGATCGGCAAGTCCGAGACCGCGCTGGACCTGGTCGAGCGCGGGCACCGGCTCGTGGCCGACGACGTCGTCACGATCACGCGCCGCCACGGCGACGTGCTGATCGGGCGCGGCAACCAGCTCCTGCGGCACCACATGGAGATCCGCGGCCTCGGGATCATCGACGTGCAGAGCGTGTTCGGCATCCGCTCGATCCGCCTGCAGAAGCGCGTCGAGGTCGAGGTCAACCTGCGCGAGTGGTCCGACGACGAGGAGTACGAGCGCGTCGGCATCGACGAGCGCAAGACCAACATCCTCGGCGTCGAGATCCCGCTCGTGCAGGTACCGATCACGCCGGGAAAGAACATCACCGTCATCGCCGAGGTGATCGCGCTCAATTACCTGGTCAAGGTCTACGGCGGTCTCTCGCCGGCCGAGAAGCTGAACCAGCACATGCTCGAGGTCATGAAGCGCAAGAGCGCGGCTCGGCAGTGGGTGCGGGAGGACACGGAGTGAGCGTGCACCCCGACGAGACCGGCGGCGCGCCGTCCGGCGGCCGCGCGACGGTCCCGGCGCTGCTCGTCATGCACGCCGACCTCGCGACCGCGCTGCTGCGCGCGGCGCAGAGCGTGTACGGCCCGATCGACGGCGTGCACGTGGTCTCGAACGAGGGCCTGTCGCGGCCCGAGATCGAGGCGCGCATCGCCGCCGAGGTCGCGCACTGGTCGCAGGGCGGGCTCGTGCTCACCGACTTCTGGGGCGGCTCGTGCCACACGTGCGCGCTCGCCGCGGCGCGCGGCAACGGCCAGATCCTGCTGCTCACCGGCGTCAACCTGCCGATGCTGCTCGACTACCTCCACAACCGCGACCAGTACGACGTCGAGGCGCTCGCCGAGCGCATGCTCCAGCGCGGGCGCGACAACATCCGCACGCAGCGCGGCCCCGGCGCATGAGCTGGAGCCTGCTGCGCATCGACGACCGGCTGATCCACGGGCAGGTCCTGATCGCGTGGGGCGGCCGGCTGCATCCGCGCCGGCTCTGGCTCGTCGACGACGCGATCGCGGCCAGCGAGTGGGAGCGCCAGCTCTACGTGGACGCCGCGCCCGACTTCGAGGTGCACGTCGTGGACGTCGCCCAGGCGGCCGCGGCCTTCGCTCGCGAGTCCGAGGCGGCGGGCGGCGCGTTTCTGCTCGTGCGCGACCTCTCGACCGCATGGCGGCTCGTCGAGGCAGGGGCGGCGATCACCGGCTTCAACGTGGGTGGCCTGCACTACGCGCCGGGCAAGGCCAAGCTCAACGAGTTCGTCTACCTCGACGACGTGGACCGCGAGGCGGCCCGCAAGCTGCTCGCGGCCGGCGTCGCGCTGGACGCGCAGGACGTGCCGGCCTCGCGCCCGCAGGCGCTGGCGGCGCTCGAGCCCTCGCTCGCGCGATGACCCGGCCCTTCGTCCTCACCGTCGTCCTCGGCGGGCTGGCGGCGCTCGACGCGACGCCGGTCGCGCAGACGCTGTTCTCGCAGCCGATCGTCACGTCGCTGCTCCTCGGCTGGCTCTGGGGCGATCCGCAGACCGCACTCGCGGTCGGCGTCGTGCTGCAGATCCTCGCCGCCAGCACCACGCCGCTCGGCAGCCGCACGCCCGAGGACTACGCCACCGGCGGCGTCGCGGGTACCGCGGTCGCACTGGCGCTCGCGCACGGCGTCGAGATCGCGCCGTGGCGCGACTCGGCCCAGCTCGCGGGCGTGTTCGTGGGGCTGCTCTGCGCCACGAGCGGCGTGCCGCTGATCAAGTGGCAGCGCCGCCGCAACGAAGGTCTCGCGAGCTGGTGCGAGTCCGAAGTCCGCGCCGGGCGCGAGGGCGCGCCCGCGCAGGCGCACGCGGCCGGCGTCGCCATGGCGTTCGCGGTCGGCGTCGCGCTCACGGCCGCGTGGATCGCCGCGGGCGTGCTGCTGCTGCGGCCGCTCGTCGAGCACGAATCGCTGCGGCTCTCGCGCGCGTGGACGCTCGCGCAGCCGCTCTGGCTCGGCTACGGCCTCGCGCAGCTGCTGCACGCGTTCGTGCAGCGGCGCATGACGCGCGTCGCCGTCTTCGGTGCGGCCATGGTGGGCGCGTGGCTCACGCTGATCATGGGGACGCCATGAGCGGCCGCGTCGACCGGGCCACGCTGCTGCGCATGGCGGCGCGCGCGAACCTTCTGCAGGCGACGTGGAACTTCGAGCGCCAGCAGGGGATCGGCTGGGCGTACGCGCTGCAGCCCGCGCTCGAGCGGCTCTACGCCGACGCGGCCGAGCGGCAGGCGCGGCTCGCCGAGCACACCGCCTTCTTCAACACGCAGCCGACGCTCGCGTCGCTCGCGCTCGGCGCCGCCGCGCGGCTCGAGCAGCAGCGCGCCGAGACCGGGCAGCCCGACGCCGCCGGCATGGCGCGCGTGAAGGCGGCGCTGGGTTCGACACTGGCGGCGCTCGGCGACCGGCTCTTCTGGTTCTCGCTGCGCCCGTTCGCCGCCGCGCTCGGCGTGCTGGTGGCGCTCGCCCGGCCCGGCACCTTCTGGGGCCCGGCCGCGCTCCTGCTGGCGTACGCCGGCCCGCACCTCGCGCTCCGCACGCTGGGTGTCGGCTGGGGCTACGCGCAGGGGCCCGGGGTGCTCGGCGGCTCGCTGCGGCGGGTGCTGGAGCGCGCCGTCACCGTGCTGGCCTACGGCGGTTGCGTCGTGATCGGGGTGCTCGTGGCCTACGCGCTGGCCCCCGGAGGCGAAACGCGGCCGATCGCGGTACAGTCCGCCCTGATCGGCGGCCTCGGTCTGGGGCTGCTGTCGGCGCAGCGCGCCCGGCCGTCGCCCACGCAGTGGGCGATGGGCCTGGGAGTGCTCGTCCTGCTGGCGGCATGGACACGCTAGGGGACTTCGCGCGGCGGGGCCGCGCGGGGCGCAGATCGGATTCACCGGAGGAATCGCTTGGCTGAGATCCAGTTGCTGATCCGCAACCAGCTCGGGCTGCACGCGCGCGCGTGTGCCCTGTTCGTCAAGGCCGCCTCGAAGTTCAAGTGCGACGTGTTCGTGTCGCGTGACGACCTCGAAGTGAACGGCAAGAGCATCATGGGCGTCATGATGCTGGCCGCCGAGGAAGGCGCGACGATCACCGTGCGTGCGAGCGGGGCCGACGAAGCCGACGCCCTGGCGGCGTTGCGCGAGCTGGTCGACGGCAAGTTCGGGGGCGAGCCGTGAGACTCACCGGCATCGCCGCGTCGCCCGGGCTCGCCCTGGGCCCGGTGTTCCGCTTCGAGCGCGAGGAGATCGCCGTGCGCGAGGTGGAGATCGCGCCGGAGGCCGCCGCCTCCGAGGTCGCGCGTTTCCACGCCGCGCTCGAGGTGTCGCGCAAGGAACTCGCGAGCATCCGCGGCAGCATCGCGAACGAGCTGAGCGAGGCCGAAGCCAACATCTACGACGCGCACCTGATGATCCTCGGCGACCCCGAACTGCTCGCCGCCGTCGAGCGCGGGATCCGCGAGGACCATCGCAGCGCCGCGTTCGTGTTCCGTGGCTACATGGCCACCGTCGTGGCGCGCTTCGACAATCTCGAGGACGAATACCTGCGCGAGCGGCGCGCGGACATCGTCGACTGCGCGCGCCGCGTGCTGCGCCACCTGCTCGGCACCGGAACGCGCCAGCTGGACGACCTGCGCGAACCCGCGATCGTCGTCGCGCACGACCTCGGCCCCAGCGAAGTGGCGATGCTGCCGCGCGACAAGGTGCTCGCGTTCGTGCTCGAGGTGGGCGGGCGCACGTCGCACGGCGCGATCGTGGCGCGCGGCCGCGGCATTCCCGCCGTGGTCAGCGTGCCCTCGGCGCTGCAGGCGGTGAAGAACGGCGTCACGGCGGCGGTCGACGGCTACCTCGGCGTGCTCGAGCTCGAGCCCACCGAATCCGCGCTCGCGTTCTACCGCATGCGGATCGCCCGCGCCCACGCGCGCGTCGAGTCCATGCGCGCCCTGGAGCGCGAACCGGCGACCACGCGCGACGGCCACACGATCGAGCTGGGCGCAAACCTCGAGCTGCCGGGCGAGGCCGACGCGGCCGCGGCCTCCGGCGCCGACGGCATCGGGCTCTTCCGCACCGAGTTCTTCTACCTGAACCGTTCCGAGAGCCCGACGGAGGAGGAGCAGTACCAGGCCTACCGCCACGTGACCGAGCGCATGTCCGGGCGGCCGGTGATCTTCCGCACCATGGACCTCGGCGGCGACAAGGTCGCCTCGTACCTCGGCGTCACGCACGAGACGAATCCCTTCCTCGGCCTGCGAGGCATCCGGCTCGCGCTCAACAGCCCGGAGCTCTTCCGCACGCAGATTCGCGCGATCTACCGCGCGAGCGCGCACGGGCGCGTGCGGATGATGTTCCCCATGGTCTCGAGCGTCGAGGAGCTGCTGCGCGCGCTGGAGCTGCGCGACGGCGTGCTCGCCGACCTGCGCGCGGCCGGCGTCGCGTTCGATCCCCGGGTCGAGACCGGCATCATGATCGAGACGCCGAGCGCCGTATGGATGGCCGACGCGCTGGCGAAGCACGCCGACTTCTTCTCGATCGGCTCCAACGACCTCATCCAGTACACGCTCGCGATGGACCGCGACAACCCGCGGCTCGCGCACCTCTACGAACCTCTCGATCCGGCCGTGCTGCGCAGCGTTCACCACACCGTCGAGGCGGCGCACGCCGCCGGACGCTGGGTCGGCGTGTGCGGCGAGATGGCCGGCGACCCGCAGAACGCCGTGCTGCTCATGGGGCTCGGCGTCGACGAACTGTCGGTCTCGGTGTACGACGTCCCGCGGGTCAAGGCCGCGGTGCGCGCCGTCAACTGGGAGGCCGTGCGCGGCGTCGCCGCCGAGGCGCTGAAGTGCGCGTCGGCCGAACCTGTGCGCGAGCTCGTGCGCCGCGAGATCGACCGACTGCTTCCCAGCTTCCTCGTGCAGGATCGCTCCCAGGACCCCGCAGCCGCGCAAGGAGACGCATGACCCCCGACGTTCTTTCGCTCGAGGCGCCCTTCGGCGCCCGCGATGCCCACGGCATGACCGCGCTCGTCGAGGCGATTCCCGATCACATCGAACAGGCGCTGGCCCGCACCGAGTCCGCGCCGTGGCAGCTGCCCGTCCGCGTGCCCGACCTGGTCGCCGTCGGCGGCATGGGCGGCTCGGCGATCGCGGCGGAGATGACCGGCGGCCTCTGGGCCGACACGCTGCCGCGCCCGTGGCTGGTGGTGCGCGACTATCGCTGGCCCGCGTGCGTCGGCCCGCGTTCGCTGGCCGTGCTGTCGTCCAACTCGGGCAACACCGAGGAGACGCTGGCGCTCGAGCGCATGGCGCGCGAACAGAACGTCCCCGTGGTCGGCATGACCTCGGGCGGCGAACTCGCCGCGCGGCTGCACGCCGCGAACGACCACGTGCAGGCGCTGCCGTCGGGCATGCCGCCGCGCGCGGCGTTCTTCCACGCGTGGGTGCCCATGACGCGGCTCGTGGCGACGCTCGGCTGGGTCGCCGACGTGGGCGCCGCGTGGCGCGAGGCCGCGGCGATCACGCGCGGCAAGCTCGCCTCGCTCGGCGCCGCGGTCCCGGAGTCGGCCAATCCCGCCAAGCAGCTCGCGCGCGAGCTGCACGGCCGGCTCGTGCTGGTCTACGCGGCTTCGGGCCCGCTGGCCGCGGTCGCCACGCGCTGGCGACAGCAGCTGAACGAAAATGCTAAGATGCTCGGCCATTCCGCCACCGTGCCCGAGTTGAACCACAACGAGATCGTCGGCTGGCAGGCCCCCACGGACCTGCACCGCTCGATCGCCGTCGTGGTGCTGCGGGACCGGGAGGATTCGGCCGAGTGCCGCACCCGGCTCGACCTCACGGCGGAGTACGCGGCCCGCCAGGGTGCGGCCGTGCACGAGTTCGCGACCACGGGGGAGAGCCGCATCGCGCGGCTGGCCTCGCTGGTCCAGTTCGGCGATCACGTGAGTCTGTACCTCGCGCTCCTGGGCGGGGTGGACCCCACGGACATCACGAGCATCGACGAGTTCAAGCGGCGGCTGGCCGAAGCGGCCGCGCCGCGCAGGCAGTAGCCCGACCGCCGGAAGCAGCCGCTCCGGCGCGGCACAACCCAAGGAGCCATTCGATGGCGTCGCGCCACCTCTTCACGTCCGAGTCCGTCACCGAGGGACACCCGGACAAGATCGCCGACCAGATCTCCGACTCCGTACTCGACGCCATGCTGGCGCAGGACAAGTACAGCCGCGTGGCCTGCGAGACGATGGTGACGACCGGACTCGCGGTCGTCGCGGGCGAGATCACCACGAAGGCGTACGTCGAGATCCCGCAGCTCGTGCGCAAGGTGATCCACGACATCGGCTACAACGACGCGGCCTTCGGTTTCGACAGCCACACCTGTGCCGTCATGACCACGATCGACCAGCAGTCGCCCGACATCGCGATGGGCGTCAACACCGGTGGCGCCGGCGACCAGGGCCTGATGTTCGGCTACGCCTGCAACGAGACGCCGGAGCTGATGCCGCTGCCGATCACGCTGGCGCACAAGATGGCCATGCGCCTCGCGCAGGTGCGCCGCAAGGGCGTCGTCGACTACCTGCGCCCCGACGGCAAGACGCAGGTCACGGTGGAGTACGAAGGCGACCGCCCGGTGCGGATCGACACGGTCGTGCTCTCGACGCAGCACTCCGAGAAGGCCGGGCACGCGAAGATCCGGCGCGACATGATCGAGAAGGTGATCCTGCCGCTGCTGCCCAAGCGCCTCATCAAGCGCGACAAGCCGGTCAAGTTCCACGTCAACCCGACCGGCAGCTTCGTGATCGGCGGCCCGATGGGCGACTGCGGCCTCACCGGCCGCAAGATCATCGTCGACACGTACGGCGGCATGGGCCGGCACGGCGGTGGCGCGTTCTCGGGCAAGGATCCGAGCAAGGTCGACCGTTCGGCCTGCTACGCCGCACGCTGGGTGGCCAAGAACCTCGTCGCCGCGGGCCTGTGCGACCGCTGCGAGGTGCAGGTCGCGTACGCGATCGGCGTCGCCGAGCCGGTGAGCGTGATGGTGGACAGCTTCGGCACCGGCAAGGTGAGCGACGTCAAGCTCACGAGCCTCGTGCGCAAGCACTTCGACCTCACGCCGCGCGGCATCATGGACTCGCTCAAGCTGCGCCGCCCGATCTACCGCAAGACGGCGGCCTACGGACACTTCGGACGCTCGGAGTTCGCGTGGGAGCAGACCACCAAGGCGAAGGCGCTGGCCGCGGCCGCGCGCTGACCCTGCACGCCGTACCCGAACGCCCCGGCGGATCACCGCCGGGGCGTTCGCCGTTCCGGGAACGCCGCCGGCCGCGCACGTCGGTCGCGCCTCCGCGCTCGTAGGCCGGAGGGCCGGCACGCGTGGACGGTGCGGGGGGCGCGTGCCATAGTCCGGCGGCTTTTCGCAGCCCCCGGTCCCAGCCTTTCAAGGAGGATGGAATGCCGTTCCCGTCGCTTCGAACCGCCGCGCGCGCGTTCGTGGGCGCGGGCCTGCTGCTGGGCGTGGTCAGTGCCGCCGCGTTCGCAGCACCCGCGAAGTCCACGACCCCCGCGCCGGTCCGCACCGGTCTCGAGACGCTCGAGAAGCAGGTGCAGGAGTTCACGCTGCCCAACGGGCTGCGCTTCCTGGTGGTGGAACGCCACCAGGCGCCGGTCTTCAGCTTCTTCACCGTGGTGAACTCCGGCTCGGCCAACGACGCCGTGGGTACCACCGGCATCGCCCACATGATGGAGCACATGGCCTTCAAGGGCACCTCGCTCGTGGGCACCAGCGACTACTCCAAGGAGAAGCCGCTGATGGACGCCGAGGACGCGGCGTGGGCGCGGCTGCTCGACGAGCGCCGCAAGGGCCCCCGCGCCGATACGACGCAGCTCAAGACGCTCGAGAAGGCGTTCCAGGACGCGCAGGAAGCCGCGCGCCAGTACGTGGTCTCGAACGAGTACTCGACGCTCGTCGAGCAGGCGGGCGGCCAGAACATCAACGCGTTCACGGCCGAGGACATCACCGCCTACTTCTACTCGCTACCATCCAACCGCTTCGAGATGTGGGCCTCGCTGTTCGCCGGCGCGCTGGTCGACCCGGTGTTCCGCGAGTTCTACAAGGAGCGCGACGTCGTCTACGAGGAGCGGCGCCTCCGCGTCGAGTCCTCGCCGATCGGGCGGCTGCTCTACGAGTTCATCACGACCGCCTTCAACGCCCACCCGTACGGGTTCGGCGGCATCGGCTATCCGTCGGACCTCAAGACGTTCAGCCGGCCGCAGGGCGAAGAGTTCTTCCGCCGCAACTACGTCGCCAAGAACATCACGATGGTCGTGGTCGGCGACGTCACGCTCGCCCAGGTGAAGCAGGCGGCGACGAAGTACTTCTCGGCGCTCTCCGACGCGCCCGCGCCGCCGCCGATCGACACCGTCGAGCCGAAGCAGATCGCGGAGCGGCGCGTGATCCTCGAGGACAAGGCGCAGCCGATCGTGATCGTCGGCTGGCACGTGCCGGCGGCGTCCGACCCGCACTACGCCGCGGTGAAGGCGGCGGCCGACCTGCTGGGCGGCGGGCGCTGGTCGCGGCTCTACAAGGCGCTCGTGAAGGAGAAGAAGATCTGCGCCCAGGCGGGCTGTGGCGCCGGCAACCCCGGTGAGAAGTACCCGAACCTCTTCACGCTGTTCCTGGTGCCCGCACGCGGCGAGGATCCCGAGAAGGTGGAGCAGGAGGCCTACCGCGTGATCGACGACGTGCTGAAGGAGCATCCGTTCACGGCCGAGGAGCTGAACGGCTACAAGGTGCGCGTGCGTGCCGAGAAGATCGGCGCCGTGGACGGCAACGGCGACCTCGCCGGCGAGCTCGGCCAGGCGCAGGCGATCTACGGTGGCTGGCGCGAGTTCTTCCGCGAACAGGAGCGCGTGCAGTCGCT
Source organism: Candidatus Eiseniibacteriota bacterium (assembly GCA_044223005.1). Taxonomy (GTDB): domain Bacteria; phylum Eisenbacteria; class RBG-16-71-46; order RBG-16-71-46; family RBG-16-71-46; genus CAIXRL01. The sequence continues at coordinate 57,428 of JBGAML010000023.1, forward strand.
GCGGCCGGAGGACCTCACGGCCGTCGTGCGCGAGTACCTGGTCGCGAGCAACCGCACGGTGGCCATGATCCGCAACCCGCAGGCAGCTGCGGCGAACGAGGGAGGGCGCTGACATGACGACGACCCTGCGTTTCGCGCGCCCGCTGTTCGCGTCGCTGCTCGCGCTCGGCCTGGTGGCCGGGGCCGTGGCGGCCGCGACCGACGTGTCCATCTACGACCCCCGGAAGTTCCCCACGCCGCCGATCGGCAAGGTCTCGCAGGTGCAGCCACAGCGCCTCGTGCTGCCGAACGGCGTGGTGGTCTACCTGCTCGAGAACCACGACCTGCCGGTGGTGAAGGGCATCGCCTACTTCCCGACGTCGCCGACGCTGGCGCCGGCCGACCGGGCGGGCCTGTTCGGCCTGACCGGTGACGTGATGCGCTCCGGCGGCACCGCGGCGCACACGGGCGACTGGCTCGACGACCGCCTCGCGGCGATCGGCGGCTCGGTCAGCTCGAGCCTGTCGAACACGTTCGCCAACGTGGGCTTCCGCTCGCTCACCGAGAACACGGCCGAAGTGGTCGGGCTCTGGGCCGAGGTGATGCGCAAGCCGGCGTTCCCGGACGACAAGATCGAACTCGCGAAGGTCGGCCTGCGCCGCCAGATCGCGAGCCGCAACGACGAGATGATGTCGATGCTCTTCCGCACGTCCTCGCGCGCGGTCTACGGGGCCGACAGCCCGTGGGCGCTGCAGCCCGAGTACGCGACGATCGAGCCGATCGACGCCAGCGACTGCCGCAAGCTGCACGATCAGGTCTACGTGCCGGAGCGGATGATCGTCGCCATCTACGGCGATTTCCGCACGGCCGAGATGAAGGCGCTGCTGCTGGCGAAGTTGGGCGACTGGAAGAAGAGCGGCACGCCCAAGCCCGTGCTGCCGCCCACGCCGACGTCGGTGCAGCCCAAGCTGTACTACGCGGCCAAGGAAGACGTGACGCAGTCGGGCATCGTGGTGACCCAGCCCGGCTCGCGCACGGACGATCCCGACTACGCCTCGCTGCAGGTGCTCGAGCAGGGCCTGGGCGGCGGCTTCTCGTCGCGGCTCGTGAACCACATCCGCACGCAGCGCGGTCTCGCGTACGCCGCCGGCGCCTCGATCGGCAGCGACTACGTGAAGCCGGGCGTGTTCGTGGGCTACACGCTCACCAAGAGCGAGTCGACCATGACGGCGCTGCAGCTGCTGCGGGACGACATCCGCGCCGTCACGCAGGCGCCCTTCAGCGACGAGGAGCTCCAGGTCGCCAAGCAGGCGGTCGTGAACGGGTTCGTCTTCAACTTCGAGGACCCGAGCCAGGCGCTCTTCCGCGCCGCCTACTACGAGTCGGTGGGCTACCCGGCCGACTTCCTGCAGACGTACCAGAAGGGGCTCGACGCCGTGACCGCGCAGTCGGTGCTCGCGGCCGCCAAGCGCAAGATCACGCCGGACCAGCAGGCGGTGATCATCGTCGGCCGCGAGAGCGACTTCGCGCAGCCGCTGACCTCGGCGGGCCTGCCCGTCGAGCGGATGGACCTCACGATTCCGCCGCCGCCTTCCAAGCTGGGCAAGGTGAGCGCCTCGCCGCAGTCCAAGGGCCAGGCGAAGGCTTGGCTCGACGCGGCGGTCAAGGCCGCGGGCGGCAGCGCCGCGTGGGCGGCCGTGCACTCGGTGACCGAATCGACCGAAGGCACCGTCAGCATGATGGGGCAGACGATCTCCGTCTCGGGCGAGGAGTCGTTCCGGTTTCCCGATCACAAGGCGGCGACGCAGAAGCTGCCCTTCGGCGAGCTCAAGACCGGGTTCGACGGCAAGGTCGGCTGGATGAGCGCCATGGGCCAGATGCAGGAGAACCCGAAGGCCGCCGAGGAAGCCGCCAAGGAGTGGGAGCGTTCGCTCTGGCGGATCTTCTCGGATCCCTCCAAGGTCGAGCTGTCGGCACTCGAGGCGCCCGAGACCGTGGACGGCGTCGCGTACCACGTCGCCGTGCTGGCCGGGGCGAAGACGCCCGATCTCGCGATGCTGTTCGCACCCGACGGCACGTTCGCCGGCTGGGCCTACCAGGACGCGGGGCAGGGGCAGGTCGGCCCGGCGCGCGTGATCGAGCTCTATTCGGCCTGGGCGCCGGAGGGCTCGCTCCATTACCCGCACGCGGTCAAGATCACGCGGGACGGCAAGCCGTTCCTCGAGGGCAAGGTGACCGCGCTCAAGCTGAACCCGACGCTCGCGGACGCGCTGTTCGCGAAGCCCGCGCAGTAACACTCGCATCGACGACCGGCGGGCGGCGCGACTCGCGCCGCCCGTCGTCGTTCCGGGGGGACGCATGGACCTGCTGGTGCTGGGCGGCACCCGTTTCGCGGGCCGCTTCTTCGTCGAGGGCGCGCTGGCCGCGGGCCACCGCGTGACCGTGTTCCACCGCGGCACCACCGGCGCGGACCTGCACCCCGGCGCGGAGCGGCTGCTCGGCGACCGCGACGGCGGCCTCGGCGTCCTCGCCGGCCGTCGCTGGGACGCCGCGATCGACTTCTGCGGCTACGTACCGCGCGTGGTCGGCGCGGGCGTCGCCGTTCTGCGCGACGCGGTGCCGCACTACACGTTCGTCTCGAGCGTCTCGGCGTACGCCGAGCCGGTACCCCCGGACGCCACGGAAGACGCGCCGCTCGCGACGCTGGCCGATCCCGCCGTCGAGGAGATCACGGGCGAGACCTACGGCGGGCTCAAGGCCGCCTGCGAGGCGGTGGTGCACGCCGGCTTCCCGGGCCGCTCGCTGGTCGTGCGGCCGGGGCTGATCGTGGGGCCGAACGATCCCACGGACCGCTTTCCCTACTGGCCGCGGCGGCTCGCGCGGGGCGGGCGCGTGCTGGTCCCCGATGTCCCCGCGCTCCCGGTGCAGGTGATCGACGCCCGCGACCTCGCCGGCTGGATGCTGGCGCAGGTCGAGGGGAAGACCACCGGCACGTTCAACGCCGTCGGCCCGCGGGCGCCGCTCGCGCTGCGCGAATGCCTCGAGCGGATCCGCGCCGCCGTGGGCTCGGACGCCACGTTCGAGTGGGTGGACGAATCGTTCCTGGTCGCGCGCGGCGTGCTGCCGTGGATGGAGATCCCGCTCTGGCTGCACGGGGCGGAGTCCGGCGACACATTCTCGGGTGCCCGCGCGTGGGCCAGCGGGCTTTTTCCCCGGCCGCTCGAGGACACCGCGCGCGACACGCTGGCGTGGGACCTCGCGCGAGTGGGCGATGCGCATCCGGCCTCGCCGGCGCTCACGCCGGAACGCGAGGCGGAACTGCTGCGGGAGTGGGACGCGCGCTGAGCCGTCAGGGGGTGCGGCGACTCCCGGAACGGGCGAGCGTGCGGTAGCGGCGCGCGGGCGGCTCGGCCGGGTGCCAGAGTTCGCCGTGGACGGGATCACGGACCTCGAGGAAGCGGAAGCGGCGCATGCCGGGGTCCGACGAGAGCAGCTCGCGCACGCCGTGCTCGCGCAGCACCACCGCCACCTCGAACCCGGGCGCCAGCGGTCCGGGCTCGCCGCGCAGCATCTCGATCACGTCGGCCGCCGCGCCCCCGTGCCCGGCACCGGCGCCGAGGAAGCGCAACGAGTGGCTGCGCCCCAGCTCCTCGACGAATGCCCACGCGTCCGCCGGGCGCAGTGCCCGCGCCACGCCGTGCGGGTGGGTGACGCGCTGGAGCAGCTCGTGCACGGCGGGCCACGGCACCGCCCACGGGCGGTCCCCGTTCGCCAGCTCGTCGATCACCGCCAGCGCGCGGGCGTGCTCGGGCGCGTAGCGATTCAGGGCATACGCGAGGATGCTCGTGTCGACCGCGCGCATCAGGATTCCTCCTCGAGCCGCACCGTGCCCGGGTCACGACGCGCCGGATCGGCGAGGAACGGCCCCAAGTCGTAGGAGGGGAGCTTCACGCGCGCGCGCCGATGCACGGCCGCCGACTCGAGGCCGAGCCGCAACAGCTGTTCGAGCACGTCGGTGAACGTGCGACCTTCGTGCGCCGCGCGACGGCGCAGCTCCGCATGCAGCGCGGGGTCCAGGACCAGCGTGGTTCGCTTCATATGTAAAAGCATAACATCATGATCACGGCCCCGTCGCCCGGCGATTTTCGGGTTGAGCGCCGCGGCGGCGCGGGGCATCCTGCCGGGCATGGGCAGTTCGTTTGCGACCCACCCCTCGACAGGAGCCTCGATGGCGACTCGTACGTCGAAGAAGAACGCGGCCGCGGCCGCGCCGGCCACGCCGGGACACGTGAAGGACCTCTCGCTCGCCCGTGCCGGCAAGGCGCGCATCGAGTGGGCCGATCGCAACATGCCGGTGCTGCGCGCGATCCGGGCCCGCTTCGCGAAGGAGCGCCCGCTGCGCAAGATGCGCATCGCGGCGTGCCTCCACGTCACCACCGAGACCGCGAACCTCATGCGCACGCTGCAGGCCGGCGGCGCCGAGGTGTTCCTCTGCGGCTCGAACCCGCTCAGCACGCAGGACGACGTGGCCGCCGCGCTCGTGGCGCACTACGGCATCCCGACGTTCGCGATCAAGGGCGAGGACCACAAGACCTACTACTCGCACATCGTCTCGTGCATCGAGGCCGCCCCGAACATCACCATGGACGACGGCTGCGACCTCGTGACGGTCATGCACACTAAGCTGACCAAGTACCTGAAGCACGTGATCGCCGGCACCGAGGAGACGAGCACGGGCGTCACGCGCCTGCGCGCGATGGCCGCGGACCGCAAGCTCAAGTTCCCGGTGATCGCGATCAACGACGCGGACACCAAGCACCTGTTCGACAACCGCTACGGCACGGGCCAGAGCACGATGGACGGCGTCCTGCGCGCCACCAACATGCTCGTCGCCGGCTCCACGGTGGTGATCGCCGGCTACGGCTGGTGCGGCCGCGGCCTCGCGATGCGCGCCAAGGGCATGGGCGCCACGGTGCTCGTGACCGAGGTGAACCCGCTCCGCGCGCTGGAAGCCCAGATGGACGGCTACATCGTCTGCTCGATGGAAGAGGCTGCGCCCAAGGGCGATCTCTTCATCACCGTGACGGGCAACAAGTCGGTGATCCGCCGCGAGCACTTCGCCGCCATGAAGGACGGCGCGATCGTCGCGAACAGCGGTCACTTCAACGTCGAGCTGGACATCCCCTCGCTCGAGCGCATGGCCGTCTCCAAGCGCGTCGCGCGCCCGTTCGTGGACGAGTACCGCCTGAAGGGCGGCAAGCGCGTCTACCTGCTGGGCGAAGGCCGTCTCATCAACCTCGCCTCGGCCGAAGGCCACCCGGCGATGGTGATGGACATGTCGTTCGCCAACCAGGCCCTGTCGGTCGAGTACCTGACCAAGAAGGCGGCCAAGCTCGAGAAGAGCGTGTACGTGGTGCCGGAAAACATCGACAAGGAAGTCGCGCGGCTGAAGCTGAAGAGCATGGGCATCTCGATCGACACGCTGACCCCCGAGCAGGTGAAGTACCTCGCAACCTGGAGCGAAGGCACGTAGCTCGCCCGAGTTCCCGCACATCGCACGCCCCGGTGGCCCGTCCGGCCGCCGGGGCGTTGCGCTTGCGCGAGCGCCGCGCGGCCGGGCTCAGTGCGCGACGAGGGACCGACGAGCCAGCGCCAGCGCCGTGGCCAGGACGCGATCTTCCCCCGAGACGATGTCCTCGCGCGTGCGGCGCACGAGCACGTGGGGGGCGATCCCGACGCCCTCGAACGTCGAGCCATCCGGGAAGTAGGCACGCCGCGCGCCGACCGAGGCCCGCATGCCGGCGCCGAGATCGGTGAAGACGGGCTGTCCGGTCGAGCCGAGCGTGGTGTCCCCGACCACGGTGGCCCGCTTCGCCCACACGAGAGGCATCAGGAAATCCTCGCACGAGGAGGCGCACCCCCCGTCGGTCAGCACGAACAGGGCACCGTCATAGCTCGGGCGCACGACCTCCGCACGCTTGGCCGCCGCGCCGATGCGGTCGAAGAAGGACTCCGGAGCACGATCGGGATCGATCTTCCACCACGTGTAGGGCCGGTTCCCGAGCAGGGTCTTCGTGAGGCGACGAGGCGTGTCGCCACCCCCGTTGCCACGAACGTCCACGATCAGCGCCCGCGCGTGGGCGTATCGGGTACGCAGGAGTTCGATCGCCTGGTTCTCGACCGAGGGACCATCGAACCCCCGAATGGCGAGGTAGGCAATCGAGTCCCCGGTCAGCCAGCGGTCCTCGATCGGGGAGGGCGGGGACGCTGGCCGCGCCGGGCTCTCGGCGCGGCGCTCGATCCGCAGCGTGCGATGATCGGCGGTCGTCAACGTGAACGCCCGCGGCCAGAGGAAGCCGCGCGCGGTCAGCTGCAAACGTCGCGCCCGGTCGCTCGAGGCGCACAAGTAGGGCTCGACCGAGGCGTAGAACGACTCGATCGGCTGGTCGTCGACCCGGGCGATCTCCGATCCGACCGGCAGCTCGGGCCGGGCCGAACGCGTGACGATCCACGCACGGCCCACCGGCGCGAGATCGAACCCGAGCCGCAGGGAGTCCAGTTCCAGCATCCACGGATCGGAAAAGGTGGTGTGGCCGTTTCGCAACGACGCGACCATCGCCCGGGTGAGTAGCGAGAAATCACGGCGATTCGGCGTCGCGAGCGCCTGGCGGCGGTAACGGGCGAAGCGCTGCTCGAACGCCGGCGCGGGAGTGGCGGCCCAGTGCGCATAGTGCTCCGTCACCACCTGGTGCAGCTCGTCGATCGCTCGCCGTCGATCGGCAGCCGAAAGCGTATCGCCGGGACCGGCCGAGACCGCGGATGCCGGGACGCCGGTGCTCGAGAGCACGGCGACCAGCGTGAAGACGAGCAAGGGATCGCAGCGGCGACGAAGGAACATGGCTGGGGCTCTCCTCGGATGTTGCCCGCAATCCGGCATGGAAGGCGGGTGGGGAGACACGATCGTCAGTCCCCGCCGTGTCCCTGGCCACCCTGCACCCACCGAACGGTCGCACGGACCGGACAAACGGTTGGGTTGTGCTCGGAAGATTGCAGGTGACCGGGGCCCGCACCCACGTGGTGCGGGCCCCGAGCCGTTGTCCGGCCCGCCACTACATCGCGTACTTCCGGAACGCCCGGTCGCCGTGCGGGATCTCGCGCGTCTCGATCTCGCGCCCGTAGTACTGCCGCCACCGCTCCGGCACCGCGAGCCGCGCGGGGAACAGCCGCCCGCGCAGCATCTCGCGCACCGTCTGCGGCCGATCCATCAGCTGCAGCCGCATCGCGGGTGTCTCCGTATGGGCTCGCTCGCTGAAGTACTTGCCGTAGTTCCGCCACACCAGGAACCACCACAGCCGCTCCACTGCCGCCTGCCGCCGCTTCGAGAACGCGATCGTCTCGCGCCGGTGGTTCGCACCGCAGTGCCGGATCAGCAGGTCCAGCAGGTTCACCTCGAAGAGCGGGTTGCGCGGCGTCCGCGCCGCCCGTGAGCTGATCGTGTGGTGCTCGATCGCGTGCTTCGGCAGGTGCCGGATCGCGCGCGGGTAGTCGCTGTGCTCATCCGTCCACAGCTCCAGCGCCTGTGCCTGCGGAAGCGTGAGCTGGAGGAGTGCCGCCACTTCGTGCTCGATGCTGCGCGGGTCGGGGCGGCCGTACTTCTCCTCCAACTCCCCCCGGCGCCGCTTCTGGCGCTTCGTCATCCGCCCGCTGCGCCGCAGCTCCGACTCCGTGAACGCGTAGAAGAAGTGGCTCTCCCGCCCGGCCAGCAGGTGATAGAGCGTCGGGTGGTACTGGCTGTACTCGAAGCTCTGGAACGAATCGAGCGCCAGCGGCTCGCGGATCGGGCCCTTGGGGCCGTGCGCCACGTGGTAGAGCAGCGCATGGCGCCCCAGACGCAGCGCGAGGTTCATGATCGACTGCGGCGAGGCCTTGAACTCGCGTGCGATCTGGCGCAGGGCCGAGCCCCCGAGCAGCCG
>JBGAML010000002.1:0-337867 GCA_044223005.1 Candidatus Eiseniibacteriota bacterium
CCGACGTTGCCCGACCCGCCCGTCTTGTTGACGATGGCGAGCGAGACGTTGTCGAAGTAGCAACCGAACGCCGGGTTGGCGCCGAGCGGGTCGCCGTAGAAGCCGTTGAGCGCGTACAGACCCAGGTAGATGCGGAGCGAGTCCGGCACGCCGGACGCGTTCGAGGTCTGGATCTTGCCCTTCGCCCTGAGCGGCTCGATATCGCCGTAGCAGCGGACGTCCGGCTCGTAGAGGATCGTGCCGCCGGCGGTGATGTCGCCCCACGTCCTGGCGCCGTTGGCCTGGGTGTTCGGATACGACTGCGCCGCCCACCACCAGAACACGCCCGTGTTGCCGAGCGCGTCGAAGTCGCCCGTGTAGACGTCGTAGCGGATGTAGTAGTCATCCGAGCCGCCGACGATCGCCGACGTGATGCCCATGGGGTTCGGGCTGACGTTCGTCGTCAGGTCGATGGTCGGGGAGATGCAGCCCGAGCGGAATTCGGTGCCGGCGTCGAACGTCGGGTCACCGACTTCGCCGTCCCGGTCCGCGTTGCCCGCATCGAGGACGTTGCCGATCATGTCGCACGTGCGCGTCGCTGCGCCCGGCAGACCGCATGGGTCCTGCCACATCCGGCAGGTCAGCGGCGCCGCGTGCCAGTAGTCCGGCGTCGGGCGGCCGGTCGACTTCCAGTTCGTCACCGCGGTGGCGGAGACGCGGTTGTCGATCGTGTTCGTGCCGCCCTGCTCGCTGCCTTCGAAGTCGCCGAAGTTGCTCGCGGCAGCAGCGCCCCACTGGATCGTGACGTCGTCGATCTGCGCGGCGCCGCGGCTGGCGGAGTCGAAGTTGCCCGTCTGGTCGTCGAACGAGCTGTTCGTCTTGACGCGGAACACGAGACGGACGTTGCCCGTCGGGTTCCCGGCGAAGGTGCGGATGTCGTCGACGGTGCCGGCGTCGACGACGCCCGAGAACGACACGAACCCGGTGGTGTCGCTCGTGGCCGGGTGGGCACCCGCGCGCGCCATGACTTCGACCATCGGCGCGCCGTTGAACATCTGGAGGACTTCCGAGAACCAGCGGCGCTGCGCGTCGTACACCGGCGCGACGTTGCCGTTCGAGTATGTGACCGCGGCGTCGTTGACGGGCACGCCGACGTACACCTGGAACGAGTCGACGATGGGCGTCGGCGCAGCGGCCGCCGCGCTGATGAAGTTGCCCGCGGCGATGGAGAGCGGGTCGCCGTGGAACCAGCCGATGCGGCCGGTCGTGCTGGTGTTCGCGTCCAGCGACATGCGGGTGCGGTAGAGGAAGGACAGCGTGAGGGGCTGCCCCGCGACCGGAACCAGGTCGCGATACAGCATCTGGTCCCACTGGCGGCAGTAACCGGGGAAGTTCCTCGCGGTCAGGCCCACGTCCTGGACGTTGAATTCGGCGGTGGTCGCGTTGAACGGGTTCTTCGTGACCGGGTCGATCACGCTGTCGTCGCCGTGCTCGCGCAGGCCGCACCACGCCGACTGGTTGCCGCTCATCGGCGCCCACGTCACCCCGACGCCCGCGTTCCGGCCGGGGTCCGCGTGCCACACGCCGACGACGCCCTTGGTCCGGCCGAGGGAGCCCCGCATCGCGTAGTTCACCTGGTTGCCGTGGTCGAGGCCCAGGTAGGAATAGAGGGCGTCGTCGCTGAAGCCGGTGACGGAGCCCTGGCGATCGCCGGTCGGCCACCAGCCCTGCAGCGAGTCCGCGAAGCCGGCCGCCATGTTCCGGAGATCGTCGAAGTCCCACAGGGCGTTGCTCGCCAGCGAGACGCCCGGCCGGCAGGTGCCCGTCCAGATGTTCCACCAGTTGTTCGTGGCGTTGAAGTGGTTCGACGCGGAGTGGCCGACCCACGTGGTGTCGAAGCTCGCGGCCGCGCCGGCCATCGCCGCGGCGTTCTGCGCCCGGGTCGCGAGGCTCGCGTGCGAACGCTGGTGGCCCACGAACTCGTCCTGGCCGTCGAGCGCGTGGGCCGGGTTCACCAGCGCGAGGGCCGCGCAGAAGAGCGCGGCGTAGCGGATCGCCTTCATGGGTACCCCCTCCGGCTGGCCTCCGAGCCGGGGGGGCGGGAAGGTCGCGGGGATGCGACGCTCGGAAATCGGGAGGTGGACCCGCTGCTGATTTTCCGCCTCGCGCGCGCTGGACGCCAGCGATTCGCGCGCCGGAGCCGGAACGCGAACGGGGCCCGTACCCTCGTGGGTGCGGGCCCCGGCGCCCAACGTGAGTCGCGGTCGCTACTTGCCGAGCAGCCTCAGGATGCCCGTCGTCATCCACGGCATGTACGTGATCATCAGGACGCCGATCCCGAGCACGATCAGGAACGGCACCACGTGCCGGTAGAGCTTGGGCAGCGGCTGGTTGAAGCGCGAGGAGGAGAGGAACAGGTTCAGGCCCACGGGCGGGAACAGGAACCCGAGCTCGAGGTTGGCGAGGAACACGATCCCGAGGTGCACGGGGTCGATCCCGAACGCGGCGCCGATCGGTGCGACGAGCGGCGCGAGGATGACGATCGCCGAGTAGATCTCGAGCACGCTGCCCAGCACGAGCAGCACCACGTTGAGCGCGAGCAGGAAGAGGTGCGGCGAGTGGATGTGCGCCTTGACGCCGGCGAGCAGTGCGTCGGGGATCTGCGCGTCGACGAGCCAGCTCGTGAGGCCCATCGCGCTCGCGAGCAGGATCAGCACGGAGCCGCAGAGCACGCCGGCCTTGAGCAGCACACCGGGCAGGCCGCGGAAGACGTGGATGTCGCGCGTCACGAAGCACTCGACCACGATCGCGTACGCGAACGCGATCGCCGACGCCTCGACCATGGTCGCGAAGCCGCTCGTGAAGAGCGCCACCACGAGCACGGGGACCGTGAGCTCCCACTTGGCGCTCCACGCGCTCGCGACCACTTCGCGCGCCGAGAACGCCTGCCGCGGCGCGCCGACCTGGCCGCCCACGCGCACGCCGTAGAGCGCGACGATCAGTACGAGCAGCGTGCCGGGCACGAGCCCGGCGAGGTAGAGCGAGTCCGCGGGGACGTTGGCGACGATCGCGTAGAGCAGCACCGGCAGGCTGGGCGGGAAGAGCAGCCCGAGGCTGCCGGATGCGGTCACGAGGCCGAGCGAGAAGCCTTCCGGGTAGCGTTCCTTGAGCAGGATCGGGTAGAGCAGGCCACCCAGCGCGACGATCGTGATGCCCGAGCCGCCCGTGAACGTGGTGAAGAGCGCGCACACGGCGCACACGAGCACGGCGACGCCGCCCGGCATCCAGCCGAACACCGCGCGGAAGAAGCGCACGAGCCGGTGCGAGGCGTTGGATTCGGCGAGCACGTAGCCGCACGCGGTGAGCAGCGGAATCGCGGGCAGTGTGGGCGAGACCATGAGCCGGTAGATCTCGGCGGTGACCGCCGAGACGGGCGTGCCGTCGCGGAAGAAGAGCACCACCGCGATGCCGCCCATCGCGAGGAACACCGGCGAGCCGACCAGCGTCGCGATCACGATCACCGCGAGCAGCGGCAGCCACAGCGCGTGCCCGGCGTTGGGGATCAGCGCGAGCGCGAACGCCGCGCCCACCGCGGCGAACGCGAGCACGCGGCCCTTCCAGTTCTCCGCCGCTCCCCACGCGAGCCGCACTGCGATCAAGGCGAGCGCGACCGGCATGACGAGCTCGCTGACCCAGATCGGCAGGCCGATCGCCAGCTTCTCGCCCTGCATGCGATCGGCCATCACCACGCCGACGCCCGAGTAGGCGAGCACGGCGCAGACCGCGGCGGCGATCGCGGACGAGAAGCGCTGAGCGATCACGCGCACCCCCGCGTGACCGATCGCCTCGGCGGTCGACAGCGTGAGGTGCCGCCGTTCGCGCGTCGCCAGCAGCCCGCCCAGGAACGCGAGCCACAGCGTCAGCTGCACGCGGTAGGTGGCCGACCCGGGAATGCCGATGTGGCCCAGCGGCCGGCCGAGCGCGTCCACGAGCGGCAGCACCATGGACGCGAGGAAGGCGACGACGAGAATGCCGCCTTCGATGCGGTGCAGGAGTGCGACGGCCGGGTGCGGCCGGTAGGGCGCGGCTTCGTTCAGCGGGCGCCTCCGGTGCGGGCGCGGTACGCGTCACGCTCGCGGCGTGCGAGTTCGAGCACGTCCGGAGGCACGCGGATGCCCTTCATGCCGCCGGCGAAGCGCTCGGCCGACGCGCGGAACTCCGCCGCGTTCGCGCCGACGACGGGGTTCACCTTGAGGCCGCGCTTCTGCATCTCGGCGACCGCCGTGGTGTCCTGCTTCGGCACCTCGACCTCGAGCCGGTTCTGCAGCTTCCGGCACGCGGCGAGGATCTTCACCTGGTCCGCGGGCGCGATCTTGGCCCATGCCGACTTCGTCATCACGAGCCCGCCGACGAGCGGCGCCATGCCCATGCCGACCATGTTCGGCGTCTGGCGGTACCACTGCAGCGTGAGCCCGAGCAGCGGTGTGGTCGGGTACGAATCGATCATGCCCGTCTGCAGGCTGCTCATGATGTCGGTCGCGGCGAGCGGCACGGGGTTGAAGCCTTCGGACTTCCAGAGCGACACCATGCGGTCGTCACCGGCCCACACGAACATCTTCGTCTTGCGCAGGCCGTCGACGGTGGACACGGGCTGCTTGGTGAAGAAGTAGACCCAGCCGCCGTGGCCCCACGCGAGCAGCACGAAGCCCTTCTCCTCGAGGCGCTGCTTGAGCACCGGCTCGAGCTTGGCGAGCGTGGCGTAGAGCTCGGGGTACGAGGTGAAGAACATCGGGATGTTGAAGACGTTGAACGCCGGATCGATGTTCGCGAGCCCGGCCGTCGTCACCGCGGCGGCCTGCAGCTGGCCGATGCGCATCTTGCGCACGAGATCGGGCTCGTCGCCGGCGACGCCGCCGGGGTAGACACGCAGCGAGACGCGGTTCTGCGTGGCGGCAGCCCAGTCGGCGCCCATCACGCGCATCGACTTGTCCCACACCGAGCCCTCGGGCACGAGCGTGGCGAGCTTGACGACCTGGCCCTGGGCCGCGGCCGCGCGCGGCGCGAACGCAGGCGCGGCGAGCGCGAGCACGAGGGCGAAGCCGGGGAGGACGGCGGCCGCGAGGGTGCGGCGGAACGATTCGACGCGACTCATTTGTTCTCCTGGGTCTGCGTGGTGTCGGGAGCGGTCTCGCCGGACTCGTCGAGGAAGAACTCGTCCTGGCGGTCGAGCAGCGCCTTCGCCTGCCGCTCGACGACGATGGTGACGAGCCGGTTCGCGGGGTCGCGCTCCGGATCGAACGTGAGTGCCTTTTCGAGCAGCGAGCGGAACTCCTCGCGGTTCTGCGACTGCACGCACACGCTCTGCGCGAGCGTGACGTAGGGGCCGGGGCGCGAGTCGTGCGAGAGCGTGACGGCCTTCGCGAAGTGTTCGCGCGCCTTCGCTTCCGAACCGCCCATCGCGGCCGGCAGCGCGTCGAGCACGATCATCGCCTCGTGCATCGCTCCGCCCTGGTAGCCCTCGTCCAGTGCGATCCCGCGCTCCATGAGCGCGCGGATCGCCGGCAGGTCGGCGAGCAGCTCGGCCTTGTCCTTGCCCAGCGAGATCGCCGAGCCCCACGCGGCGGCCGTCCAGTACAGCATGGGCACGTCGCGCTTCTGCAGCAGGAGCACCGCCTTCGCGGGATCCTGGCGCAGCAGGGCCGAGATGCCCCTGTAGCGCTTCTCGAGCCCCCGAAGGCCGTAGTCGCGCGCGCGCAGGTCGAGGTTCAGCGCCCGTTCGTGCAGCGCCTGCGAGCGGGCGTAGTCGCTGTTCACGAGCAGGTCGCCCTCGGTCTGCACGAACGCGAACGCGTAGCTCGTGTAGCCGCGGCAGAGGGTGAGCAGCAGCCCCTCGTGATCGGGGATCACGGCGAGCAGCGACTCCATGGTCTTGAGGCCGAACGGCAGCGCGTCGCGCACCAGTTCCGGGTCGTTCTCGGTCCCGTACACATCCGGGCCGCGGGTCAGGGAATCCGCGACCTTGCGGACGGCGAACTTCTGGACGGAGCACGAGGCGGGCGCCAGCGCGAGCGCCACCAGCGCGATCCCGGCGGCGAGCCGGCGCACCCCGGGCGCGACGGCGATCGGGCGAAGTGGGGGCAAGCGAATCCTCCAACGCCGGAGGTCGGGAGCGTGGGGGATCGGGAGCGCTCCACGGTGACGGCGAACGGTGCACGCTAGCGTGCGGTGGCGGACACGGTCAAGCCGCGCAGCGCGCGACGCGGGAACGAGTTCCCCGGCGGGATCGGAGGGACTCGCCGGGCGATGACGTGGTGCTAACCTGCCCCGAAATACCGGCCGGAATCACGACCACCACGCTCCCATCCCGGAAGGCGGACGGCATGAGCTCGACGAACCTGTTCACCCGCAGGGCGGACGACACTTCCGGGCCCGTGCTGCCCGCGCGCCGGCTCGAGCGCGTGCTGGGACGCGCCGCGTCCGAGTGGAGCGTGGACGACCTGGTCGGGCTCGTGAAGGAGCACTCGATCCGGATCGTCAGCCTGATGCACGTGGGCAGCGACGGCTGGCTCAAGACGCTCGACTTCGTCCCACGCAGCGAGTCGCACCTGCGCGACGTGATCGAAGGCGGCGAGCGCGCGGACGGCTCGTCGATCTTCGCGGGCACCGGCATCCGCGCCGGGGCGTCGGACATCCTGCTGCGGCCGCGCGTCGCGTCGGCGTTCCTCGATCCGTTCTCGCAGGTGCCGGCGCTGGTGCTGCTCTGCTCGCACGCCGGCCGCGACGGCGGGCCGCTGCCGGAGTCGCCGGACACGATCGTGCGCGCGGCGTTCGCGCGCGCGCGCGCCGAGCTCGGGATCGAGCTGCAGGCGCTGGGGGAGGTCGAGTACTTCCTCGGCAAGCGCACGAGCGAGGAGGACTTCTACGGCGCCGACGACCGCGGCTACCACGCGAGCTCGCCGTTCGTGTTCGGCGAACGGCTGCGGCGCACGGCGCTGACGCTGCTCGCCGAGATCGGGATCCCGATCAAGTACGGGCACAGCGAGGTCGGCTACATCCCGGCCTCGGCGAGCGACGACACGATCTGGGAGCAGCACGAGATCGAGATGTCGCTGGCGCCCCTGCCGGACGCGGCGGAGGCCGTCGTGCTCGCGCAGTGGGTGCTCCGGAACCTCGCGCACCAGGCGGGCATGCGCGCGAGCTTCGACCCGATCATGCGCGAGGGCCACGCGGGCTCGGGGCTGCACTTCCACTTCTCGCCGGTCGTGGACGGCCGGCCGATGGGCGGGCGCGACGAGGCGGGCCGGCTCTCGGATCCCGGCCGCTGGCTCGTCGCCGGGCTCGTGCGGCACGGCGGCGCGATGATGGCGTTCGGCAACCGCGTGCCGGGCTCGTTCGTGCGCCTGCGGCAGGGCAAGGAAGCGCCCACCGCGGTCGCGTGGGGCGAGTTCGACCGGCACGCGCTGATCCGCCTGCCGATCGTCGCGACCGCGCCGGACGGCCGCCTCGTGGGCGCGCCGACGATCGAGTTCCGCCTGCCCGACGGCTCGGCGCATCCGCACCTCCTGCTCGCAGGCGTCGCGCAGGCGCTGGTCGAGGCCGCGCGGGCGGGCGAGCTCGACGCGCTGCTCTCGCGCAGCACGGCGGCGCACGTGCGCGAGCACCCCGACGCGGCGGCTCGCCTGCCGCTCAACGCGCGCGAGATCGCCGGCGCGCTGGGGGCCACGCGGCCCGCGCTCGAGGCCGGGGGCGTGTTCCCGGCCGGCATGGTGCAACTGCTGCTCGATTCGCTGCGCGCCTGAATCCCGCGCGGTCCGCGCGGGACCGGCGGGTGGCGCGTCAGCGCCGCGCGTCGATCGCCTGCAGCAGCGCGCCCGTGTCGGTCTTGGAGGCGTGACGCGGATCGCGCGGGATGCGGTCGAGCACCACGAGCTCGTCGACCGGCGCCGGCGCGACCGCGGCGAGCAGCGCGGCGCGGTCGGCCGCCGCGAGTGGCTCGGCGCGTTCCACGCACAGCATGGCCCGCGGTCCGCCCGCGCCGGGCCGCACCACGTAGGCCGCGTGCGTGAGGCCGGCCTGCGCGAGCGCGGCCAGTTCCACGGGCAGCGGCCACGTCGTGCGGCCGTCGCGCTCGATCCGCTGGCCGACCCGGCCCATCAACCAGAGCCGGCCGTCGCGATCGAGCCGGCCGGCATCGCCGGTGCGGTGCCACGTGCGCGCGCCGTCGCGCACCTTGTGGCGGCGATCGGCGTCCGGGTCGCCGAGGTAGCCGCCGAGCACGTGCGCACCGGCGACGACGATCTCGCCGGTTTCGCCCGGGGGCACATCCCACGCGGCCCAACCCGGCGCGTCGAGCGCGATCGGGCCGTCGGTCGCGCGCACGATGCGCAGCGCGAGCTCCTCGACCGGCCGCCCGGCGAGCAGGCCGTCGGCCGGCGTCGCGAGCGCCGCGGCCATCTCGCGCGCGGGGATCGACGCGATCGGTTCGACCTCGGTGCTGCCGTAGACGACGTGCGCCGCGGTCCGCGGCAGCGCCGCGAGGCGGCGCGCGAGCGCCGGCAGCACCGGCGCGCCGCCCGTGAAGAGCGCTCGCAGCGGCAGCGGCTCCGGCTCCGGCCCGGGGCCCAGCAGCGCTTCGAAGAAGGAGGGCGATGCGCTCGCGGTGGTCACCTGCTCGCGCGCGATCTGCGCGAGCAGCACGTCGCGGTCGATCGCGGCGGGCGTGCGCGGGTCGAACTCGGGCAGCACGCACGTGCAGCCGCTCGCGAGGTCGTGCAGCGCGAAGACGGGCAGTGTGGGCAGGTCGGCGTCGGTCTCGCGCAGGCCGAGGTGGCGCGCGAGCGCCTCGTGCTGCGCGAGCAGGAACGCGTGCGAGCGCGCCGCGGCGCGCGGCTTCCCGGTCGTGCCGGTCGTGAACGTGACGAGCGCGGGCGCGTCCGCCGCCACCGGCGTGAGCGGCAGCGTGTCGGCGGCCGCGGCGCCGAAATCGCGCCGCACCCAGAGTGCCCGGCGGATACCGCGCACCGCGGGCGAGAACAGCCGCAGTACGTGCGCGCGTGGCGTGCCGAGGAATGCCACCGGCCGCGCGGCCTCGACCGCGGCGTCGAGCCGGCGGCGATCGGCCCACGCGTCGACGAACACCGCGACGGCGCCCGCGTGCAACGTGCCGAGCAGCGCCACGTAGAGCTCGATCGACATCGGCACGAAGAGCAGCACCGGATCGCCGGGCGCGACGCCCTCGCGCCGCAGCCGCGCGGCGACGCGCGCCACGCGACGCGCGAGCTCGGCGTAGGAGATCGCGCGCCGCGCACCGCCGCGACCGGCCACGAGCGCGGGCCGGTCGGGGTGCGCGGCCGCGCGCGCGGCGAGGCGGGCGGCGACGTTGGCGTCGGGCGAGCTCACGCGCCGGAGCTCGTGCCGAACAGCGCGTAGCGCTTGAAGATCACCGAATGGTGGCGCGCGCTCATGCGCATGCTCGCGTTGTCCACGTGCATCAGCGCGTGCAGCACGCTGCGCAGCCCGAATGCGACGCAGGCCTCGCGGAAGTCTTCGAGCAGCAGTCCGCCCAGCCCGGCGCTGCGCGCTGCCGGCGCGACCGCGACCGTCTTGCAGATGCCACGCACCGGCCGGCCGTCCACGAGCGCGAGCGGGTCGGGGAAGCCGAACAGGTAGCCGGCGAGCGTGCCGTCGGGCGCGGTCGCGAGCCGCACGAGCGAGGGCACCGCGCGTTCGCGGTAGGGCGCGTAGAGCGCGAGGAACGGCTCGCGCGGCAGCGGCGCGTACCACGCGTTGGCCGCGAACGCGTCCAGGCTGAGCGCGTGCATCGCGGCGAGCGTCTCGTCGAAGCGCGCCGGGTCGAGCGCGTGCAGGCGGTAGCCGCGCGCGGTCGCGCGCTCCCGCGCCGCCGCGTGCGCCTCGGGCGCGGGCTGCGCGTCGGGCTCGCAGCGGCTCTCGTAGCGCGACACCACCTCGAGCCCCGCGGCCGCGAAGTCGTCCGGGTAGCGCGCGGGATTGCGGGGCTCGGAGCCGAAGCCGTCCGGGCGCAGGTCGGGATCCCCCGGCTCGCGCGGCAGCTCGAACCGGTAGCGCCGCCACGTATTCCCGTTCATCGGGCCGACCACGCGCGTCGCGCCCGCAGCGAGCAGCCGCGCGACGGCGGCGCGGACGAGCGCGACACCGGCCTCGGCGTCCGCGGCCTCGTAGTGGCCGATCATTCCCGTGCGCCCCGTCGCGCCCACGAGGCCGTCGGCGAGCCAGAGGCTCGCGCGTGCGCGCGCCGTGCCGGGCTCGCCCGCGAACGCGAGCGAGTCGGCGCCGTCGACGGGGTCGATGTCGCCGCGGTGTCCTTCGGGGACCGCGGCGACGAACGCCGCGCGTAC
Organism: Candidatus Eiseniibacteriota bacterium; assembly: GCA_044223005.1. Taxonomy (GTDB): domain Bacteria; phylum Eisenbacteria; class RBG-16-71-46; order RBG-16-71-46; family RBG-16-71-46; genus CAIXRL01. The sequence goes on from JBGAML010000002.1 coordinate 10,356, forward strand.
CTCGGGCGATGCGGGATCGGCGAACACGATGCGGGGCTCGCTCACGGTCACGGCCTCCACGGCAGGAGCCCGGCCCACGCGAAGTGGACCGGCAGGACGACCAACGCGGCGACGAACGTCGAACGCGACGCGCTGCGCAGCGCGGGCACCGCTCCGGGCGTGCGCGGCCGGCGCCGGAACACGAGCCGGTCGAGCGCCACCGCGAGCACGGCCACGAGCGTCGCCGCGGCGATCGTCTCGGTGGTGACGTGCGCGCCGAACGCCGCGAGCCCCGGCACGAGCACCGCGAGGCCCGCGCCGAGCACCGCGAGCGTGGCGCGGGCGATCGGTGCGCGGCCGCGCGCGCCGGGAATGGCGTCACCCATCTCGAGTGTGACGATCGCGAGCGGACCGGCGAGCGCGCCGACGAACAGCGGGAAGAGCGGGTGCCCCGAGCGCAGCACCTCGTGCACCGGCAGGAGCGTGGCGAAGGTGTTGTCCGCGAACAGCAGCAGCACCGCGACGATGCTCGTGTGCCAGGTCGCGCGCACCTGGTGGCCGCCGCGCGGCAGGCCGTGCTCGCCGCCCAGGCGCGCGTCGAGCACGAGGAAGCCCGCGAGCGCGCCGAGCGGAGCGAGCGTCCACGCGGGGCCGCCGAGGCTGAACGCGGCGTAGAGCACGAGGTGCGCGGCGACCGCGCCCGAGAGCGTGAGGAAGCGCGTTCGCCACGCGATCGCCGACGTCAGCAGCAGCAGCGCGACCTGCGCGAACAGCTGGATCGCGATCACCGGCGCCGGGTGCGGCGTCATCTTGACGAGCAGGTAGTAGGTGCCGAGGGGCACGGCGAGGTTGTCGTTCCCGCTCGGGCTGATGGCCTCGAAGCTGGCGACGAGCAGCGCGATCTGCGCCGCCACCAGCACACTCGAGAGCCGGTCGGTGGGCGTCGCGAGCAGCAGCGCGAGATGCACGGCGAGGAACGTGACCAGCGCGAACACCGCCGAGCCCTCGAGGCTCTTGCGGTCCTCGCCGACGGCGTAGCCGAGCCGGCCGTAGGTGCGGCCGATCAGCGCGGCGGCCGAATCCGCGAGCACCAGCACCGCGAGCGCGATCGCGTAGAAGACCGGCTGGTGCCGCGCGACGGCGAACAGCACGTAGACGCCGATCGGGAACCAGAGCTCGCCCCTGGACCGCCGTTCCACCGCGGTGACACTCGGCAGCAGCGTGGCCGCGCGCGCCAGGCCCAGCGTACCCGCCGACAGCGCGGCCAGGCCGAGCACCGTCCAGTGCCACTGGAAGAGCCACGGAAACGTGCCGCAGACGAGGCCGCCGCCCACGTGCACGAACTTGCGCGTCCACTCGACGGGCGGCGCCGCGCGCCGGCGCCAGATCTCCGCGAGGACGAAGATCGCGAGGAACGCGCCGGCGACGAGCGCGGCGCGCGCGAGTTCGCCCGCGAGCGTGCCGTGCGCGGGCAGGAACGCGGTCACGCGAGCACCTCGTCGATCCGGAACGCGCGGTAGAACCACGCGCGATCGTGCGCGTGCAGCGCCTCGGCTTCGTCGGTGCACTCGCGCACGCGCGCGGCGAACGCGTCCGGGCGGCGGCGCGGCGCGAGCATGTTCCAGTAGGCGAGCCGCGCGCCGGGGCGCGCGCGCTCGAGCAGCGCGCCGTAGACGCGGGTGCATTCGGGCAGGGGCATGTACTCGAAGATATCGCTCAGGTTGTAGGCGTCGAAAGGCCCCTCGGCCGTCTCGATCGGGCCGAGCCGGAGCACGAGCCGGTCGAGCCGCGCGCGGATCACGGCCGTGTGTTCCGGCCGCAGCCAGCGTGGCGGCGCCTCGGGTACGAAGCCCTCCGCGAGGATGGCGCGGAAGTAGGGGTTGGTGCGCACGGGCATGCGCGTGATTGCGCCGCGCGTGGCGGCGAGGATGCGCTCGCCGACCGAGCCTTCGACCTGCTCGAAGAATGCGGGATCGCGTCCGGCGCGACCCATGACGAAGCGGCTGAAGAAGAGCTTGAACAGCAGCCGCCAGCGCCACGTGTTCCAGCGCCGCGCGTAGAACGCTTCGGCCGGCTCGCCGCCGTCGAGCGCGGCGAGCGCGCGGATGGTGGCCTCCGAATGGACGAGCGGCAGCACGCGGCGGCGGAACGTGCGCAGGTAGCGCTCGAACTTGCCGGCGCGGCTCGCACCCATCGCGATCGCCTCCGGGTGCGCGTCCCAGAACGCGCGCGCGTCGTCGGGCAGCGCGTTCCGGAGCCGCGCGTAGGTGCCCGCGCGATCGTCGGCGGGCGCGAGCCCCATGAAGCCGAGCAGCGTCGCGTCGTCGAGCGCGCGCAGCGCCGCGATCCGCAGGTGCACGCACGCGAGCTGCGCGCGCGAGAGGTCGGCCGCGACCACCTGCGCGGGATCGAGCGTGAGCAGCGCGAGCGCGTTGTCGCCGGCCGAGGCGATACTCAGCACGCGGCCACCGCGCGCGGGGCTGGCGAGCGCGTCGCACAGCACGTCGGCATCCTCCCAGACGGCGGCGTAGCGGACGAAGTCGAACGCGGCGCGTTCCTGGATCCCGTCGCGGCTCACGTGGCCTCCCCGGCGGCGAGCCGGCGGATCGTGCCCGCCGTGCCGTCCATCTCCACGATCTCGCCGTCGCGCAGCGTCTCGAGCAGTCCCGCGACGCCGACGATGCATGGCAGGCCCATCTCGCGCGCGACGATCGCCGAGTGGCTGAGCAGGCTGCCGCGCTGGACGAGCAGTCCGGAGACGGCGGGGAAGAGCAGCGTCCAGCCGGGATCAGTGCGTTCGGCGACGAGGATCGCGCCCGCGAGCTCGCGCGCGCCCGCGGGGTCGCGCACCACGCGTACGCGCGCGCGCACCACGCCGGGGCAGCAGCCCAGGCCGTGCAGGTCGCCCGCGGCCGGTGCCGCGGGGGCGACGTACGCCGCGAGCTCGGGCGGATCGTGCGCGAGCCAGTCGCGGACCGCGCCGTGCGTCTCGAAGCGATCCGGCGGCGCCGGGGCCTTCGCCCACGCCGCGAAGCGCGATTGGCGCGCGGCGACGCGTGGCGCAAGCGGCCCGGCCGCGGGCCGGCCCTCGGCTTCGGCGAGCGCTTCCTCCACGGTGAGCCAGAGCACGTCACGCGCGCTCGCGAGCCGGCCCGCTTCGGCGAGCCGCGCCCCGAGCGCGAGGAAGAGCCGGCGGATGACGCCGAACACGCGCGTGCGCTCGAAGCGCAGGTTCTCGCGGTCGCGCACGCGCCGGCGCGCCTGCGCGAGGATCGCGCGGAACGCCCAGCGCCTCGGGCCCCGCAGCGCGCCGAGCACGCGTGCTTCGGCGGCGGCGCGGATCGCGCGCTCGTGCGCGAGCGCGGCGTCGGGGTCGAGCGAGCCCTGCGCCGCGTAGGTGCGGAGCGCGTGCACCAGGAACGCCGGGTCCTCGCGCAGCGTGATCGTCTCCAGCTCGAGTTCGTTCATGCAGCGGTCGCCCCACCGCGCGACGTAGGCGTCGAGCCGCGCGCCGAACGCTTCGTGTGGTGTCCCGTGCAGCGCTCGCCAGAGCTCGGCGTCGCTCGCGCCGCCGGCGAGCAGGGCCCGCAGCGCGTCGTCCGCGGCGGCGTCGCGCGCGAGCGCCATGACGGCGCGCGCGGGCTCGGTGGACACGATGCCGCCCTCGCCGCAGAGCAGTTCGTTGGCGAGCGTGGGCGGTTCGCCCGGCACCCAGCGTTCCAGGGCCTTGCACAGCACGCCGAAGAACAGCATCGCGAAGAAGTCGTTGACGAGCGGCGCGCGCCAGTGCGCGAGCAGCTCGCGCTCGAGCCGCCGGTAGAGCGCGCCCAGCTCGGCCGGCGTGCGCGCCGTCAGGTCCTCGCTCGCGAGCGGCGCCAGCACGCCGTCCACGTGCGCGTGGAACGCGGGGACGTCGCGCGCGAGCGCGCGCGAGGCGCCGATCATGCGGGCCACCATGGCGACGAGCGCGGCGAGGTCGCGCAGGCGGTCGGCCGAACGTGCGGGCGGCGGCGGGTCTTCGAGCCGCTCGCGCACGCCCATCATGCGCTCCATGAAGCCGCGGTTGAACGCGAAGCCCGGCAGCAGCGCGAGCGTGCGGTACCAGGAGAGCAGCGGGTAGTAGACGCGCCCGCGCACGAGCCCGAGCATGTTCGCGAACACCGGCGCGTGCGCCGCGACCCGCTCGCGCGGGACGCCCATGATCGTGCAGAACTGGCGATACACGTCCTCGTAGACCGCGCGCGCGAACGTGAACGTGAGCGGCGTCGTGACGCCCGCGTAGCTCTCGACGATGTTGCTGTTGTCCCAGATCCGCCGCTCCGGCTCGAGCGCCGCGGGCGCGCCCGGCGAATCGTCCGCGGGCGCTCGCAGCGTCGTGATCGGACGCGCCTGCAGCAGCACCACGCGCGGCGGCGTGCCCACGAGCGCCCACTCCACGTCCTGCGGCGCGCCGAAGACTTGCGAGACCGCGCGCGTCCACGCCGCGACCGCCGTGGCCTGCGCGTCGTCCAGCGCGGGCGCGTTCGCGTGCGCCGCGTCGATCGGCTCGCGCACGAGCTGCCCGCCGCGCGCGTGGACCACCTGCGTCTTCGCGGCGATCACGCGTTCGCGAACGCGCCACGCGCCGTTCTCGAACGCGAGCCGCCACGTGTCCGCATCCGTCTCGCCCGACACCAGCGCTTCGCCCAGTCCCGGCACCGCGCTCACCACGACCACGTCGCGCGCCCCGGTCACGGGGTCGGCGTCGAACGCCACGCCCGCGGCGAGCGGCACGACCATTTGCTGCACGATCACCGCCATCGCCGGCGGTTCGCCGCCCGCGTGCGCACCCGCGTAGGCGGCGGCGTGCGCGCGCGTCGTGGACGCCCACACCGCGAGCACGGCGGCCCACACCGCGTCCGCGTCGGCGCGCACGCCGAGCACCGATGCGTACTGCCCCGCGAACGACGCGGCCGCGCCATCCTCGGCCGTCGCCGACGAGCGCACCGCGAGTTCGTCCGCGCCCGGCAGCAGCGTCGCGAGCGCCAGCTCGAGCCCGCGCCGCAGGTCGCCGGGGCAGGCGAGCGCGCGGATCGCCCCCGCATGCGCCTCCGGAGCGTCCGGCAGAACGCCCGTGAGCGCGACGAACGCCTCCGCGCGCAGCGCGAACCACGCGGGCACTTCGGCACGCGCGTCGCCGGGACCGTGCACCGCCGCGAGGCGGGCGAGCGCCTCGGCCTTGCCTCCGATCGTGCGCCGTGATTCGGGCGCGCCGCCGGGAACGGCGATCCAGTCGTGCACGCTCAGCGCCCCAGCCCGCGCTCGAGGAGCGGCAGCGCGCCCAGCGTCAGGTACGACACGAACCCCCACAGCCCGCTCATGGTCTCCACCTGCTTCGCCGCGCGGGCGTCGCGCGTCGCGAGGAAACGCACCGCGGGGATCGCGAGCAGCGCCGCCGCGGGCGCCGCGATCGCGAGCGACGGCGCGGCCAGGTGCGTCGCGCGCGCGGCGCACGTCACGCAGCCGACCGCCGCCGCGAGCACGAGCAGCCACGCTGCGGGCGCGAGGCGCACGCCCCAGGCGTGCGTGTACGTGTCGACGCCCTCGCGCTCGTCGGCGGGGGCGCGCAGCTTGCGCCCGATCTCGATCAGGACGCCGTTGGCGAACGTCGCCGCGAGAAACCACGGCAGCCCCGAGGGCGCGTGCCGGCCCGCGACCCACCAGTCGAGCCCGGTCGTGTACGCGTCGATCATGGGCATGATCAGCATGTGCGTGACGAGGTAGGCGCCGAGGTGCGCGCGCAGCCACTCGCGCACGAAGAACTCGCGCGTCATGAGCGTCGCCCACACCGCGAAGAAGACGAGCGGCAGGATCATCACCGGCGCGACCACCAGGTTCGCCGCCAGCGCGATCGCGGACACGGCCGCGGCGGCGAGCCGCAGCTCGTGCAGCGTCACGAGCCCGCGCGGCACCGGCAGCTCGGGGCGGAAGCGGCGGTCCGTGTCGGCGTCCTTGTGCTCGTCGAGTACCCGCAGCAGCCCGAAGCAGGTGAGCGCGGTGAACGCCCCCGCCGCGAACACCGGCCACGGAATGAAGCCCTCGGCGCCCGCCATGCCCGCCGCACGGCGCGCGGCGCGCGAGTACGACGCCGACGCGAACGTGAAGACGGTGATGAGCGGCGCGTAGCCCGCGAGCGGGAAGCGCTCGGACTGGTAGCGCCAGAGCCGCGCCGCGAGCGGCGCGCGCGCCTCAGGAGGAGGCGGGACGGCCGAGCCGCTCATGCGAGCGCGAGAAGTGGCCGGCGCAGATCGCGCCGATGATCGAGATCTCGCCGGCGAGCAGCGTGCCCGCGACGATCTCGGCGAACTTGGCCGCCTTGCCCTCGCCCTCGCAGCGCATGATCCGCAGACATTCGCGCGCCGTGGGCATGCGCGTGCCGCCGCCGACGGTGCCCACGATCAGGTTGGGAAGGTCGAGCCCGCAGTAGAGGTCGCCCGACGGCGTGAGTTCCATGTGCGTGAGCCCGACGCTCGCCTCGCTCACGCAGGCCACGTCCTGGCCGGTCGCGAGGAACACGGCCGCGATACCGTTGGCCACGTGGCCGCTGACGCCGATCGAGCCGCTCTGCACGCCGCCGATGAAGCTGAGCCGCCAGTACTCGCACATGCGCTCGGGAGTGGTGTGCAGGCCGCGCTCGACGAGGCCGCGCGGCAGCACGACCTCCGCCATCACCCGGCGCCCGCGCGTCTGGAGGAAGCTCAGCACCGTCGCCTTCTTGTCGCCGGACATGTTGGATTCGAGGAACCACTCGCGCGGTTTCACCGGCGTGCGCGCGAGCAGGTCGGCGCAGATCGCGTCGGCGCAGAACGTCACCATGTTCTGTCCCGACGCATCGCCCGTGTGGAACGCGAGGATCAGGTAGACGCTCCTGCTCTCGACCTGCACCTGCAGGTCGAGCAACTCGCCGTGCGAGGTGCGTGTCGCCGTGATCGCCTTCAAGGTGTCGAACTCGCCCGTCACCCACGCCGCGAACTGCGCCGCGTCCGCGAGGTTCTCGAACACGAACCCGGGCGCGCGCTGCACCTGCTCGGCGGTGACGAGGCACGACACGCCGCCCGCGCGCGTCACCAGCCGCGCGCCGCGGTGGTAGCTCGCCGCCAGCACGCCCTCGGTGGTCGCGAGCGGCACCGGGTAGTCGCCGTGCGCGTGCAGGCCGTTGATCCGGATCGGCCCCACGAGTCCCACGGGCACCTGCGCCATGCCGACGAACTGTTCGATGTTGCCCTGCAGCCACTCCGGATCCGGCGCCGGCGCCTCGCCCGAGAGGTGCGGGATCTCGACGCCCTGTTCGCGCAGCCACGCGCGTCGGGCGTCGCGTCCCTCGGCGCTGGCGTCGGCCGGGCGCGGGACGTCGGGCGGGAACGGGCGCTCCGCCTCGGGAACGGGGCGGAGGCGCTCCTTCAGCGCTTCGAGCGACGTGCCGCGCGCGAGCCGTTGGATGATGCCGTGGGCCTGATCCTTGGAGATGGGCATGCGGGGACTCTAACCGCCCGCGGCTCCCGTGACGAAACGGCGGTCGCATCGCGCGTGCCGGCCCGCGTTTCGCGGCGAAAAGTCCCGCCGCATGGAGCCACTCGTGCCGCCGGCCCGACCCGCGCCGGATTCCGTTGACGCGTGCCCGACGCGGGACCACATTGGAACTCGGCCGCGGGGAGGATCACGTCATGACGCCCACCATCGACGGCATCATCGACCGCCAGCTGCGCCGCTGGGAACTCGAGCGCAGCATCGCACGGGCCACGGGCGCGACGCATTCGCTCGAGCCCGCGTCCCAGCCCCTCATCACGGTCTCGCGCCAGCACGGCAGTCGCGGCGCCGAGATCGCCGCCGGCCTCGCGGAGCACTTCCAGTACACGCTGCTCCATCGCGACGTGATCGACCGGCTCTGCGAATCCACCGGCTACTCGCACCGGCTGCTCGAGGCGCTCGACGAGCGCACGCGATCGGGGATCGACACGTGGTGCGCGTCCATGGTGTCGGGCCACTACGTGGACTCGAGCGACTACGTGCGGGCGCTGTTCCAGACCATCCAGTCGATCGCACGGCTGGGCGGCGTGGTCGTCGTCGGGCGCGGCTCGAACTTCATCGTCGGTCTCGACCACGGCTTCCACGTGCGCGTGGTCGCGCCGCGCGAAAGCCGCATCCAGCGCCTCATGGACCGTGAGGGGGTCGGCCGGCGCGAGGCCGAACGCGAGGTCTCCGCGTGCGACCGCGTGCGCTCCGAGTTCACGCGCCGCACGTTCGGCCGCTCGGCCGACGATCCGCTGGCGTACGACGTCGTGGTGAACTCCGATTCGATGCCGCCCGATGCGGCCTGCGACTGGCTCGCCGAGGCGGCGCGGCTCAAGTTCCACGGCTCGAGCCTGCTGGCCGAACGCGCCACCTGACGCGGCGTGAGGAAACGGGCCGCCGCCGCCGCGGGTTCCACCCGCGGCGGCGTTTTCGCGCGGCGCGATGCGTTCCGCCCCGTGCCCGTGCTAGCGTGCGCGCCTTCGGTCACCATCCCCGGAGGAGTGCATGCACAAGGGCCGGCTCGAGGCATTCAGCGACGGCGTCATCGCGATCCTGATCACGATCATGGTGCTGGAACTGCACGTGCCCGAGCACGCGGAGCTCGCCGCGCTGCGGCCGATGCTGCCCACGTTCGCGAGCTACCTGCTGAGCTTCGTGTTCATCGCGATCTACTGGAACAACCACCATCACCTGCTGCAGGCCTCGCACCGCGTGAGCGGCAGCGTGCTGTGGGCGAACATGGGGCTGCTGTTCTGCCTGTCGCTGATCCCGTTCGTCACCGCGTGGATGGGCGACACGCACGCCGCCGCCGTGCCGGTGGCCGCTTACGGCGTGGTCCTGCTCGCCTGCGCGGCCGCGTACACGGTGCTCGTGCAACGCCTGCTCGCCGCGCACCCGGGTGACACCGCGCTCCGCCGCGCCATGGACGCGCACGCCAAGGATCGCGTGTCGCTGCTGCTCTACGTGCTCGCGATCCCGCTCGCGTTCGCGCGGACGTGGATCTCGTGTGCGATCTTCGTCGCGGTCGCGGTGATCTGGCTGGTGCCGGACCGCCGCATCGAACGCGAAATGCGCGCGGATTCCGTGCGCACGGGAGGGACGGTCGAATGAACGGTACCGCCTGGCTGCAGGACGCGATCCAGCGCTTCCGCGAAGCGAAGCGCCAGTGCGACGGCGCGCTCGCGCAGGTGCCGTTCGAGCGGTGGAGCGTGCGGCTCGATCCCGGTTCCAACAGCCTCGTCACGCTGATGCTGCACCTGTCGGGCAACATGCGCTCGCGCTGGACGGATTTCCTCACGAGCGACGGCGAGAAGCCCGATCGCGACCGCGACGCCGAGTTCGAGGATCCCGCGTCGCTCTCGCGCGAGGCCCTGCTCGCGCGTTGGGAAGCGGGATGGGCGTGCCTGTTCGGCGCGCTCGAGCCGCTCACGGAGGCCGACCTCGATCGCACGGTGCTGATCCGTTCGCAGCCGCATGCGGTGCCCGCGGCGATCAATCGCCAGATCGCGCACGTGTCGCTGCACACGGGCCAGATGCTGTTCCTCGCCAAGCACCTCGCGGGCGATGCGTGGAAGACGCAGAGCGTCGCGCGGGGCGGATCGAAGGCGTTCAACGCCTCGCTCATGGGTCCCGGCGGGCCGCGCTGAGCGTCGCGCCGCACCGTTCCGGCGGTTCCGGCATCCCGACGACAGGCAGCATCCCCACCTCGGAGGAGTCCCGTCATGGCCGTCCACGTCGTCGGTATCGCCGGCAGCCTGCGCCAGAAATCGTTCAACCGTTCGCTGCTCGCGGCCGCCCTCGAGCTGGCCCCGGCCAGCATGCACATCGACGTGGTGGACCTGAAGCCGATCCCGCTCTACGACGCCGACGTGCAGGAGGCCGGCTGGCCGGAGCCGGTCGCGGAGATGCGCGAGCGCGTGCGCGGCGCCGATGCCCTGCTCATCGCGACGCCCGAGTACAACCATTCGGTGCCCGGCGTACTCAAGAACGCGATCGATTGGCTCTCGCGCGGACCCGAGTCGCCGATCGCGGGACTCCCGATGGCCATGATGGGCGCGTCCAACGGCGGCTTCGGCTCGGTGCGCGCGCAGCTCGCGCTGCGGCAGGTCGCCGACGGCTGCGGCCTGGTCGCGATGCCGCGCCCCGAGGTGCACGTCTCGCGGGCCCAGGACAAGATCGACGCCTCCGGCCGGCTCGTCGACGAGAAGACCCGGCAATCGATCGTGGCACTGCTGCAGGCGCTGGAGGCCTGGACGGAGATGCACGCCCGGCGGTCGTGAAGACTCGGAGGAATCCGGGCGCACGCGCGTGCCGCCGTCCCGGCGCGCGCCCTGGGCAGCGAGTTCCCGATCGGAGCGCGGGTGTTGAGCCCGATGCGGCCGCGCGGTAGCATTTTCACTCATCGATCCGCACGTCGAGATCAGCCGATCGCCGCGCCATCCCGCTGACGGCCCCCCGCGACGCCCGAGACCGAGATCCGCCGGTTCCTTCCGGGAGGTTCGCCATGACGCGGTCCGTGTCACGCGGTGTTCGAATGCTTGCCGCCCTCGCGGCGATGCTGCTGTGCGGGTGGGCCGACGCGCGCGCGGCGCAATGGGTCACGAAGTCGCCCTGCGATTCCGTGACGATCCAGGGCGTGACGTACCCGCGGATCAAGTTCTCGGTCCAGAACCTCGATACACACGCGGGCTTCAACATGATCTTCGCCGACCCGGTCGTGCAGCCCGGCCCGAGTGATACGTGCAGCATCGTGAGCGCACTGGCTCCGCCCGGCTGGGCCACCCTCGTGGATCCCGTGACCATGAGAGTGCTCTGGTACGGGGTCACCTACGGAGCTTTCGTGGCTCCGGGGCAGGTTCTCGACGGTTTCGAGGCCGTCGTGACCCGCGAGCATTCCTGCTGCTATTACCTGGTCTTCGACAACGCCATCATGGAGCCGGCGGGAGCGGCGAACGTCTCGTTCGCATGCGACGGGTCCACGTGCGCCAACATGCCGGTGCCCACGCTTCGCAGAACCTGGGGCGCGCTGAAGTCGGCGTACCGCTAGAAGCGCGATCGCTCGCCCGCGCAGCGGAATCCCGGGCCCGCGACGCGCCTCTCACGGGGCGCTGGCGAGGCCCCGACCGCTCGGGTTAACCTGCGCCGGCTTCCGAGACCCGGTGTGCGGCCACCATCCGCCCCGCCGGGGCCCCGAGTCCCCGTTCGAGTCATCCCGCGCGTCGCGCGCCGCAGGAGGTTCATCGCAGATGTCCATTCGGACGATCGTCATCGTGGTCGTGGTGGTCGCGGCATTCCTGGGCGGCATCGCCTGGCAGTCGCAGATGCAGAGGGCGCCGCAGACGGCGAGCGCGCCGAGCGGCGAGACCGGCATGCCCGGCGGCTCGGACGCGGGCGGCATGCCCGGTGGCATGCCGGGCGGGCAGGTTGCTCCGCCGCCGGACGGCGCGCACCCCGGCCTCGAATGGAAGGTGCCCGCGAACTGGAACACGCTCGAAGAGAAGCCCATGCGCCTCGCGACCTACGGCATCCCCGCCGCGAGCGGTGACGGTGAAGGCGCCGAGTGCGCCGTCTTCTACTTCGGCCCCTCGCAGGGTGGCGGCGTACAGGAGAACTTGGACCGCTGGGTCGCGCAGTTCGAACATCCGGGCACGCCCGAGCGCTCACAGGCGGAAGTCGCGGGCTTCCCGGTCTACTACGTGCGCGTGACCGGCGACTACCTCGCGCCCTCGGGCCCGATGATGCAGTCGAGCGGCACCAAGAAGGGCTACGCGCTGCTGGGTGCCATCGTGGAAGGCCCGGCCGGCCGCGTGTTCTTCAAGGTTACGGGCCCCGCGAAGACGGTGAAGAACTGCGCGCGCGAGTTCGAGGACATGCTGAAGACCATGCACAAGAGCTGAGCGACTCGCACGACGCACGACGGCGCCCGCGGCCACCCGGCCGCGGGCGCTTTCGTGTTCAGCGGCGCCGCTTCACCACCAGTTCGCGCCAGCCGTAGGTGGGATCGACCTCGCGCGTGAACTCGGCCCGGTCGAGTTCGCCGATCACGATCTCGGCGGTGGTGTAGACGATCGAGCCGTCCATGAGGTGGCCGCCGAACGTGGCGCCGGTCGAGTCCGCGAACGCGGCGTGCACGTGCATGCCGTCGGCCGCGAGCGTGCCCGTGAGCGACACGATCTCGAAGTGGCCCTCGCGCACGCTGGCGCCCTCCTGGTTGGCGTAGCGCACGCTCGTTCGCGTGCAGCTGCCCGCGCACGACGCGATCCACGCGGCGCGGAGGTGCTTCGCGCGCGCGAATCGGGCGAGCTCGACGCGCAGGTCCTGGCCCGGCCGCAGGCGCAGCGTCCAGAAGCGCGCGGACGAGGGAAACGCGGAGGCGTACGTCGTATCGGCCGACGGCGCGCCGGCCGCCCGCGCCGCGACGGGAGCGAGCGTGAAGGCGAGGGCGAGGGCGGCGGCGGCGAGCGGGCGCATCGATGGGCCTCCGGAGGCGGGTGGGCGGCGCGATCTTGATGCGGTCTTGATACCACGCCCGCGGCTCCTTGCGCACGCCTGACGGGGTCCCGCGCTCCAATGGGTCGCAGGGCCGCGGGGTGCGGCCCGGGAGGCACTCGTGACCGATTTCGGCTGGCTCTTCCTCGTCGTCGTCCTCTTCGCCGTCGCCCGGGCGTTCGTGCGCCTGTGCGAGCGGCTCATGTGAGGGTGCCCATGCACGCCCTTCACGTCGTCGTCGGACTGCTCGTGGTGGCGATCTTCGCCTACCTCGCCGCCGCGCTGCTCTTCCCGGAGCGATTCGAATGAACGCCGCGCTCGCGATCCCGGTGGTGCTCTACCTCGCGGTGCTCACGGCGCTGGCCGTGCCGCTCGGCGGCTTCATGGCCGACGTCTTCGAGGGGCGCCGGACGTTCCTCTCCCCGCTGCTCGGCGGGCTGGAGCGCGCGGTGTACCGCCTCGCGCGCGTCGAGCCGGACGAGGAGATGGGCTGGAAGCGCTACGCTCTGGCGCTGCTCGCGTTCAACCTCGTGGGCCTCGTGGTGGTCTACGCGCTGCAGCGCCTGCAGGCCGTGCTGCCGCTGAACCCCGACCACACGGGGGGCGTGCTCGACCATTCGGCGTTCAACACGGCGATCAGCTTCGCCACCAACACCAACTGGCAGGGCTACGCCGGCGAATCCACGATGAGCATGCTGACCCAGATGCTCGGGCTCGCGGTGCAGAACTTCGTCTCCGCGGCCACGGGCATCGCGGCGCTCGCGGCGTTCGTGCGCGGACTCGCGCGCCACTCGGCGCAGGGCGTCGGGAACTTCTGGGCCGACCTGGTCCGCTCGACGGTGTACGTGCTGCTGCCGCTCTCGCTCGTCACGAGCGCGATCCTCGTGAGCCAGGGCGTGCCGCAGACGTTCTCGGCCGCCGTGCACGCGACGCGCGTCGAAGCGGTCGCCGGTCCCGACGGCCGTCCGGTGACCGAGCAGCGCATCGTACTCGGGCCGGTCGCCTCGCAGGTGGCGATCAAGCAGCTCGGCACCAACGGTGGCGGCTACTACAACGTGAACTCGGCGCACCCGTTCGAGAACCCGACGCCGCTCTCGAACTTCGTCGAGGTGATCGCGATCCTGCTGGTCGCCGCCGGACTCTGCTTCACGTTCGGCCGCATGGTGGGCGACATGCGCCAGGGCTGGGCGGTGTACGCGGCCATGACCACGTTGTTCGTGGCGTTCATCGCGCTCGGCCTGTGGGCCGAGACGCGCCCGAACCCGCGCCTGGCCGCGCTCGGCGTCGAGACGCGCGCGGTCGCCGGCGCGCCCGGCGGCGCCATGGAGGGCAAGGAGGTCCGCTTCGGGATCGTGAACTCGGTGCTCTGGGCCACGGCGACCACCTGCGCGTCGAACGGATCGGTGAACGCGATGCACGATTCGCTCACGCCGCTCGGCGGCCTCGTGCCCATGGCGCTCATGCAGTTGGGGGAGGTCGTCTACGGCGGCGTGGGCTCCGGCCTCTACGGCATGCTCGTGTTCGCGATCCTCACGGTCTTCATGGCGGGGCTCATGGTGGGACGCACGCCGGAGTACCTGGGCAAGAAGATCGAATCGTTCGAGATGAAGATGGCGTCGCTCGTCGTGCTGATCCCGCCGGCGCTCGTGCTGCTCGGCACCGCGCTCGCCGTGGGCGTGCCACAGGGCATCGCCACGCTGGGCAACCCGGGCGCGCACGGCTTCGCGGAGATCCTGTACGCGTTCTCGTCGGCCGCGAACAACAACGGCAGTGCCTTCGCCGGGCTCGGCGCGATGACGCCCTTCTACGACACGATGCTCGGTCTTGCGATGTTCTTCGGCCGCTACGCGCTGGTGGTGCCCGTGCTGGCGATCGCGGGTTCGCTCGCGCGCAAGAAGCGCCTGCCCGCCGGCCCCGGCACGCTGCCGACCCACACCCCGCTGTTCGTCGCGATGCTCGTCGGCGTCGTGGTGATCGTCGGAGCGCTCACCTTCTTCCCGGCCCTCGCGCTCGGGCCCATCGTCGAGCACCTGGCGCTGCACGCGCCGGTCGCGCTCGCGCGCTGACGGAGGACCCATGTCGACTCCCGGAAAGGCCCGTCCGCTCTTCGACCCGCCGATCGTGCGCCGTGCGGCGCTCGACGCGGTGCTCAAGCTGGATCCGCGGCACCAGCTCCGCAATCCCGTCATGTTCGTCGTGTTCCTGGCGTCCCTCCTGACCACGCTGCTCGGGATCCAGGCGCTGGGCGGGCACGGCGAGGCGCCCGCGGGCTTCGTGATCTCGGTCGCGGTGTGGCTCTGGTTCACCGTGCTCTTCGCGAACTTCGCCGAGGCCATGGCCGAAGGCCGCGGCAAGGCACAGGCGGACGCGCTGCGGCGCGCGCGTGGCGACGTGATGGCACGCGTGCTGCTGGATCCGGCCGATCACCTCTCGATCTCGGTCGTGCCCTCGAGTGCGCTGCGCAAGGGACAGTTCGTCCACGTGAAGGCGGGCGACCTGCTCCCGGGCGACGGCGAGGTCGTCGAGGGCGTGGCGTCCGTGGACGAAAGCGCCATCACGGGGGAGAGCGCGCCGGTGATCCGCGAAAGCGGCGGCGACCGCAGCGCCGTCACGGGCGGCACGCGCGTGCTGTCGGACTGGCTGGTGGTGCGCATCACGGCCGACCCCGGGCAGACGTTCCTCGACCGCATGATCGCGATGGTCGAGGGCGCCAAGCGCCAGAAGACGCCGAACGAGATCGCCCTGGCGATCCTGCTCGCGGCCCTCACGATCGTCTTCCTGCTCGCGACGGTGACGCTGCGCCCGTTCTCGGCCTACGCGGTGCAGGCCGCGGGGAGCGGCTCGCCCATCACGATCACCGTGTGCTGCGCGCTGCTCGTCTGCCTGATCCCGACCACGATCGGCGGCCTGCTCTCCGCCATCGGCATTGCCGGCATGGACCGCATGACGCAGGCGAACGTGGTCGCCATGTCCGGGCGCGCGGTGGAGGCCGCGGGCGACGTGGACGTGCTGCTGCTCGACAAGACCGGCACCATCACGCTCGGCAACCGCCAGGCGACCGCGTTCCTGCCCGCGACGGGCGTGACCGAGGCGCAGCTGGCCGACGCCGCGCAGCTCGCCTCGCTCGCCGACGAGACACCCGAGGGCCGCAGCATCGTGGTGCTCGCCAAGGAGAAGCACGGTATCCGCGAACGCGACGTGCACGCTCTGGGGGCCACGTTCGTGCCGTTCTCCGCGCAGACGCGCATGAGCGGTGCCGACCTCGGTGGCCGGCGCATCCGCAAGGGTGCGGCCGACGCCATCGACGTGTTCGTCCAGCAGCAGGGCGGGTGGTTCCCCGAGGGCGTACGCGCCGACGTCGAACGCGTCGCGCGCGCCGGCGGCACGCCGCTGGTGGTGGCGGACGGTGCGACCGTCCTGGGTGTCGTGCAACTCAAGGACATCGTGAAGGGCGGCATCCGCGAGCGCTTCCAGCAGCTGCGCGCCATGGGCATCCAGACGGTCATGATCACCGGCGACAACCCGCTCACCGCCGCCGCGATCGCGGCCGAGGCGGGCGTCGACGACTTCCTCGCCGAGGCGACTCCCGAGGCCAAGCTCACGCTGATCCGCCAGAAGCAGGCGGGCGGCCGGCTCGTCGCGATGACGGGCGACGGCACCAACGACGCGCCCGCGCTCGCGCAGGCCGACGTCGCGGTGGCGATGAACTCCGGCACGCAGGCGGCGAAGGAGGCGGGGAACATGGTCGACCTCGACTCCAACCCGACCAAGCTGATCGAGATCGTCGAGACCGGCAAGCAGCTGCTCATGACGCGCGGCGCGCTGACCACGTTCAGCGTCACCAACGACGTCGCCAAGTACTTCGCCATCATTCCCGCGGCGTTCGCGACCACCTACCCGGCACTCAAGGCGCTCGACATCATGCATCTCGCCACGCCCGAGAGCGCGATCCTGTCCGCGGTGATCTTCAACGCGCTGATCATCGTCGCGCTGATCCCGCTCGCGCTGCGCGGCGTGCGCTACCGGCCGCTCGGCGCCGCGGTGGTGCTGCGCCAGCACCTGCTCGTCTACGGACTGGGCGGGCTCGTCGTGCCGTTCGTCGGGATCAAGCTCATCGACCTCGCGCTCGTCGCGCTCCACCTCACCTAAGGTACCGCCATGCTCCGCGAACTGCGTTCCGCGTTCCTGATGCTGCTGGTCCTCACGGCGCTCACCGGCGTCGTCTATCCGCTGCTCGTGACCGGCTTCGCCCGCGTGGTGTTCCCGCGCCAGGCTGGCGGCAGCCTCATCGTCGAGCAGGGCCGCGTCGTCGGCTCGGCGCTCCTGGGACAGTCCTTCGCGGACTCCGGCCGCTTCTGGAGCCGGCCGTCCGCGACGGCCGTGCCGTACGACGCCTCGGCGTCATCGGGCTCGAACCTCGGCCCCCTGAACCCGGCGCTCGACTCCGCGATCGTGCGCCGCGTCCGTGCGCTGCGTGCGGCCGATCCGGGCAACGTCGCCCCGGTCCCGGCCGACCTCGTCACCGCGTCGGCGAGCGGGCTCGACCCCGCGATCTCGCCGGCCGCGGCCGAGTACCAGATGCCGCGCGTGGCGCGCATTCGCGGCCTCGATCCCGCGCGCGTGCGCGAGCTGGTCGCGCGCTGCACCACGCCGCGCGCGTTCGGCGTGCTCGGGGATCCGGCGGTGAACGTGCTCGCGCTCAACCGGCTCCTGGACGCCGAGGCACCTCGGCCCGCGCCGGCGCGGCGCCCCTGATGCGCCGCTCGCCCCGGCGTGGTGTAATCCCCGGCGTCCCGGATGGACCCCGCCGGGCAGGAGCCCACCCTTGAGCGAGAACCGGCCGGATCCCGATGCGCTGCTCGCGCAGGTGCGACGCGAGGATGAACAGTCCCGCCGCGCCCGGCTCAAGATCTTCTTCGGTGCGAGCGCCGGCGTCGGCAAGACGTACGCGATGCTGGTGGAGGCGCACGAGCAGCGGCGCGCCGGCCGCGACGTTGTCGCCGGCGTCGTGGAGACGCACGGACGCGCCGAGACCAGCGCGCTGCTGGAGGGGCTGGAATCGCTGCCGCGCGTGCGGCGCGAACACCGCGGGGCCGCGATCGAGGAGTTCGACCTCGACGCCGCGCTCGCGCGGAAGCCCGGGCTGCTGCTGCTCGACGAGCTCGCGCACACGAATGCGCCCGGATCGCGTCACCGCAAGCGCTGGCAGGACGTCGAGGAGCTGCTCGCGGCCGGGATCGACGTCGCGACGACGCTCAACGTCCAGCACGTCGAAAGCCTGATCGACGTCGTCGCGCAGGTGACCGGCATCACCGTCCGCGAGACCATCCCGGACTCGATCCTCGATCGCGCCGACGAGATCGAACTGGTCGATCTGCCGCCGGACGACCTCCTCCAGCGCCTGCGCGAGGGCAAGGTCTACCTTCCGGACCAGGCCGGGCGCGCGCTCGAACACTTCTTCCGCAAGGGCAACCTGATCGCGCTGCGCGAGCTCGCGCTGCGCCAGACGGCACAGCGCGTCGACGCGCAGATGGAGACCTACCGCCGCGCCGCGGGCATCGCCGAACCGTGGGCCGTGCGCGAGCGCATGCTGGTCTGTGTCGGTGACGCGGAGCAGGGCCTGCGCCTCGTGCGCGCCGCCCGGCGCATGGCGGTCGCGCTCAAGGCGGAGTGGATCGTGGCCCACGTCGAGACGCCCGGCCAGGTGCGCGAATCGCGTGCGCAGCGCGATGCGCGCGTGGACCTGCTCGGCCTCGCCGAGGACCTCGGGGCCGAGACCGCGATCCTCACCGGGCTGCGCGTGGCCGACGAGATCCTGCACTTCGCGCGCGAACGCCACGTCTCGCGCATCGTCGTCGGCGCCCCGCGCCGGCGGTTCGCGCTCTCGTGGCTGCCCGGTGGGCTCGTCTTCCGCGTCCTGCGCGCGAGCGACGAATTCGACGTGCACGTGCTCGCCGGCGGCGAGGAGCCCTCCGCCTCCGCAGCGCGCCTGCCCGCGCCGGCCGCTGCGGCGCCCTCGGACGCGTGGCGAGGGTACGCCGGCGCGGCGTTCGTGTGCGGTCTCTGCACGCTGGTCGCGTGGCCCATGTACGGCTGGTTCGAGCTCTCGAACATCGTCATGATCTACCTGCTCGGCGTGACGGTGGTGGCGGGAGCGTTCGGGCGCGGTCCCGCGATCGCGGCTTCGGTGCTGGGCGTGCTGATGTTCGATGTCTGCTTCGTACCACCGCGGTTCCAGCTCGCGGTCTCGGACGGGCAGTACCTCGTGACTTTCGGCGTGATGCTCGTGATCGCGATCGTGACCGGGACGCTCACCGCGCGCACGCGTGACCAGGTGCAGGAGGCCCGGGCCCGCGAGCGGCGCACCGCGGCGCTCTACCAGTTGAGCCGGGAACTGAGCGCCGGACGCACGGTGGCGCTGCTGCTGGAATCGGCCGTCGCCCGCATCGAGGAGGTGTTCGGTTCGCCCGCGGCGATGCTGCGCCCGGTGGAGGAGGGCCGGCTCGAGATCGTGGCCGGCCGCCCGGAGGTGTTCGCGGGCGGCGATCACGAGCAGGGCGTCGCGCAGTGGGCGTTCGACCACGCGCAGCCCGCGGGCTTCGGCACCGACACGCTGCCCGGCGCGCGCGCGATGCACCTGCCGCTCGTCGCCACCGGCGAAGTGCTCGGCGTGATGTCGGTGCTGGCCGGCGACGCGTCGCGCATCGCCGAGCCCGACCGGCTCAAGCTCCTGCTCACGTTCGCCAACCAGATCGCCGTCGCGCTCGAACGCGCGCAGCTCGCCGAACGGGCCGAGCGCGCGGGGATCGAGGCGCAGGCCGAACGCGCGCGCAACGCGCTCCTCTCCTCGGTGTCGCACGACCTGCGTACGCCGCTCGCCGTCGTGACGGGCGCGGCGACCGGCCTGCGCGACGCCGGGCAGACGATGAGCGAGGCCACGCGCCGCGAGCTCGCCGACACGATCGCGGACGAGGCGGCGCGGCTGAACCGGCTGGTCGGCAACCTGCTCGACATGACGCGGCTCGAATCCGGCGCGCTGGAGGTGAAGCGCGAGTGGAACGCGATCGAGGAGATCGCGGGGGAGGTCGCGGGCCGGCTCGAGCGCGCCGCGCCGGGCCGCACGGTCGTGCTGCGCGTCCAGCCCGGGCTGCCGCTGGTGTCCCTGGACGGCGTGCTCGTCGGCCAGGCGATCTACAACCTGGCCGAGAACGCGCTGCAGCTTTCGGCGCCGTCCGCGCCCGTCGAGATCGACGTGTCCGCCGACGGCGGGGGGCTGCGGATCGACGTATCCGACCGCGGTCCGGGGTTCGCGCCGGGCGAGGAGACGCGCGTGTTCGAGAAGTTCTATCGTGGCGCGGGCTCGGACCGGCGCCGCGGCGCCGGGCTCGGGCTCGCGATCGCCCGCGGCGTCGTCGAGGCGCACGCGGGCACGGTGTCCGCCGCGGCCCGCCCCGGTGGCGGCGCGATCTTCACGATCCGGCTGCCGCGCGGCGGCGAGCCGCCCACGCTGGATCGCGAACCCGAGCTGGAGGAGCCGCCGACGTCGTGAGCGCTGCCCCGAATCCGCTGCTGCTCGTGGTCGACGACGACCCGCCGATCCGCCGCTTCCTGCGCGCGGGCCTCGACAGCGAGGGCTACCGGCTGGTCGAATGCGAGACGGCCGCCGACGCGCTCGCGCAGGCCGCGACGCGCGCGCCCGACCTGGTGCTGCTCGACCTCGGCCTGCCCGACCTCGACGGGCTGGAGGTGGTGCGGCGCCTGCGCGAGTGGAGCGACGTCCCGGTGATCGTGCTGTCGGCACGCGGGCAGGACGCCGACAAGATCCGCGCGCTCGACGCCGGCGCCGACGATTACGTCACCAAGCCGTTCTCCATGGGCGAGCTGCTGGCGCGCGTGCGCGTCGCCCTGCGCCACCGCGCGCGTGGCGCCGACGGCGAGGATGCCGTGGTGACGGTGGACGACGTGACGATCGACCTCGGCCGGCGCGTCGTCACGCGCGCGGGCGAAGAGGTGCGGCTGACGCCGATCGAGTACCGCCTGCTCGCGCTGCTCGCCCGGCACGTGGGCCGCGTGCTCACGCACGCTCAGCTGCTGCGCGAGGTCTGGGGGCCGGGCTACGCGTCCCAGCACCACTATGTGCGCGTGTACATGGCGCAGCTGCGGGCCAAGCTCGAGCGGGATCCGGCGCGGCCGGCGTTCCTCGTCACCGAACCCGGCGTCGGCTACCGGCTGCGCGAGCCGTAGGGCCGGGACGGCCGCGCCGCCCGGTCCGCCCGGGTCTTGCCGCACCGAACCCCGCGCTGCCGGAATGCACGAGCGAGAACGCGCCCCTTGTATCACCGGCCCGCTCGTCGCATCCTGCTCCCGGACGCCCGCACGACGCGGGCGGCCTTCGCTCGCGCAAAACGGAGAACGACCATGGACGATCGTATCGTGCGCGGCGCCCCCCCCGGCGTCAGCCCCTCGCGCTGCCTCACCGCCTGCCTCGCCGTCGTCACCCTCGCCGCGCTCGCGCTGCCCGTGCGCGCGCAGGGCGTCCGCCAGGACGTCTGGGTACCGAACGGTCCCGTCACGTGCGTGGCCCAGCGCGGCAACACGCTCTACGTCGGCGGCAACTTCACCAGCATCGGCCCGCCGACCGGCGCCTACGCCGCGGTCGACTCGACCACGGGCACCGTGCTCGCCGGTTCGCCGCGCGTGACCGGCACGGTCTACGTCATGACGCCCGACGGTACGGGTGGTTTCTACATCGGCGGCTCGTTCACCGCGGTGAACGGCGTGCCGCGGCAGAACCTCGCGCACGTGACCTCGGCGGCGGGCGTCGACAACTGGGCGCCCACGACCAACAACAAGGTCACCGCGATCGCGGTCATCCGGAACAACGTCTACGTGGGCGGCGACTTCACCCAGGTCAACGCCACGGCGCGGAATCGCCTGGCGTGCCTCGACGGCGCGACCGGCGTGCTCACGGCATGGAATCCCGGAGCCAACAACTCGGTTCTCGTGCTGCATCCGCGGGGGGCGAACCTGCTGGTCGGCGGCGCCTTCACCAACATCGGCGGCGTCGCGCGCAGCTACCTCGCGGCGGTGGACAGCGCGACCGGCGTCACCACGGCGTGGGTTCCCGCGCCCAACGGCCGCGTCCGCGCCCTCGCGAGCAACGCGCTGACCGTCTGGGCAGGCGGCGAGTTCTCCACGCTCGGCGGCCAGCCGCGCGCCTATCTCGGCGCCGTGAGCGTCTCGACCGGCCTCGCGACCAGCTTCGTCGCCGACGCCGACTACAACGTCAACGCGCTCGTGCTCGCGATCAACAAGCTCTACGTGGGCGGCGAGTACAGCACGATCGGCGGGCAGTACCGCACCGGGCTCGCGGCCCTCAACGCGACGACCGGCGCCGTCACGAGCTGGCAGCCGCTGCCCAACGACGTCGTGAACGGCATCGCGCTCAACGGCCGCAACCTCTACGTCGGCGGCCGCTTCACCGCGATCGGCGGCAAGGTGTTCGCGAATCTCGCCGTCGTCGACACGATCGTGGGGACGGCGTCGAACTGGAATCCCAGGCCCGACGGCGAGGTGCTTGCGGTCGGCGCGTACCGCGGAACGATCTCGTTCGGCGGCAGCTTCGGGACCGTGAACGGCGTCGACCGCGGCTACCTGGCCGCGCTGAACCTCGTCACCGGCGCGGCGACGGCGTGGAACCCGGCGCCGGACGCGCCCGTCACCTCGCTCGCGACGAGCGGCGGCGTGGTCTACGCGGGCGGCTCGTTCGCGACGGTCGGCGGCCTGCCACGGGCGTCGATCGCGGCGCTCGACACGCTGACCGGGGCCGCGACCGCGTGGAACCCGACGGCCGGCGAAGCCGTGACCGGGATCCTGCCGTGGGCGGGCAAGGTCTACCTGAGCGGCCTCTTCACGACCATGGGCGGGCAGACGCGCAACTTCATCGCCGCCGTCGATTCGGCGAGCGGTGCGCTGCTGCCGTGGGATCCGAACGCGGATCTCGAGGTGGACGGCGTCCTGCCGTACAACGGCCAGCTCTACGCGTGGGGACTCTTCAACACGATCGGCGGCCAGGCGCGCCACTTCGCCGCGGCGCTCGACACGGCGACGGGCCTCGCGACGGCGTTCGACCCGAATCCCAACAACATCGTGTACACGCTCGTGCCGGCCGCCGGCACGATCTACGCCGGCGGGAAGTTCACCTCGATCGGCGGCGCAACGCGCAACCGGCTCGCCAACCTCGACGCTTCGACGGGTGCCGCGGGCGCGTGGAACCCCAACGTCGCGAGCGGATTCGTGACGTCGCTGCTCCCGCTCAACTCGTCGATGTACGTGGCCGGCTCGTTCGCGACCGTGAACGCCACGGCGCGCAACAACGCGGCGGAACTGAACCTCGGCTCCGGCGTGCCCACCGGCTGGAACCCGAACGTCGGCGGGGAAGTGGACGCGATGGCGATCTTCGGCACGACGGTCGTGGTCGGCGGGCTGTTCCCCTCGGTCGGCTCGAACCCGCTGCGGAGCCTGGCGGTCATGAGCAGCAACACCACCGGTGTTTCCGATCCGCCGGCGGTGGCGGTCGGACTGCAGCTCGCGCCCAACGAACCGAACCCGTTCGCGCGCGCGACGACGATCCGCTTCTCGCTGCCCGCGGCCTCGGCGGTGACGCTGGAGATTTTCGATCTTTCGGGCCGCCGCGTCGCGCAGCCGCTCGCCGGCGCGACCATGAGCGCCGGGCCGCACGCGCTCGAGTTCCGACCCGCGGGCCTCGCGGCCGGCGTGTACGTGTGCCGGCTGCAGGCGGGCGCGCTGCGCGCCTCGCGGAAGCTGGTCCTGGTCCACTGACCGCCGCGGCGGACGATGCGTCCCGCCCCGGCCGTTCGCGGTGGTAGATTGACCGGGTCGCGCTCCCGCCCGGCAGGACGCCGCCCGGACCGCGCCTCGGAGGAACATGCATGACGGCAGGGAAGGCCGTGCGCTTCGTCGTCGCCCTCGCGCTGCTCGCGCTCGCGGCCGCCGCGCCCGCGTTCGCGCAGGATCCCGCGACGCTCCACCTCGCGCCCGAGGCTCGCGCGCATCTCGCGGCCGCGGCGGATGCGCCCGGCCTCGCGCCGTGGCAGCGCGCGCTCATGCGCGACCCCGCGGGCGACGCTTCGTCCGCCGCGGCGACCGCCGCCGATGGCGCGTGGACACCGCTTGCCGCGGTCGCGCGGCGCGGGCACACCGCCGTGCTCGATCCCGTCCGCCAGCGCGTGCTCGTGTTCGGCGGCGAAAACGCGGGCCTGCACGCCGACGTCTGGGCGCTCGCGCTCACGGGTACGCCCGCATGGACGCGGCTCGCGGTCGCGGGCACGCCGCCGTCGCCCCGCTCGCGGCACGCCGCCGCGTACGACGCGGCGCGCGACCGGATGCTCGTGTTCGGCGGCGACGATGGCAACCGGCGCAACGATGTCTGGGCGCTCGCGCTCGCGGGCACGCCCGAGTGGACGGAGATCGTTCCCGCCGGCACGCCGCCGAGCCCGCGTGCGGCGGCCTCCGTGGTGGTGGACGTCGCGCGCGATCGCGCGATCGTGTTCGGCGGCGATGACGGTGCACCGCTCGGTGACGCGTGGGCCCTCTCGCTCGCCGGCACGCCCGCGTGGACACCGCTCGCGCCGGCGGGAACCCCGCCGGTCGCGCGCCAGGGTGCGGGCGCGGTGCTCGATGCGGCGCGCGATCGCATGCTCGTGTTCGGCGGCTGGGACGGCTCGGAACTCGGCGACACCTGGGCACTCTCGCTGGCCGGGGGCACGGAGTGGCACGTCGTCTCGCCGGACGCGTCGGGCCCGGCGGGCCGGCACGACGGCGTCACCGTGTTCGACACCGCCCGCGACCGGCTGGTGATCTTCGGCGGCTCGAGCGACGCCGGCCCCGCGCAGGACGCGTGGGCGCTCTCGCTCGCCGATTCGCAGTGGACCTCGCTCTCGCCCGTCGTGACGCCGATCACGCCCCGCGTCGCGCTCGTGGGCGTCTACGACTCCGCGCATGCGGCGTTGCTCGTGCACGGCGGCGACGACGGTTCGATCGCCGGCGACACGTGGTCGCTGGCGCTCGCGGGCGATCCGGCGTGGTCCGCGTTCGCGCCGCAGCCGCCGGCACGCGCGTACGCGAGCGTCGTGCTCGATCCCGTGCGCCACCGGCTCGTGGTGTTCGGCGGCCTGCAGGGTGAGACGCGGCTCGCGGACACGTGGGCGCTCTCGCTGGGCGCCACGCCGGCGTGGACGCAGCTGCAGCCGCTCGGCGCGCCGCCCAGCGCGCGCTACCGGCACACGGCGATCTACGATCCCGTGCGCGACCGCATGCTCGTGTTCGGCGGCTGGGACGGTGCCTATCGCAACGACGTCCGCGCGCTGCAGTTCTCGGGCACGCTGCTCTGGGCCGCGGTGACGCCCACCGGCACGCCGCCCTCGGCGCGCATGGGCCACACGGCGATCTACGACCCCGTGCGCGATCGCATGCTCGTGTTCGGCGGCTTCGGCGGCACGCTGCTCAACGACACGTGGGCGCTCTCGCTCGCAGGCACGCCCGCGTGGTCGGCCGTGAACGCGGGCGGCACGCTGCCCGGGATGCGTGAGGCGCACGCGGTCTTCTATGACGCGCCGCGCGATCGCATGGTGATCGTGGGCGGCTACGGCACGCTGGTGAGTGACGACTGGGCGCTCTCGCTCGCCGGCACGCCGGCGTGGTCGGCACTGGCGGCGGGACCGGGGCCGAACGACATGCGTTTCGACTTCGCGGGTGCGTACGACGCGGCGCGCGGCACGTATGTGCTGTTCGGGGGCACGGACCTGATCGGGCAGTGGTACCACGACACGTGGACGCTCGCTCCAGCGCCGCCGCCCGCGTGGACGCCGCTTGCTCCGGCGGGTGCGCCGCCGGGTGCGCGCGCGGGGCACGCGGGTGCGTTCGACGCCGCGAGTGATCGGCTGCTGGTCTTCGGTGGGCTCACGCTCGAGGCGGGATGGAGCAGCGAGGTGTGGGCGCTCGATCGCACCGCGGCGGGTGCCGTGCCGCCGCCGGCGGCGACGGGCGTGGCGCTCGCGCCGCCCGCGCCCAACCCGTTCGCGGTTTCGACCGCGGTTCGCTTCACGCTGTCGCACACCGCGCACGTCCGGCTCGACGTGCTCGACTTCGCGGGCCGCCGCGTGCGCACGCTGGTCGACGGCGAGCGCGAAGCGGGGCCGAACGCCGCGGCCTGGGACGGGCGCGACGATGCGGGACACGACCTGCCCCCCGCGGTCTACCTGCTCCGGTTCGCCGTCGCCGGCCACACCGAATCGCGACGCATCGTCCGGATCCGCTGACGGCTCGGCCGCACTCGGGAGGTCCCATGCCGAAGAACGTGGTCGTCTGCTGCGACGGCACCAATGGCCAGTTCCGGCTGCGCAATACGAACGTCGTGCGGCTCTACGAACTGCTCGAGCAGGATCCGGAGCGCCAGGTCGCGTTCTACGATCCCGGGCTCGGCACCATGGGCGCGACCGGCACGTGGACCACGCTCGGCCAGACGTTCACGCGGCTGCTCGGGCTCGCGTTCGCGTTCGGGCTCAAGGAGCGGATCGGCGACGCCTACCGGCACGTGATCGAGTACTGGGAGCCCGGCGACCGGCTCTTCCTCTTCGGCTTCAGCCGCGGTGCCTACACCGTGCGCGCGCTCGCCGCGCTGATCCACATGTTCGGCGTGATCCGCCGCGGCAACGAGAACCTGATCCCGTACGTGACCGA
Organism: Candidatus Eiseniibacteriota bacterium; assembly: GCA_044223005.1. Lineage (GTDB taxonomy): Bacteria > Eisenbacteria > RBG-16-71-46 > RBG-16-71-46 > RBG-16-71-46 > CAIXRL01. The sequence continues at coordinate 36,636 of JBGAML010000002.1, forward strand.
CATGTTCGGGCGCCGGAGCGAGGAGGTGTTCCGGCTCGCCGCCGAGTTCAAGCCGCGCTTCGCGCGCGAGTGCCCGGTGCACTTCGTCGGCGTGTGGGACACGGTGAGTTCGGTCGGCTGGATCTACGACCCCGTTCGGCTGCCGTACACCGCGAACAACCCCTCGATCCGCATCGGCCGCCACGCGATCGCGATCGACGAGCGCCGCTGCTTCTTCCGCCAGAACGTCTGGGGCGAGCCCGTGACCGGGCAGGACTTGAAGCAGGTGTGGTTCGCCGGCGTGCACGGCGACGTGGGCGGCGGCTACGCGGCCGCCGAGGAGGGACTGCCCAACGTCCCGCTCTGGTGGATGGCCGACGAGGCGCGACGCGCGGGCTTGCGGCTGGACCGCGATCGCGTCACCGCCGCGCTCGCGCGCGCCGGCAGCCGCCCGGACGCGTTCGGGCCCGCGCACGAATCGCTGACCGGCGCGTGGCGGCTGCTCGAGTGGTGGCCCAAGCGCTGGTGGGATTCGCGGACCGACACGTACCGCTGGCGCATCCCGCTCGGCGAGCGCCGCTTCATCCCGGCGGGCGCGATCGTGCACCAGAGCGTGCAGGCGCGCCTCTCGCACCCGGATTCGCGCTACGCGCCGCCCAACCTGCCGCGCGAGTTCGCCCTCGAACCCTACGACCACGCCCCGGCCTCGCTGGATCCCGACACGCTGCTGGCGTGAGTGCGAAACGCGTGGCGATTTGCGGGGCGAGCGGGGGGGGGTAGATTCTCGGCAGCGACTGGCCGCGCGAGTCCCCCGTTCGACCGTTGACGACACACCGAGGCGCTGCGGTGTGGGGGAGGACTGCGTGAAACCGTGTCTCGCGAGTTCGTACGCCGCGCTGATGGTGCTGGTGCTCGCCGTGCCGCCACCCGTCGCGTACGCCGATGCCGTCGGCCAGTGGGTGCGTTCGTCCCCCGGAGCCGCCATCGGCGCGAGCAGCGCGTGGGATCCCGTGCACCGCCGGCAGTACGTCTTCGGGGGCCAGCACGACGCCGGCCTCAGCAGCGACGTGGTCACGATCGAGCCGGGTGATCCTCCGGTCGTGCGCCTTCTCGTGACGGCCGGCCCCAAACCGCGGCCGCGCACGGGCGCTCTCGTCGTCTACGATTCGAACCGGAACCGCCTCGTGGTCTTCGGCGGGCGCGACCTCCTCGGGCCGTTGCTCGCCGACGTCTGGACGCTCGCGTTGGACGGCACTCCCACGTGGACGGAACTCGCGCCGGACAGCACGGGACCCGAGGGACGCTTCGGCGCGAGCGGCGTCTACGAGCCCAGCTCCGATGCTCTCGTGCTCTTCGGAGGCGACAGGGGAGGCCCCACGTTCGCGGACGCATGGAAGCTCTTGTTCGCGGGGTCGCCGACCTGGCATCCGCTCGCGACCTCGGGCGACTCGCCCTCGGGACGCGCGTATGCGCCCGCGATTCTCGACCCGGTGCGCCACCGGATGGTGATCCACGGGGGCTACACGTCGGGCAGTGCCGAGCTCGCCGATACACGCAACTGGTCGCTCGCGCTCGACGGTGCTCCCGTGTGGACGCGACTCGCCGACGGCGGCCCCGTCGACGAGGCGGCGTCGCAGGTGGCGGCGTACGACGCGCGGCGCGACCGCATGCTGGTCGTCGCGGGAGGGTTGTACACGGCGGCCAGCGTCTGGGCGTGGCCGCTCTCGGGTGCGTCGTCGTGGTCGGTGGTGCCGGCTTCGGGCACCGCGTCGCGACCTCAGATCTCGTCCCGCCATGTCGCGGCCTGCGATTCCACGTCGGACACCGTAATGGAGTGGAATGGAGGCTTCGACGCGCGGGTGTACTCGCTCGCACTCGCCGATCCGCCGACGTGGACGGGGGCCGTGCCGGGAGCCGCGTTTCCGGGTGAGCACCCCAACGGCAGCGTGGCCTTCGACCCCGTCGGGCCGCGCGTCCTGATGATGGGTGGCCGCAGCGATGCGGGCGGCCAGGACGTCCTCGCGTTCCCTCCACTCGAACCCGCGATGGCGCTCCTCGCGAACCCCTTGCCGCCGTCCGCAACGCGCCGGAACCAATCCACGATCGTCGACCCTGTGCGGCGGCGGCTGATCTGCTTCGGGGGCAACCGCTCGCCGTCGCCACCGCAGACGTGGTGGAACGACGTGTGGACGTTGCCCCTCGAGGGCGGTGATTGGGCACCGCTCGCGACCTCGGGCACGGCACCCGATCCTCGCGAGCAGTGCGCCGCGATCTACGATCCCGTGCGCGACCGCATGCTCGTGTTCGGGGGCCTCGCCTCGACGTCCCTGGACGACGTCTGGGCGCTCACGCTCGGCGAGACACCCACGTGGTCGGCGCTCACGCCCTCCGGGACCCCGCCCTCGCCGCGCTACGCGACGACGGCGGCCTATGACGCGCTGCGGGATCGCGTGCTCTTCTTCGGCGGAATCGCCGCCGGCGCCGGACCGTCCGAAACCTGGGCCCTCACGCTCGCCGGGACGCCCGCATGGAGTCCGCTCACCACGTCGGGCGCGCCGACGACCGTCACGATCGGGTCGCCGGCCGCGTACGACGCACTCCGGGACCGGCTGGTCGTGTGGGACGGGACGATCGGCGTGAACTGGACCCCGGTCGTCCGCACGCTCGATCTCTCGAACCCCGTCGCGTGGTCGACGTTCAGTCCGCCGGGTGATTCGACGACTCCCCAGATCCGGATGTATGGAGTCGCCGATCCCGAACACGATGCGATGGTGTTCGTGAACTCGTATGGCGGGATCTTCTCGCTTCGCTGGGGCGAGGCGCCCACAGTCGAACTGTCCTGCCCCGGGGACACGACGTGGACGCCCGGCGCGACGATGACGATCCCGTGCACGATCTCGAATCCCTACGCGTTCGCGCAGACGGCGGATTGGATCGCCACGAGCGCACGGGCGTGGGCGGGCACACCGGTCTCGGGCCAGGTGACGGTCGGCGCGGGAGGAATCGCCTCGTTCGCCGTGCCGATCGCCGTGCCCGACACGGTGAGCGCGGGCCTCGGCCGCCTCGCGATCGACGTCACGTTGCGCTCGGTGTCGCGCGCGGTGTCGCGAAGCGTCGCGCTCCACGACGCCGCGACCGCCGTCCAGGTGACGCTCGTGCGCGCGGATGCCGTCGCGAGTGGTGTTCGGCTCGCCTGGCAGGTGTCGTCCGGTGCCGGCACGAACGGCATCGTGGAACGGCAGGCCGGGACGGAGGGGTGGATCGAGATCGCGAGCTTGCGCGCCGACGCTGGCGGAGTGCTGGTCCTCGACGATGCGGACGTTCGGCCGGGCGCGCGCTACGGCTACCGGCTTCGCCTCCCGGCGATGTCTTCCGTACCGTTCGCCGAGACTTGGATCGAAGTTCCGGTCCGCCCCGCGTTCGGTCTTCTCGGCGCGTCGCCCAATCCCTCGGGCGCGGACGCCCAGGTGGAGCTCTCGCTGCCCGATGCCACGCCGGCGCGGCTGGAACTGCTGGACGTGGGTGGCCGGCGCGTCGCCGTCCGCGAAGTCGGTGTGCTCGGCGGCGGCCGCCACGTCGTGGCGCTGGGCGCGGGGGCGCCGATCGCGCCCGGGGTCTACTTCGCGCGACTCACTCGGGAGTCCCGCCACGCGGAGGCCCGCATCGTCGTCGTACGGTGAGCCGGGTGGCGGCCCCGAGGCGTCGTCGGATCTCGCGCTCGTGCCCACGGCCCGCTCGGCCGGTCCCAAATCCATTGCGACGCCCCCGGCGGCCGTGGTAGCCGTTCGGCCTCGCCGCAGCACCATCACCCGAGTTGGGAGGTCGTGATGAAGAACGTCGTCCGGATCCTGCTGATCGTCATCGTGGCGCTGGTCGCCTTCATCTGGTCGCGGCCGGGGCACTATCACGTGGAGCGCTCGGTCACCGTTCCGGCACCCGCCGAGGCGGTCTACGCGACGCTCGCGGACTTCCACCAGTTCAACCAGTGGTCTCCGTGGTCCAAGCTCGATCCGGCGATGACCACGTCGTACGAGGGCCCCGAGTCCGGCGTGGGTGCGGCGTACCACTGGGCCGGCAACGACAAGGTCGGCGAGGGCTCGATGAAGATCATCGAGGCGACCCCGCCCAGCCGGATCGGCATGCAGCTCGAGTTCCTCAAGCCGTTCAAGGACACGAGCCGGACCGCGTTCACGCTCGCCCCGGACGGCGACGGCACCAAGGTGACGTGGGCGATGGACGGCGACATGAACTTCATCAGCAAGGCGATGTGCCTGATGAAGCCCATGGACGCGATGATCGGCCCCGACTTCGAGAAGGGCCTCGCCACGCTTTCGACCGTCGTGGCCAGCGCGGCCGCCGCGGGTGGTGCTCCGGCCGATTCGAGCGCGCCCGCCGCGCCGACGGGACTCACGGCGAAGTAGCGCCCCCGCGGAGACGACGACGCCGCGGCCCGGTCACGGGCCGCGGCGTCGCGCGTTTCGGGGCAGACGGACTACTTCGCGGCGGCCGTGGCGCCGACCACGAGCGCGCGGATCTCGTCCTCGATCGAGCCGGGCATGCCCATGTTCGCGGCGAACTTCATCTTGCCCGCGTCCTCGAAGTACATCTTCATCCGGTACATCCCGTCGACGGTCGTCGCGCGCAGGTTGCCGCCGTCGCGATGGATCACGATTTCGATCGGGTACGCGGCGGCATGCGCGAGCCCCGGGCAGCGGTAACGGCTGCGACTGCCGTCGCCCCCGGCGCCCACGATCGCGAACGACTTCGCTTCCATCGCCGCCCCCGAGACGCCGAGCACGATCACGCCCGGATCGGCGAGCTCGATCCGGTACACGTTTCGGATCTGCCAGCGGCCGCGCGCGCCGCCTCGCTCGATCGCCGCCGCGATGCGGTCGGCGAACGCACCGAGGTCCTCGGGCCGGCTCGAGGGGGTGCTCGCCAGCACGTGCACCTTTTCCGGGAACGGTCCGCCGGCCATCACGCCCATCGTGCGGCCGATGAGCCCGCGATCGCGCACCTGGCCGAAGCCACGATTGACCGCATGGCCGTGCAGACCGGCGGCGAGGTGGGCGAGGTCGCGGAGCAGCGCCTCCGAGGACGCTTCGAAGCCCGTCTCCGCCACGATCGTGCGGGCGATCGAGAGCGGATTGACCGCGGCGAGGTGCTTACCCGCCTCGTCCTCGAAGAGCACGAGCCGTACCGGCACCGCGAACGCCGCCGTGGCGCCGTGCGCGAGCACCTGCCGGGCCCAGGCCGGCGCCACGAGCACGAACACGCGTGCGTGGAAATCGCAGGCGTTCCGGTCCACCGCGACGTCGTGCACCGCGGCGACGCTCCAGCCGGCGGCGGCGGCTCCGTCGCGGAGCGAGGCGGTGAGCTGGTCGAACGATCCCGGCAGCGAATCGGCGAGCACGACGTAGACGGGCTGTCGTGCGTCGAGGGCCTGCGCGGGTGACACGAACGCGAGAGCTCCGGCGAGGAGCGCGATCGCGAGGAACAGGCGAGACATCCGGCCTCCGGGAACCGTGAGGCCGGAGACGCCTCGCGGCGTCCCCGGCCTCCGGATCGTCATGGGGTCACTTCGCGGCGGGCATCGGGTGCCCTTCCTTCATCCACTGGTTCAGGCCCTTCATGTCCTTCGCGAGCTCGGCGAACTGCCTGCCCTTCTTCGTGAGCGTGTGCGAGCCGGGCTTGCGAGAGTGACAAGAGGTGCAATGTCCGAACGACTCCTGGATCGACGCATAGCCGTCGAACGAGCGGGTCGTCTCGTAGTACTTGCCCATGTCGGTGAGCCGCTTGCTGCCCGGCTTGTCGTGGCAGGTCGTGCAGGACTTGCCGGTGTCGTGCGCGAGCTTCTCGGACGCCGTCGCGATGCCGCTACCGAGGAACGCGGCCGCGACCGCGAGGCCGAGGACGAGACGCAGGGTGGAACGCATGTCGGTGCTCTCCTTCCTCAGTGCGAGATCGCGCGGCTGTAGCCGACGGAAACGGTCCACTGCGAGTGATCCACGGTCGCGCCGGGGCCGAACGGGTTCAGGCCCTGGTTGCTGCTCGGGTTCGTCTGCGACACCTCGAACGCGCGCTCGACCGCGAAGTTCACGGTGTGGGCGCCCCACGTGTAGCCCGCGCCCAGCGTCGCGTGCTGCTTCTCGATCGCGGGGAACAGCGGGTTGAGCGTGTTGTCCGGCACCGGGTTGTCGCCGTAGTTGTAGCCGCCGCGAAGCGTGACCGCCGGCGTGGCGCGGAACTCGGCGCCGACCGCGACTGCCCAGACGTCCTTCCAGTCGAACACGAACGGCATCACGGGCGCCGTCATCGGCGACGCCTTGTCGGGGTTCGTGCCCTCGACACGGATCGTCTGGATCGCCTTGCTCCAGAGGTACCGGCGGCCGTCGATCGCCACCATCCAGCGGTCGACCGGGCGCACCTGCACGCCGAAGCCGTACTGCTCGGGCCACGTGAAGCCGTCGACCACGGCGTCGTACTTCACGAGCCCGAGGCCGATCGCGGTCTGGTCGAGCGTCAGCGTGCCGTTCTTGTAGGTGCCCTGCGTCTTCGTCTGGTAGATCGCACCGACCTGCAGTCGCGGATCGGCGTTCCACATCGCGCCCAGGCGCACGCTGTTGTTGAACGTGTGCGCGCGCTTGGACAGGTTGGCGCCGAAGAAGCCCATGTCGTCGGACGGATCGAGCGGCGTGCCGTTGTCCGAGTAGAAGCTCGTGTGCGGGTAGAAGCGGAACGTCACGTCCGAGTAGCCGGCGTTGAACGACGCGCCGAGCGCGAGATCCTCGTTGATCGCGTACGCGATCGTGGGCGTGACGGTGAGGAACCGCACCTCGCTGAACGTGCCGTCGGACGTCCCGAACGGCGTGCGATAGCCGTTGAACGTGGCGCCCATGCCGCCCTGGCTGAGCAGGCCGAGGCCCACCGTGACGGGCGACTTGCCGAGGCCGTGGACCCAGGAGATCGACGGCATGCTGAACGCGGTCGACTTGGCGTCGAGCGAGTTGCCGAGCGGGTCGCCGCCGTACGAGAGCTTGGGTGCGAGCAGCTGGTAGTCGACCCCGAAGTGCTGACCCTGCAGCTGGGCGATGCCCGCCGGGTTGGTCTGCAGGCCGAGCGAGCGGTCCGCGACGGCGATGTTGGCCCCGGCGCGGCCCGCGGCCTCGCTGCCGTAGCCCGCGAGGTACATGCCGTTGGTGGCCCACGCGGGAACCGCGAGGGCGAGCGTGAGCGCGGCCGCCGACGCGGAGCGGCGCAACGCGGATGGACGAGTGATCATGAGTCGACCTTTCGGGGAGATTCCTCGTTCGAGCGATCCCGCGAGCGGCGCGGGGTTCGCGAGACGCCCGCGATGCGGGCGACCAGGGCCGGGACGTCGCCGGGGAACAGCCGCTGCAGTTCCCCCTCGCTCATGCCCGTGAGTTCTTCGAGCCGCTCCAGTCCCGGCGCGCGACCGAGGCGCGCCGCGTCCTCGCGGCAGGAGGTGACGACCTTCCAGTGCCGGTCGCCGAGGGCCGGGATCCCGGCCTCGCGCGCCAGCCGTTCGGCGGTGTCCGGAGACCAGTCGCGGCCGAGCGCGGCCGCGGGGCGCCGGGGCCGGTGCCCCGACGCGTCGGCGTGTCCGCCTGCTCGATCCATGATCAGTGCCCGCGCGAGCGTGCCGCCGACCAGCGCTCCACCCACTCCGCGCCGACGAAACCTCCGATCGCCATGGCCACCACCAGCGCCACGACGACGCCCGCGGGAAGGTGCAGCAGCTCGGGCAGCGTGAGACGCCCGAGATCGCCGGAGTCCATGAAGCCCTGGATCCACGGCGAGATCTCGCCGACCACGAACGTGCCCACGAACAGGCCCGCCACGTAGACCATCGCGTCCATTCGTCCGGTCGCGACGCCCACGAGGGAGGTGCCGGGGCAGTAGCCGCCGATCACGAAGCCGAACCCGAGCACGAGTCCGCCCACCGCCTGCGAGGCGAAGTGCGTCGGCGTCATGAAGAGCTCCGAGAGGTCGAGCCAGCCCGCGGCGGAGAGGCCGTAGACGCCGAGCATCGCGGTCACGATCGCCGTGAACATCACCTTGAACACGGCGAGATCGTCCAGGTAGAACTGCGCGACCAGCTTGCGTGCGCTGCCGAAGCCGGCGCGCTCGAGGAAGAACCCGAACGCGATGCCGATCGCTAGCGCGACCCAGAGCGAGGTCTCGTCGGAAAACGCACCGAACGCGAAGAACGGGGCCTTCATCGCCACTGCCTCCTCATGACGCCGGCGAGCGCGTAGGCGCCCGCGAAGACCATCATCATGAACACCCACGAGCCGGCGTTGAGCACCGCACCGCCGCTGAGGGCCTGGCCGCTCGTGCAGCCGCGGCCGAGCCGGGCGCCGAACGCCATGAGCGCGCCGCCCGCGAGCGCGAACGCGAATCGCATCGCGACGGACGCCCGCGGCCCGCGTTCCACGGTGCGCGTGACGCGCCGGGCGAGCAGGCCCGACACGAACCCGCCGACGAGGACCCCGGCCACCTCGAACACGAGCCAGGCCTTGAGCGGATGTCCGACGCCGCCCTCGAGGTAACTCGTGTAGTAGTCGCTCGCCTGCGCATGCGCCGGGGCGACGAGGCTCACGACCCAGGAGACGATCGAGGCGATCGCACCCGACGCGCCGAGGCCGCGGCCCATCACGACGTAGGTGGCGAGCAGGACGATGCCGAGTCCGGCGCCGGCGAGGTAGGGATTGGTGTACGGCGAGGGCAGGGCCCGCGCGGCGGCGCGGGCGGGAGTTGCGGCCGACGCGCGCTGGGTGAGCAGGGAATCCGACATGGCTCCGTTTCCGTCGGCGCGTCCCGGACCCCAACGGTCCGCGGCGGCCGTGATGGTCGTGCGTGGTGCTGCGGGATGCCGGCGCGGCGGGGGCGGCGCCCGGCATCGGGCGGTCAGGCCGAAGGCGGTGTGGCCCCGGCGGGCTTCGCCGGCGGCGCGGGCGGGGCCGGCTCGGGAGCCGCCTCCGCGTCGTGCCGGTTCATCCATGCCACCTGCTTGAGCTTCATCTCGCGCCACCACTTGAAGTGGTGGTGATACGCGTACAGTTCGTCGACGGTGCCCGTGAGCATCGAGAAGAACGCCGACTTCTCCTCGGGGAACACCGCGCCCATGTAGACGTGGACCATGAGGCCGGCGACGACGCCGCCGACGGCGGCGAAGTGCGCCACGACGGCCCAGCCCACGATCGTCGTGCCGAACAGGTGGAAGGTCATGATCGCGCCCGTGAGCATGATCACGGGGATCATCGTGTAGACCAGCCACCCGAACATCTTCTGCCCGGCGTTGTAGCTGCCCTGCGGGGGAAGTTCTTCCTTCGTCCGCCCGAGGATCAGCCTCGCGCGCACGTCGAGCCATTTCCAGTCGTCGCGGTCGAGTCCCATCTCCTTGTGCAGGACCTCGGTGCGCAGGTAGGTCCGGAACCCGAAGATGCCGTAGACCAGGAACACGAAGATCCACAGCAGCCCGAGGGCGATGTGAAAGCGCAGCATGTTCGCGCGCGTACCGAACACGCCGGCCACGAGCTGCAGGTACCACTCGGGCGCCATGCGGAAGTGGCGCGACACGATCAGCGCCGCGCCCGTGACCAGTTCGAAGAACCACGTGGACGCGTTGAACCAGTGCAGCAGGATGATCGCCACGTGGTGCTTCTTGAGCCGCCGCTGCAGCATCGTATCGGCGAGCTCGGCCGGGATGGGGACCGGCCGCGTCGGGATCGCCTCAGCCTTCAAAGTCCTCTTCCCCCTTCCGGAGCTGCGTGAAGAACGCGGCGGCCTGCCCCAGGAACGTCGCGCCCACGGCGGCGAACACGAGTGGCTTGGCGAGCCGGCGCCAGGCCTCGCCGGCCGCGAGCAGCCGCGGCCGGTGCGGCGGGAACGTCGCGGCCACCAGGTCGAGTACCTCGGGCTTGCCGAGGTAGTACACGTTCGGTCCCACCTTCACGTCGGCGGTCTCGATGCGGCGCGCGCCCTCGCTGTAGACCATGCGGTGCACGTCGCTCGCCGGATCCTCGAGGTCGCCGAACGTCTTCGCGTGCGCCGTGCAGGTGGTCACGCAGGCGGGCTGCTGGCCGCGCTGCAGGCGCGCGAGGCAGAAGTCGCACTTGTCGACCTTCTTCGTGACCGGGTCGATGAAGCGCGCGTCGTAGGGGCACGCGGCGACGCAGTAGCCACAGCCGATGCAGAGCTGCTTGTCGACCTGCACGATGCCGTCGGCGCCCTGGAACGTGGCGCCCGACGGGCAGACCTCCACGCAGGGCGGATCGTCGCAGTGGTTGCACTGCGCGACGTGACTGCCGGCTTCGAGGTCCGGGAACGTTCCCGTCACGGGCGTCCGGCGGACGTGCGTGCGGGCGTGGCCCGCGGGCACGCCCCATTCGGCGTTGCAGGAGACCGTGCAGGCCTCGCAGGCCACGCAGCGGTCGAGATCGATCACCATCGCGTATCGGGGCACCGGTTCTCCTCGCTCAGACGGCCTTGACCGGCCGCACGAAATTCACCCGCATCCCCGTGCCACCCATGAGCGGATCCACCTTCACCTGGCTCATGAGCGACGTGTCCGAAGCGCCCTTGCGGTAGGCGAGGCGCATGCGTTTCGCACCCGAGCCGAAGCCGTGGGCCATGTACGCGCAGTCCGTCCGGATGCCCTCGGTGACGTGCACGCGCACCGGCAGGCTGCGCGCGCCGTCGGCGTTCTCGAGCACCACTCGGTCCCCATCGCGGAGGCCGAGCGTCTTCGCCGGCGTGGTGTGCAGCCACACCGCGTTCTCGGGCATGAGCGCGTCGAGCTGGCGGTTGTTCTCGGTGCGCGCGAACGAATGCACCGGCGCGCGCCCGTAGATCAGGCGGAACCAGCCCGCGGGCGGCTCGGCCGGTGGCGTGAAGCGCGGCATCGGGTCGGCTCCGAGCGCCTCGAGCTTGGCCGAGAAGAGTTCGATCTTGCCGCTGTCCGTGCCGAAGAGCGGATCGCCGGAGTCGGCGTGGTCTTCGAGGTACGGTTTCGCCGGGAACGCGATCGCGCCCTTGGTGCGCAGTTCGTCCGCCGAAATCTCGAGCGGCTCGATCGTCCGCGCGAGGTGCTCCTCCGGCGTCTTCCAGGGGAAGTAGGCCTCGAGCTCGAGCCGCTTCGCGAGTTCGCGCGCGATCCACCAGCCCGGCTTCGAGTCGTAGAGCGGCTCGATCGCGGGCATGCGCACCGACACGAACGGTTCGCGCGCGGTCGTGCCGAAGACCGGCGCGTCGTAGCGCTCGAGGTAGGTGGCCTCGGGCAGCACGATGTCCGCGTACTGCACCTGCTCGACCGGCATGACGTCGACGACGACGAGCAGGTCGAGCTGCTCGATCGCCTTGCGCGTGCGCTCGGGCTGCGGGATCGACTCGAGCACGTTCTGCCCGTACACGATCCACGCCTTGATGGGGTAGGGCTTGCCGCTCAGCGTCGCCTCGACGAGGCCGTTCGTCACGCCGAGTTCCTCGGACGCGAGCGGATACGTCGTGCCGGCGCCGTCGGCGCGGCCGCGTTCGGACTCGGGGAACTCGGGCAGCTCGAAGCTGCCCTTCGGGATCGGCGTGGGCAGGAAGATGCCGCCGCGGCGGCCCCAGCTGCCGAGCAGCGCGGTGAGCATCGCCATCGCCCGGGACCGCTGCGTGTCGTCGCCGTACCACGTGGTGTGCCGGCCTGGGTGCACCACGACGGCCGGCTTCGCCTCGCCCATCGCCCGCGCGGTCTCGCGAATGCGCTCTGCGGGCAGGTCGGTGATCGGCGCGGCCCACTCGGGCGTGAACTCGCGCACGTGCGCCGCGAGCTGCTCGTAACCCGTCGCGTGCTCGCGCAGGTACGGCTCGTCGACCAGCTTCTCGCCGATCAGGACGTTCATCCACGCGAGCAGCAGCGCGAGGTCGGTGCCGGGCCGGATGGGGAGCCACCAGTCCGCCTTGCTCGCGGCGGTCGAGAAGCGCGGGTCCACCGCGATCACGCGTGCGCCCTTGGCCCGCGCGTTCGCGAACGCGGTGACCTGCGACGTGAACACGTTCTCGCCGATGTGGCTGCCGATCAGCACGACGAGCTTCGTCTCCTCGAGGTCCACGGGTTCGGGCGAGCCCAGGCCCTGCCCGAACGTGAGCGCGTAGCCCACGTCACGCGGCCCGCGGCACTGAGCGAACGAGGGCTCGGCGCTGTTCGGGGTGCCGAACGCCTGCATGAGCGTGCCGAAGAACCGCGAATGGATGCCGTGGGGGAAGAACGCGACGCTTTCCGGCCCGTACTTCGCCTTGAGGTCCTTCAGGCGCTTCGCAAGGTCGTCCAGGGCCACGTCCCACGTCACCCGCTCGAAGTGTTCGTCGCCGCGCTTGCCGGTGCGGCGCATCGGGAACTTGAGCCGGTCGGGGTCGTACAGCAGGTCGGTGCCCGCGTTCCCGCGCGCGCACAGGCGGCCGCGGTTGAGCGGGTGGTCCGGGTTGCCTTCGACGCGCAGCACCTTCCCGTCGGCGACGCTCGCGAGCACGCCGCAGCGCCAGAAGCACATCTCGCAGATCGTGGCGACCTTCTGGACGCGCTCGCTGCCGCGCCAGCCCGGCGGGTGCGGGGCCGTCGCGTGCGCGGCGTGGGGCAGCATCGCCCCGGCGCCCGCAGCCGCGAGCGACCCGAGGAACGCTCGGCGCGAAATCCGGTGGCTCATGTCGGCTCGTCTCTCCTTCCCGAGGCGCGCCGCGACGGGCGGGCGCCGAATCCCATGTCCCTTCCACCGCGGACATCGAGCAGGGGAGATGCCACCGCCTATTCGTTGTGGACAAAACGCTTAGCCGCAGTCTTCGCCGTCGTTTCAATCTTCGCGCGACGTTTTGTTGCAACGTTTCGTCGCACGCGAAACATGGCGGTGCAGGCTCAGCGGCGTTCCGGCGTGCTCCCGGTCGCGGGCGGTGCGAGCAGTCGCCCGATCTCGTCGAGCTCGGCGGGTGCGAGGTCGGGGATCGGCGGCATCGTCGCGCCCGGTTTCTCCACGCGCGGGTTGCGGATCCAGCGCGCGAGCCGATCGCGATCCCAGCGGAGGCCGTCGGCCGCCGGGTAGAACCCGCCGAGCAGCCCGGAGAGGTTCGGTCCGCTCGTTCCCACCCCGAGCGCCCCCGCCGGCGTGAGCGCTCGGTGGCAACCGCCACAGCGGCGCTCGAACGCGTCGCGAGCCGGCGCGCGTCCGGCGCGGAAGAGCACGCGCGTCGGCGCCATGCGCGCGGCGCGATCGCCGTCGCGCAGCAGCAGCGCGATCAACCGGTCGGCCTGCCAGGGTGCGAGCCCGAAGTCCGGCATGAACGTGACGGGATGCAGCAGCGACTGCTTCAGCGCTTCCGGGTCGCGCTGCCACGCGACCGCGTCGAGCGAGGTCGCGAGCGCGTTGCCGCGCCCGCCCGTGACGTGGCAGCGCCGGCAGCCGAGCCGGTCGCGCAGCCACTCGCCGTCGCGCACCGCGCCGACGTTCGGGATGCTCCACGCGGCCTGCGCGCCGCGCAGCATCCGGTCGTGCGCGACCGTGGTGCGCTTCGCGCGCGCGTCGCCGCGATGGCAGCCCGTGCAGTCGCCCAGCGTCTCGAAGTGGCGGGCGTGGCAGGCGAGGCAGCCCGCTGCGGGCGTTCGGCCGTTCGCCGCCGCATGCGCGAGCGGCACCGCGAACGCCAGCAGCGCCGCGATCAGGACGGCCAGGCGAGACGCCATTGTTCGCTCCGGAAGAACATCGCGATCACGGTGAGCACCACGACCGCCAGCACGATCGCTCCGCTCGCGACCGCGAGCAGCCGCTCGCCGCGGCGGAACCACGCGGCGTTCGCGATCGGCGCGCGCCGCAGCACGGGCAGCACCGCCGTGAGCACCGCGAGCGCGAGCACGGCGGCGATCCACGCGTTGCCGTGGCTCACGAGCTCCTGGATCCAGAGCAGGAACCACGCGGCCTTCGCGGGATTGGGGGCGTGCTCCGGATCCGCCGCCTTCTGCAGCGGGGCCGGGAGGAACGCGGCGCCGGTGAGCAGCACCACGAGCCATGCGGCGAATGTCCGCCCGACCGGGCGGAAGAAGTGCGGCGAGGAGGGAACGTGGTCGTCGTTCACAGGTAGGGGAGCAGCCCGCGCTGCTTGCGGATGACGAAGAAGTGGAGCGCCGTGAGCGCGGTGATGGCCGCGGGGATCACGACGACGTGGAACGCGTAGAAGCGAATGAGCGAGAGCGGCGCGCCGACGCCGTCCGGGACGAGCAGCCGGCGGAGCACGTCGCCGAACGGCACGACGCGCACGAGCTCCATGCCCGTGTGCGTCGCCCAGTAGGCGAGCTGGTCGAGCGGCAGCAGGTAGCCGGTGTACGCCTGCGCGACGCAGAGCACGAGCAGGCCGACGCCGATCAGCCAGTTCCATTCCTTGGGCGGCCGGTAGGCGCCGGTCCAGAGGACGCGCAGCATGTGCAGGCCCACGAGCACGAGCAGCGTGTGCGAGGCGAGCCGGTGCAGGCTGCGGACGTATGCACCGCCCCATACGTCGGACTCGAGGTAGAGGATCGACTCGAACGCGCCGCCGGGCGCGGGCCGGTAGTAGAAGAGCAGCAGCATGCCCGTCACGACCAGCACGAGGAAGCTCGTGAACGCCATGCCGCCGAGGCAGAACGTGTACGTGATGCGCATGTCCCGCCCGCGCACGAAGCGCGGGAACAAGTGCTTCACGAAGCTCGAGACCATGAACCCGCGTTCCATCGTGCGTCCTTTCAGGCCAGCAGCCGCAGCAGGCCGCCCTGCCGCGACCACGCGACGCGTTCCATCGGCTCGCGCGCCGGTCCGTGGGTCACGTGGCCTTCGCGATCGAACGTGCTGCCGTGGCACGGGCACGCGAAACCGTCCTCGGTCGCGTTGAGCCGGCAGCCGAGGTGCGTGCAGCGCAGGCGCAGGACGTCGATCGTGCCCGCCGACGTGCGGGTCACGGCGACGCCGGGCTCGGGCAGCACCAGCGCGCCGTCCACGGGCACGTCCTCGATCCGGACGCGCACCGGGTGCGACTCGGGTGCGCGGGCCGGCGTGAGGTAGCGCCAGAGGCCAGCGCCCGAGAGCGCCGCCAGCGTCAGCGTGCGGAGGAACGACCGACGCGATCGATCAGGGTTCGCCATTGCTTCAGGTGCTCCCGGACGAACGTAGGGGACTTGCGGTTCATGAGCCGGTATCGCTCCGGCGGGAAGAAGGCGCCGCGGCGGGCGGTCATGCCCTCGCGGTTCCAGAACGATCGCAGGCCGAGGCCGTCGATGTCCGGCCGGTAGACGCGCTCGGAATCGGGCTCGAGCAGGAACCGCGCGGGCGTGTCGTGACAGCCGCGGCAGGTGGTGGTCCCGCGCCGCGTGGTGTGCGGGAACACGCTGGTCCACTCGGCGGCGAGGCGGCGGTTCTCCCAGCCGCGCGCGGCGTCGGTGGCGAAGAGGATCCACTGCGGACGCATCGGCGCCACGAGCCCGCGCTCGTCGAGCCCGAGCGGTGGCGCGTCCTGGCGGCGGAGGTAGGTGCTCTTGGTCCACTCGCCCCAGCGCGGCAGTGGCGCGAACGCCTGCACCGCTTCGGCCCCGTGCGGCTTCACGAGGAACGTGCCGTACTCCTGCGACGCCCAGGCGGAATGGCACGCCCAGCACTCCATCTTCACGAGGTGCGCGGTGATCGCGTGCTCCGGCACCTGCAGCGATGGCTTCGCGTGACAGTCGCGGCAGGTCTTCGCGGTGCGGCGGTGCTCCTGCAGCGAGCGCATCGTGTGGCAGTCGGCGCACGCGAGCCCGCGCTCGGCGTGCACGTCCGGCTGCATGCGCAGAACGTGCTCGCCGTTCGCGAGCGCCCCGCGCTGGTAGCGCTCGTGGTCCTCGCGCGCGGCGCGGCCGTGATAGTCCCAGCCCACCCACGAACCGCGGTGGCAGCGCAGGCAGGCCTCGTCCGGCGGGCGCACGGCGAACGTCGCGCCCTCGCCGTGGCAGTCGCGGCAGCGCGTCACGTGACAACCGGTGCAGGCCGAATCGAAGAAGCGGTCGCCGTCGCGCCCGAACGCGCGGTGCGCGAACGCCCGTTCGCCCGCGCGCGTCGCCATCGGCCCGGTCAGCACGCCGCGCGCGGCGGCGTGGCAGCGCACGCAGCCGCTGTCGGGATACCGCCGGTGCCGCGCCAACTCGGCCGCGGCCGAGTCCGGGCCGACGGCGGCCACCGCCGCGTCAGCGATCGCCAGCGAGCAGGCGACGATGAAGGGAATCGTCCAGCGCATGGGTGTCCATGGGTCTGCGCCAGATCGGGTCGCGGCCCGAATCGTGGCAGTCGAGGCAAAGGTTCACGGTGAAGACGCGGCGCACTTCGTTCGCGTCGAGCGGCCGCGCGTTCGGCCGCGCGATCGCGGAGTAGGCGGTGATGCGGCCGTCGCGCATCGACAGGAAGCCGTCGAGCGACTTCTCGTCGCTCTTCTCGCAGCGGAGCGTGCCGCGCACGTCGCCCTTCTCGAGCACGTACTGCCCGAACCCGAGGAAGGCGGGATTTCCGTGGCACGCCGCGCAGCCGACGGCGCGCGGCCCGGTGTTGTGCCCGTAGAACGGCGCGAACCGCAGCTGCGGCTTGCCGCGGTAGAGGGCGACCGATTCGTCGCGCGAACGCTCGCCGCTGGGCTCGATCACCGTGACGAACGTCTGGCAGCCCGGCGTCACCGGCGAGATGCGCCCGCGGCTGTCGAGCGCGAGCGGGAACGGGTAGAGCGTGCGCACGTCCTCGTGCTCGCTGAACATGCCCGGCGTCGCGGACTGCGCGATGAAGTCGTAGCCGTTCTCACGCTTGTCGTACGACGTGTGGCAGCCGTAGCACTGCACGACCGAGCGCGAGTGGCACGCCGAGCACTCCATGCGTTCGTGCCCCACGATCCGGTGC
Organism: Candidatus Eiseniibacteriota bacterium; assembly: GCA_044223005.1. Classification (GTDB taxonomy): domain Bacteria; phylum Eisenbacteria; class RBG-16-71-46; order RBG-16-71-46; family RBG-16-71-46; genus CAIXRL01. The sequence continues at coordinate 53,555 of JBGAML010000002.1, forward strand.
TCGGGCGTGTCGGTCACGACCGGGCTCGCGAGCAGGCGGCCGCTGCGCTTGAGCATCACCAGCACGCGCTCGCCGCTCGCGAAGACGTTGGAGTAGGGCCGGCCGCGCGAAGTGAGGGCCATGCGGAAGCCCGGCCGGATCCGGCGGCCGTACTGGCGCGATTCGCGGATCGGCGGGTCGCTCTCGCGCACAGCCTCGCCGAAGCGGGGCCGGCGCTCGCCGTCGCCGTGGCAGTCCTCGCAGGCGATCTCGAGCTGGCCCTGCATGGACGCGGCCGCGTAACCGTCGCCCATCACCTCGCGCGACGTGTGGCAGTCGATGCACTCCATGCCCGCGGCGTGATGCACGTCGGGCTCGATGTGCGTGAACGTGCGGTCGTCGCTGCCGGGCACCGGCCCCGGCATGCCGCGGCGCGTCGGCACGAGCGCGTTGTTGCCGTCCTGCAGGCCCTGGTAGGAGAGCGCGATGCGGCCGCTGCGCTGGTGGCAGCGCAGGCACGCGTCCATCGGCGGCAGCCCCTGCATCGCGTGCGTCGCGCTGTGGAGCCGCTTGCCGCGCATCGTGCGGTCACCGCCGTGGTACGCCGCGTCGGCGCCGTACGGGAAGTGGCACGCCGCGCAGCCCGCCGGATGTGCCGCCCCGTCGTCGGCGGGATTCTGCCGCGCGAGGTGACAGCGCGCGCAGAACTTGCGGTAGAGCTCGCCCGAGAGATGGTCGAGATCGCCGACCGCGCGTTCGTGGCGCGGCGAGCCGTCGGTCGCGAACCGGTTCGCGCCCTGCGCGGCGAACGGCGCGCCCGGGCGCTCGCCTTCCCACGTCGCCTGGATCTGCGCGATCATCCCGGCGTTGGTGAACATCTGCGACGAGGTCATGCGGTCGACCTCGTGACGGTGACAGTTGCCGCAGCCCTTCTCCCATCGCCCCGGGTAGGACGGATCGTCCAGCCCGAGGAGGCCCACGTGCGCGGCCTCGCGGGTGGCCGCTTCCGGATGGCCACCGTGGCAGGGCACGCAGCCTTCGTGCGAAGCGGATGCCGTCTCGAGCCCGGCATGGCAGCGCTCGCATGACGAAACGGCGGACGTCCCCCGGCAACCCGCGCCCGGGAGGAGCAGCGCCGCCGAGGCCAGCACCGGGAGCAGCGCGGCCACGGCCCGGCGGACCCACCCGCCGGACCCCGAATCCGCACGCTTCCAGGTCGAAGCCTTCACCCCACTTCCTCCCGGCGCCACGCCCACGGCCCGACACGTGAGTGGCACCCTCGCCCCGTTTCGATTCCCGTTCCCCGGAACGCGAACGGGGACGGTGGCCGAAGCCACCGTCCCCGCCTTGCACGAACCCTGCCGCGGGGCGCGCCGTCCCGGGCGGACGGCGGCGACCTCGGCCGCGAGGGCCCGCCGTTCCTAGAACACGATCTGCAGCTGCGTGGTCACCGTGTGGAAGTCCCGGGTCACGAGGTTCGCGCCCTGGACGCCGCTGAACGTGCCGGTCTTGTCGAAGGTCGTGCCGCTGATCTCGGTCGTGACCTTCAGGTTGTTGCCCCACACGTAGTAGCTGGCGCCGCCCGCGTACCAGTCGACGCGCTGGTCGTAGACGTTGTCGAGCAGCGCGAAGCGCCACTTCTCGTAGCGCCCGAACACCTGCAGCGGGAGCTTCGGCAGGAGGTAGCCGGCCTTCACGAACCAGCCGTTCTTCTCGCCGTTGAGCCCGATCGCTTCCGGATCCGGGTTGAGCTCGAGGTACGCGTGTTCGAGGTTCACCTTCTCGTACGCGCCCGACACCGTCGCGGTACCGAGGCCTTCGAGCGGGTACTCGACGAAGTAGTCCGCCGTCCAGCCGTGGTAGCTCTTCAGGCCTTCGCGGGTGACCACGTCGCCGTAGACGACGTAGGGCTCGTACTGCGCGGCGACGCCGAACGTCGCGACCTTCTTCTTGCCGAAGTACGTGCCCTTGTAGCCGTACTCGTTCTCGGGATCGAAGAGGGTCACGTGCGCACGGGCCGAGTAGCGCAGGTCGGCCTTCGGCGTGGACACCGACGACACGGCCTTGCGGCCTTCCATCACGTCGAGCCGGTACTGGAACATGTCGCGGTACACGTTGCCCCAGACGCCGACGCCGACGTCGCGCGTGGCGACGAACGGCACGCGCACGAGCACCGACCGGTCCAGCGTGAGCGGCTGCTCGCAGGCTTCGAGGTTCTCGCGCGACATGTTGTACTTGAACTTGCCGACGTTGAGCTTGAAGTCGTTCCGGAAGTTGAAGCGGGCGACCGCGTCGAGGATCTCGAAGTTCGTCCCCGGCGGCGTGCTCGCGACGCCCATCGGACCGATCGTCGGGTCGTCACTGAACTCGGTCTGCACGTAGAGGCTCATCACCTCGCCGTACGTGCCCATCAGCGCGAGCCGGTTGCGGCGGAAGTTGAAGTTGTACGTGTTCTGTTCGTCGTTGCCGCCGGAACCGAGGTCGCGGGCGACCGCCTGGAACTGCCCCTTGTACTGGAACTCCAGGGTGCCCTGGTTCTCGGGGCCGAACGTCCACTGCGGTCCCGCCAGTGCGGCGGCGGCCAGCAGCAGCGATCCGAACGCGCTCAAGGCGGCGACACGGATCATCGTCTTGCCGATCATGGGTTGCTCTCCTTCGATGGGGAGTGGCCGACGGGCCACGGACATGCGTTGCCGTTGGGGAACCGTGGTCAGCAGCCGCTCTCCGAGCCGCCGCCCGTGCTGGGCGTCGACGGACTCGCCTTGCCGGTCGTGAAATAGAGCAGGTCTTCGACGTTGATCTGGTTCGCGCGCTTGTCCGTGACGCTCGTGAAGATCGTGTTCGAGATCGGGTCGAGCGTCAGCGTGCCCGCCGTGATCGTCCCGAACGTGCGCGGCAGCGTCGTGCCAGGTGTGTTGGTGTCGACGCGCCACGCCGTGCCCACGTTGTTCGCGGTGCGGTAACCGAGCCACTGGCCGGACGAGCCGTCGTAGAGGCGCACGGGCCAGCCGAGCATGCCGTCGAGCACGAAGAACACGCTCGACGCGCGATGTCCGGAGGCGCAGTACACGTAGGTCTCCCGGGTGGTCGCGGTGACGCCGAACGTCGCAAGCCGCGCCTGCATGTCGGCCAGCGGCTTGAACGTCGCGTTCTGGCCGGTCACGTAGTACTGGTTGTAATCGTCCACCTTCGCGTTCGCGACGTACGGGCCGACCAGCGGGTCGACACCGCCGCGCACGTCGAGGATGCGCACGCCGGTGGCGCTCGTCGCGTCGAGCGTGCCCAGGTTGATGCGGTCGACGACGTCGATCATCTCGCCGATGGGCATGCGGAACTTCAGGCACGCGCCGGTCCCGTCATAGAGGTTGCGGACGCTGAACGTGGAGGCCTTCACGCTGGGAACGGCGGTGGTCAGCGTGTGACCCGCCGCGGTCCAGGCCGCTTCGCCGCCCTGCAGCACCTTCAGGCGCGCGCGCGGGAAGCCCCAGTAGCGGAACGTGAAGTACGCGCGCGACGGATTGAGGAAGTTCTGGCCCGTCGTGCCCGTGAGGACGATCGTCGTGTAGGCGTCGATGCCGAGCTTCTGGATGACGCCGTCCATCCACGCGCCGTCCGGCACCTCGCTGGTCAGCGGGGCCACGGCCTCCATGCGGCCGACGGTCAGGTCGCTGCTCGAGTTGTAGAGCACCGAACCCGGGATGTGCCCCGCCGCATACTGCGCGGGGGTCGCGACCGTCACGATGACGACCTTGTCACGGCAGCTCGGAAGCGCGTTGTTGACCTTGCCCTGGTCCATCCACGCCTGGAGCGTGGCCACGTCGATGAGCGCTGTGGGGGTCTGGGTCGTGGTGACCGAAGCGAACGGATCGACGTAGCCGGTGGGGTTCTTGCCGCAGCTCGCGAGCGACAGGACGAATCCCATCGCGAGTGCCAGCAGCCCGACGCGCGCCGTCCATCCGAACGTCTGGGACGATCGCAGCATGGCATCCTCCTCTTCAGGAAAGAGCCCCGCCGCCGGACGCATGGTCCGCGGCGGGGCCCGTGGGGTTTCGTGAATCCGGAACTAGCAGCCGGCCGCGGTCGCCTTCGCTTTGTCGAACGTCACGGTGTCGCCGACCTTCGCCGTGGCAGCCTTCGGCGAGGAGATCGTGACGCCGTCGGTACCGACCTTGACGATCGTGCCTTTGACTCCGAGGAACTTGACGCTGACGCCCTTCTTGACCCAGTCGGCGAGCTTGCCGGTCACCGTCACGCGCACTTCCTGCTTGTCGATGCCCGCGACCTTGCCGGACAGCGGGGCCGCGAACGCGGTGGCGGTGACGAGAGCGAGCAGCGCAACGGTGAGGAAGACCTTCTTCAACATCGTTCGACCTCCTGAGAACGAATGACGCACGGGCCCGCGCCAGGGCCCGCCGCCGATGCGACGTGTGACGCGAGGTCGCGATCTGCCGATGCGACGCCGGAGCAGGGCTGCAAGAAGCACACCACGCTTGCAACTCCGTTCACAAAGTCCTGTGGCCGCCTGACGGAGCGTCGTTCTCCGACGGGTTCGTGATTCGCGCAGTGGAAGTTGGTCGTCCGCGCGCGATCGGCGCGAGGAGCTGCCGGCGCCGGTGCGAGGTGGGGCGACGCGTCGCGTGGGCGGCGTGTGCACGCGTCATTGAAACGTCGCGTTGCAACGAAACGTCGCGATTGCGACGAATCGTTGCAACTGCGGCGGTTGTCTCAGCGCGCCAGCCCGAGCTCCCGCATGCGGCGCCAGAGCGTCGTGCGGCTGATGCCGAGTGCCGCCGCGGCGTCCGCCCGGCTCCAGCGGTGCGCTTCGAGTGTCGCGCGCAGCCGCTCGCGCTCCGCGTCGTCGCCGGGGCGCGACGAGGCTGCGACGGCCACGCTGCTCGCGGTCGCGACCGGGGCCCGCGGGGCTTCGCGTATCTCCGCCGGCAGGTCGGACTCGTGCAGCGTCTGTCCGCGGCAGACGGCGACCGCGTATTCGAGCGCGTTCTCGAGCTCGCGGGCGTTGCCGGGCCATGCGTACTCGAGCAGCACGCGCAGTGCGTCCGGCGACAGGATGAGCGAGCGGCCCTGGCGGTCGGAGACGCGTGCGAGCAGGTGGAGCGCGAGCGGTTCGATGTCCTCGCGTCGCTCGCGCAGCGGCGGCACCACGATCGGCACGACACGCAGCCGGTAGTAGAGGTCGTCGCGGAACCGGCCTTCGCGAACCTCGCGCTGCAAGTCGCGGTTGGTCGCCGCGATGATGCGCGCGTCGGAGTGCCGCGACGTGCTCTCGCCCACGCGCTCGAACGTCCGCTCCTGCAGCACGCGCAGCAGCTTCACCTGCAGCGGGAGCGAGAGGTCGCCGACCTCGTCGAGGAAGAGCGTGCCGCCGCGGGCGAGCTCGAAGCGGCCCTGGCGGTCGCGGACCGCACCGGTGAAGGCGCCGCGCACGTGCCCGAACAGCTCGGACTCGAGCAGTTCGCCGGGCAGCGCGCCGCAGTTGACCGCGACGAACGGCTGCGAGTGGCGCGGCGAGTTCTGGTGCAGCGCGCGCGCGACGAGCTCTTTGCCCGTGCCGCTTTCGCCCGTGAGCAGAACGGTGGCGTCGCTCTCCGAGAGGCTCTGCACGAGATCGAAGATGCGGCGCATGGACGCCGAGCGCCCGACCATCCCCGAGAACAGCGTCACGCGCGGCAGGTCGGAGGGCTCGATCCCGGCGACGCCGCGGACCACGAGCATGTAGCGCACGCGCGGATCGCACAGGCTCGACTTGGCGATCCGGATCGGCGCCGCGCTCAGCGACAGCACGTGCTCCGGCCGGTCGCCGATGCGGATCGAGGCGCCCCACCCCTCGCGGCGCTCTCCCGCGGCGAGCGCGAGCCGGAGCGTGCCCTTCTCGCCGAAGAGCTCCGGGCCGAGGATCTCGTGGGCGAGACACCCGACGACGTCGCGTTGCGCGCCGGCGCCGGCGATGCCGTCGAGGCCCTCGGAGGCGTGCACGACGCGGAAGTCGGCGTCGAGGCAGATCAGTCCGCGGCCGAGGCTCTCGAACAGTCCGCTCACGGCGTCGACGAACTGCTCCGAGAGTTCGCGGCGGACGTCGAGGGTCGAATCGGGTGACGTGGGCATGCGTGGGGCATCCTCTCGCGCGACGTCGGGTGCGTCGTGCCGGTCCACGTTAAGCTCCGGCCACCGGTCGAAGCCAGCACGCGCGGGTCGCGGACTCCCGCCGGAGTGCGCCGAGATCGAGTACGCGTTCCCGCTTGGCGCGCCGGTTCACGTTCAGGCCTTCAGGCCGGCCTTCTTCAGGATCGCGATCATCGGACACCACTTGGTGAACGCGCTCTGGAAGAGGTTCAGCCCCACGAAGGCGGTGAAGGCGAACCACCACGGGTTCACCCACACGCCCAGCGCGACGCTGAGCATGACGAAGAAGCCGGCGATCAGGCGGAGCGCTTCGTCGATCCGCATGGGAAATCTCCTTTCGGGCCGGTCAGGCCTGGCGCTCGACCGGCATGAGGAACAGCTTCGAGACGTCGTCGCCATGCGCATCGCGCCGCTTTACGAGCTCGTCGAACAGCCTCACGGCCGGCGCGTCCTCGTCGACGACCATCACCAGTGCGAGCGCACCGGGGTGGACGCGGTCGCCCGCGTGGATGCCCGAGCGCCCGCCGCCCTCGGCGATCGGGATCACGGTGTAGCCGGGGGCCCCCAGCGCCGCGAGGTCCTTGCGCAGCGCGCCCACGCGCGCGGCGTCCGCCATCATCATCACGAGCTTCATCGCGCCTCCGCCGGAACGGCCGCGGCCTTCGCCACGTCGCCGCGCCGCAGCAGGTAGTAGAGGAGCGGCACCGCCACGCGCGAGAGCACCGGCGCGGCGAACGCGCCGCCGATCAGCGCCACGGCGAGGCCCTGGAAGATCGGGTCGAACAGGATCACGGCGCCGCCCACGATCACGGCGGCCGCGGTGAGCACCATGGGGCGGAAGCGGATCACACCGGCGTCGATGCACGCTTCGGCGAGCGACAGGCCCTGGGCCATGCGCAGCTCGATGAAGTCGACGAGGATGATCGAGTTGCGGACCTGGATGCCCGCCCCGGCGATGAAGCCGATCATGCTCGTCGCGGTGAAGAAGGCTCCGACCATCGCGTGCGCCGGCAGGATGCCCACCAGCGAGAGCGGGATCGGCAGCATGATGACGAGCGGCGTGCTGAAGCTCTTGAACCAGCCGACCGTCAGCACGTAGATGAGCACGAGCACCACCGCGAACGCCGCGCCCATGTCGCGGAACACCTCGTAGGTGATGTGCCATTCGCCGTCCCACTTGACCGAGTACTTCTCGTCCGAGTCCGGCAGGCGCGTCGAGAGCTGGTGCACCGATCCGCCGTCGGGGGCGACGAGCTTCTCGACCTTGGGCCGCAGCGCCGCGATCGCGTACACCGGCGCCTCCTCGCGCCCGGCGACGTCGCCGAGCACGTAGACGACGCGGTGCAGGTTCTTGTGCATGATCTCGGGCGGCGTGGTGTCGCGCACCGCGCGCGCCAGCTCGGAGAGCGGCGTGCCGCTGCCCATTCCCATGCGGAGGGCGCGCAGGGCGGAGAGGTCCGCGCGGTCGGCCGCGCCGAGGCGCACCTCGACCGGCACCGCCTCGGCCTCGTCCGGCACCCGCAGCGTGCCGACGGTCTGGCCGCGATAGAGCGTCATCGCCGTCGCCACGGCCTGCGCCGGGGCGAGGCCCGCGAGCGTGGTGCGGTCGCGGTCGACCACGAGGCGCGTGCGCGGCTGGCCCTCGGTGAGCATGAGATCGGTGTCGACGACGCCCGGCGTGTCGCGGAAGACGCCCCACACCTTGCGTGCGAAGTCCTGCTGACCCTTGAGGTCCGGACCGTAGACCTCGGCGACGAGCGTGGAGAGCACGGGCGGTCCCGGCGGGACCTCGACCACCTTCACGCGCGCACCCTCCTTCGCGGCGATCGCCTCGAGCGCGGGGCGCACGTCGCGCGCGATCGCGTGGCTCTGGTGCTTGCGGTGCTCGGCCTCGACCAGGTTCACCTGGATCGACGCCAGCCGCGGATCGGTGCGGTAGTCGTAGTGACGCACGAGGCCGTTGAAGGTGATGGGCGAGCCCAGGCCGTCGTAGACGACCCAGTTCTCGACGTCGGGCCGCTTCGCGATCTCGCGCGCCATGCGGTCGGCAACGGCCAGCGTGCGCTCGAGCGGCGTGCCCGGCGGCATGTCGACCAGCACCTCGAACTCGCTCTTGTTGTCGAACGGCAGCATCTTCACGGTGACGAGCCGCACCGCGAACAGGCCCATCGTCGCCACGAGCAGGGCCGCGAGGCCGCCGAAGAAGATCCAGCGCTGCTTCGGCTCCTCGATCAGCCGCTTCATCCAGCGGCGGTAGGCGACGTCGAGCCTGGACTCCTTCTCGTCGTGCGCGTGCACGCCCGTGGTCTTGAGCACGCGGCGGGCGGCCCACGGCGACACCATGAATGCGACGACCAGCGAGAACAGCATCGCCAGCGAGGCGCCGATCGGGATCGGCTTCATGTACGGGCCCATGAGCCCGCCGACGAACGCCAGCGGCAGGATCGCGGCGATGACGGCCACGGTCGCAAGCACGGTCGGGTTGCCGACCTCGTCCACGGCCTCGATCACGCGCTCGTCGGTCTCGCGGTGGTCCTTCATCGCGAAGTGGCGCGTGATGTTCTCGACCACCACGATCGCGTCGTCGACCAGGATGCCGATCGAGAAGATGAGCGCGAACAGCGTGACGCGGTTCAAGGTGTAGCCGAGGAAGCGGTAGAGGAACAGCGTCAGCGCCAGCGTCACCGGGATCGCGATCGCGACGACGATGGCCTCCCGCCGCCCGAGCGCGAGGGCGATCAGCACGATCACCGACAGCGTCGCGAGCAGCAGGTGGAACATGAGGTCGTCGCTCTTGTGCTTGGCGGTCTTGCCGTAGTCGCGCGTGGTCGTGACGTCGATGCCGGCGAGCAGCGAGGGCCGCAGTTCCGCGACGCGGCCGTGCAGGAACGTGACGAGATCGGTCGCGTTGATGCCGGGACGCTTGGCGACCTCGACCGTGACGGCGGGCCGCATGCCGTGCTCGCGGTCGCCGAGGAACACGTAGTTGGAGCGCTCGCCGGGCCCGTCGATCACCTCGGCGATCTCGGAGAGCCGCACGGGACGGCCGGTGCCCGAGGGCACGAGTACCGCCCGCAGTTCGTCGGCGTCGGCGAGCGGCGACTCCGCGCGCAGTTCGGTGCGCGTGCCGCCGCCGATCACGTCGCCGGCGGGCAGGGAGAGCCCCGCGCCCTCGAGGCTCCGCGAGAGCAGGTCCACGGTGACGCCCGCGGCGCTCATGCGCGCCGGATCCGGCAGCACGCGCACCGTGCGCGGCTCGCCGCCCAGCAGCTGCACGCGCGCGACGCCCGGAGCCTTGCGGAGCTCGGCCGCGAGCTCGTTCGCGACGCGGCGGATGTCGCCCTGCTCCATGCTGGAGTCGCGGCTCGTCAGCGTGAGCGCGAGCACGGGCACATCGTCGATCGCGCGCGGCGCCACGCTCACGACGCGCGCGCCCGGCGGCAGCATGCCGGCGGCCTCGTCGAGGCGGGTGCGGACGCGCGTCAGCGCCTGGTCGGGATCGAAGCCGACCTTGAAGCGGAGGATCAGCGCCGTGCCGTCCTCGCGCGAGATCGAGTAGAGGTATTCCAGATCCGGGATCTGCCAGAGCTGGCGCTCGAGCGGCGTGGTGAGCTGCCGCTCGACCTGGGCGACGGGCGTGCCCGGCCACGCGAGCATCACGTCGACCATCGGCACCTTGATCTGCGGCTCCTCCTCGCGCGGCAGCGTCGCGACGGCGAGCAGCCCGAGCAGGATCGAGGCGAGGATCGTGAGCGGGGTGAGGCGCGAGTGCAGGAACGTGCTCGCGATGCGCCCCGCGAGACCGACCGTGGGGAGCTTCTGCGTCATCGCGTCACCTTCACGGCGCGGCCGTCCTCGAGCCCGGCGGGCGAGAGTACGACGTCGTCGCCGGCGGAGAGCCCGGCGAGCACTTCGGTAACGCCGCCCTGTGCGCGGCCGATCCGCAGCCAGCGCAGGTGCGCGGCGCCGTCCTCGGCCACGAACACGCCCGAGAGCCCGCCGCGGCGCACGATCGCGCCGTTGGGCACGGTGAGGGACGCAGCGTCGCTCGTGGCCGCGCCCGCCCGGGGCGCGAGCCGCACGCGCGCGAACGCGCCGGGGTCGAGCGCACCGCCGTCGGCCGCGCGGAAGCGAGCGACGCGGCTGCGCGTCGCGAAGTCCGTCATGCCGTCGACGCGCACGAGTGCCGCCGGGCGCCACGCGCCGTCGCCGACCTGGAACTCCGCGCCGCCCTTGCCGAGCCGCGCGAGCTCCGACTCCGGCACCGTCGCCGCGATTTCGCCGACCGCGTCCGAGCGGATGTCGAGCAGCGGCTGGCCCGGGCCCACCGTCGCGCCGACGTCGGCGTGACGGCGGACGACCACGCCCGCGAACGGCGCCTCGATCGCGACGCCGGAGCGGAGCCCGTCGCGCTGCGCGCGCGCCTGCGCCCAGCCGGCCTCGGCCGCGCGGCGGTCCGCCTGCGCGCCTTCCAGCTCGCGCAGCGCCGCCACGTGCGCGGCGTAGAGCGAATCCATGCGCGACTCCTGGCGGCGGGCGAGGTCGCGCTGGAGCGTGGCCGAGACGAGCGCGGCCTCGGCGCCCTCGAGCTGCGCGCGCGTCTCCGGCGCGTCGAAGGTGGCGAGCACGGCGCCGGCGCGGAAGTGGTCGCCCTCGCGCAGCGGCATGGCCGTGAGCCGCGCCGCCATCCGGGCGGGCACGGTGACCTCCTCGCGTGCGGTGATGCGCGCGGGCAGGACGAGCGGGGCGCCGGGCGCGCTGCCCGCGCGCTGCACCGTCACGGAGACGGCGGGGCGGGTGTCGGTCGCGGCGTGTTCGGCGGCGCCACCGCAGCCACCGGCGAGGGTGGCGAGGGCGAGGAGCGTCGCGGGAACGGAAAGCGTCTTCATCGCAGTTCTCCCAGGGCGTGGAGGAGTCGGACGTGGGCGAGCGTGGCCGCGGACGTGGCGTCGATGGCGGCCGCACGGGCGGCGGTGGCCTCGGCGTCGGCGGCGAGGAGGTCGGTGAGCGGGAGCAGGCCGGAGCGGTAGCGCGCATCGGCGAGACGCAGCGCTTCTTCCGCCGCGGCGCGGCCGGCGAGCGCCGCGTCCATCTGTTCCGGTGCGACGTCGGCCGCGGCGCGGGCGGCGGCGAGCGCGACGCCGAGGTCGCGCTGCAGCGCCTGCGCGTTCGCGTCGGCCTGCGTCGCCTGCGCGCGAGCCGCGCGCCAGGCGTTGAGCCGCTGCGCACCGTCGAAGAGCGGGAAGTCGGCCGCGACGGCGAGCATCCAGCGGCGTTCCCACGAGCTGCCGGTGGCGGGGGCGTACTGCGAGACCGCGAGACGCGAGTTGAGCGAGGGCAGCAGCGCGAGCGCCGCCTGGTGCGACTGCGACGCCGCGGCCGCCGCCGCCTCGCGCGCCGCGGCGAGTTCGCCGCGCGCGCCGTCGCCGGCCGGGATCGGTGGGAGCACGCCCGCCGCACCGAGCGAATCCGCGTCGATCGGCGCGTGCACGAGCCCCGAGAGCCGCTGCAGCATGACGGCGAGCTGGCGCTTCGCGCCAAGGGAGCGGACGCGGGCCTCGCTCGCACGCGCCGAGGCGCGCAGCGTGTCGACGTCGGCGACCTGGCCCATGCGGAGCCGCTCCGCGGTGGCACCGCGCATCGCGTCCGCGAACGCGAGCGCCTGCGCCGCCGCGCGCGCGTTCTCGCGCGCCGCCACTGCGTCCACCCACGCTTCGGCCGCGCCGAGCAGCCGGTCGGCGACCGCGGCCCGCTCCATCTGCGTGGCCGCGCGCCCGTAACGGCCCGCGAGGCCCGGCGCGAGCAGTTCGCGCGCGCCGTTCCAGATCGGCTGGTCCACCGTGATCGTCCACTGGCGGGCACTGCGGTCGCCGGGCTGGTTCAGCGCGTCGATCGCGAAATCGGAGGGCTCGAAACGTCCCTGCCAGAGCTTCTGTGAGAACAGCATCGCGGGATCGTCGCTGCGCGTGAAGCCCGCCGAGAGGGTGACGTGCGGTGAGAGATACGCCCACTGCTGGGCCGCCTGCGCCCGGCCGGCGGTGCCGGCGGCGTGGGCCGCGCGGACGGAGGGATCCTCGCGCCGCGTGGCGTCGAGCACGCGGGCGAGCGTCCAGGGATCGGCGTGAGCGGTCGCGGCGGCAGCGACCGCGAGCGCGAGCGCCGCGAGCAGCGGCAGGGCCCGCGTCGACGCGGCGGGCCGGCGGAAACGGCTGGGGAGTGTCGTCATGGCACCGGGTGGGTGCCCTGCCCCGGGCAAAGGATTCCGGGCCGGGCGCGCGCCCGTAAACGTCTGCTAGGATGCGGTTATGGCGACCGAATCCCGATCCCCCGTTCGCAGCTCCCAACGGAAGACGCTCTTCGTCGAAGCCGCGCCGAAGCATTCCGGCAAGCGCCCTGCGACGGACGCCCCGTCGCGCCGCGAGGAGGCGAAGCTGATCGCCGCCGCGCGCCGGGGCGACCGGGCCGCGCTCACGACGCTCGTCGAGCACGTCTCCGGGCCGGCCAGCCGCTTCAGCCGTGGCTTCTGCCGCGACCCGCACGACGCCGAGGACCTCGTGCAGGAGGTGCTGTCCACGCTCCTGCGCTCGCTGCCGTCGTTCCGCGGCGAGTCCTCGCTCTCGACCTGGACGTACGTCGTCGCCCGCCGGGCGTGCGCGCGGCTCCGCCGCCGCGGCGCGCGCATGTCGGCGGTGGCGCCAGATTCGCCCGAGATCGCCAGCGCGCCCGATCCGGGCGCGGGGCCGCAGCGGGGCGCGGAGCGTCGCCAGCTCGGCGAGGCGATCGAGCGCGCCATCGCCTCGCTGCCCATGCCGCAGCGCGAGGTGCTCGTGCTGCGCGACGTCGAAGGCATGAGCGCCGCCGAGGTGGGCGAGGTGCTGGGGCTGGGCGAACGCGCCGTGAAGTCGCGCCTGCACCGCGCGCGGCTGGCGCTGCGCACGCTGCTCGCGCCCTACGTGGGCACCGGCGAGCGCCACGCGCCGGGGCCGAGCTGCCCCGACACGGCGCGCATGCTCAGCCGCTACATGGAGGGCGAGCTGAGCCCCGGAGTCTGCGCGCGCATGGAAGAGCACGTGCGCGCCTGTCCCGCCTGCGGCGACGCCTGCCACTCGCTGCGCGAGGTGCTCGGCGCGTGCCGCTCCCACGGCGAGCGCACGCTGCCGGCGGACGTGCGGCAGGCCGTGCGCGTCGCGGTGCGCGAGGCGCTCGGGATCGGGTAGGCGAGGTTCCCGCGCGGCGACGAAACACGACGGCCCGGCGGTCTTTCGACCGCCGGGCCGTCGTGTGAGCGTTTGCTCAGGCGACCTGCTTCATCGCCTCGCGCACCTCGCGCGCGCTCGCGCGCCCTTCGGCGATCGCGAGCTGCGTGAGCACGACCTTGAGGTTCGCGCGGGGCGCGGGCAGGCCGCGGGCCTGCAGGTCCGCCTCGAGCTTCGTGAGCAGGGGCTCGACCACGCCGGGCAGCGCGAGCGCGTCGCCGCTCCAGTTCGCGCGCAGGTACTCGCGCGCCTCGTCCTGGATCGCCTTCGTCACCTGGAGCAGGTCGGAGAGCGAGGTCACGCCGGCCACGCTCGCGGCGCCTCGCCGGGCGAGGATCGGGCGGACGACGACCAGCATGACGACGATGTCGATCACGACGAACGCGACGATGGCGACGATCACGATGGGATTCACGGAGCGTTCCTCACGCGGCCTTGCGGCCCTTCTTGAGCGTACGGGTCAGTTCCGCGGCGAGCGCGGCCATGGGATCGGCGGTTGAAGCGGTCGACTTCGGGGCCGGGGCCGGCGCGGACTCCTCGGCATGCGCGACCGGCTCGGGTGCGGCCGACGCGGCGGCCGCGGCCGGAGCCACGGCGGGCGCCGACGTGCGGACGGGCACCACGGTGAACGCGGGCAGCGCGTTGGCGCGAGGCACGACGTGCAGCACGGTGAGCGGCAGGTCGGCGAGCAGCGCCTCGATACCGTCCCCGCTGCGGCGGCCGACGCGCGCGCACCAGCGCGCGAGCGCGTGTGCGCTCTCGTGCGCGGGCACCGCGACCACGACGCGCGTCGCCGAGCCGATCGCGGCGAGGCTCGCGCCGGCGTGCGGGGCGTCGAACGCGGCGACGTCGGGCGACATGGCCTCGACCATCTCCGCCGTACGCGGACCGCTCGCGCGCACGATCACGCCCGTGCCGTCCTCGTGGCGCCAGCGGCCGTGATCGGTCGCGAGCAGCACCGCGCCCGCGCGCTGGCGCGCGAGCTGCGCGATGCAGGCGTGGAAGAGCCGCTCGGTCGTGGCGGCCTCGGGGCCCGAGACGATCAGCAGCCCGGCGCTCTCGGCGAGGCACTCGCGCAGCTGGTCGTGACGGCCCTCGAACCCGGCCAGCTCCGGCGGTGCGAGCGCGGCGGCGCGGAGCCACAGCGCCTCGTTCTCGCCGCTCACCGAGGTGACCGTGTACGTGCGGCCGTCCTCGTGCTCCACCGACCACGTCGTGACGCCCGCGGCGTCGGCCACGGGCCGCTCGCCCGCGTACCCTTCGAGCAGTTTGGCCCGCAGCTGCTCGAACGCGCCGCGGTCCACCGGCTGAGCGCCGGCGCCGCGCCACACCCCGGCGAGCCGCGCGCGCGCGAGTTCGCCCGGGCGGAAGAGGAGCGCGTCGGACGGATCGCGCAGCAGCTCGAACGGCGTCGCGTCCGGATCGTCGGACGACGGCAGCGGGCGCGTCTGCGTCGCCACCGACTGGAACGCCTGGCGCAGCGCATCGAGGCTGCTCGCGCGCCGCGCGAGCCGGTCGACCTCGCCGCCCGATTCGCCCGCGCCGAGCTCGTCCATGCGCCGGGCGGCCTCCATCATGAGACCTTCGGTGTTCTCGGTGATCGTGTGCGCGCCGGAGGCGGAGCCGGCGACGAACGTGAACGTGCCGGTCTTCCAGCCGAACAGGACGTACGCCGCGCCTTCGCCCTCGTGGTACTCGTCGTCCACGGCGTTCACGATCTGGCCCTGGTCGAAGTAGAAGTAGCCCTTGCGGCCCTCGGAGACGATGCTCAGCTCGCCGCTCGCTCGGTTGAGCATGAAGAGCTGCCCGAGATCGAACAGCGAGAGCAGGCCGAGCTCGCCCGAAAGGACGGGTGCCGCGGGCATCAGGCCGCCTGTGCGCGCGGAGCCGGGGGCGCGATGCGCTCGAGCGTGGGCAGCAGGTCCTTGCTCGAGAGGTGCGCGATCGCGTCCTCGACGGCGACGGCGCCCTCGCGCACGAGCTGCATGACGGCTTCGTCCATCGTCTGCATGCCGTCCTTCTTGCCCGTCTGGATCACCGACTGCAGCTGGAAGGTCTTCTTCTCGCGGATGAGCGCGGAGACGGCGGACGTGCCCATGAGCACCTCCATCGCGAGCACGCGCCCGCGGCCGTCGCGCCGGCGCAGCAGCCGCTGCGCGAGCACGCCCTTCAGCGATTCGGAGAGCATGAGGCGCGCCTGCGACTGCCGCTCGCCGTCGAAGGAATCGAGGATGCGGTCCACCGTCTGCGTGGCGCTCATGGTGTGCAACGTCGCGAACACGAGCTGGCCCGTGGCCGCGGCGGTCATCGCCAGCGCCATGGTCTCGACGTCGCGCATCTCGCCGACCATGATCACGTCCGGGTCCTCGCGCAGCGCGCCGTGCAGCGCCTTGGCGAAGCTCGGCGTGTTGCGGCCGACCTCGCGCTGCGTGACCAGGCACTCCTTGTTCTGGTGCCGGTACTCGATCGGGTCCTCGATCGTGAGGATGTGCTTGCGGCGCGAACGATTGATGTGGTCCAGGAGCGCCGCGAGCGTGCTCGACTTGCCCGTGCCCGGAGGCCCGGTCACCACGACGAGCCCGCGCGGCAGGTCCGTGAGTCGCACGAGGTCCGCGGGCAGGCCGAGCTGTTCCATGGACAGGATCTGGCTCGGCAGCATGCGGAACGCGCCGGCGGGACCGCGGCTCTGCTCGTAGATGTTGCAGCGCGCGCGCACGACGCCGGGGACTTCGTAGGAGAAGTCGACGTCCTTGAACTGGTCGAACCGCGCGCGGACCGCCGAGTCCATGATCTCGAAGAGCAGCAGCTCGCTCATCTCGCGCGTCAGCGGCTCGTACGGAATCGGCGTGATGTCGCCGTTGATCCGCACCATCGGCGGGGAACCGGTCGTCATGTGCAGGTCGGAAGCGCCCTGCTCCTTGACCAGCTTCAGGATTGCGTCGATTCGCGCCATGGCCGTCCGTCACGTGGGGCCCTGTCGCCGCGCGGCGTGCGCGGGGCGGGGTTCTCCGGGGTTTTCGGCCCTTCCCGGCCGGCCCTGCACCCCGAACTGTCGCCCGGGGGGCCTCAAATCCCCGGCCGGGGCTGCCGATACCGGTAGGGACGACCCCCCGGGAGGAGACGGGATGCCCCAGTACGTCGAGAAGATCCGCGTCCCGGTCCGGCTCGCCCGGAGTGGGCAGCCACCGATCGCGGGCCTGATCTCGCTGTCACCACGCGCCGAGCTGCACGACGGCCCCGAGACGCTGCTCGAATGCCTGAACGCCGCGCCCCGCGTGCTGCCGTTCCAGCTCGCCGACGGCGATTCGGTGCTGCTGGTCTCGCGCGAGCACATCGACTGGGTCGAGTCCGACGCGTCGATCGAGGCCCGGCTCGTGCGACCGCCGACGTTCATGGCGACGCGCGAGGAGCGCGTGCGCGTGCGCACCGCCGCGGGCGAGACGTTCGAGGGCGTGATCGCGATGGAGATGCCGCACGAGTTCAATCGCGCCTCCGACTACCTGAACGGCCCCGAGGCGTTCTTCCCGCTCCGCACCCCGACCGGCACGCGCCTGCTCAACAAGGCCCGCGTGGTGGACGTGCTCGTGCGCGGGAGCGTGCCGATCCCGAACGCGGCGTAGGCGCGGGGCGGGGCACCCGACGATCCGCACCCTCGCGGTCGATTGGACGGCATGGACGTCGGCGCGCGGCACTGGGAGTATCGCTATGAGGACGCCCGTGGCCGCCTGACGACGATCGTGGATCCCATGCTGCATGAGACGCACTTCGCCTACGACGAAGCCGACCGGCTCCTCTGGCAGCAGTTGCCGGGGAGTGACGACAGCGCGCGCGTGTACTTCGATCACGATGCCGAGGGCAACCTGACGGGCGTGAAGCCCCCGGGGCGCTCCTTCCACAACTTCACGCTCACCCCGGGCGCGCTGACACAGGCCTACGATCCGCCGGACGTGCTCGGGCTCGCCGTCGACCAGACGAGCTACCAGTACAACCTCGATCGGCAGCTCGAGCACCTGTATCGCCCGGACGGCCTGGCCGTGGATCTCGGCTACGAGAGCGGGACCGGGCGACTGGTCTCCGTGACCCAGCCGCGGGGCACCTCGAGCCTGACGTACGTCCCGGGCCCGGGCGGCAATGGCGCCGGGCACGCGCAGAGCTTGAGCTCACCGGATGGTGTCGGGCTCACGTTCGGCTATGACGGCAGCCTGCCGACCTCGGAGACGTGGGGCTTCGGTGGCGGCGTGACCGGCTCCGTCAGCTACGCGTTCGACGAGAACTTCTGGCCCACCTCCCAGACCGTCCAGGGCTCCACCGGCGCAGCGAGCACGCTCACCTACGACTTCGACGCCGACGGCCTGGTGACGAGCGCCACGATCAACGGCGGGCCCGCGCTGGCGTTGCAGCCCGATTCGGTGACGTCCCTGCTCGCCAACACGCGCATCGCCGGCGTGCAGACTCGCTACGGGTACAACCCCTACGCCGAGCTGACTTCGACGGCGACGTGGGTCGGCTCCGACACGCTTTACGCGGCCACCTATGAGCGCGACGACCTGGGACGGATCACCCGCATCGTCGAGACGACTGACGGCACCACCACCGATCGCGCCTACACCTACCACGACCGCGGCTGGCTCAAAGGCGTGAGGGATTCGATCGGCCACGTCGCGCTGGGCAGCTACGCCTACGACCTGAACGGCAACGACACCCTCGCCGTGGACGACCGCGGCTCACGCAGTGGCCACTACGACGCGCAGGATCGCCTGACCGCGCTCGGCGGCGCGACTTACGGCTACACCGCGGCCGGCGAGCGCACCGCGCGCACGGTGGGGAGCGCCACCGACAGCACCTACTACGACCTGCTCGGCAACCTCACTCGGGTCAAGCTCGCGAGCGGCGACGTGCTCGAGTACCGGGTCGACGGCAAGAACCGCCGCGTGGCCCGGTTGCTCAACGGCACGCTGACGGCCCGCTGGCTCTACGGCAACGACCTCGCCGTGGTGGGCGAGCTGGATGGCTCGGGCGCGCTGGTGAAGAGATTCGTGTACGCGAGCTCGGGGCACGTGCCCGACCTGATGATCGTGCGCAATCCCTCCGGCCCGGACAGCACCTACCGGATCGTCACCGACCACCTGGGCAGCGTGCGGCTGGTGGTAAACGCAAGCACCGGGTGGGTGGCCCAACACATGGATTACGACGCGTGGGGCCACGTGACGCGCGACACGCGGGCCGGCTTCACGCCCTTCGGCTACGCGGGCGGGCTCTACGACCCGGCGACCGGCCTCGTGCGCTTCGGCGCGCGAGACTACGACGCGGATGCGGGGGTGTGGACGGCGAAAGACCCCCTCGGCACGCCGGTCTCACGCGGCACCTATTGCTATTGCGGCGACAATCCAATAGACCGGATCGATCCAAGCGGCCTAGTCGACACACGAGCCTTGCTAAGCGCGGGGTTCGGTCTAGCAACGAACATCGCATTGTTTTCGACAGGTCTATTCTTCAGCGAAACCGGCGCCGGTGTGATTGTGGCGGCATATGGCGCATACGGCATTGGCGCCAATATTGGCAATATTGGCAATGCTCTTGCCGACCGCCCCAGTGGGCCGACCGGCCCGATACAGACGACGTCTCAGCTCGGGATGTTGGCTGGTGGCGTTGACGCTGGTGGCAGGACTTGGAACGTCGTCGACATGCTGGCGCAGGTTGGAGACGCCGCCGTCCCAACATTGGCTGCGGGGCAAATCGACATGCGCGGGGCTGTAAAGCCCCTTGGGCCGGCCGGCTCGGCGCTTGGATTTGTAGAAAGGGCGCACGTTCCTCCCGAGAAGGCCTATCCGCTATTGCGAGTTGCCGCATTCGCAAATCTGTTTCTAGATGCGATGGACATCCTGCGAAAGTGGCCCTGCCTATTCCCATGAGGTTCTATATGGAGAGAATGACCCGCCTAGCCATAGTGGCAATGTGTGTCTCTATGAACTTCTTGATTGGCCTAGGCCTTGGCCCGAGATGCACGCCGAGCCGAGGCATGAGTTCTGAGGGCGTGGCGATCGGACTCGCCGCTCTCGTGCTGTTTGCCCTAGCCGCGTGGTCTGGGAGCTGGATCTTCATTGCTCGTCGACGGCCTCGCACATTCTTGTGGCTCTTCCTTCTGATCAATGTCCTGCCATTCGTGATAGGTTTGGCAACTGGCATGCAATATCGACATGCCACGCGCTAGTCTTGAAAAGGCAGTGCCCTTGACCGCCCGTCGTTGAGCCCGCGCAAGCTCGATCGTGGCGGCCGTCCCGGTAGGAGTGATGCCCCGGCCGTGCCCATTAGGTCTATCCGCATTTCGCTCGAGAATGGTCTCGTGCCGTCGCTCCTCGACCGCCAGCTCGAGCACCTCCACCGTCCGGATGGCCAGGCCGTGGATCTCGGCTACGAGAGCGGGACCGGGCGGCTGGTCTCCGTGACCCAGCCGCGGGGCACCTCGAGCCTGACGTACGTCCCGGGCCCGGGCGGCAATGGCGCCGGGCACGTGCAGAGCTTGAGCTCACCGGATGGTGTCGGGCTCACGTTCGGCTACGACGGCAGCCTGCCGACCTCCGAGGCGTGGGACTTCGGCGGCGGCGTGACCGGCTCCGTCGGCTACGCGTTCGACGAGAACTTCTGGCCCACCTCCCAGACCGTCCAGGGCTCCACCGGCGCAGCGAGCACGCTCACCTACGACTTCGATGACGACGGCCTGGTGAAGGTCGCCGCGGTGAGCGGCGGGCCCGCGCTGGGCCTGACGCCCGATCCGACCACCTCCCTGCTCGACAGCATGCGTGTCGCCGGCGTGCAGACTCGTTACGCCTACAACCCCTACGCCGAGCTGACTTCGACGGCGACGTGGGTCGGCTCCGACACGCTTTACGCGGCCACCTATGAGCGCGACGACCTGGGACGAATCACCCGCATCGTCGAGACGACTGACGGCACCACCACCGATCGCGGCTACGCTTACCACGACCGTGGCTGGCTCATCGGAGTGCGGGATTCGATCGGCCACGTCATGCTGGGCAGCTACGCCTACGACCTGAACGGTAACGACACCCTCGCCGTGGACGACCGGGGCTCACGCAGCGGCCACTACGACGAGCAGGATCGCCTGACCGCGCTCGGCGATGCCACATTCCGCTACACCGCCGCCGGCGAGCGCATCTCACGCACCGTGGGCAGCGACAGCGTCACGACGACCTACGACCTGCTCGGCAACCTGACGAAGGTCAAGCTCGCGAACGGGGACAGCATCGAGTACCGGGTGGACGGCAAGAACCGCCGCGTGGCCCGGTTGCTCAACGGCACGCTGACGGCCCGCTGGCTCTACGGCAACGATCTCGCCGTGGTGGGCGAGCTCGATGGCTCGGGCGCGCTGGTGAAGAGATTCGTGTACGCCAGTTCGAGCCACGTGCCGGACCTGATGATCGTGCGCAATCCCTCCGGCCCCGACAGCACGTACCGGATCGTCGCCGACCAGGTTGGCAGCGTGCGGCTGGTGGTGAACGCTAGCACCGGCTGGGTGGCCCAGCGCATGGACTACGACGCCTGGGGCCATGTGACGAACGACACGCGGCCGGGGTTCACGCCGTTCGGGTTCGCGGGCGGGCTCTACGATGCCGCGACCGGCCTCGTGCGCTTCGGGGCGCGGGACTACGATGCGGATGCGGCGGTGTGGTGCAGCAGGGACCCAGTGAGTCTATCGGCAGGTTGCAATCTATACCAGTACTCGTTCAATCATCCCATTTGCGCTGTTGATCCCGATGGACTCAATGTCATCGTCGAGACGCGGCCGGGTGTTCCGGGTGCCGGTCATATCGGATTTGGACCTGCCGACGGAGAAGATGACACCTATGGCTTCTACCCAAAGACCAAGAATATCGACAATCTTGGGGGAGCCCTGCCAACGCCAGGTATAGTTAGGCGCGACGCCGACTCACCATCGGGACATCTGGAAATTCGCACAACATTGGAGGAAGACGCTGTTATCCTCGCCCTCCTTGAAGAACGCAAGCGGCGCCCCGGGAACTACGACCTTCTCGGCCATCGAGTTTGTACAGATTTTGTTGCCGACATGGCCAGAGCAATAGGTATTCCCGTGCGAAGCTCGTGGACGATCACACCGAACGAACTGATGCGTCATCTCCGAGAGTACATAGACCGGCATCCGGAAAGGCAAGCGCGACGCTAGGAAATTGACGTCCGGCCGCACGTCGCGGCACCCCGCGCACGAAAGCACTGGAGCACCGAGATGAGAATAGGAATTTTGTTTGGAGTGGCAGCGGCCACGGCAATATATACCCTAATTACAATATTCGGAGAATATCATGGCATGTTCAATGTATGGTTTGCATTATGCTGGCTTCTGTGGCCCGCCCTGCCCGGGCTGGTGTTGGCATATACCGTGCCCGCGGTGACAACGCAATCGCTCGCCGTGGTGTCTGCTCTTGTGCTTCTCAATGGCCTGCTGTATGGGTCCATGTTGCTCGCGTGGAGGCGGGCCGGAACCAATCCGGGGATGAGGCGCCTCTGGTTGGCGGTTGTCATCGGATGGATCGTGTTTGTGATCGGACGCGCTGTCTGCGAAGCATGGTAATAGCGGTCCGTTCGTTAGAACATGGCGTATCGCCCATTTCGACGGCGAACTCGCGTGACGCTGTCGTAAGGCGTAGCGCAACGTGGGCAGGAAGACGCGGGCCGCGCTGGAGTTTCCCAGATCCTCGGACCACCGGTCGTAACAGGGGCTCCAGCGTGATGGGGGTGAATTGTGTGGAGTGTTGCAGCGCTCGCAAGTTCTGTTTCCGAGAGCATCGCGCTCCATCAGGGCTGGTTGAACGTGTTGGTCTGGATACTGGCATTCGCGGGCTCTCAGACCCTCGCGTCTACGATGAAGCAACCATGCACACGTGTACCCGGATGATCAGACCGAATTGGGCGGGGCCAGCATTGTGGCCCTGACGCGCTGGCGCGACGTCGCTCTCACTTCACCTGCGCACGCGAATCGCTAGACTGCGTCTCCGACCGTTTCCTCTCCCCGGAGGCGCCCATGGCCCACGAACCGTCCCTCGTCCGTCCCGAACTGCTGCGCGATGCCGCCGAGCGCGCGATCCGTTATCTCGGTGGGCTCGACGACCGACCGGTGCGTCCCGACCCGGCGTCGATCCCGGAGCTCGCGCGCCTGGCGGGCCCGCTGCCGGAGGGCCCCGGCGATGCGGCGGAGGCGCTGCGGCTGCTCGACGACGTGGGCTCGCCCGCGACGATGGCCATGGCGGGCGCGCGCTTCTTCGGGTTCGTGATCGGCGCCGCGCTGCCCGCGACGGTCGCGGCGCAGTGGCTCGCGTCGGCGTGGGACCAGAACACGGGGCTCTGGGAGCCGACGCCCGCGACCTCGACGCTCGAGGCGATCGCGATGCGCTGGCTCGTCGAACTACTCGGGCTGCCGCCGGGGACCGATGGCGGGTTCGTGACCGGCGCGACGATGGCCAACTTCAGCGCGCTCGCCGCGGCACGGCACGAGGTGCTCACGGCCGCGGGATGGGACATCGAGGGGCGCGGGCTCTTCGGTGCGCCGGAGATCACGGTCGTGGTGGGCGCGGAGGCGCACCCGACGCTCTTCAAGTCGCTCGGGCTGCTGGGGCTCGGACGTTCGCGCGTCGTGCGCGTGCCGGTCGATGGACAGGGGCGCATGCGCGCCGACGCGCTGCCGGCGCTGAAGGGACCCACGATCGTGTGCATGCAGGCCGGCAACCTCAACACCGGCGCGTTCGATCCGTTCGAACCGGTGATCGCGCACGCGCACGCGCACGGTGCGTGGGTGCACGTCGACGGCGCGTTCGGGCTCTGGGCCGCCGCGACGCCCGCGCTCGCGCCGCAGGTGCGCGGGCTCGCGGGCGCGGATTCGTGGGCGACCGACGCGCACAAGTGGCTCAACACGCCGTTCGACTGCGGGCTCGCGTTCGTGCGCCGGCCCGACGCGCTGCGCGCCGCCATGGCGATCACGGCCGAGTACCTGCCCACCGAGACGCCGCACCGCAACCCGTCCGACCACACGCCGGAACTCTCGCGCCGCGCGCGCGGCGTCGAGGTGTGGATGGCGCTCCGCACGCTGGGGCGTTCGGGCGTGGCCGAGATGATCGAGCGCTCGTGCCGCTGCGCGCGCCGCTTCGCGGAGAAACTGTCGGCGGCGGGCTACGAGATCGTGAACGACGTCGTGCTGAACCAGGTGCTGGTCGACTTCGGCGATCCCGACACCACGCGCCGCACGATCGCGGCGCTGCAGGCGGACGGCACGTGCTGGTGCGGCGGCACCGTGTGGCAGGGCCGCACCGCGATGCGTATCAGCCTCTCGGGCTGGGCGACCACCGAGGCCGACGTGGACCGCAGCGTCGACGCGATGCTGCGGGCCGCGCGGGTCGCGGGGGCGAAGTGAACGCGCGGCGTCACGCGCTCGTGCCGGCGGCCGTGCTCGCGCTGGCGGTGGTCGCGGCCGCGCCGGCGCACGCCGCGCGTCCCGATGCGGCGGCCGACCGCGCGGCGGTCGCGGCGGCGATTGCACGCTACGCCGAACTCACGCGCGCGATGGCGGACGATTCGCTGGGCGCGATGTTCCGCGCGGACGGCGAGCTGCTGCGCGAGGACGGCGCCGTGCTGCGCGGACCGTCGGAGGTGACGGGGTACCTGCGCACGTTCTCGGGCTTTCGCGTGGATTCGGCCGCCATGGTGCCGGACACGATCCTGGTGATGGGCGACGACGCGGACGCGTGGGGGACCTTCGCCCAGGTCGTCTCGGTTCCCGATCACGGCACGGTGCACGCGCGCGGCCGCTTCGTGATCCAGTGGCGGCGCGAACGCGGCACGTGGCGCATCCGCCGCGCGCTCACGCAGTCGTTCGCGCGCCGCGAGCCGTGACGCTCCCCGAGTTGCGCACGGCGCGGCTCGTGCTGGCGCCCGCGGTCGATCCCGCGTGGGCGGACGCGCTCGCCGCGCTCACCGTCGCGACCGAGGGCGAGACCGGGCCGCCCTCCGAGGCGCGGCTCGCGCACGCGCGGCTCACGCTCGAGCGCTCGGCGCGCGGTTTCGCGAACGGCACGTTCGGCCTGTGGCTGCTCGCGCGGCCGGGCGAGACCGCGTGGCTCGGCTGGGCGGGCCTCAAGGCGGCCGACGATCCCGCGCGGCCCGAGCTGATGTACGGCCTGCACCCGGCGGCGCGCGGCGCGGGGCTCGCGACCGAAGCCGTGCGCGCGCTCGTCGCGCACGCGTTCGAGCGGCCCGGCGTGGTCGAGGTGTGGGGCGCGACGCGGCCGGAGAACGATCCGTCCGCGCGGGTGATGGCGGCGGCGGGCCTCGTGGAGGCCGAGCCGCGCGTGCTCGACGGCACGCGCTACCGGATCTTCACCGTCGCGCGC
This sequence comes from Candidatus Eiseniibacteriota bacterium, assembly GCA_044223005.1. Lineage (GTDB taxonomy): Bacteria > Eisenbacteria > RBG-16-71-46 > RBG-16-71-46 > RBG-16-71-46 > CAIXRL01. Next base: position 78,348 of record JBGAML010000002.1, read on the forward strand.
GCCTGAACCGCGAACGGGCCGCCCGGTGTGCCGGACGGCCCGCGCGGATCGCCGCGGCGCTCAGCGCGCCTTCGTGATCTCGTCCGCCAGCGCGTCCATGCGATAGATCTTCCGCAGCGCCTCGATCAGCGCGCGCGAGTCCACGGCCACGCAGCGCGACTGCGCGTCGGTGTAGCCGAACGTCCAGAGGAACGACTGGATGTTGCCGTCGAACACGAGCCCGACGTACTCGCCGTCGCGGTTCACGACCGGGCTGCCGGAGCTGCCGCCCACGATGTCGTCCGTGCACACGAAGTTGAGCGAGGTCGAGAGGTCCACGGCGTCCTTCGCGGCCGCCACCTTCTCGGGCAGCGCGAACGGCGGCCGGTTCCCGAACGAGAGCGCGCGGTCGTAGAGCCCGTAGAACGTGGTGTGCCACGGCACCTGCGTGGTGAGCTGCGTGTAGCCGGCGGCGCGGCCGTACGAGAGCCGCAGCGTGCCCGAGGCGTCGGGGTAGGCGTCGTGGCCGTCCAGCGCGAAGACCGCGCTCGCGATGTGGCCGCCCTCGAGCGACTCGATGCCCTCGACGTGGTCCTCGAACCACTTCCGCTGCTCGCGGTACGGGCCGTCGAGCGCGCGCGCCCATACGATCAGCGGATCGGTCGACGCCTCCACGCCCTTGCGGCCGGCATCGAGCAGCTGCTTGCGCACGGCGACGTCGGCGAGCGTCGTGCCCGAGACGAGCGCGTGCGCCACGTCCGACGGCGAGCGGCCGCCGAGCGCGGTCTTCACGAACGGATCGTCGGCGCCGAGCGAATCGAGGCACATCTGGAGATGTGCGGCGAGCACGAATTCCTCCATCGCCGGGTAGACCGGCGCGGGCGAGAGGAGCTGGAAGCGCTGCGACGAGAGGTTCGCGTCCTGGTATTCGCGGAAGCGCTTCTCGTTGGGCTTCTCGAGCTCGGCGGTCATGCGCACGAGGCCGTTCGCCACGTCGACCAGCCGCGACACGCGTGCGGTCTCGCGCAGCGTGCGGGCGCGGCCCATGGTGCTCAGGTCCTGCTCGGCGGCCGCGATGCGGTCCCACGCGGCGCCGTAGCGCGCCTGCAGATCCGGGTGCGTCGCGAGCCGCGCGCGCAGCGCGCCCTCGCTCGCGCGCCGCTTCGCGAGGAACGCGGGATCGCCCAGGATCTCGAGAAAGCCGCGCTCGCGCTTGAGGTTGTTCTCGAGCCCGCGGTCGGCGCTCTTCGCCTGCCGCGCCTGCTCGGCGCCCAGCGCTTCGTAGCGGCGGTACGCGGCGAGCCGCAGCTCCTGCATGCGGATCCGCAGCGGCCGCTCGACGTCGCGCTCGTACTCGAACTGCGCCACGGTGCGGTTGCGGCTCGTGCGGCCGGGATTGCCGGCCACGAAGACGAGGTCGTCCTCCTTCGGTCCCGAGGCGCTCCAGCGCAGCCAGTGCTCGGGGTGCACGGGCTTGCCGTTCTCGTAGATGCGGAAGAACGCGAAGTCCAGGTCGTGGCGCGGGAACGAGAAGTTGTCCGGATCGCCGCCGAAGAACGCGATCGGTTCCTCGGGCGCGCACACGAGCCGCACCTCCTTGTAGGTGCGGTAGCGGTAGAGCCAGTACTCGCCGCCGTTGTAGAGCTCCACCGTCTCGGTCTTGAGCCCGGTCTTCCTCGTGGACTGCTCGGCCAGCCGGGCGAGCGCCGCCTTGCGCTGCTCGTTCTGCCTGTCGATCGGCGCCTTCGCGTCGATTCCCGCGTTGACCGCGGCCGTCACGTCCTCCATCGACCACAGCACCTTGAGCTCGAGGTCGGGGCAGGGCAGCTCCTCGGCGGCGGAACGCGCGAAGAAGCCGTCGCGCAGGTAGTCCTTGCCGGCGGAGGACAGCTTCGCCAGCTGGCTCATCGCGACGTGGTGGTTGGTGAGCACGAGCCCGTCGGGCGAAACGAACGCCCCCGAGCCGCCGCCGAAGTTGACCGAAGCGCGCTGCAGGTGCTCGGCCCATTCGCGGTTCGGCGTGAAGCCGTAGCGCCGCTGGAGCCTTTCGGCGGGGAGGTGATCGAACGTCCACATGCCTTCGTCGGCGAGCGCGGCCGTGGTGAGCACGCACGTCGCGGCGACGGCGATCAGGATCGGGAGGCGCATCGGGAACATCCTGCCGGCTCAGCCGGCGGATCGGGGTCCGGTCGGCGGCGCGGCGAGGGGACCGCGGAGGCGCCCGCGGCGCGGGACGCGGACGCGAGCCTGCGACGAACGGGCGGACGCGGCAACGCCGCACCCACGAACGCGTCCGGGCCGGGTACGAGCGTGGCGCTCGCCTCCGGCCCGGCGGCGGGACCGCGCGTCAGCCGACGGCGACGGTGCGGACCTCGAACACGGGCGGCGCCTCGAGATGACGCTTCACCTTGCACTGGTCGGCGGCGCGCACGAGGGCGGGGTAGTACTTCTCCGGGAAGTCCTTCGGGACCTGGATGTCGATCTCGATCCGGTCGATGTGCCCGTTCTCGGGATTCGCGCGCGTGCGCTGCACGATCTTGATGCCGTCGGTCGGTAGCTGGCGCTGCTTGCAGAAGCCGAGCACGTAGATGCCCGCGCACGTGCCGATCGAGGCGAGGAACAGCGCGAACGGCGTCGGGGCCGAAGCTTCGCCGCCGCCCGTGGCCGGCTGATCGGTGGCGACGGTGAAGCCGCCGAACTGCGCATCCACCCGGGCACCGCCCGGGAACGTGATTTCCATGTCCATCGCGTTCGTGTCCTTTCCACCGCGCGACCGCGGCACCGATGAGACCCTTCCTCACCGTGGGTGCGGCGGGCGCGGCAAAGGATTCCGGGGGCGGTTCAGCGCGTCGTGGCCGGGATTTCCGGCGCCGCGGTGGCCGCGTGCGCCGGTGGCGCCGGCTTGCCGGTGAGCAGGACGACGCCGCCCAGGATCATCGCGACGGCGAGCCCCTTGCGAAACGTCATCGGCTCCTTGAGCAACCACCACCCGAGCACCACCGCGACGGCGGGCGCGAGCGTGAACGCGACCGGCTTCACGCGCGAGATGTCGTCCAGGTTGAGCGCCATGTAGTAGCAGATCATCGCGATCCCGCCGGCCGTGAGGCCGGAGCCGAGGATGAAGCGCGCGAGATCGCCGCCCTCCAGCGCGCGCAGGCCCGCGCGTGGTTCCATCCCCCAGCGCTGCACCACCACGTACCACGCCAGCCAGAGCAGCGGCAGCGCGATCGTGGACCGCCACGCGATCGCGGTGACGGGTCCGATCTTGTGCGTGTGCAGCACCATCTTGGTGCACAGCTCGCCCACGCCCCAGCACACGCCCGCCAGCACGGCGAGCATCATCGCTTTCATGGTTCGCCTCCTCGCCGCACGTCGCGGCCCATCAGAAGGCTAGCACCGGGGTGTCGCGCGACGGATCGCGCGCCACCCCGGCGGGAGCACGGTGCGCGGTCGCTCAGCGCGCCCTGGAGCCGCCGGACTGGAACGTGCCGACGAGGTCGCGTTCGACCGTTGGCAGCACGTGCACGTGTTCCCACGTCGAAATCCCGCGCCGGTAGACCCACGCGGGGGAGGGATGTGCGCGCAGCCGCTTCTCGAGCGGCGCCCACGCGGCGGCCGCGGCCTGCGGCCGGCCGGCGCGAACCTCGATGCCTCCCGCGACGATCGCCGCGAGGTCGCACCACGGGCCCCACGCCAGCGCCTGCCGTGCATGTGCGCGCGCGGTCTCGATCCGGCCGTCGGCGAGATCGGCCCATGCGCGCAGCGCCTCGGCGGTCGGGTTCTGCTCGTCGAGCAGCTTCGCGGCGTCCAGCTGCACGCGAGCGGCCGCGACGCGGCCCGCGCGCAGCAGGTCGCGCGCGTAGGCGCAGCGCAGGTCGGCGACGCCGGTACGCATGCGCACCGCGGCCTCGTACTGCGCCACGGCGTCGTCCGTGCGCCCCGCGAGCGCCAGCGCCGCGGCGCGGCCCTGCTGGCCCTCCGGGTTGTCCGACTGGTAGGCGAGCACCGAGTCGAACGCGGCGAGCGCGTGACGCGCGTCGCCGTCCGCCCACGCCATGCGCCCGAGCGCGATGTCGACCTGGTAGCGATCTTCGGCGCGCACCGCGTCGCGGCTCAGTGCCAGCGTGGCGCGCGCGGTCGCGAGCCCGCGGCCCGCGTGCCACGCGGCGCTCGCCAGCGCCACGCGCACCGGCCCGCTCGAGCCGTGCACCGCGGCCGCCGCGGTGGCGACCGATTCGGCGCGCGCCGCCTGCCCGCCCAGTTCGAGCGCGCGCGCGTACGCGACCATCGCGGTCTCGTTCGCCGGGTCGAGCGCGAGCGCGCGGCGGTAGAAGGGCAGCGCCTCGGCCACGAGCCCACGTTCGATCCGGTCGTCGCCGCCGGCGGCGAGCGCGATCGGCTCGCTCGCGTGCACGTCGGTGCGGGCCATGAGCCGCTCGATCAGCCGGCGCTCGTCGGGATCGATGCGGTCCAGCCGCTCGCGCGTCACCTCGCGCGGATCGTAGGCGTCGCGCATGGGCGAGTAGAGCCCGTTGGCGCCCTCGGCGAAGTACTCGAACACGCTGCCGCCCGCGTAGCGCGACTGGTAGCCGTCGTGCGTGCGGTCGTCGCGCTCCTTGGCGCGGCGATAGAGCTCCTGGATCTCGCGGCCGTCGTCGGCGGGCAGCACGGCGTGCACCTGGTGCGAGAGCTCGTGCAGCACCGTGTTGTAGCGGTCGAAGATCGTGCGCTCGACGTCCTCGATGCCGGTCACCGTGTGGTAGCCGCCGCAGCCGCGCACGTCGTCCCAGAGCCGCGAGTCGTACTCGATCCGCTGGTCGCGCAGCGTGCCCTGTGCCGGGCACTCGGAGAGCCGCATGTACATCGGCTTGATGAAGTAGGTCGCGCCGCCCTCGACGAGCACGGGCACGTAGGCCTTCCACGGCGCGATCGAGAGCGCGACGCGCTTCTGGTGCCGCGGCGACAGCGAGCGCCAGTTGGCGACGAAGCGCTCGATCTCCGGTACGTCGGGCATGGGCATCACGGCGAAGCGCGCCTCGTAGCCCGCGCGGTGAACGTCGACCACGAACCGCTGCGCCTCGAGCGCCTTGGCCAGAACGGCGTGCGCGCGCCCGTACTCGGGGCACGAACGCAACGCCGCGAAGCAGCCGTCGCGCGCCTCGGCGAAGCGTCCATCCTCGAAGTCGAGCGAGGCGAGACGCACGCGCGCGTCGGACCAGCCCGGGTGCGCGGCGACGATCGCGCCGTACGCCGTGCGGGCGCCGTCACGCGCGCCGGCCGCGAGCAGCGAATCCGCGCGCCGGATCGCGCGTGTGCCGCGCGCGTCGGCGAACGCCGCCGGATAGGCCGCGAAGAGTTGCGTGTAGTTGCGCCGCGCGTAGCCGTTGCCGAGCAGGTAGTGCGCGGCGTCGTGGTAGGGCGCGAGCCGCACCGCCCACTCCGCCGCCGAGATCGCCTCGTCCGTGCGCCCGGTGCGGATCAGCGTCTCCGTGAGCGCCATCAGCACGTCGGCGGTGCCGTCGTTCGCGAGCGCCTCGCGCAGCGTGGCGAGCGAGCGGTCCCACTCGCGGTGCTTCTGCTGCACGAGCGCGAGCCCCGTCAGCGCGAGCGCACGCCGCGCCGACGTCGTGTCGCCCCACGCCGGCCGCGTTGCGGGCGCGGGGCACGCGGCGAGCGCGCGCGTGAACAGCGACTCGGCGCGCGGGTACGCGAGCTGGTCGTACGCCACGCGGGCAGCGGCAAGCAGCTCGGGGATCGCCGCCGCGTCGTCGCCGCGCGCGAGCGCCACGCGCGCGATCGAATCGACGCTCGCGGCGTCGTCGCACGCGAGCCGATACGCGAGGTCGACCGAGCGCTCGCGCGGCAGCAGCCCGCCGTCCGCGCGCCACGCGGCGAGCGCGGACGGCAGCGCGGCGAAGTCCTGGCGCGCGAGCGCCACGCGCGCCGCCGCGACGGTCGCGCTGCGCGAGGTCGCACCACTGGCGCGCATCGCGCTGTCGGCGCGATCGGGCTGCCCGGTGGCGAGCAGGAGCAGCACGCGCTCGGGGCCGAGCGGCCCGCGGTCGAGTTCCGCGATGCGGGCGAGGCGCGCGTGATACTGCGCCGCGACCGGCGCGAAGAGGCCGGTATCGGGCGGCGTGGGTGCGGCGGCCGCCGGACGGTGGGCGAGCGCGAGCGCGGCGAGGACGAACGAGAGCGTGCGACGGATGGTCGGGGACATGGCGGGCTCCGGTCGGGTGCGCCCGGGGCTCCGGGCGAGGTTCGCGCCGCAGACTACGCCGGACGCCGCCCGGACGCCCAACGCGCCCGCGGCGCCGCGGCGACGCCCCGCGCGGCGGCCCGGGCGGCGCGGAATCGGTGGCAATTTGCACGAGGTGGACCTCCACGCGGGCCGAAACGTGTTGGGAGACGGAATTCGGCTTTCGCCCGCCGGCATGCGCGACCCATAATTCGTGCCCAATCCCACCTGCCCACGAGGAGCACCGTCCCCCGAATGACCTACCGCCCGATCCGTCGCGCCCCGGCCGCCGGTGGCGCCGTGGCCGCCCGGCCGCGCCGCGCCCTGTCCGTGCTCGCGATCGCCCTCGCCGCGCTGTTCGTCTTCGCTCCGCGCGAAGCCGGTGCGGCGAAGCGCCTCTACATCGCCAACGACGACCACACCGACTACGTCTGGTCCGGAACCGCCGCGCAGTACCGCACCGCGTTCCAGGCGATGCTCGACTTCTACATGTCGCAGGCCGAGGCGACGGCGGCGAACCCGTCGGATTCGCGCGGGCGTTTCAACTGCGACTGCAGCCTGTGGGCGTGGGAGTACGAGCACGCGCGGTCCGCCGCGGACTTCACGCGGCTCGCGGACCACCTGCGCGCGGGCGACATCAGCATGCCGCTCAACCCGGCCGTGCTCTGCTACGGCGGCTCGTCCACCGAGTCCGTGCTGCGCGGCATGTACTACGCGGGCCGGCTCGAGCGCCGGCTCGGTATGCGGTTCCCGCTCGTGGCGGCGATGGAGAACCAGACGCTGCCCGGCGGCATCGCGTCGCTGTGGGCCGGCGCGGGCGCGCAGTACTCGTGGCGCGGGGTCTGCGGCTGCGCCAGCAAGACGACGTTCACGCCGCGGCCACGCGAGATCTACCAGTTCGTCGGGCCCGATGGGCAGGGCGTCACGATGAAGTGGAACACGCAGACCAACTCGTGGACGAGCCTCGGCGGCTACGCGGAGGCGTTCGATCCCGCCGGCGCCGTCGCCTTCATGACGAACGACGCGGGCTGGCTCTCGCGCTGGCCGTACGACGTGGGCGGCGCGTTCGGCCACGGCGGCGATTCGCTGCAGAGCACCACGAACGCGTTCGTCGCCGCGTCCCAGAACCTCTCCGACGCGAGCCGCCGAGTGATCGTCTCCAACGAGACCGACTTCTTCCAGGATTTCCTCGCCAGCTACGGCGGGCAGGTCCCGACGTTCGCGGGCAGCTTCGGCAACGAATGGGAGCTCTACCAGGCTTCACTCGCGGCCGTGACCGCCGACTTCCGGCGCGAGATGGAGAAGCTGCGGACGGCCGAGGCGCTGGCCACGGTCGCGTCGCTCCACCAGCCGGGCTTCATGAGCACGCGCACCGCGGCGCGCGACTCGGCGTTCATGGCCGCGGGGCTCTTCTACGAGCACGACTGGACCGGCGACGGTGTCGTGCCGCGCGCGACGCGCATGCAGTTCGAGCGCGACCAGCTCACGGTGCTGCGGAACTACGTCGACCCGCTGCAATCCGATGCCCTCGCCGCCGTGGCGTCGCGCGTCTCGAACCCGGCGGGCACGCAGCGCGTCATGGTCTTCAATCCGCTGTCCTGGAAGCGCACGGACGCCGTCGACGTGACCACGACGCTCGTGCCGCCGCTCAAGGTGGTCGACGTCGCGACCGGCATCGAGGTCGCGAGCCAGGTGATGTCGACGGGACCCACGGTCGTGCGCGTGCTCGCGAGCCTGGTGCCCGCGGTCGGCTATCGCGTCTACGAGCTGCGCTCGGGCAACCCGTCGCCCTGGCCGGCCTCGGCCGAGGTCTCGCTGCCGGCGTTCGACAACGGCACGTACGCGGTCACGCTCACCGGTCGCGGCGCGCTGGCGAGCGTGATCGACCACCGCGATGCGGATCGCGAATACGTCGACGTCGCCTCCGGCGGGGCGCTCGACGCCGGCTTCGGCACCGGCACGGTGACGCTGGAGAGCACCGGGCCGGTGTCGACGACGCTGCGTGTCGATGCGGCGAGCACGCCGCCGCGCCGCGTGCGGGTGACGCTCTACGCGGGCGTGGACCGCATCGACGTGCAGGACGAGCTCCTCGGCAACTTCTCGAACGCGATCACCTACGGCACGCGCTTCGCGCTCGCGGGTGCGACGCTGCGCCACGAGGAGGTCGGCATGATCGCGAAGGTCGCGCGCGCCGCGCAGGGCGGCGACTACGCCGACCAGAACGCGCGCACCGACTACCTCTCGTTCGGGCACTTCCTCGACTTCTCCCTGGCCACTCGGGGCGTCACGGTCTCCAACGCGGACGCGTCGTTCTTCCGCGCGGGCAACAGCACGCCCACGGCCCTCGACGCGACGACGCCGTCGTTCGAGGCCGTGGCGGGCATGCAAGTCGACGGTCCCGGTCTCGGCTTCGCCGACCAGGGCGGCGACACGTATTTCCTGAACCGCTTCGCGCTCCGGACGCACGGCGCGTACGACCCCGCGGCGGCGATGCGGTTCGCGCTCGAACACCAGAACCCGCTCGTCGTGGCGCCGGTGACCGGCGGAGCCACCGCGCCGCTGCCGGCGACGACGTGGTCGCTGCTCTCGATCTCGTCGAACGACGTGCTGCTGTGGGCGCTGAAACCCGCGGAGGAGGGCGTCGACCACGGCGTGATCGCGCGCGTGTGGAACCTCGCCGAGGGCACGCGCAACTTCCAGCTCTCGCTGCCCGCCATCGGGATCACGACCGCGACGCGCACGACGCACGTCGAGACCGACCTCGCGCCCGCCACGGTGTCGGCCGGCGTGCTCGCCGACGCGATCGACCGGCAGCAACTGCGCACGTACCGGCTCATGGTGACGCCGGAGTCCGCGGTCGTGGTGCCCGGCCCCGTCACGCCCTCGCTCGCGCTCTCGGTCTACCCGAACCCGCTCGGGCGCACCGGACCCGGCCGCATCGCGTTCACGCTGCCCGCGGCCGCGCGGGCGCGCGTCACGGTGCGTGACCTGCGCGGCGCGCTCGTCGCGACGCCGCTCGATGCGAACCTGCCCGCGGGCCGGCAGGACGTGGCGTGGGACCGGCGCGACGCGCACGGCCGGCCGGTGCGCGCGGGGCTCTACTTCGTCGAGGTCGAAGCCGGCGGCGTACGCGCCCACGCGCGGATGACCGTGCTCGATTGACCCCGGGCCGCGGCCCGGGCGAACGCCCGGACCGCGGCCCGCTTCGGTCTTGCCCACGCCCGGACCTCGCGGCATGATCGGCCGTCGCCGCCGCTCGCCGATCCATCCCTCCGACGAGGTCTTCCGCATGCACCGGATTTCCCCCGCGCGCCTGAAGCCGGGCGTCTCGCTCGACACGCTGCCCGGGCCGCGCCCGGGCGACGACCCGACCGCCTCCGCCCAGGGCCACCTCGTGCGCGGCCGCGCGCTCGTGTTCTGGGATCCGAAGCGCCCGGGCGAGAAGCTCGACGCGATCGACACCGACCAGATCACGCCCGCCGCCGACTGCGTCTCCGAGAGCCTCGAGACGCTCGACGAACGCTGGAAGGCCGGCAGCTTCCGCTACCTGATGCCGGACTTCCGCGCGCGCGTGCACGCCGGCGCGACGTTCCTCGTCGCGGGCGACCGGTTCGCGATCGGCAGTTCGCGCGAGATGAGCCCCGCGGGGCTGAAGGGCGTCGCGGAGGAGAAGGGCCTCGAGATGGTCGTCGTGTGCGGGAACAACATGGGCGACATCTTCCGCCGCAACTCGTTCAACCTCGGCCTGCACGTGGTGCAGAGCCCCGAGGCCGTGGCCGACGCGCAGGACGACGACGAGTTCACGTTCGATCCCGTCACGCGCGCGCTGGTCAACGTGACGCGCGGGCGCTCCTACGCGCCGGTGCCGCTCACTCCCAAGGAGGACGAGATTCGCCGCACCGGCGGCATCTTCGCGATCGGCCGGCGCGAGTTCCGCGACTCCGTGCGCCGTGCGCCCGAGATCGTGTGGCCCGACGCCGCCACCGCGCGCACGCTCACGACGACCGAGCAGATCCTGTGGGCGCATCGCGTCGACAAGGACGCCGTCGTCGCGCCGGGTGCGACGCTGCGCGTGTACGCGGACCTGCTGCCGGCGAGCGACGGCACGGCGCCGTTCGCGATCCACACGTTCAACCAGGTGACGGGCGGGCAGGCGATCTGGCCCCGGCAGCTCGCGATCGCGAACGACCACTTCGTGTTCACCGGCGTGGAGTCCGACGACAAGCAGACGTCCATCGGCCGCGCGTTCGCCACGATGCACGGGATCGGCAAGCCGTTCTACGCCACGCCCGGCGATGGCATCTTCCACTTCTACTTCCCGGAACAGGGGCTCGTGCAGCCCGGCATGATGATCCCGGGCGCCGACTCGCACTCGCGCGCCTACGGTGCGTACGGCGCGATCGGGATCGGCGTGGGCTCGACGACGCTCGGGTTCGGCTGGAGCACGGGCTACATCTTCACGACGGTGGCGAAGCGCCGGCGCGTGGTGTTCCGCGGCCGGCTCGAGCCGTGGGTGACCGGCAAAGACCTCGTGCTCGAACTGCTGCGCCGCTGGGGCGCGCCGCAGTCGCAGGGCATGAGCGTCGAGTTCGTCGACGCCGACCGGCAGCTGCCGGTCGCCTACCGCAACACGATCTGCAACATGATGGCCGAGGCCGAGAGCTGGAACGGCATCTTCGCCGCCGACGAGATCACCGAGGCGTGGTTCGCGGCCAAGGGCATGACCGAGCTGCCGTACCCGCGGCTCACGCCCGGCGCCGACGTCGAGTGGGCGATCGACGAGACGCTCGAACTCGGCGATGTGCGCCCGATGATCGCGAAGCCGTTCAGCCCGGGGAACGCGTTCGCCGCCACCGAGGTCGCGCGCGAGCGGCTCGTGTTCGACAAGGCGATGATCGGCTCCTGCACCAACGGCGGCTACGACGACCTGCTCGCCGCGGCGCTCGTGCTGCGCGCCGCGCGCGGAAAGGGCGCGACGCGCGCCGTGCGCGAGTTCGTGATCTTCCCGGGCTCGGGCGGCGTGAAGCGCCAGATCGAGACGCCCGACCCGCGTCTCGGCGGCGAGAGCATCGCGCACGTCTTCCGCGAAGCGGGCGGACAGATCCGCGAGAGCTGGTGCGGCCCGTGCTTCGGCCAGGGGCCCGACGCGCTCACCCAGGGCCAGCGCGCGATCACGAGCTTCAACCGCAACTGGACGAACCGCATGGGCCTCGGGGGCGAAGGCTACCTCGCGAGCCCGAGCGTGGTCGCGGCGAGCGCGCTGCTCGGCTACATGGCGCCGCCGAGCGAACTGGGGCTCACCTGGAACGCGGAGGCGTTCGCGGTCTGAGCGACGCGGCGGGCGCGGCCGCCACTGGCGGCGCGCCCCAGCCGAGCGGGATCACCTCGAAGTCGTCCGCGTGCAACGAGTGGAACGCGGGGTTCAGCACGTCGTTGTCCCACGCGGGATCCATCGTGCCGCTGACGTACAGGTCGGTGCCGTTGTCCGCGACGATCAGGCCGTAGGTCTTCATCGCCTGGAAGATCTTCCGCACGTCGGCGGGGAACCCCGAGAGATCGACCGAGGCCTTGAGCCGCAGCCGCGTGCCCATCGGCGGCGCGCCCGACGTGGAGCCGGCGGTGTGGCTCGCGGGCCAGACGTGGCCGTTGGTCGCGCGCACCGTGACGCGAAACGCGTGGGTGATCGGCCCCGCGGCCACGACCTCGTCGTGGCGCACGAGCCCCGGCAGGATCGCGAGCCCCGCAGCGTCGGCGGAGGTCCAGCCTTCGGCGCGCCGCGCGTCGCTCGCGAGGTCGAACACCGCGCCGGAGCCGGCCTCCCAGCGCTGCAGCGAGCCGTTCCACTGCGTGGCCCACGTCTCGAAGAGCAGCCGGCGGTCGCGGTCGACCACGAGCAGGTGGCGATCGCCGCTGCTGCCGCCACCCGCCACGCCGCCCTCGATCACGTTCGCCTGCGTGCGCGCTTCGAGCGGAATCGGGTAGCCCGTGGGGCGCCCGGGCGCGCCCGCATCGCTCTGCGAGCCGTACGGCGAGAACGCGACCGCCTTCAGCGCGACGTTCGCGCCGACCACGACGTATGGGATGCCGTAGGGCGGCGGTCCGAAGTCGGGATGCATGCGCCGCGTGGGCGTGGAGTCCGCGGGCGTGCGGCCGCTGATCCAGTCGATGAACGCCTTCGAACCCGGATCCACCGGTGCGCCGCTGACGTCGACGTTCCACCAGTTCGTGGCGGGGAAGAGCGTACCGGGATCGCCGAGCACGACGACGCTGTCGGACGCGGGGCTCGTGCTCGCGCCGGGTGCGGGCGCGGCGGACTTCGTGCCGCTGCCGCAGCCGGCGAGCAGCAGCGCGGCCGCCAGCGCGCCGGCGCGGCGGAGCCGCGCGCTCACCGCAGGTCCTGGATCGCCGCCGGCGGGGTCACGTCGGCCGAGCCACCGAGGCCCGACTGCGGCCACAGCCGGAACGTCGCGAGTTGCTGCTTCGCCAGGCTCGCCTGCAGCACGCCCGCGTTCACGGTGGCGGCGCCGAGGTCGGTCTCGAGGTGCGTCGTGCGCTGGGCGCTCGCGAGCCCGGTCGCGGGCAGCGAGAGCGCCATCGTACCGCCGGCATCGGCGACGTTCCACACGCGCGCGATCACGCCCTGGCTCGAACCCTCTTCGGCGGGCTTGAGCGCCCAGAGCAGCATGCCGGGGGAGGGCAGCGAGAGCAGCGACCACGTCGTGGCAGGCAGCACCGAACCTCCGCCACCGGTGACGCGGGTGGCGATCATGGGATCCTGGTGCTCGAGCGCGAAGCGCATCGCGGCGGTGGCGTCGTAGGCGCCGTGCGTCCGCAGCGAGAAGCGATCCATGAAGCGCGAGTCCCCGCCCTGGTTCGCGATGCCGAGCGAGGTGCCGTCGACCTGCATGCCGACGCACGCCTTGAACCCCGGCGTCGAGGTGTCGAGCGTCGTCGTCGTGCTGTTGCCGGCCTGGAAGAACGGGCTGTCCCAGTTCGAGACCGTGACGCCGCGGGTGGAGGTGGACAGGTCCACGAAGTGCCCGAAGCTGAGCCAGTCGGTGCGCGCGTTCTGGTCCGCGTAGTCGCCGCCCTGCGCGGCCCGCGCGACCTTGGCGATCATGCCGACCTCCTCGTGACGCATCGTGGCGCCCGAGAGGTTGAACCGCGACGAGTAGGCGACGTTGTTCGAGAAGTTCTGCGTGACGAGCCCTTCGACGTCCACGCGGTTCGTGCCCGCGTAGAGCGTGACACGCGTCTCGTGCGACGGCGTGCCGCCCGCCACGACGCGCAGCGTGACCGAGACCGGTCCGCTGCTCTCCACCGACACCGTGCCGGCACCGCTGCCGAGGTCGTGCACGCCGCCGTTCGCAGCGTCGACCAGTTCGCGGTTGCCGTCCGAGTGGTCGACGATGCTGGTCAGGTTCCCGCGGGTCCCGAGCGTCACCGCGAGCACGCCGTTGTCCGCCGTGGCGCCGGTGACGGTCGCGGCGGCGGGGAACGTGGCGCCGGCGCCGGCGACGACCTGGTACACCTTGTAGCCGACCGACGGGACACCACTCGCGAGGATGCGCACGACCGCGGTGCCGTTCACGGTCATCGGCTGGCTCGGGACCTCGCTGCCGGTCGCGACGTCGATCACGTGCAGCGGCGCCGCGGTCGAGGTCGGCAGGTCCACGGCCTCGGTGCGCGACCACGAGAGCGGGTTGAAGATCACGTGGCGCTCGCTGCCGCCCGGCTGCGCCACCGCGGCCGCGAGGCGCGCGAGCGCGGCCGACTGCAGGCCGTCGACGTAGTTCGTGAGCAACGTCAGCTCGTCGCGCTCGAACTGCGCGCGCCGACTGCGGGCGACCGGGCCGTCCGCGGTCCAGTCGTGCTCGTAGAAGAGCCCCGCGGCCATGAACGCCTGGTCGCGCGCCGTTTCGCGTCCGTTCATGAACGTGGGATCGAGCAGCGTCGCGACGGTGGCGAGCGCTTCGGCGGTGCGGAGCTGCTCGACCTTGCGCTTGAACGCCGCCGTGACCTCACCCATCGAAGCCGAGTAGAGCTCCCACTCGTTGCCGAAGCTGCCGGAGAAGGTCGGGATCTGGCTGCCGTAGTTCGTGGTGAAGTCGTCGAAGAAGTCCTTCTCGTTGGACACGATCACGCGGCGGCTCGCGTTGGAGAGCGACTGCGAGGCGCTGACGAACGCGCCCGTGGTCGTCTGCATGTCGTCCCAGCCGTAGCCGAACGCCGCGGAGACCGGCCACGGCCACGAGGACGCGAACGTGGCGTCGGTGTCCAGGTAGTTGACCGCGTTGGTCGGGTTGCGCGCTTCGCCGTAGCCGCCGATCGACTGGTTGCCGTTCCGCATCGTGTTCCACTTCATCACCACCGACGAGCCGTCCGGGCCCGCGTAGCGGTAGATCTCGCGCGGGCGGTTGCCCCAGTCCGTGCGCGTCGCGCAGCCGCACACGCCGCGCCACGAGTACTGCGCGCCCGAACCCGCCCACAGCGAGGCGAGGCCGCCGGGCAGCGTCTGGTTCTCCATCGCGGCGACGAGCGGGAACCGCATGTTCCACCGCCGCTCGAGCCGGCCCGCGTAGTACATGCTGCGCAGCACGGCCTCGGCGGGCATGCCCCCGTAGCAGAGCACCGCGCAGTTGAGCGGCATCGAGAGGTCGCCCGCGCGCAGGTGGTTGGCGAGGCGATTGAGTTCGGTCGCCGACTTGTTCCGCTCGTACTCCCAGACCCAGATGCTGCCGTCGCAGTTGAACCGGCCGCGCGCGTCCGACGGGTTGCCCGCCGTCGACTCGGACTGGTTCATGTAGTAGTCGAGCATCGTGAGGAAGGCCGTGCGGTACTGCGCGTCGTCACCCGACCAGAAGTAGTCGGTGTGGTCGTCGTTCGCGATGTAGATCCGCTTCTGCGCGAGTGCCGGCAGGGCGAAGCTCGCCAGGGCGAGCACGGCGGCGAACGCCATGGCCCACGGGCGGAAGCGGCGGAGCGGACGGGGGTGCGACGCGGTCATGCGGGATCCTCGAAAGGTCGAGTGGGCGGTACCACGGGGTTTTCGGCACTCCGGTGCGGGCTCTTGATCGCCGACGGGCCTGCCCGGGGCGGGCTCGCCGATGCGGCTCCGCGAGGGTAAGGTGCGGGGATGCGACGCGTCACCGGAATTGCAATCGGCCTGCTGGTGCTCGCCGCGGGGCTGCTGCTGAGCCCTCTGGCCCCGGGCAACCTCGTTTCGCACGCCCGCCCGGCGACCACCTACGCGGCCGGCATCCGCATCGTCGATTCGCTCACGGCGCTCGCCGGCCCCGGGATCTCGTCGGAATGCCGCAGCGAGTGCTTCACCCACGGCGGCCGGACGGGGCGCGTGATCGTGCTCTTGCACGGGCTCACGAATTGTCCCGCTCAGTTCGACTCGCTCGCCCGGCTCGCGTTCGCGACGGGCGCCAACGTCTACGTGCCGCGGTTGCCGCACCACGGATTCGCCGACCGCATGACTCCCGAACTCGCGCGCCTGCGCGCCGAGGAACTGTGTGCGTTCACCGACCGCGTGCTCGACGCCGCGCACGGGCTCGGCGACAGCGTCACGGTGATGGGGCTCTCGATCGGCGGCGTGATGGCGGCGTGGGCGGGCCAGGAACGCGCCGACGTCGATCGCGCCGTCGCGATCGCGCCCATGATCGGCTGGGCCGGGGCGCCCGGCCCCGCGCGGACCGCGGCGCTCGCTCGCCTGGGCGGCACGCTGCCGAATGCGTTCGTGTGGTGGGACGACCAGCTCAAGGAACGCCTCGGCGGACCGCGGCACGTCTACCCGCGCTTCGCCACGCGCTCGGTCGCCGCCTGCATGCAGATGGGCGGCGCGACGCTCGCGCGTGCGGCGCACCGCGCGCCCGCGGCGCGCGAGCTGGTGATGATCACGGTGGGCGGCGACAAGGCCGCCGACAACGGCGCTGCGGCCGCGCTCGTCGCGGCATGGCGCGCGCACGGCGCGCGGAACGTGCGGACGATCGAGTTCCCCGCGTCGCTGCACCTGAACCACGACATCGTGGATCCCGAGCAGGTCGGCGCCCGCCCCGCGGTGAGCTATCCCGTGCTGCTCGCCGCGCTCGCGCCCTGAGCAGAGCTCACCGGTAGATCGACTTGAGCCGGCCCCACGTCGGCGCGAGCACCGGCACCGGGCCGGGGCAGCGCACGCCGAGCCGCGCCGCCACCTGCGCCACGTCGGCGGCATCGGTGGTGCCGTTGTGGTCGAAGTCCGCCGTCGGATCCGCGCCCCCGATCTTGCCTGTCGCGACCGCGACGTCGGCCGCCGTCACCATGAGGTCGCCGTCCTGGTCGATCGGCGCCACGGTCACGCGGCCGATCAGCACGCCGTCGGCGTAAACGGGCACGCCGACCCCGGGGCCTCCCGGTGCGAACGCACACCCGCCGCCGGCGCGCAGGTCGAAGTTCGACTGCCCGAGCGCGTTCGTGATCACGGTCACGGTGCGGCTGACCAGGTTCACGTTGCAGTTCGTGCAGCTGGTCGCGCAGAACGTCACCTCCGGGCACGACGAGAAATCCAGCGTGACCCACGAGTTCGCGACCGGTGTCGCGGCGAAGTCGCGTACGGTGACGTGGAAGATCACGCTGCCGTCGGGCGAAGTGACGAGCACGGGATCCACCGTGCTGCTGTTCGGGGCGGGGATATTCGCACGCGCGGCGAGCGGCAGGGCGAGCGCGAGCAGGAGTGCGACGAGGGTACGAGTGGCACGCATGGCGGGTTCTCCTCCCGGAAAAGGGGGTCGGGCGGGGGCCCGGGCGAGGCTCGTACAGCAAACCCCAGGACCGCGCCGACGTCACACGCGAAGATCGATCGAGCCGCCCAACCCTGCGCCGGCACACGGGTTCACGACCACGAAACCGCGACTCGCACGGGCGCGGACGGCGTTCGCGAATGCCGTTGCAACCCGCTCGCGGGCGGCGGGATACTCCCGGCCGCAGTTCGCTCACCGGCCCCGATCGGGGCCCTCGTCGCAGTCGTCGTATCGGAGGTGCCCGATGTCCGAGAAGAAGAACGAAGCCCAGCAGCCCTTCTTCGCCCGCTTCCTCCAGAACCAGGCGCACGACCAGTTCCCGAGCATCCAGTCGGCGATCCAGGCCGGCCGCAAGCTGCCCGAGACGATGAAGTACCCGTCGGACAACGACGAGTGGCCGACGATGTAACCAGCGCAGTTCGCGGCGCTCGCCGGTCCTGACCGGCACGTCGCGTGGCGGGGCCGCGATGCGCGCCGAGACCGGCGTGGGTCGCGGCCTCCGGCATTCCCACCCTCATCGCGCTCCCCGGGTCCCCGTGACCGCTCCCACCGTCCTGCTGGTCACCCACCGCGCCGACCACTTCACCATCGACCGCGTCGCCGCGGCCGTCGCGCGGCGCGGCGGGCGCCCGTTCCGCTTCGACTCCGACCAGTTCCCGGCGACCGTGCGGCTCTCCGCGCATTCGGGCGTCGACGGCGAGCGCCGGGTGATCGACGTGGACGGGAGCGTGCTCGACATCGCGCAGGTCCGGGCGGTGTGGGCCCGGCGGATGTGGCCGGCGGCGCTCGATCCAGCGCTCGACGAGCGCTTCCGCGGCGCGTGCGAGCGCGAGTCGCGCGCGGCGCTCGAAGCGTTCCTCGGTGGCTTGTCGGACGCTCACTGGATCAACGCGCCGGCGGCCGACCGGCGTGCGGGCGACAAACTCCTGCAACTGCGCCTCGCGCGCACGCACGGGCTCGCCGTGCCGGAGACGCTGCTCACTAACGATCCCGGCGCGGCGCGCACGTTCTTCGATCGCGCGGGCGGCGACGTCGTCGCCAAGATGCTGACGCCGTTCAGCACGAGCATGGAGGGCGACGGGGCGTTCGTGTACACGAGCCCGGTGACCGAACAGGACCTGCGCGACGCGGGAGCACTCCGACACAGCCCGATGCTGTTCCAGCGTCGCGTGCCCAAGGCGCTCGAGCTGCGCGTCGCGACGGTCCGCGGCCGGCACTTCGTCGGCGCCGTCGACGCGACGGCGACGGTCGAAGGCCGCGAGGACTGGCGGCGGAGCGAGGCCGGCGCGACCGCATGGGTGCGCGGTACGCTGCCCGAGCCGGTCGGCTCGGCGTTGCGCGCACTGCTCTCGGCGCTCGGGCTGGAATACGCCGCCACCGACTTGATCGTGACCCCCGAGGGCGAGCACGTCTTCCTCGAGGTGAATCCCGGCGGCGAGTGGGGCATGCTGGAACGCGACCTGGATCTCGGCATCTCCGACGCGCTCGCCGACGCGCTCTGCGCGGAATGAGGAATCCCATGACGGTGCTGGTCGTCACCCACAGCGAGGACAACACCTGCGTCCCGGCGGTCACGGAAGCCATCGCCCGCAAGGGCGGGCGCGCGATCCGCTTCGACACGGACCAGTTCCCCGCCCGCTCGCGCATCGTGGCGCGTGACGGCGATGGCGTGCCCGCGCACGTCCTGCACACGGACGCGGGCGCCGTCGATCTCGACGCGGTGACGGCGATCTGGTACCGGCGCATCGCGTTCGGGCGTGACCTGCCCGCCGCGATGGATCCGCAGCTTCAGCGCGCGTGCCGCCAGGAATCGCAGGCCAGCGCGATGGGCCTGCTCGCCAGCCTGCGCGCGTTCGCGCTCGATCCGGTCGAACGCATCAAGCACGCCGAGCACAAGCAGCTCCAGCTGCGCGTGGCGCGCGACCTGGGACTCGAGATCCCGCGCACGCTGATCACGAACGACCGCGAGGCGGTGCGCGCGTTCGCCGCGTCGTGCCCGGGCGGCGTCGTGGCGAAGATGCTGTCGTCCTTCAGCGTCCAGCAGGACGGGATGGAGAAGGTCGTCTACACGACGGCGCTGGGGCCCGGCGACCTCGAGCGGATGGACGGCCTCGAGTGGAGCCCGATGACGTTCCAGGAGCTCGTTCCCAAGGCGATCGAACTGCGCGTCACGGTGGTCGGCGACCGCATCCTCGCCGCGGCGGTCGAATCGCCCGCGTACGCCGGCGCCGAGACCGACTGGCGCCGCCTCGGCCCGTCGCTCGCCGATCGCTGGCAGCCTTACGCGTTCCCGGCCGAGCTCGCGCCGAAGGTCCTGCGCATGATGGACGTGTTCCGGCTCAACTACGGCGCGTTCGACTTCATCCTCACGCCTGAGGGGCGCTGGGTGTTCCTCGAGGTCAACCCCGCGGGCGAGTTCTTCTGGCTCGATCCCGTGCTCGGCGGGGCGATCTCGGACGCGATGGCCGACGTGCTGCTGGGACAGGCCTTCCGCCGCGAGTAGGAACGCCGCTCAGGCGGCGGGGTGGACCTCGACCTGCGCGGCCGCCGGGCCCTGCACGGGCAGCTCGAACACCAGTGCCGCACCGCCGCCGCGCACGTTCTCGGCCCAGATGTGGCCTTCGTGGCCGTGCACGATCTCGCGGCAGATGGCGAGCCCGAGGCCGGTGCCGCCGGCGTTCGCGTCGTGGTTCGTGGCCTGCGTGAACGATTCGAAGATCAGGCCGAGCTCCGCTTCCGGAATGCCCCGGCCCGTGTCCCGCACCGTCACGCGCACCATCGAGCCGGCGGGCTCGACGCGGATGGTGACGCGGCCGTCGGGCGGCGTGAACCGCGCGGCGTTGGAGAGCAGGTTGCGGAACACCTGCAGCACCTTGAGCCGGTCGGCGAGCACCGGAGGCGCTTCGGGATCGGCCTCGACGTCGAGCGACAGCTGGCGCTCCTGCACGAACGACGCGAACTGGTCCGCGGCTTCGTCGGCCACGTCCGCGAGCGAAACCTCGTCGAACTGGAACGACATCCGGCCCGCCTCGAACTTGGAGAGGTCGAGCAGGTCGTTGAGGAGCGTGAGCAGGCTGTCGCCGCAGGCTTCGATGTGCTCGAAGTTCTCCTGCAGCTCCTGCCGGTCGGCGGTGGCCGCGTCGCGGACGCCGAAGCGGGCGAAGCTGAGGATGCCGTGCATGGGCGTCCGCAGTTCGTGCGAGATGTTCGCGAGGAAGAGCGACTTCGCGCGCATGGCGGCTTCCGCCGCGGCGCGGGCGCGAATCAGCCCGTCGCGCTGGGCGAAGAACTCCTCGACGAGTTGGGCGAGATGACCGAGTTCGTCGTGGCGCTTCGCCGTCTCGTGCAGTCCGTCGGGATCCTGGTTGCGAAGGGCGGTGGTGATGCGCAGCAGCGGCCGCCCGACGCCGGCCCCGAGCGCGATCCACGACAGCAGCAGCACGACGAGCGTGCCCGCGACCATCGCCCGGTGGGAACGCTGCATCGAGGCATGGACGTTGGCGATCACCGGATTGTTGGTGCGGAACGAGAGCGTGGCCACCGGCCGGCCGTCGAGACCCGGCAGCTGGGCGGTCGCCTCGACGATGCCGTTGTGCCAGTCGCCGTTCGGGCGGGCGGGCCCGGGCCGCGGCGAGACGAGTGCCGCGGTGCCGTCGCCGACCTGGGAGAGCCGGTGCAGCCGGTCGGCGTTCCAGACCCGGGCGATGAGGTAGTAGCCGTGAGGAGGACCGTTGCGCAGCGTATCGTCACTGTGTTGCACCGGTGCGGTCCAGACCTCCACGACCTGGCCGGACCGGCGCGCGAAGAAGTGCGAGAACGGTTCGCGGCGGAGTTGCGGGCCCAGCTGCGCGGGAGGCGCGGGCAGTTCGCGCAGCGCGGGTGACTCGGCGAGGTTGGCCGCGTAGAGCACCCCGAGGTCCGTGCCGACGATCCACGCGCCGTCAAGGCGAAAGGTGCCCAGCGTCGGGTCGACGTTGATCTGCGCCCAGTGGCGGTCGGGGCGGTGAGTGAAGTCGACCATCTCGTCCCAGCGCGTGTAGTCCTCGGCGTGCCCGGCGGCACCCTCCGCCTGCAGGTCGAGCAGCTTGCCGAGCACCTGCTGGCTCTGCGCCACGCGATCGCGGAACAGCGCGTTGACCTGCTGCGCCTGCTGGTGGTCGGCCCACAGGATCAGCATGAGCAGCACGGCCGCCGTCGCCATCAGCAGCACCCCGGCGCGCGTCTGCACGCTCCAGCGCTGGTGACCCGTCGGCGGCGACGGCGGGGATGCCGCGGATCCCGCCGGCTGCGGCTTCGTGGTCATGCCGCCTTCTTCGCCGCCGCGGTGGCCGGCAGGTGGAGTCCGATCGTGGCGCCGACGCCGTCGCCGGAAGCCGCGAACACGTCGCCGTGATGCTGGTCCACGATGAGGCGGGCGATCGCGAGGCTGAGGCCGTGTCCCTTCTGGTGGAAGCGCAGGTCACCCACGACGAACTCGTCGAAGAGCCGGGGCAGGGTCTCGGCCGCGATGCCCGGCCCCTGGTCGACGACGAGCAGCGTGATCCGCCAGTCGTCTCGGGCGATCTTCACGCTGACGCGGCCATCGCGCGGCGTGAGACGGACGGCGTTGTCCAGGAGGATCTCGAGCACCGTCTGCAGGTGCTGCGCGTCGCCGGGCACGATCGCCGGGCTGTCGGCTTCCAGCGCGACCGTGACGCCCGCCTCGCGCGCGGTGCGGTCGAAGCGGCGGATCACCGTCTCGCAGAGCGAGCGCAGGTCGAGATCCTGCACATCGTAGCGGACCGTCTCCGCCTTGAGCTGGCTCAGGAACAGCACCTTCTCGATCAGCGACAGCAGCCGCCGGCCGCCGCGCTCGATGGTGCGAATGAGCTCCACCTGCTCGGGCCCGAGCGCCGGGTCGTCGAGCAGCATCTGCGCCGGGCTCAGGATGCTCGTGAGCGGCGTCCGCGTCTCGTGGCTCAGCAGCCCGAGCAGGTCGGACTTGAGGCGGTCGAGCTCCTCGACGGCCTTCAGGCGCGTGTAGACGCGCACCTTCGCGAGGAGTTCGTCCTGGTTGAAGGGCTTGACGACGTAGTCGTCGGCGCCCGCTTCGTAGCCGGCGAGCCGCTCCGAGGTGAGCGCCTTTGCGGAGACCATGATGATCTTGGTTCCGGCGAGCTCGGGGAGCAGCCGCAAGCGGCGGCAGGTCTCGTGGCCGTCGATTCCGGGCATCATGACGTCGAGCAGGACGAGATCGGGACGGATCCGCAGCGCCGTCTCGATGCCGCGTTCCCCCGAGTTCTCGCACACCACCTCGAACTCCGGCGCGAGCGTCTTGCGCAGGATGGCGAGATTCCGTTCGTTGTCGTCCACGGCGAGCAGCCGTGTGCTCCGCATACAACCTCCCTGTACGCCGTGAATTGCCCCGGGGGGGGGTATGCGGGTTTTCGGCCGGCGAGCGGACTCTCAAGAGCGCTATTTCCGGCGCCCCACATCCTTGCGAGCGTGTTGCCGTCCAAGGACTTGCGCGAGCGGTTCCGGGCTGAGAGAGTGGCCCGGGCGCTCGACGTGGCTCCATCGGTGGTTGCCGAATCGCCGCGTGCGCCGGACGGAACGATCGGGGGCCGGATGTTTCTGCTTCGCTCGTCGACCGCCGGAGGCGGTGCCGGGATCGTCGCGCGCGCCGCGGCGCTCGTGCTCGCCGCCGGCCTTCTCGCGGGTGCGTGCGCGCGCCGCCTGCCGCCGGGGCCCGTGGCGCCGGATGCGCCCGTGCAGGACGACCTCGTGAACGCGCCGGCGTTCGAGTTCCGCGGCTGCTCGCTCACGCCGCTCGCCCGCTTCCACGTCGTGGCTCGCGTCTTGTCGACCCGACGCTACTGGCTGGGGAGGGAGACCGCGCTCGCACCGGTCGATCTCGCGCTGGGCTGGGGGCCGATGTCCGATTCGGACGTGCTGAAGAAGATCTCGATCACGCAGATGGGGCGCTACTACATGTGGTCGACGCACGACCCGCCGATCGAGCTCGAGGAGATCTCCGCGAACAGCGCCAACATGCACCTGATTCCCGCGACGCCCGAGGTGCGTGCGCGCATCGGCCGCGTCCGCGCGGGTGACGTCGTCGAGTTCTCGGGCGCGCTCGTGTCCGTGCGCGGGGCGGACGGCTGGAGCTGGACGAGTTCGACGAGCCGCGACGACACCGGCGACGGTGCCTGCGAGGTCGTGTTCGCCGAATCGCTCGTCGTGCGCTGACGGTCGCGCGCGCGCCGGACTTTCACGGAACCGCGCGGCGATTGCCGTGAGACGGCGTTCGCGTGTTAGGCTCCGAGGGAAAGAGCCGTGCCTGTCGGTCTCGGTTCCTTCCGGTTCGGAGCGGAAGCTCCGTTCGTGTTCACCGGGCCGAAATCGGTCTGCCCCTCCTCGCCGACCCCTCGGCGGTGAAGACCCGTTCGCCGGAGCCTTCAACGTCATGACACGCGCCGCACCGAGTGGCACGCGCGGGCTCGTGCTCGTCGTGCTCGGCGTCGCACTGCTGCTGCTGGCCGCCTACGCGATTCCACCGGCGATCCACGTCGGCGGCACGCGCGTCCGCGTCGGCAGCGTGGAGCTGCCCGAGCAGCAGCCGATCGCCTACGCGCGGGCGTCGGGCATGCTCGACGGCGAGCAGGTCGGGGTCGTCGAGTTCGAGTCCTACCAGGACCTGCGGAACGCCTTCCTCGACGGCAATGTGCACGTCGCGACCCTGCCGCTCGACGACGCGCTCGCCTTGGCGGCGCCCCCCGCACACGCGCGCGTGCTCGCCGTGGTCGGCGAGAGCCGGGAGCCCGTCCGGCTCGTCGCGAGCGGCGGCGTGCGATCGATCGCGGAGCTGCGCGGCGGGGTGGTCGCAGTCGAGTCGGGGCGGCGATCGGTCTCGGCGCTGCGCGCACTGCTGGCGCGCGAGGGTGTCGCGCTGACCGACGTTCGCATGCGGCTGATGGATGCCGAATGCATGCCGGAGGCGATCCACGACGGGCGTGCCGATGCGGTGCTGGTGTACGGGCCGTTCGCGGGCGAGGCCGAAGCGGCCGGCGGTCACGTGCTCGGCTCCTGGCGGCCCGCGGGCGATGGCGAGTACCTGGTGCTCGTCGCGAGCGCGCTCGCCGAACATCGCGCGCGCGCCCAGGTCTCGCACGTCGTCGACGCATGGTTCGCGGCGCATGATTCGCTGCGTCGGCACGCCGCGCTCGCGGCGGGCCCGGTCACGTTCCTGACCCGTGCCGAGAGCGATCGCATGCGGCGCGGCGCCGCGCCGCTCGCGGCGCAGGTCCACCGCGTCGAGCGGCGGTGGGGGGCTCTCGGCGTCGACGGGGGCGTGCCCGCGACCGCGGACTGGCTCGCGTCTCCGGCGAGGGCCCTGCGATGAGCCGGTTGCGGGACAGCGTCCGCTTCCAGTTGCCGGCGTTCCTCGTGGTGGTCGGCATCGTCGTCTACTCCGCGACGCTCTGGGTGGCGCTCGGTCGCACGACCCGCACGGCGCTCGCCAGCCGCGAGCAGGCCGCACGCACGTCGCTCAACGCCGTGGCGCGCGTCGCGGCTGACCTGCTGTACCGCGATCAGCGCGACAGCATGCACGAGATGATCGCCCAACTCGGCGCCGTCTCGGATCTCGACGTCGCGGCCTACGTGGATCCGCTCGGACGCATGGAGGCGTCCACGCATCGCGACTGGGTCGGGCAGCCGGTGGACTCGTTCCCCGTGCTCGGCGCCGCGAGCCTCGTCCGCGAAGCCGTCCAGCTCGACCGCTCCGTGACGCGCCACGACGCGGACGGGCGCACCGTGCTCGCGATCCCGGTGCGCGCCGGCTCGATCGATCCGCAGGGCGAGGTCACCGGCGAGGGCGTGCTCCTGGCGACGCTGGATTTCCGCCCGCTCGTCGCCGACGTGCGCCGCCAGACGTTCGAGTTCTACCTCCTGATCGGCGTGGTGTCGCTGGCCGCGATCGTCGCGGTGACGCTCTTCCTGCATTTCCGGGTCGCCCGGCCCGCGCTGCAGATCGCCGGCGCCGCCGAGCGCGGAGCGGCGGGAGACCTGCGCGTCCGCGCCGGCGTCTGGGGCGACGACGAACTCGGCCGCGCCGGGCGCGCGTTCGACGACATGGTGCGGCACGTGGACGAGACGGAGCAGGCGCTGCGCCGCCAGCAGGCGCTGCTCGACGGGCTCATGCGCACGGTGCCGGTGGGCGTGCTCGTCGTGGACCGGCGCACGCTCGAAGTGCTGTACGCGAACCAGCCGCTGCGGCAACTGGGCGGCTACCCGGTCCCGATCGGCCGGCCGCTGCGCGAGGTCGCGACGCACATCGAGACCGACGCGGGCCGGCCCTACCCGATCGAGCGCCTGCCGATCGAGCGCGCGCTCACGGAGGGGCGCTCGGTCGAGGCCGACGACGTGGTCTACGTGCAGCCGGACGGCACTCGCGTCCCCGTGGTGACCACGGCGCACCCGATGAACATCTCGGGCGGGCCCGAGTTCGATGCCGTGGTCGCGGTGGTGCAGGATCGCCGCACGCTCGAGCGCGCGTTCCGGCAGCTGCGCGAATCCGAGGAGCGCTTCCAGAAGGCGTCGCTCGCCACCGGCCAGGCCGTCTACGCGTGGGACATGACGACGGACGCGTGCCGCTTCAGCGATTCCGTGACGAGCGTCTTCGGGTACGCGCCCGAGGAGATCGACAGCAACGAGAAGTGGGATGCGATCACGCACCCGGACGACGTCGCGGCGTCGAAGGCCGAGATGACCGCCGCGCGCCGCGAGCACCGCGTGTTCGATCACGTGAGCCGCATCCGGCACAAGGACGGGCGGTGGCGGTGGGTCCGCGATCGCGGCGTGCTCCGGTACGACGACGCGGGACAGCCGGTGAGCATGGTCGGCGCCGTGGCCGACGTCACGGAGCAGCACGAGCTCGAGGCGCGGCTGCGGCAGGCGCAGAAGATGGAAACCGTGGGCACGCTCGCCGGCGGGATCGCGCACGACTTCAACAACCAGCTGACCGGCGTGCTGGGGCACCTCGACCTGCTCCGCGAGGACATGCCCGGGGACGACCCGCGCCTGGAGCACGTGCGCGTGGCGCGGCTCGCCGCGGCCCGCTGCGCCGAGCTCACGCGGGGCCTGCTCGCGTTCAGCCGCATGCTGCGCGGCGATCCGCGTGCGGTCGACGTGAACGAGAGCGTTCGCGAGGCGGCGGCGCTGCTGCGCCGCGCGCTGCCCGCGACGATCGAGCTCGTGCTCGAGACCGCGGACGACCTGCCGCGGGCGCAGGTCGATCCGACCCAGCTCCAGCAGGTGCTCCTGAACCTCTGCGTCAACGCGCGCGACGCGATGCCCGAAGGCGGGACGCTGCGCATCACGACGCGGCGGACCACGCTCGACGCTCCGCGCGGCACCGACGTCGGGGCCGTGCCGGGCGAGTACGTGCGGATCGAGGTGTCCGACGAGGGCGTCGGCATTCCCGCCGACGTCCTGCCGCGCATCTTCGAGCCCTTCTTCACGACCAAGCCCGTCGGCGCCGGCACCGGTCTCGGGCTCGCGATGGTCTACGGCATCGTCTCCCAGCATCGCGGCTGGGTCGACGTCGAGAGCACGCCGGGCGCCGGGACCACGTTTCGCGTGCACCTGCCGGCCAGTTCGGGGCAGGCGGTGGCTCGGGAGGGCGACGCGGAGGCGATGCCCCGCGCGGGCGAGGCCCCGCCGCGCACCGTGCTGGTCGTGGACGACGAAGCCGTCGTGCGCGACTTCGCGGCTCGGATTCTCGAGCGCGTGGGCTGGAACGTGCTGCGCGCCTCCGACGGACGCGAGGCGATGCAGGCGGTCGCCGCGCACACCGGTGCGATCGACGCGGTGCTTCTCGACATGACGATGCCGGGGCCGCCGCTGCGGGAGGTGGTCGAGGCGCTCCGCCGTGCGCTTCCGGGCGCGCGGCTCGTGCTCACGAGCGGGTATTCGCTCGACCTGAGTGGCCAGCACGAACTGGCGGCGCTCCCGTTCCTCACCAAGCCGTACTCGCCGCAGCAGCTGCTCGAGGCGATGCGGGCGATCGCACCCGCAGCCCCGGCGTGAACGAACGGGGCCGCCCCGGAGGGCGGCCCCGCTCGCGCCGTGCGCCGCGTCAGTCGACGAGCGCCAGCTTGCGCTGCCCGATCACGCGGTCGTCGATCAGCATCCGCACGAGGTAGACGCCGGGTGCGGCGCGCTGCCCCGCGATCGTGCGGCCGTCCCACGTCGCGCTCCACTCGCCCGCGGCGTGGTCCGACTCCTCGATCCGGGCGATCACGCGTCCGGCCAGGTCGAGCGCTTCGATCCGCACGCGCGCCGGCGCGTTCAGCGCGAAGTCGACGCGCGTGCTTCCGCGCGCCGGGTTGGGGCTCACGCCGTGCAGCGAGGTCACGGACGGCAGCGCCCGCGGCGGCGACTCGACCCCGGCGGCACTCACGCCGAGGTCGTATTGGCCTTCGGCACCGTTGTCGTTGACCACGACCAGGCCGTAGTAGCCGGTCGACGGCGCGGTGTAGGTGCCGTTGCCGCTCGCCGCGTAGACCGCGGCGCCGCGGCCCGCCCAGTACGCGCCCCCGGCGGCGTTGCGGAACAGGAGCACCTTCGCATCCAGCCCCGGCGAGCGGGTGAACGAGATGTTGTACGCCTGCCCCGCCACGAGCCGGACGTCCGAGCAGTCCAGCACCTGGTTGCCACTGAACGTGCGCCGGATCGAGCCGCCGCTCGTCACGAGCAGGTCGTGATCGCTGTCCCACTCGACCGAGCCGTACCCCGTGCCGGCGAACCGGTAGAGGTGCGCGTAGTAGGTGCCGAGCGGATTCGCGCCGGAGTTGAAGTCGCCCACGACGAAGTCGGCGACGCCGACGCCCGTCGAGGTCGCGAGGATGCCCGACTGGCAGGCCGGCGGATCGGCGCCGGTCGGGCTCGAGTTCACGACGATGTCCCAGTCCGACGTGCTGCGGACGCCGATGGCGGTCCAGTAGTACCAGGACTGCGTGAACGAGACGTAGTCGGCGGGCGTCACCGAACCCGCGACCCCGCTGCTGAGCGGCGACGCGTCCCAGCAGGTCCACAGGCCGAGCGTGTACGTGTCCGTCGCGGCGTCGTCGTCGACGACCACGATGCCGTACCAGCCCGACTGGGTGCTGGTGTAGCTGCCGTAGCCGCCGGCGGCCACGTCGAGGCACGCCGAGTCGCGCGGCGCCCAGTACGTGCCCCCGCCGACGTTGCGGAAGAGCAGCGCGTGCAGGTTTCCCGAGCCGGTGTGCGAGAGCTGCATCCGGAACGTGCGCCCGGCCAGCAGGTAGGTGGAGTAGGCCTTCAGGACCTGATTGCCACCGAGGGTCGCCGTGACGACCGCGTTGTCGTTCGCGACCACCTGCGTCGTGCCCGACGACCACTCGACGGGCGTACTTTCGTTCACCGTGCCGGACGTCTGGTCGACGGACGCCCAGTAGGTGCGCGCGGCGTTGTGCCAGAAGTCGCCCACCACGAAGTTGACGAACGGCATCGACGGGACGGCGCTGGAGCCGAGCAGTCCCGTCCCGCACCCCGGCCAGCTGGTCCCGGTCGCGTTCCACACGCTGATGCCGTGGGTGTCGTACGTGGCCAGGGCGCCGATCGCCGCCCAGCCGTTCGCGACGGGCGCGAACGTGAACGGCTGGCCCGTGTGGCTGGCCGTCTGCGGCGTGTCCGTCGTCAGCGCCGTGGGCGTCGTACAGCTGCCGAAGTGCACGCGGTACACACCGCTGGTTCCGGCGTCGTTGACGAAGACGATCGTGTGCGTGCCGGTGGCCGTCGCCGTGTACGTGGCGGAGCCGTTGGTCGTGATCATGAGCTTCGCCTGCGAGCGGCCGACGGCGTACGCGCCCCCCGCGGTGTTCTCGAACACCAGGAACTTCGCGCCGGACCCGGGCGTCACCCAGGTGTCGATCTGGTACGTGGTCCCCGCGGTCATGGTGGCGATGTACGTGTCGATCAGGTCGTTGGCCGTGAAGCTCGCCTCCTGGAACGGCATGTTCTCGTACAGCGTCCCGGTGCGATAGTCCCACTCCACGACGCCGCTCGTGCCCGCGTACCGCCGGGCGTCGATGAAGTAGCGCGAGACCGGCGTGTGCGCGGCGTCGATGACGGCCATGTCGACGGTGCCGACGCCGGCGGCCGACGACGTGAGCAGCGAGCCGAAGCATGTGGGAGCGGCCGCGCCGGTCGACTGGGAGTACACCCCGAGGTCCCAGTCGTCGGAGGCGGTGGTGCCGCGCGTGGCGATCACGTTCCACGAGCCGCCGCGCGGATCGACCCGCCAGTAGCTGTCGGTCGCCGTCATGGTCACGGGAAGGTCGTACGCGATGGTGGAGGGGCAGTCGCAAGGCGCCTGGGCGATCCCGAGCGTGGCCGTCGCGGACGATTCGGTGCCGTTCGTCACGATGACGGCCCAGGTGCCCGAGATCGAGGGCGTCAGGGTGTGGCATTCCGTGAGCGGGATCGGCGTGCCGTAGATGCCCTGCATCGGGTGCGCGGGGTCGGGAGAGAACCACTCCATCCGGAGGTCCGTCCCCGACTGGTCGAAGGCGATCGCATAGGGGACTCCGGCGACCAGGGTCACTTCGTACGTGCGGATGAAATCGTCGGCCGTGAGCGACATCGACGCCGGGGCACCGTTCACCGCGAGCGTGCCGTCCGGAGCCCGCCACACGGCGCGGGAGTTCGAGCCCTCCCGGGCGCTCACGTCGACTCCGTAGGTTCCGGTCGCGGCGAGGCGGAAGTTCCCCATGACCCCCGCGATGTTCGGCGGGCTCGTGGAGGACTGGCCCAGGTAGGTCCCGAAGCAGCCGGGGAACGGGCTCGCGGGCAGCGCGGTGTAGTAGTCGAGTCCGATCCACTGGTCGCTCTTGACGCCGAGCGTGCCCCAGTTGGCCGTCGTCGCGTTGAACTTCAGGTGCGAGTACCAGTGCGTCACGGGAACCATGACGCCGGGCGTGAGCGTGATCGCGTCGCAGTTCCCGACCGCGAGCGACACCTGGCCGTGCCCGCCGCCGTCGTTCACGAACACCATCGCGTAGGTGCCCGTCGCCGGCGGCGTCCAGACGGCCAGCGTGTCGGCCGAGGAGAGCGTCGCGATGGCCGCGCCGCGGCCCGCGAAGTAGCTGCCCGTTCCCGGATTGCGGAAGACGAGCAGCTTCGGCGAGTAGGAGGCGTCGAGCTTCGACGAGTGGAAGTCGATCGAGACGGGAACGCCGCCGGTGAGGTCGATCGTCCACATCACGGCGAGATCGGACGCGGTGAAGTTCGTCGAGCCGAACATGCCGTTGAGCGTGAGGGTGCCGTTCGAGTTCTTCCACTGCGCCAGGGCACCGGCCCCGCCGCCGTAGAAGCGCGAGGCCTGCGGGTAGTAGTCCCCGGCGGCGTTGTGCGTCCAGTCGCCGACGATCACGTCGACCTGGCCCGTGCCCGCCGTCGAAGTGGCGAGCGGGTTGGCGACGCAAGCCGGGTCCGCGGCCGTGTTCTGGTAGAGCCGCAGGTCCCAGTCCTCGCCGGGCATCACGGCGTTGCACGCGAAGAGCGACCAGTTGCCGCTCCCCATCGTGGCGACGGCGTTCTGCGGGGTGGTGATGAAGAGGTAGGTGGTGCCGTTGGTCATCGGGTAGTACGAACAGGCCGCGCGAGCGAGCGGCGCGACGACGGCGATCGTGGCGAGAACGACCGCGAGGGCGAGGCGCAGCGTCCGGAGGTTCATCGTGCGCCCTCCTTGCGCTCGCTGCCCTGCGGGGGCAGGGCCGGGTCACGCGCTTCCGACGTCACGACCTCGCGCGCCTTGGGCGCGAACGGCCGGCGCGTGCCGGTGAGCGGCGTCGCGGCCGACGGTGGAGCCGGAACGGCGATCGCGGTGCCGGCCGCGGGCGGCACGGTCGTACCGAACGCGCGCAGCGGTGGCGGGAAGGAGGCACTCCAGTCGGGCCGCGGAATCGCTCGCAGCGCGGCGGAGACCTGCGCGGCGTCCCAGCGCGCCGTCGCGCGCTCCGGCGCGAACTCGGGCGCAAGAGCCGGGGCGTTCGCCGACGAGGCCGGGCCGATCGTGTTCCATTCGTTGCCCTTCTCGCCCGGCGTGAAGACGAGCGCGCCGGCGGGCGGACTCCACGGAGCGGGCGCGGCCGGGACCGGTGTCGCCGGCGCCGCGGGCTGCTGCACGCGCGCCGGAGCGGCCGTGGCCGCGGGTGGCGCGGCCTGCACGAGCGTCGCGGTTCCAGGAGGAGCGAGCGGCAGCGTGCCGGGGGCATGGTGTTCCGGGCCGGGTGCCGGCACGGCGCCCACGGTGGCGAAGTCCTGCGGCTTCGTTTCGCCGGCGCCGGCGGGTGGCGCCAGCGCCAGTGCGAGCGCAGCGATCGTGGTCGCAGTGGCGAGCATCCCGAGGAGAGTTCGGGATCGATGCATGGTATTCCTCCGCTCGATGAGGCGGGTGACGGCGGGATCGGTGGGGACTCGGTGCGGAACGCCGGGCCGCGCCGCCGTTCGCCACGACGTGTGACCCCGCGATCCGGCGTTCGTCACGGCTCCGGGCCACGAATCGCCGGGCCGCCGGCGGAATCCCAAGAGCCGACCGCGTCCACGATGCGCGCGGGCCGACCCCCGAACCGTTCTCCGAGGAGCGAGCGATGAGGAAGTGGGTGCTGCTGCTGGCGTTCCTGACCCTTTCGAGCGAGGCCATGGCCAAGGTCACGACGCAGGTCGTCGAGTACAAGCAGGGCGACACCGTCCTGCAGGGCTACTTGTCGTACGACGACGCGGTGCAGGGCCGCCGGCCCGCCGTGCTGATCGTGCACGACTGGCTCGGCTGTTCCGACTACCAGAAGATGCGCGCCGAGCAGTTGGCGGCGTTGGGCTACGTGGCGCTCGCTGCGGACGTCTACGGCAAGGGCGTGCGGCCGGCGAACGCGCAGGAGGCGGGCGCCGAGGCCGGCAAGTACTACAAGGACCGCGGCCTGTTCCGCGCCCGCGTGCGCGCGGGACTCGACTACCTCGCCTCGCGGCCGCAGGCCGACCCCGCCAAGCTCGCCGCGATCGGCTACTGCTTCGGCGGCGCCGGCGCGCTGGAACTCGCGCGCAGCGGCGCGCCGGTGCTGGGCGTGGTCACGTTCCACGGTTCGCTCGCGACGCCGACGCCCGAGGACGCGAAGAACATCGAGGGCAAGGTGCTCGTGCTGCACGGCGCCGACGACCCGTACGTGAAGCAGGACGAGTTGAAGGGCTTCATGGACGAGATGCGCGCGGCGAACGTGGACTGGCAGCTCGTCCAGTACAGCGGCGCCGTGCACAGCTTCACCGACAAGCGCGCGGGCACCGACAACAGCAAGGGCGCCGCCTACAACGCCAACGCCGACCGGCGCTCGTGGCGCGCGATGCGGGACTTCCTGGAGGAGGTCTTCGCGGCGAAGTGAGGCTCCGGCGGTGGGATCGACGGGCCCGGCGCACGCGCGCCGGGCCCGTTCGTCGTTCCGGGTGGTGCGGCAAACGTGTGGCCCCGGACAAATCTCGCGACCCGGTTTGAACCATCCGGGGGCATGGGGCGTTCTGATCGGTGGATGGGACGCCGCGCGCGGGTCCGCGCGGCCCCGAACCCGACGGGAGGCCGCCGATGCCGCGATTCGGAAGCTGGATGCTGGCGATCACACTCGCCGTGCTCGCGTGGGCCGGGACGACCCCGGCCGTTGCAGGCCCGCCGGAGCGCGTCGAACCGATGCGCAAGAAGATGTTCTCGCGCCCGGAGTACGTGAAGCTGCGCGACGAGTGGAAGGCATGGGCGGAGGCGCACCCGACCGACGCGCACGCCTGGGCGCAGCTCGCCAAGGCGGGTTCGTATGCCGGAGACCTTCCCGCGGTGACCGGTCCTTGGGCCGAGAAGGCGTACCAGCTCGACCCCGACGACCCGGACGCCTGCACGGAACTGGCGCGGCACCGCTGGAGCGTCTGGACGGGCCAGGGGACGGACTCGCCGGACGAGGCGATCCGGCTGCTGGAACATGCGCTCGTGGAGAATCCCGACTGCGACGACGCGCACGTGCGGCTCTGGGTCCTGCGCCTCGCCCGCGGCGATCGCGGCGGTGCCGAGCGCGAGCTCGCGACGCTGCTGGATCGCGGCCGGATTCCCGAGCCGCTCTGCGATTTCGCCTACAACGAGCTCGTCGGGCTCGCGCCGCACGCGATCCTGTTCACGAACGGCGACAACGACACGTATCCCGCGATCGCGTTGCAGGTGGCGCGGGGCTTCCGCACCGACGTGACCGTCGTGAACCTGAGCATGCTCACCCTGGAGTGGTACCGCCGAGCCCTGCGCCAGGGGCCGGATCCGGTGCCGGTGCCACTGCTCGAGGGCCGGGAGCGCGACTTCGAGACGTCGACGCAGGCGATGCAGGAGGTCGTGCGCGCCGCACTGGCCGGCACGCTCGTCCGGCCCGTCTACGTCGCAGTCACGGTGCCGATGGACGCGAAGGCGGTCGGGGCGAGGCTGTCGGTCGAAGGGCTCGTTTACCGCACGAAGCGCGGCGCGCTCGAGACGGTCGCGGATACGGCCCGGCTGCAGCGCAACTTCGGCGAGACCTACCGGCTCCAGAGCGCGACGAGCCCGGCACTCGACTGGAATGCCTGGTCGGCGCTGCGTCCGCTGGTGACGAACTACGGCGCGGGCGAGTGGATGCTGGCGAAGGCCCGCGTCCGCGCCGGAAACCGCGTGGGCGCGAGCCGGTCCATGAACGACCTGCTCGGGCTCGCCACGTTCCACCACTCCGAATCCACGCACGAGTTCCTGGATTTCTGGCGCGGATTCGATCCGCACGCCCCGGAACTCGCGCGCTGGACGAAGCTCGCGGGCTCGACGGGCGGCCGGTGACGCCCGAGAGCGACGACGACATCGCCCGGCGCATCCGGCGCCGGGACCCGCACGCGTTCGACGCCTTCTTCGAACGCTTCGGCGGGCCGTTGCTCCATTACCTCGCCGGCATGACGCGCGATCGCATGCTGGCCGAGGATCTCGTGCAGGAGACGGTGCTGCGCGTCCACCGGCACATCGGCCGCTACGAGGAGCGCGGGACGTTCCGCGCGTGGGTCTACCGGATCGCGACGAACCTCGCGCTCACCGAGCTGCGCCGGCGTTCGCGCGCCCCGGCGCCGCTGGACGCGGCGGCGCTCGAGCACGCGGACCCGCACGCGCCCGACATCGAAGGGGCGCTCGCGGCCGAGCAGGGCGCGCGAGTGCTCGGCGACGGACTCGCCGCGCTGCCGGATGCACACCGCGCGGTGTTGCTGCTGCGGGTGCGCGAGGAAATGGACCTGGCCGCGATCGCCGGCGCCCTCGGGATCCCCGTGGGCACCGTGAAGTCCCGCATCCACCACGCCGTACGGCGGCTGCGGGAGTACGCCGAACGACGGGACGAAGCCCCCGAACGAGGAGAACACCCATGATGTCCTGTGACCAGGCGCACGAAGCCCTCGAAGCTCTCGTCTTCGCCGAGCTCGACGACGACCGGCACGCCCAGCTCAACGAGCACATCGGTTCCTGCGAAGCGTGCCGTCACGTCGAGCGCGAGCTGCTCGAACTTCGCGCGGGCGTGCGAGGTGTGGCGGCCGCACCGCGGCCGGAGCTCGCGGCGCGCATTCGCGCGGCGCTCGCGCGCGAAGCGCCGGTGCGCGCGCCGTTCTGGAGGCGGCCCGTACCCGCCTGGACCGCGGTCGCGGCGGTCGTCGGCTGTTCCGCGATCGCGGCCGTGGCGCCGCCCCTGCCGCCGGCGCTGCATCGCGCGCCGTCCGCGACGTTCGCCGACACGTCCGGGGGCGTGCCGATGGCGGCCGGCGACGTGACGTTCAGTCTCGCGGAGCCGTTCGACACGCGCGTGCGCGCGGTCGCCGAGTCGGCCGCGCGGGGCGATACCGCCCGGGACCGGATGCGCCGCGACACGCTCTGAGACGTCCGCCGTTCCGGGCGGGCTTCAGCGCGGGTCGCGGCTCCGCGGTGCGTGCGGGACGAACGCGTGCAGCACGACGTACCCGATCACCAGGCCCACGCCGTAGACGAGCGTGACGCCGAGCGAGCGCGGATCGTCACCCGAGTCGAGCGAGCTGCGGGCGACGCCGTGCACGAGCGCGCGCGGCGAGAGCAGCGCGTCCCAGCTGTTCCAGCGCAGGAAGCGGCCCATCCAGATGCCGAATCCCGCGAGCAGCAGCGAGCCCGCGGCGACGAGCCAGCCGGCGACGCGCCCCGCGTGCCGCGAGACCACGCCCTGCACGTCCGCCACCGACGCGTAGCCCAGCACGACGCCGCCGATCGCGTACGAGAAGACCATCGCGATGTCGAACCAGAAGGGCACGGGAGGGCCGGGGCGCAGGTGGACGAAATCGGTGACGATGTACGGGGCGTTCGGCAGGAACAGCAGCCACAGCGCGAACCACGCGGCCCGCACGAACAGCGGCGCCCGCTCGCGATCCGCGCGCACGAGCAGCAGCGCGGCGACGGCGGGAATGGCGGCCAGCACCAGGTTGCGCGCGAGGAAGCCGTAGCCGGGCACCCCCGCGCGGTACCAGCGCGCGAGGAACAACGCCGCGCACCAGCCGGGGATGAGCACGAAGATCAGCAGCCGGCGATGGTCGACGAACGGCGCGAGCGGGTTCTTCACGAGCGGGGGAGTCCTCGAGCGGGTGATTCAGGCGGCGGCCGGGCGAGCCGGGGCGCGCCGCGTCACCGCGATGTAGACGAGCATGGCCACCAGCGAGATCGCGCCGACGCCCGCGAACGCGTACCAGAGGTAGTGGGCATGCGCGTACTCGACCGGCATCGGTCCCTGCCCGGCGAGCGCGAGCGCGTGCGCGGCCTGCGAGGCGGCCGGGAGCGACCGGGGATCGGGGCACCACGCCTTGAGCAGGTAGCCCGCGAACACGAAGCCGAAGAGCCAGGCGAAGAACGTGTTCATGTGCGCGTACCCGAGGTAGAGCCCTTCGCGCCCGGCGGGCGCCTGCTTCGAGGCGAACTCGAGGTACTTGGGCGACAGGAAGCACTCGGCGAGTCCCTGGATCGCGATCCCGAGCACCATCATGGCGGTGATCGGGTGCACCGAGAGCCCGAACACGTTCACGTTGCCGTGCAGCTGGTGCGACGCCGCCATGGCGAGCGACGAGAGCGGGATCAGGGCCATCGCGATCGCGATCGAGAGCTCCGGCGCCCACTTGCGCACGAGCTGCGTGATCCCGACGACGCCGAGCACGACGACGAGCGGGTTCACGTTGGCATACCACTCGGGCTTGTAGGTCTCGCCGGCCATGCGCAGCACGTAGTCCGGCATCGAGGCGTAGAGCTGGCCCTGGATCGCCCAGAAGCCGGCGGTGATCAGGATCAGGGCGGTGAAGCGCGCATTGCTCATCACCGTGAGCATGCCCTTCAGCGTCTCGCCGACGCTGCGCGGGCGCGCCTCGGACGACTCGGTGGGGCGGAAGAGCAGCGCCACGATCACGAGCGCGACGAGGGACGCGGCCGCCGAGAAGAAGGGCACGTTCTGCACGCCCATCTGGATCCGGATCGGCGCGACGATGGTCTTGCCGGTGAACGAGCCGATGTTCACGATCATGTAGAAGAGGCTGAACGCGCGCGCGCGGTTCGCCTCGGACGACGAGCGCGCGGCGTTGGCCGTGATCACGGGCTTCACGAACGCGCCCCCGAGCACGACGAGCAGCAGCCCGAACAGCACGGGCGCCAGCGCGTGCACGACGCCCAGCATCCCGTACCCCGCCGCGAGCAGCGCGAACGCCAGCAGGAGCGAGTTCCGGAAGCCCAGGCGGTCGGCGGCCGCGCCGGTGAAGAAGGGGAAGAGGTAGATCAGCGCGCCGAAGAGCCCGGCGACGAAGCCCGCACCCACGTCGTCGAGCCCGACGACCCGCAGCAGGTACGTGCGCAGCGCGATGAAGGTGCCGTAGTAGGCCGCGCGCTCGCAGAGTTCGGCCGCGTTGGCGGTCCAGAACGAGCGCGGAAAGCTCCAGGTGGGGGCGGTCGTGTTCATGCCGGGCTCCGGGACGGTGTGGGGCGGCGAGCCGCAGGAGCGTGACGCATGTGGGCCCGTGCCGCAAACGCGGCCGGGCCTTCCGCGGCCTCGGCCGCGTGCTAGGGTGCGCGCGTGCGCTCGGAATCCGTTCCCCGTCCCGATCGATACGACCGTCTCGCCGACCTCGCGGTGTTCGCGCTCGCGGCCGCGTGGATCGCCCGGCTGGTGCCGCAGGCGCTCGCCGCGCGGCTGCAGACGGACGAGTGCTTCCACGCGTGGGTCTCGCGCTGGATCGGCGCACACGGCACGATCCCGGACGCGGTGCCGGGACTCTACGGTGGCTTCCCGTACTTCTACCCGCCGCTCTTCCATCTCCTCGGCGGCCTCGGCTTCACGTTCGGGGGCGAGACAGGTTTCCGCCTGGTGAACGTCGTCGTCGTGGCACTGGTGCTGCTGGTGGTCGCGCAGGGCGCCGCGCGGCTCGAGGCGCGGGGAGCGGCGCGCTGGGGTGTCGCGGCCTGCGTCGCGACGAGTTTCCTCGCCCTGCACGGCGTGCGGCTCTACGTCGAGGCGCTCTCGACGCTGCTCGTGACCGCGGCCGCGATGCGGCTCGCGGCGACCTGGCGCGACGCTCGCAGTGGTGACGCGGTGCAACTCGGGATCGCCGCCGGGCTCGCGATCGTGGCCAAGCTCTCGGCGCTCGTGCTGCCGCCGCTGCTCGCGGCGCTCGCCGTGGTCGAGTTCGTGCGCCGGAACGCGCCGCGGGGGCGGGCGCTCGCGATCGCCGCGGCCATCGCCACCGGGGTCGCGATGCCGTGGCTCGCCCGCTGCGCCGAGCGCTTCGGCAGCCCGCTCTACCCGATGGCGGGCCGCGGCGTGCACCCGCTGCTCATGCAGCTCAACGTGCGTCACTTCACGCCGTCGCCCATGGCGCTCTGGAGCGAGATGCCGCACCGCTTCGGGATCGCGATCCTGGGGCTGCTGCTTCTCGCGATCGCGGCCGCGTTCGCGCGCCGGAGGTTCCCGGCCGAACTCGGCATGGCGCTCGGCGGGCT
Source organism: Candidatus Eiseniibacteriota bacterium (assembly GCA_044223005.1). GTDB lineage: Bacteria > Eisenbacteria > RBG-16-71-46 > RBG-16-71-46 > RBG-16-71-46 > CAIXRL01. The sequence continues at coordinate 116,425 of JBGAML010000002.1, forward strand.
GGCGCTTGTCGCCGCGGCGCCGCTGCAGGCGATGCTCGCGTCGCGACACCTGCTGCCGCTCGTCGTCGCGATCGGCGCGCTCGCCGCGGTCGCGGCCGCGCGGCTGCTCGCGGACGCGCCGCGCGCCCGGCGCGCCCTCGACGTGGCGCTGCTCGCGTGCGCGGCGTGGGCGGTGCTCGCGATGCCACGCCTGCGCGCCGTCGAAGATCTCGACGAGCCGGTGGAGATGGACGCGGCCTTCGCCGCGATCCGCGCGCACGTGCCGGCGGACGAGACCGTGCTCGCTCGCGAGACCTACGACGTGCTCTGGTACACGGGCCGGCCCGCGAACTGGCCGGTGCCGTTCGGACAGGCCGATCCGCCGGTCGGGCTCTTCCTCACGTCGGACCCGGACTCGATCGCGCGCGATCTCGTCCGGCATCGGATCCGCTGGGTGCTGCTCACCGACGACGCGGGGCCGCCGCGGTTCGACGGCGGCGACTGGCCGCAGCCGGTGCTCGACGGCCTGTCGGCGCTGGTGCGCGCGGGCCGCGCCGCCGAGGTGTGGCGCGAGGAGGACCACGCGCTCCTGCGCGTCGGGCCGTGACGCGCGCGCAAACGGAACGGGCGGCCCGTGGGGCCGCCCGTCGCCGCTCCGCGTTCGCGGAAGGCTACATCTTCGCGATCACCGCGTCGGCGAACTCGCTGCACTTCACCTCGGTCGCGCCCTCCATGAGGCGGGCGAAATCGTAGGTGACGCGCTTGCCGCCGATCGCGCCGTCCATGCCCTTGAGCACGAGGTCGGCCGCTTCGTTCCAGCCCATGTAGCGCAGCATCATCTCGCCCGAGAGCACCACCGAGCCGGGGTTCACGCGGTCGAGGTTCGCGTACTTGGGCGCCGTGCCGTGCGTGGCCTCGAACACGGCGTGCCCCGTCACGTAGTTGATGTTGCCGCCCGGCGCGATGCCGATGCCGCCGACCTGCGCGGCGAGCGCGTCCGAGAGGTAGTCGCCGTTCAGGTTGAGCGTCGCGATGACGTCGAACTCCTCGGGACGGGTCAGCACCTGCTGCAGCGTGATGTCGGCGATCGCGTCCTTCACCAGCACCTTGCCCGCCGCGAGCGCGGCCTTCTGCTCGGCGTTGGCGGCGTCCTCGCCCTTCGCGGCCTTCGTCTTCTCCCACTGCTCCCAGGTGTAGACCTTGCCGCCGAACTCGCGCTCGGCCAGGGCGTAGCCCCAGTTGCGGAACGCGCCCTCGGTGAACTTCATGATGTTGCCCTTGTGCACGATCGTAACGCTCTTGCGCTTCTGGACGATCGCGTACTCGATCGCGGCGCGGGTCAGGCGCTCGCTGCCTTCGCGCGAGACGGGCTTGAAGCCGATGCCGCTCGAGCCCGGGAAGCGCACCTTCTTGTAGGCGCTCGGGAACGTGGCCTGCAGGAACTCGAGCACCTTCTTCGCGTCCTCGGAGCCTTCGGCGAACTCGATGCCGGCGTAGATGTCCTCCGTGTTCTCGCGGAAGATCACCATGTCGACCTTCTCGGGATGCTTGACGGGCGACGGTACGCCGACGAACCAGCGCACGGGGCGCAGGCAGACGTAGAGGTCGAGGATCTGGCGCAGCGCGACGTTCAGCGAGCGGATGCCGCCGCCGATCGGCGTGGTGAGCGGGCCCTTGATGCCGACGAGGTAGGTGCGGAACGCGTCGAGCGTCTCGTCGGGGAGCCAGTTGCCGGTCTGGTCGAAGGCCTTCTGGCCCGCGAGCACTTCCTTCCACGCGATCGAGCGCTGGCCGCCGTAAGCCTTGGCCACGGCGGCGTCGAGTACCCGCACGGACGCACGCCAGATGTCGGGGCCGGTGCCGTCGCCCTCGATGAACGGGATGACGGGATGGTTCGGGACGGTCATCTTGCCGTCGCGAAGGACGATCGGCTCGCCCGTGGTGACGCCCATGTCGGAATCTCCTCTGGATCGGTGGTCCGGCCGCTCACGCGCGCGGCCGGAGCCGGCGCGACGACTTGTAGGGATAGATGTCGAGTACTTCGCCCGCCCGATGGCGCTCCTGCATCTGGTGCCAGAACGCGATGTCGAGCAGCTCCTCGTGGTGCGCGAGGAAGACCTGGAGCAGCTCGCCGCGCAGCCCGAGGAACGAGCGGAACTCCTCGGGGAAGATATCCTTCTCGCCCACGAAGAACCAAGGCTCCCCGGCCCGCTCCTCGTCGTCCCCGGACGGGGCCGGCAGGCGTCGGAACACGCATTCGTCCAGCGGGCAGAGCTCGTCGTAGTCGTAGAAGATGAGCCGCCCGTGCCGCGAGACGCCGAAGTTCTTGAGCAGCATGTCGCCCGGGAAGATGTTGGTGGCCGCGAGGTCGCGCAGGACCTGGCCGTAGTCGATCACCGCGTCGCGGGCGCCCTCGCCGTCGGCTTCGCGCAGGTAGAGGTCCAGCGGCTGCAGCCGGCGCTCGGTGTACAGGTGCCGGATCACGACGCGGCCGTCGTGGATCTCGACGCTCTCGGCGGCCGTCTTCGCGAGTTCCTCGAGCAGTGCCGGGTCGAACCGCGAGCGCGCGAACTCGAGGTGCTCGAACTCCTGCGCGTCGACCAGCCGCCCGGCGCGGTCGTGGCGGAACACGAGCCGGTACTTCTCGCGCACCTCGGCGTGCGTGACGGTCTTGGGGAAGTCGAAGCGGTCGCGGATCACCTTGAACACGACGTCGAAGCCGGGAAGCGTGAACACGCACATCACCATGCCGCGCTGCCCGGGGGCGATCTCGAAGCGGTCGTCCGAGGCGGCCAGGTGGTGGAGCAGGGTGCGGTAGAGCTCGGTCTTGGCGTGCTTGCCGTGCCCGATCGCCGAATAGAGGTCCGCGAGCGGTTTGCGCGGCATGATCGAGCGCAGGAAGTCGACCAGTTCGCGCGGGCGCTCCGCGTGCACGAAGAAATACGAGCGCGCGAAACTGAACACGACGCTCACCTCGTCCTCGGAGAGCAGCACCGCGTCGACGAACACGCCGGGCTCGCCGCGATGGAGCGCCACGACCAGCGGCAGCGAGGGGCCGTCGGTGTGCAGCTTGCCGACGAGGTACGCGCCCTTGCCGCGGAAGAACACCTCGGCGGCGAGCTCGATCGCGCGCACCTGCAGCGCGCCCACCTGCCCGCGGATCGCGCGGGCGGTGCGGGCCGCGTCGTCCTCGAGATCGGTCCAGCCGGGGGCGAAGGCGAAGTGCTCGAGCGTGCGCCGGACGAGCCGGTCCAGCGGCGCGCCCGCGCGCTCGAACGTCACGGTGAGGCTCCACGGCGGGCCATAGGCCGGCGCGACGGATTCGGACGAGACGAACTCGACCGCGGGATCGACGCCGATCGTGTGGAACAGCCGTCGCGTCACCGAGTTGAAGAACGTCTCCGCCAGTTCGACGTCGCCGCGGCCCGAGAGGCGCCGCGCGAACTCGGCGCGGACCCGCGTCCAGGTGGGCCGATCGGTCGCGCGCTCGCCCAGCACGTCGGCGAGCCGCGCGAGCGACTCGCGCAGGCAGTCGCCGTAGGCATCGAGCCGCAGGCCGTGGTCGCGCTGCATGGCGTGCCAGTCGGCGCGCTCGAAGTTCTCGCGCGCCCGGCGGGTCAGCGCGGCCACCCGCCGGCCGAGTTCCGCGTACGCGTCGTCGATCGCGGCCGCCGCCTCGCGGACGAGCGCGCCGTCGGCGGCGGTGCTCATGCCGATGCCGCGGCGCCGAGCGGCAGCGTCATCTCGAGCTGGCCGGCCTCGCGCGTGGCGCCCGCGGCGCGCATCACGCGCGCCACCGCGCCGTCGGCGGGGAAGTTGAGCGCGCGCACGGGCGAGCCCCACGCGGCCACGCCGGCGAGCAGCGCCCGCGCCGTGGCGTCGTCGTCGTGCACCGCGGCCGCCTGCAGCAGCGAGGCGCGGCCGGCGACGGCGATGCCGACGGCGGCGGCGACCCGTCGGCCGTCGGCCACGAGTTCCAGCCCGCCGAGGCGCGCCTCGGCCGACGCGAAGCGGCGCACGGACGCGGATTCGCGCTGCCACGGCTCCGGCGCGGGCCGGTGCGCGGCGATCCACGCCAGCGCGTCCTCGACCTCGATCGCGCGCGCGCCGTCCGCGGGCAGCGGGTTCGCCAGCGACCACACCTCGACGCGCCGCCATTCGCGGAAGCCCAGCGACTCGTAGAGCGCGATCGCGGGGGCGTTCTGCTCGAGCACCTCGAGCTGCAGCGTGCGCGCGCCCGCGCGGGCAGCCGCGGCCGCCGCCGCCCGCATGAGCCGCCGGCCGGTGCCGCCGCGCCGCGCCGAGGGCACGACGCCCATGCCGCCGATCCAGGCGCGCTCGCCGCGCAGCCCGAGCATGACGATCCCGACCGGTTCGCCGTCGCGCACCGCGACCTGCGAGCCGTCCCGGTCGAGGTCGAAGCGCTCGATCATGCCGGTGAACGCGGCCGTGTCGACGTGGATCGGCACGAAGTAGTCCGCGTAGACCGCGCCGAACAGCGCGGCGAGCGCGTCGGCGCTCCAGCGGCGGGCGGATTCGAGTTCGATCGCGTGGCTCATGCCGGCACCTCCCCGTGAGGCGGGCAGCATACGGGCGCCGGGGGAGAAGAAGGAAGGGCCCGGCGGTGATGCCACCGGGCCCTCCTCACCGCTCGGGGGTGCGGCTACTTCGCTTCGTTGCCCTCGATGTTCAGCACGATCGTGACGTCGTCGGACAGCATCATCCCGCCGTTGTCGAGCACCTTGTTCCAGTTGATGCCGAAGTCCTTGCGGTTGACGACGGCGGTCGCGGTGAAGCCGGCCTTGCCGCCCCAGCTCTGGCCGCCCACGCCGACCGCGCCCGCGCCGAGGAACTCGCCGTCAAACACGACCGGCTTGGTGACGCCGCGCATCGTGAGGTCGCCGGCGATCTTGTACTTGTTCTTGCCGGCCGCGGTGACCTTGGTGCTCTTGAAGCTCAGGGTCGGGAACGAATCGGCCGCGAAGAAGTCGGCGCTGCGGAGGTGGCCGTCGCGCTTCTCGTTGTCGGTCCAGATGCTCTTGGCTTCGGCCGTGGCGTCGACGCTGATCTTGGACGGATCCGCGGCGTCGAACACGATCGTGCCCTGGAAGGTGTTGAAGCGCCCGTGCACCTTGCTGAACAGGTGGCGCACGTCGAAGCCGACTTCGGAGTGGGCCGCGTCGACCGTGTACTTGGCGGGAGCGGCGGCGGCGAGCGAAGCCATGGACGCGACGGCGACGAGCGCGAGGGCGATTCGGCGGAACGACATCGTGGAAATCCTCCTCTGACGTGGGAGCGAAGGTCGGCGGCCGGCTGGCGGCACCGGGGGTCGAGATGCTGCGGCGGCGGGGGCTCGTGCCTCTCGACCGTCGGGAGCTTACGATGCGCAAGCTCGGGGGGCGTTGCAGGATTTCGTAACCATGAATGTGTTCAAACACACAATCGCGGGTGCGCTCCGGAACGCACAAGTTCGGCTGCCACTTGCACGGTTGACAGGAACTCGACAAGCGCGGGGAAGCCCCGGAAACCCCGCGATCCCTCGCGGGAGATGGCCTCGCTCCGGCCCTCCCTGGCCGGGCGGGAGTGCCGGATTCGGGTTAGACTGCCGTCTCGCCTTCCGCACGCCATCCCGTCCCCGGTGCCCACCCGCCGGGGCCGTACTTCGAGGAGGTCCCATGAATCCGTCGGCCACCGGTACCCTCGCGCCGGTCTCGCTGGAATCGCTGCCGCCCTACGCGCCCACCACCTACGTCGACTTCTCGCAGCCCGCCCACCGCGCCGCCTTCGAGGCCGCGCTCGCGGGCGTGCGAGCACAGGCCGGCGGCGAGTACTCGCTCGTGATCGGCGGGCAGCGCGAGAGCGGCTCGGGCACGTTCGCGTCCACGAACCCCGCGAACCCGTCCGAAGTGCTCGGACGCTTCGCGAGCGCGACGGTGGACCAGGCGCAGCGTGCGGTCGAGACCGCCTACGCGACGTTCCGCACGTGGTCGCGCGTGGCGCCGGCCGAGCGCGCCGCGTACCTGGTCGAGGCGGCGAAGCGCATGAAGGAGCGCCGCCACCACTTCTCGGCGTGGATGGTGCTCGAGATCGGCAAGAGCTGGGGCGAGGCCGACGCCGACACCGCCGAGGCGATCGACTTCCTCGAGTTCTACGCCCGCGAGATGCTGCGCTACGACCAGCCGCAGCCCGTGCACCAGATGCCGGGCGAGAAGGACACGATGGTGTACCTGCCCATCGGCGTGGGCGCCGTGATTCCGCCGTGGAACTTCCCGCTGGCCATCTGCGTCGGCATGACCGTCGCGGCGGTCGTCACGGGCAACACCGTGGTGCTCAAGCCGGCGAGCGACACGCCGGGCATCGCGTGGCAGTTCTTCGCGCTCATGGAGGAGGTCGGGCTCCCGGCGGGCGTGATCAACTTCCTCACCGGCAGCGGTGGCGTGGTCGGTGACGCGATCGTGCGCCACCCGAAGACGCGGTTCGTGTCGTTCACGGGCTCGCGCGAGGTGGGCATCGGCATCAACCAGCTCGCCGCGCAGGTGCAGCCGGGCCAGATCTGGCTCAAGCGCGTCGTGGCGGAGATGGGCGGCAAGGACGGCATCGTGATCGACGACGAGGCCGACCTCGACGCTGCGGCGCTCGGCGTCGCGCAGTCGGCGTTCGGGTTCGGCGGCCAGAAGTGCTCGGCCTGCTCGCGCGCGATCGTCGTGGACAAGGTGCACGACGCCTTCGTCGAGAAGCTGCTCGCGCAGATCGCGAAGTTCGTGAACGTGGGCGATCCGGCGACGTACGGCACCTACATGGGGCCGGTCGCGAGCCAGCGCGCCATGAAGACGATCCTCGACTACATCGAGGTGGGGAAGAAGGAAGGCAAGCTGCTGCTGGGCGGCGGGCCCGTGCCGGGCGCGACGGGCTGGTTCGTGCAGCCGACGGTGTTCGACGACATCGCCCCGACGGCGCGCCTCGCGCAGGAGGAGATCTTCGGGCCGGTGCTCGCGATCATCCGCGCGAAGGACTTCGACGACGCCCTCGCGATCGCGAACAACACCGAGTACGGCCTGACGGGCGCGTGCTTCTCGCGGAACCCGGCCAAGATCCAGAAGGCCCGCGACGAGTTCTTCGTCGGGAACCTCTACCTGAACCGCAAGTGCACGGGCGCCATGGTGGGCTGCCACCCGTTCGGCGGCTTCAACATGAGCGGCACCGACAGCAAGGCCGGTGGCCGCGACTACCTGCTGCTGTTCCTGCAGGCCAAGAGCGTCGCCGAGAAGATCGGCTGAACCGCCGACGACACCGCCAGGCCGGTGGGAGCTCGCTCCCGCCGGCCTTCGTCGTCGGAGCCGTCCGGCTCAAGCCGCCTTGCCGATCCGGTTCTTGAGGACGACGGCGAGTTCCGTGAACTCGGCCTCGAAGCGCGCGAGCGTCGCGGGAACGGCCGCCAGGTCGCCCTTCTTGCCCGCCTGCTCCAGCTCCAGCGCGATCGCCGCGAAACCCTTCGCGCCGATGGTCGCGCTGGCGCCCTTCAGGGCGTGCGCCGTCGCGCCCACGGCCTTCGCATCGTTCGACGACAGCGCGTTGCGCAGCTTTTCGAGATCGCGCGGCGCCGAGGCGAGGTACTCCTCGAGCACTTCGCGCTCGAACTCCGCATCGCCGCCGGTGATGGCGTCCAGCTGTCCGTAATCGAACTCCGTGGCCATGACTCCTCCGTTGAGTGGGCGCGAGGTCAGGCAGCCTCGCTCTCCCGGGTCCTGCCGGCCCATTTTGCCAGCGTCTCGTAGAGGCGCTGTGCCTTCACCGGCTTGCTGATGTAGTCGTCCATGCCCGCGGCCAGGCAGCGCTCGCGGTCTCCACTCATCGCATTGGCGGTCATCGCGACGATCACGGTGCGTCGCGCGAGTCCGAGCTCGCGGCGCCGGATCTCCTGCGTGGCTTCGATGCCGTCCATCTCGGGCATCTGCACGTCCATGAGCACCAGGTCGTAGTCGGCCTGCTCCCACGCGCGCACGGCCTCGAGCCCGTTGGTCGCGAGGTCGGGATGCAGCCCCTGGCTCTCCAGCAGCCGCATCGCCACCTTCTGGTTCACGACGTTGTCCTCGACGAGCAGGACGCGCATGTCGGTGCGCAGCCGGACCTCGTCGTCGGGCGCGCCGCGCGTCTCGGGCTCCGCGTGCACCACGCCGAGCCCCTCGTCGATCGCGCGCGCGAGTGTTCCGACGCGCATCGGCCGGCCCACGAACGCGTGCACGCCGAGACGTTCGAACGCCGTCCGGTCCTCGGGGTGCGGCGACGCGCCGATCAAGATCAGTGGCACTGCGGTGTGCTGGTCGTGGAGCCACGCGGCCAGCGCGCGCGCGCCGTCGCCGGGCAGCCGCTGATGCGCGAACGCCACGTCCCAGCGCGCGCCGGGTTCGGCGAGCGCGTCGATCGCGGCTTCCATGCTCTCGACGACGCGGACCGTCATGCCCCACGATTCGAGCCAGCGAGCGGTGCCGTCGCGCGGGATCGCCGGCGGGAGGAACAGCAGCGCGCGGCGTTCGCCGACGCCGGTCGACGGCGCGGGCGGCGCGTCGCCGATCGCGATCGGGTAGCGGCACTCCATGGTGAACGTGCTGCCGACGCCGGGCTCGCTCTCGACCCCGAGCGAGCCGCCCATGAGTTCGGCGAGCTGCCGCGAGATCGTGAGGCCGAGCCCGGTGCCGCCGAAGCGGCGCGTCGTGCTGCCGTCGGCCTGGGTGAAGCTCTCGAAGATCGCGGCGCGGCGTTCCTCGGGGATGCCGATGCCGGTGTCGCGAACGCTGAAGGCGATCCGGGCGATCGAATCGTCGCGCTCGATGCAGCGCGCCTTGAGGATCACGGCGCCGCTTTCGGTGAACTTGATCGCGTTGCCGAGCAGGTTGACGAGGATCTGCCGCACCCGCCCCGGGTCGCCTTCGATCGCGGGCGGCAACGCGGGCTCGACGTCGCACACGAGCTCGAGGCCCTTCACGTGTGCCCGGAGTGCCATCAGGCTGCAGGCGTCCTCGACCACGCCACGCGGGTCGAACGGGATCGCGTCGAGCGTCATCTTGCGTGCCTCGATCTTCGAGAAATCGAGGATGTCGTTGATGATCTCGAGCAGGCCCTGGGCGCTGTTGCGCGCCGTTTCGGCCATGTCCCGCTGCATGGGCTGCAGGGGCGTCCCGAGCAGGAGCTCGGTCATGCCGAGCACGCCGTTCATCGGCGTGCGGATCTCGTGGCTCATGTTCGCGAGGAACTCGCTCTTCGCGTGGTTCGCGGCCTCCGCCGAGAGCCGGGCCTTCTCACGCTCCTGCACGCTCGCGGCGAGCCGGAGCAGCTGCGTCTCGGCGCGGACGAAGTCGTTGTGCACGCGCCGGCCGGAGAGCACGAGGAAGGAGTAGTAGAGCGAAACCAGCAGTCCCGCACTCCGCAAGTCGGCCTGCGGACTCGTGAGGCCCACGAGCGCGAACGGCACGCCGAGCAGCGTCAGGTTGATCATGAGCGGCGCCGACCAGGGCGCCAGCGAGACGAGCGAGCCGGCCATGATGCCGGCGTTGGCGATCAGCGCCATCATGGTGACGGGGGCGAAGCCGTACGCCACGGTGAGGAACACCAGCGGCGTTCCCCAGGAGGCGCCCATGCCGGCCACGGTCGTGGCGAACGCCGCCCGCCACAGGCGCGCGTTCGCGAACCGTCGCGCCACCGTGGCACGGGAGAGGACGATCCGGGCCGTGCTGAACGCGACCATGCAGGCGAGCATGCCCCACGCGAACGCGGGATAGTCCGTGCGCAGCGGCGTGAACACGCAGAGCCACGCGTCGCCGAACATCACGGCGACGACGGCGGTGACCGAGCGCTCGCGCAGCGCACGGTCCAGCCGCTCGTCGACGCGGACGCGCAGTTCGGGGCTCAGCATGATCCGGCCCGCGTACGGGTCGTTTTCGCGGAGGGCAGCACGGATCCCCCGGGGTGACGACATCGAGGGGCCGTCGCGTCGTGCGGCGGCCCACACCGCGGGTCAGTCTCGGCTGCGCGTGGGCTTGCTTGAGGCGCGCCGGCGTGCGGGCGGCGCGGAGAGGCCGCCGGGGCGGGCGCGGATGGCGCCGCGGAAGGCGCGCAGGGGCAGGGTATTGAGCACGTCGGCCTTCGTCAGGCCGGCGCGCCGAGCCTGGAAGATGCCGTAGCGCATCTGGTCCAGCCCTGCCGTCGAGTGCGCGTCGGTGTCGATCACGATCCGGCAGCCGCGGTCGCGGGCGAGCCGGGCGTGGACGTCGGTGAGGTCCAGCCGGTCGGGCGACGCGTTGATCTCCATGGCGACGCCGGCCTTCGCAGCCGCCTCCGCGACTCGCTCGACGTCGAACGGGACCGGCTCGCGCGAGCCGATGAGCCGCCCGGTGGGATGCCCCATGGCGTGCACGTACGGGTTCGCGATCGCCTTCAAGACGCGCTGGGTCGCCGCCTCGGGCTCCATCTCGAACCGCGAATGGATGGACACGATCACCCAGTCGAGCAGCCCGAGCGTCTCGTCGTCCAGGTCGAGTGCGCCATCGGCGAGGATGTCGACCTCGAGCCCGTGCAGCACGGTGATGCCGGGGTGGCGTTCGCGCGCGGCCTCGACCTCCTTCACCGATTTCCGTACCCGCGCCGCGTCGAATCCATTGGCCATCGCCAGCGCCTTGGAATGCTCGGTGATCGCCATGTACTCGTAACCACGCGTCTCGGCGGCGGCGATCATGTCGTCGAGCGAAGCCTTGCCGTCGCTGCGCGTGCTGTGCATGTGCAGGTCGGCGCGCAGGTCCTCGAGCGTCACGAGTTCGGGCAGCGTGTCCGCCGCCGCGAGCGCGATCTCGCCACGCGACTCGCGCAGCTCCGGCGGGATCCACGCCAGGCCGAGCGCGCGGTAGATGGACTCCTCGGTGCGGGCTGCGACGACCTTTTCGCCGTGCGTGAGCCCGTACTCGTTGAGGCTCCAGCCGCGCTCGATCGCGAGCTTGCGCAGCTCGATGTTGTGCTCCTTGCTGCCGGTGAAGTAGAGCAGCGCGGCGCCGAAGCTCGCTTCGGGCACGACGCGCAGGTCCACCTGCAGCCCCTCGCGCAGGCGCACGCTGCACTTGGTCTCGCCGCGCCCGAGCACCTCCGCGACGGAGGCGTGTTCCGCGAAGGCGCTCATCACGCGCTCGGGATCGCCGCCCGTCACGAGCAGATCGAGGTCGCCCACCGTCTCCTTGCGGCGCCGGAACGAGCCCGCCAGCTCGGCCTGCTTCACGCCCTTCACCGCAGCCACGCGCTCGGCGAGCGCGTGCGCGAGCGGCCACGCGTCCGCGAGAAGCATGCGGCCCGCCCACTGCTCGGCGGTCGCGAGCGCCTTGAGCACGTTCTGCTCGACCTTCTCGCCGAAGCCGGGGAGCCCGCGCAGCTTCCCGGCCTTCGCGGCGGCTTCGAGCGCGGCGCGGTCGCGGATCCCGAGCTCCTCGAAGAGCGTCTTCACGCGCTTGGGGCCCAGGCCCTGCAGCTCGGTGAAGCCCACGACCTCGTCGGGGATGCGCGCGCGCATCTCCTCGTACATCTCGGTGGTGCCGGTCGCCGCGAGGTCGCGGATCTTGCCTGCGAGGTCCTTGCCGATGCCCTTCAACGCCTCCAGCGCCCCCGGCTCCGCGGCCATCGCGGCCACGGACTCGCCCTGCGATTCCACGACGCGCGCGCCCTCGCGGTACGCGCGCACGCGGAACGGATTCGCGCCCTCGATCTCGAGCATGACCGCGAGCCGCGACAGGACGCGAGCGATCTCGGCGTTGGTCATCGCGCGCCGATCCGCTTGAGGAACGTGGCCTCGTCGATCACCGCGATCCCGAGCCGGGTCGCGTCCTCGAGCTTGCTGCCCGCGCCGGGGCCGGCCACGACCAGCGTGACCTTGCGGCTGATGCCGCCGGCGATGCGCGCACCCGCGCGCTCGGCGAGCCGCTGCGCGTCGGGACGCGGCATGCTCTCGAGCCCGCCCGTGAACACCATGATCTCGCCGTCGAGCGGCCGCGGGCCGCTCGGGCGCGCCTCGGCCACGGGTGTCACGCCGGCCTTGAGCAGCCGGTCGATCACCTTGCGGTTGCGCGCCGAAGCGAAGAAGTGGTGCACCGAGGCGGCGACCTCGGGGCCGATACCGTGGAGCTGCTGCAGGTCCTCCTCGCTCGCGTCCATGAGCCCGGAGAGCGCGCCGTAGTGGTCGGCGAGCAGCCGCGCGACGGTGTCGCCCACGTGCTCGATGCCGAGTGCGAACAGGAACCGGTCGAGCCGCGGCGCCTTGCTGGCCTCGATCGCGGCGATCAGGTTCTCGATGCTCTTCTCGGCGAAGCCTTCAAGTCCCACGAGATCGATGGGCGTGAGGTGGTAGAGGTCGGCGAGATCCTTCACGAGCTCCTTTTCGAGCAGGAGCTTCACCGTCTTGTCGCCCATGCCGACGATGTCCATGGCACCGCGCGAGGCGAAGTGGGCGAGGTGGCGCTCGAGCTGCGCGGGGCAGGCGAGGCCGTTCGTGCACAGGTGGTAGGCGCCCTCGCGTTCGACACGCGCGCCGCACGCGGGGCACTTGCCCGGCAGCAGGAACGGTTCCGTGCCGCGCGGGCGCTCGTCCTTCAACACCTCGACGACCTCGGGGATCACGTCGCCGGCGCGGCGCACGCGCACGGTGTCGCCGATCCGCACGTCCTTGCGGTCGATCTCGTCCTGGTTGTGCAGCGTGGCGCGCGACACGGTGACGCCGGAGACGTCCACGGGCTGCAGCTGCGCGACGGGCGTGAGCTTTCCGGTGCGCCCGACCTGGACCACGATGTCGAGCACCTTCGTCACTTCCTCGCGTGGCGGGAACTTGAACGCCATGGCGTAGCGTGGCGCCCGCGAGCGCACGCCGAGCCGGGCGTGCGTGGCGCGATCGTCCACCTTCAGCACCACGCCGTCGATCTCGTACGCGAGCTTCTCGCGTTTCGCGGCGAGCTTCGCGTGGTAGGCGACGGCATCGTCGATCCCGCGCACGCGCTTCACGTCCTTCTCGACGTGGAAGCCCCAGTCGCGCAGCGCCTGCACGAGCTCGTGCTGCGTCGCGAACGTGGCGTGGTCGGCGTGCAGCACGTCGTAGGCGTAGAAGTCGAGCTTCCGTGACGCGGTGATCGTGGGATCGAGCTGGCGCACGGTGCCCGCGGCGGAATTGCGAGCGCTCGCGAACGGTTCCTCGTCGGCCTCGATCAGCCGGCGGTTCAGCGCCTCGAACTCCGCGAGCGGCATGAGCGCCTCGCCGCGCACGGCGAGCACACCACGGCGGCCGTCGGCGGGGCCCTCGTCGCGCAGGCGCAGCGGGATCGCGCGGATCGTGCGCAGGTTCTCCGTCACGTCCTCGCCGGTCTCGCCGTCGCCGCGCGTGGAGCCGCGCACGAACACGCCGTCCTCGTAGACGAGCTCGATGCTCAGGCCGTCGAACTTTGGCTCCGCGAGGTAGGTGACCTCGCCCGCGAACAGTCCCTCGTCCATGCCGAGCCCCTTGCGCACGCGCGCGTCGAACTCGCGCACCTCTTCCTCGCTCATGAGGGAGTCGAGCGAACCCATGGGGCGCGTGTGCTTCACCTTCTTGAACGCCTCGCGCATGCCGCCGCCCACGCGCAGCGTGGGGGAGTCGGGCAGGCGCAGGTCGGGGAACTGCTCCTCGAGCTCGCGCAGTTCGCGGAAGAGCTTGTCGTAGGCCGCGTCCGAGATGGTGGGCTTGTCGAGCGCGTAGTACGAGTGGTCGTGCTCGCGCACCTCGGCGGCGAGTGCGGCGATCCGCTGGCGGGCCTGCTCTCGCGTCATCGTCCGCTCCCTCCGCCGAGTGCCTCGAGCCGCGAGAGATGCTGCGCGGTGAGCGGCATCACCGACAGGCGCGAGTTGCGCACGAGCTCGGTGGTCTGCAGCACGGGGTCGCCGCGGAAGGTGGCGATCGGCACCGGCGTCGCGAACGCGCGCACCGGCGCGAGGTCGACGACGACGCGCTTCGGGTCGCCGGCCTTCGGGTCGGCGTAGGCGCCCTTCGTCACCGTGGCGAGTCCCACCACGGCCTTCTCGCCGCCCGTGTGGTAGACGGCGACCGTGTCGCCCTTCTTCACGGTCCGCAGGTGGATGAGCGCGAGGGCGTTGGTGACGCCCTCCCAGGTCGTGCGCTTGTCGCGCGCGAGGTCCGCGTAGGAATATTCCGAGGGTTCGGTCTTGAAGAGGTAGGCGGTCACGCCGGGCTCCATGTCGGGACGTGCGTCGGGATCCGTCCCGGGCGCGGGATTCTTCGGGCGCTTGCGAGCGCGACCAGTAAGCCACGCTCGCGCAGGTCACGCAACCACCGCCGGAGGGCCGTTTTCGCATGCTCCAGACGCTGCGCGGGGTGCTGACGATCGCCGCGCTGGTGCCGCTCGGCGCATTCGCGAACGCAGGTGGCGTGCGCGGCCGCGACTGGGTCGCGGTTCGCCACGGCGCGCGGCTCGCGCTGTTCGCGCTCGAGTGCTCGCTGCTCGCCGCGTGGATCGCGTGCCGCTGGCTGCTGCGGCTCGATCGCCCGTTCGTGCCCGCGGGTGCGCCCGAGATCGCGGTCGCGCTCGCGGGGGGCGCGCTGGCGATCGGCTCCGCGCTCTTCGCCGCGGCCGCGCGCCGGCGGCTCGGGCGGCTCTTCACGCCGACGTTCGGCGTGATGCGCGACCACGCGCTGGTCACCGACGGCCCGTACGCCGTCACGCGCCACCCGGTCTACACGGGCCTGCTCGGGTTCTTCGCCGGGCTCGGGCTGCTCTGGAACAGCCCTGTCACGCTGGCGTTCGCGCTGTCGCTGGTGGTGCCGCTCGCATGGCACACGGCGATCGAGGAACCGCTGTTCGTCGCGGCGTTCGGCGACGCCTACCGCGACTACCAGCGCCGCACGCCGCGGCTGGTGCCGTTCCTGCGCGGACCGGGCGGGCGCTGAGGCGCCCACCCGAATCGCTCACCCCCACGCCATCGCGGCGACGCTGACGAGCGACGTGTCGCGTTCGACGCTCTGCGCGTAACCGAGCGCGCGGCCCGCGGGCGGTGCGGCGCAGCGCAGCGTGGCCCACGTCGGCGCGTAGCCGCAGATGCGCGTCGCGTCGTCCTTCTCGGCGATGACGCGGAACCACGCGTCCGCGTCGGCCGTGGCCGCCGCGGCGATCGCGGCCTCGTCGATCGCACGCACCTCGGTCATCACCTCGTCCGTGACGCGGCCGTCGCCGAAGCGCGGGCCGACGTGCGAGAAGTCGACGCCGGCCACGTAGAGCGTGGCGCCTCCGAGGGTCGCCTCGGCGTCGCGCACCGCATCGACAAGCGCCTGTACCTCGGGCGACTGCGCGGGCGTGAGGCCATCGTCGAGCAGGTGGTAGAAGCCACCGCAGAGAATCGGCACGATCGTGAACGGCCGGCCGGCGAGCCGGCGCTGCAGGTACAGCACCTGGAACTCGATCGAGTGCTCGTCGCGGTGCGAGAGCTCGCCACGGTACGCGCTGTCGCCGAGCTTCGCCGCGACGTGGTCCACGAACGCGGTGTCGGTGGTGGCCTTGCCGAGCGGCGTCTGGAAGTGCTTGCGCGTCAGCGCGTGGAAGCCGCCGACCAGGTTGTGCCCGGTGCCGAAGATCACCACGCGCAACGGCGCGGGCGGCGTCTCGCCCAGCTCGAGGTACGCACGCGCCATGAGCGCGCCTTCGCGGCGCGGGTCGAGATGCGGCGCGAGGATCGCGCGCGGCACGTGGTTCGCCGCGGCCGCGGGTTCGCCCTTCTCGTCCCGCAGCTTCACCGCGGCCGCGAAGTGCTCGTCGAGGAACGCTTCCAGCGCCTCGCGCTCGGCGGGGTAGGAGACGCCCTCGAGCGCGGCGGGCCGGATCTCGAGCGCGTGGTAGGCGCTCCGCGCTTCGTCGAGCGCGCGCTCGAAGCGCGGCGACTCGAGCATGAGCAGTTCGTCCAGCTGCGCGATGAAGTCGCGCACCATGTTGCCGACGCGCAGGTCCTTGCTCTCCTGCATCACGGCGGCCGAGATGTCGGTCAGCGACACGGTGCCGTCCAGCAGCTGCAGGATCGCGAGCGACTCGATGCCGAGCACGGGCTGCCCGGTCATGATGCCCATCGGGTCCTGCACGACCAGCAGTTCGCGCTCGCCGTCGCGCACGGGCAGGATCATCAGCCGGCGCAGGCGCGGGTACTCCGGCAGCTCGTCCGCACTCTCGCGCACCGCGCCGGGCGGCAGGATGATGCGCGGCTTTTCCGTCGGCTCGGGCTCGGCGCCGGGAATGATGAGGCGCGACTTGGCGGGCGGATCGTCGTCGAGCGGAACCATGGCACTCCCGGTGGTTGGGAAATCGGAGGTCGGCGGAGCGCGCAGTGTATCCGCGGCCCGCGAGCCCCTCAAACGCGCCGCGGCCCCGCGTCCGCGCTCCGGGCGCGCGGGCCGGGCGTTCGCCGGTGGGGCCAGATTCCGCGTGCGTTCCCGGCGCGCTTGCTTCAAGATGCCCCGCTCAATGACCACACAGGCGATGGCGAAGCTGCTGGACTCGTATCTCACCGACCTCGAGGGCCAGCCCGGATTCTGGCGGGGCGCCCGCAACGAGGTTCCCGTTTTCGTCTTCAGCGACGACGAGCACGACCGCATGCGGATCATGTCGCCGATCGGCGTGATCGAGGAACTCGACGCGGACCTGCTCCACGTGCTGCTGCAGGCCAACTACGACCGGGCGCTCGACGCGCGCTACGCCATGCGCGGAAACGAGCTGTGGGCCGTCGTGGTGCACCCCCTCGCCACGCTGGCCACGGACGACCTGCCGAGCCTGTTCGACCAGGTCGTGATGCTGGCCAAGAACACGGGGACCACGTTCGCCTCCACGGAGCTGGTGTTCCGCTCGTTCCCCGAGCAGGATTTCGCCATCGAGACCGAGGAGGAATCGGACGAAAACGGTGGGAACGAAGAGGGCGACGACGAGGGCGAAGCGCCCGACGACGAAGGAGATTCCGGCAAGCGATGAACCCGGCACAGGGATCCGTGACGGCGATCGGCATCGACGTTCGCATCGACAGTTCGCTCACCCTGCCCGGCCGCGTGTGGTGTGCCGAGCGGCCGCGGGCACTCGTCGCGATCGTCCACGGCCTCGGCGAGCACAGCGGCCGCTACGCGGCGCTGGCGTCCGACCTGGTGGCGCGCGCGCGCTGCACGGTGGTCGCGCTCGACCTGCCCGGCCACGGCGAGGCGCCCGGCCCGCGCGGCGACATGCCGTCGTGGACGCACGTGCGCGACCGCGTGATCCCGGCGATGTTCACCGCGACGCGCGGACTCCCGGACCAGCCGTTCGAACTGCCGCCGGTCCTGCTCGGCCACAGCATGGGCGGCGCGCTCGCGCTCGACTACGCGCTCGCGCATCCGCGTGACCTCAAGGCGGTGATCCTGAGCGCGCCCGCGGTCAAGACGAAGCTGCCGCCGTGGTGGCAGCTGGCGCTCGCCAACGTCGCCCGCTCCACGGCGCCGTCGACGGGCTTCGCCAACGGGCTCGACCTCTCGGGGCTCAGCCGCGACGAGGAAGTGGTGCGCGCGTACAAGAGCGATCCGCGCGTGCACGACCGCATCAGCCCGCGCCTCTACTTCGATTTCCGCGAGGCCGGCCAGCGCTGCCTGCGCGACACGCGCGGGCTGCAGGTGCCGACGCTCGTCTATCAGGGCATGGCGGACCGGCTGATCGACAAGCAGGGCGCGCTCGAACTTTCGGTCGCCGCCGGCGCCGCGATCCGGCTCGTCACCCTGCCGGACCGCTACCACGAGCTCTTCAACGACCCGGGCCGCGACGAGGTCGTGAAGGACCTCGCCGCCTGGCTGGACGCCGCGCTGGTCGTCTGAAGCGCGCCGGGCGCGCGGTGGCTGCGCTCGCGGGCCGCGCAACGCTGGCGCTCGCCGCCGCCTCGCTGGCGCTGCTGGTGCCCGGGCTGCTCGAGCGGCCGCAGCGCGCCGACGTCATCGTCGTGCTCGGCTCCTACGTGCGGCGCGACGGCTCGCCGTCGCCGCGGCTGCAGGCGAGGCTCGACCGCGGCGTCGCCGACTGGCGAGCCGGCTACGCGCCGGTGATCGTGGTCTCGAGCGGCGTGTTCGACGGTCTGGACGAGGCCGCGGCCATGCGCCGCTACGCGCTCGCGCAGGGCGTGCCCGACTCGTGCGTCGTCGCCGATCCGCACGGCCGCAACACCTGGGAGACCGCGCGCTTCGTGCGCGCGTGGCTCGATCAGCACCACGGCCGCTCGGCGCTGGCGGTGTCGCAGCGCTTCCACCTGCTGCGCTGCCGGATCGCGCTGCACCGGTTCGGCGTGCCGCTCGTCTCGACGGACGGGCCCGATTACTATGAATGGCGCGACCTGCTCGCGATGCCGCGCGAGGTCGCTGCCCTCGTGAAGTACGTGTTCCGGCCGGCACCGCGCCGGTCCGCCTCCGGAGGAACCCCGTGACCGCTGGACCCCGAGTCGTCTCCGTCCGCATCGGCCGCGTGCGCGAACTGCCGCGCCCCGAGTGGGACCACCACGCCGAGCGCACGTGGCGCACGGGTTACCTCAAGGAAGAAGTCGCGGG
Source organism: Candidatus Eiseniibacteriota bacterium (assembly GCA_044223005.1). GTDB lineage: Bacteria > Eisenbacteria > RBG-16-71-46 > RBG-16-71-46 > RBG-16-71-46 > CAIXRL01. The sequence goes on from JBGAML010000002.1 coordinate 135,005, forward strand.
CCCGGTGCGCGTGCAGCGGCTCGGCATGCCCGGCGACGAGGTCGCGGACCTGCGCCACCACGGCGGCGAGCAGATGGCGGTGCTCATGTACTGCGACGCGCACTACGCGGAGTGGCGCACGCAGCCGGGGCTCGAGGCGATGGGCCCGGGCGCGTTCGGCGAGAACCTCGCGGTGACGGGCTTCGACGAGTGGAGCGTCGCGATCGGCGACGTGCTGAAGGTGGGCGACGTCGAGTTCGAGGTCAGTTCGCCGCGCGCCCCGTGCGCCGCGATCTCGCGCGTCTGGAACCAGCCGGACCTGCTCGCGCGCGTGGTCGCGAACGGCCGCTCGGGCTGGTACCTGCGCGTGCGGCGCGAGGGCTCGCTCGCGGTGGGCGACGCGGTGGAACGGCTCGCACATCCGCACCCGGAGTGGACGGTCGCGCGGGTCTCGGCCGCGCGCGTCGCCGGGCCGAAGGCGCACGCCGACGCGCGTGCGCTCGCGGACCTCGCCGCGCTCTCGCCGGAGTGGCGCGAGCTCTTCGCGCGCAACGCCGCCGCGGGCGCCTGAGGCCGCCACCGGGCGCGCGGCCTCGCGACCGCGCGCCCGGCCGGATCGCTCAGCCCAGCAGCGTGCGCATCGCTCCATCCCAGCGCGCGAGCTCGGCGGCGCGCCAGCGCGCGTCGCGCTTCGGGCGGAACTCGCGCTCGAGCCTCCGCGCGGCGTCCAGTTCGCGGTGCGAGCGCCAGAACCCGGTCGCGAGCCCGGCCAGCAGGCCCGCGCCGAGCGCGGTGGTCTCGATCACGCGCGGCCGGCGCACGGGGACGCCGAGCAGGTCGGCCTGGTACTGCATGAGCCAGCCGTTCGCGACCGCGCCGCCGTCCACCTGCAGCGCGCGCACGCGCGAGCCGGCGTCGCGCGCCATCGCCTCGACGAGATCGCGGCTCTGGAACGCCAGCGACTCGAGCGCGGCGCGCACGAGGTGCGCGCGCGTCGTGCCGCGTGTCAGTCCGAGCAGCGCGCCGCGCACGTCGGGGCGCCAGTGCGGCGCGCCGAGCCCGGCGAACGCGGGCACGAGCACGACGCCGCCCGCGTCGGGCACCGAGCGCGCCATCGCTTCGCTCTCGGCCGCGGAGCCGAGCAGCCCGAGGCCATCGCGCAGCCACTGAATCGCGGCGCCCGCGACGAACACGCTGCCTTCGAGCGCATAAGCGGCCTCGCCGCGCGGTCCGCAGGCCACGGTGGTGAGCAACCCGGCGCGCGAGTGCACGGGGCGCGAGCCGGTGTGCAGCAGCAGGAAGCAGCCGGTGCCGTACGTGTTCTTGCTCTGCCCGGGCTGCACGCAGCCCTGGCCGAAGAGCGCGGCCTGCTGGTCGCCCGCCACGCCCGCGACGGGCACGCCGTCGGGCACGATGCGCGCGGCGCGCGTGACGCCGTAGTCGCCCGCCGAGGGCCGCACCTGCGGCAGCACGTTCGCGGGCACGCCGAAGCGGGCGAGCAGCGCGGGATCCCAGCGCCGCGAGCGCAGCGCGAACAGCAGCGTGCGTGAGGCGTTGGTGGGATCGGTGGCGTGCACGAGCCCGCCGGTGAGCTTCCAGACGAGCCAGCTGTCCACGGTGCCGAACGCGAGCCGCCCGCGCGCAGCCAGCCGCCGCGCGCTCGCGTGGTGCGCGAGCAGCCACTCGAGCTTGGTGGCGCTGAAGTAGGGATCGCACACGAGCCCCGTGCGCGCGCGGATCGTGCGCTCGTGGCGCTTCAGTTCCGCGCAGCGCGGTGAGGTGCGGCGATCCTGCCAGACGATCGCGCGTGCAACGGGTTCGCCGGTCGCGCGGTCCCAGAGCAGCGTGGTCTCGCGCTGGTTCGTGATCCCGATGGCGGCGATGCGCGTCCGCGGCACGCGCGCGGCGGCGAGCGCGCGCGGCACCGCGCGCAGCACGGTGTCCCAGATCTCGTCGGGATCGTGTTCGACCCAGCCGGGCTTCGGGAAATGCTGCGGCAACTCGGCGTAGCCGCGGCCGCGCACGGCGCCGCGGCGGTCGAGCAGCAGTGCGGTCGTGCCCGTGGTGCCCTGGTCGATGGCGAGAACCAGTCCGTCGCGTTCCATCGCGATGCCTCCCGTATCGTGCCACGGCGGCCGCCTCGGGCCGCCGGGCGGGCTCACGCCTGCTCCAACGCCTGGGCGAGGAGCGCCTGCTCCTCGCGCACCGATGCCTCGTAGTGGTCGCGTTCCTCGCGTTCGCGCTCGGGGCTCCAGCCGAGCCGGCGGCCGAGCGCGGCGGCCACGTCCGCGGCCACGCCGAGGCCGCGGTCGTCGTCGAGCCAGCGCGTGCTGCGCCGCCGCAGCACGTCGGCGAGCGTGCGCGCGAACTCGCGCTCCGCCGCGTGCGCGCCGAGTGCGACGCCGTCGGCGTCGGCGGGCAGCGGCGGCGGCAGCGGCTCCGCCGGATCGTGCAGCGCGCCGGGCGGCAGCCCGCGCAGCCGCGCGACCTCGGCCAGCGCGTCGCGTGCCATGAGCCGGAACGTCGTGTACTTGCCGCCCGCGATCGTCACCACGGGCCCGTCCACGAACACGCGGTGCTCGCGCGAGGCGCCACCGACGTCGCGCCCCGAGCCGAGCAGCGGCCGCACGCCCGCGAAGACGGCGAGCGGTTTCGCGGCGGCCGCCGCCGGCACGATGCGCGTGACCTCGCTCGCGAGGTAGCGGATCTCGTCCAGCGCGGGCCGCGTGTCGGCCTCGGCGAGCGGCGAGCCCACCTCGACCTCCGTCGTGCCGACGATCGATCGCCCGGCGAACGGGATCACGAAGAAGACGCGCCCGTCGCGTTCCGCCCGCGCCACGACGCCGTGCCCGCGCGTGAGCGCGGGGTAGACGAGGTGCGTGCCGCGTGAAGGACGCAGGTGCGGCGTCGGGTCGGCGGAGCCGGGCCAGAGCATGCGGCCGAGTTCGCGCCGCGTGAGGTCGCTCCACGGCCCGGTGGCGTTGACCAGCGCGCGCGCCTCGAACCTCAGTTCCTCGCGGGTCTCGCGGTCGCGGGCGATCACTTCGACGCCGCCGTCGGCGGCGGGCCGGGCGGAGGTGATCTCGACGTACGTGTGGATCGCGGCGCCGTGTGCCGCCGCGTCGCGCGCGACGGCGACGGCGAGCCGGGCGTCGTCCACGACGGCGTCGGAGTAGAGCCCGGCGCCCTCGAACGCGGCCGCCGCGAGCGCGGGCTCCAGCACGGGCACTTCGCTCGTGCGCACCATGGCGTGCGGGCTCAGCGCGTCACGGCCGGCGAGCAGGTCGTAGAGCGCCAACCCCGCGCGGAGCTTCCACGCCGGCGTGCCCTGGCCGCGGCGGACGGGAACCACGAAGCGCGCGGGGCGGGCGAGGCCCGGCGCCATGCGCGAAACGGCGGCGCGCTCGTGCAGCGCCTGGCGCACCAGCGCGAACTGCCCGTGCTCGAGGTAGCGCAGGCCGCCGTGCAGCATGTGGCTGCTCGCGCCGCTCGCGCCCGAGGCGATGTCGCCGCGTTCGAGCACGGCGACGCGCCAGCCGTTGCGCGCCGCGAGGCGCGCCGTCCCGAGCCCGACGATGCCGCCGCCGAGGACGAGGACGTCGAGTGCGCTCACGCGGGCTCGTCGGCTCCGAGCGCGTCGTCCAGCGCCCGCTGCAGGTCGCCGAACTTCCCGCGGTAGTCCACCTCGGCACGCGCGATCACCTCGCGCGCGGTCTCGGCGCCGTAGACGCCTGCCAGCTGCACGCGCGCGCCGGGGGTCCCGGGCATGTCCTTGTAGGTGAGGAAGTAGTGCTGGATACGGTCGATCAGCACCGGTGGGCAGTGCTCGAGTTCGCTCCAGCCCTCGTAGGTGGGGTCGCTCTCCAGCACGGCGATGATCTTGTCGTCCACTTCGTCGCCGTCGAACATGCGCAGCCCGCCGATCGGGCGCGCGCGCACCACGACGCCGCCGTGGTTGATCGCGCGCTCGGTCAGCACGCAGATGTCGAGCGGATCCTGGTCGCCGCGCAAGCCCGCGCGGCCCGTGGCCTTGGCCGCGAGCGCGGCCACCGAATCGCCGCAGAGCGTGCGCGGAATGAACCCGTAGGGTTCGGGCGAGAGGCTGGAGTAGCGCTGCGGCCGGTCGAGCTTGAGGATGCCGCTGCGTTTGTCGATCTCGTATTTCACCGTGTCCGCGGGAACGAGTTCGATGTAGACGGTCACGACGCCGGGAGCCTGCGCGCCGATCGAGAGTCCGTGCCAGGGATGCGACTGGTAGAGCAGGCCCAGGAGTCGCGTGACGTCGTCGGGCCGGGAGTCGTTCACTTCGTGCCGCCTCCATCGTTGGTCGCGGGACCGGGCGTGATCGTCTGCACGCGTTCGAAATAGTTGAGCGGCTTCTCGACGGCCGAATAGCGCGTGACGCCCGTCACCTGCCCGCGCTTGATGGCCTCGGCGACGGGCCTGGGCCCGTACTTGCGCACGAACTCGAGCAGGCCCTTGACGTCGCCGAAGTCGACCAGGCGGTCGGCCATCCACTGCGACAGCACGAGCGTCTTGCGGCTGGGATCGAGCGTGACGAAACGGGGCAGGGCGAGCGCGTTGCGCGTCGCCGCGTCGAGCTGGATCTCGAGCGACTCCGGCTTGAACGCACGCGCGAGCAGCGGCGGACCACCGATGCGCGCGGGGCAGATCGCGAACTGCAGCCGCGGATCGCCGCCGACCTGCCGGCGCACGTGCGAGAACGCCGTGTCGCCGTAGAAGAAGATGCGCTCGAACTCGTCCAGCGAATACGACTGGCCGTCGATGTCCAGCACCCGCGTGCCGAAGAACAGGCCGCGCCGCGCGTCGATCTGGTCCACGGTCTTGTAGCGCTGGAAGTCGTGCTTCGGCACCAGCAGGCCGCGGGTAACCCGCTCGAGTACCGAGAAGTTGTAGAGGTTCAACGCCCAGGCGAGCCGTTCCTTCGGCATCATGCGCGACGGCTGCGCCGCGAACATCATCGCGTGGATGCGGTCGAGGCGGTCCGAGGTCTTCTTGGTCCAGATCTTCTCGTCCACGTACAGCTGGCCGTAGTCGAACTTCGAGTCGTACGGCTGGCCCTTGGCCTGGATCGGCCGAACGTAGAGGTCCAGCAGCTCCTGGTAGTCCTGCAGGCCGGGCAGGGGCTCGGCGAGAGCGTTCGTGGTGACGAGGGCGAGAAGCGCGACGACGAGGGCGTTGCGGAACATGCGCGGACGTCTCCGTGCGTTTCGAATCGGGGTGTGGAGGCGAGCGGCGAGCGGCGATCCCTGATCCTATCGCGACCGATTCACGCACCGCCAGCCGAACGTGCCGGACCGGACATCGCCGGGACACGGCGCGTCTTCGATCGCGCGGAACGCCGCTCTCCCGGCGGGTCCTGTAAGGGCTTGGTCAGGTCCGGTGTTCCGATTAGGCTTCGCCCATGTCCAGTCCCCCGATTCGGACGCCCGCACTCGTGCGTGGCCTGTCGCTGGTGGTCGTCGTCGCGGCGATCGCCGTCTACCTGTGGCCGTTCGGCCGCTCGCACGCGCCGGCACCGGCGCCGCACGCCGCCACCGCGCCCGCCGCGTCGACGCCCGTCGCGTCCGCGCCGGTTCCGGAGACTGCCGGGTGGGGCGAAGCGGTCGGCTTCCGATCGCCGGCGAAGCTCGAGGAGCACTTCCGCAAGCACGGTGCCGAGTTCCGCGTCGCGTCGGCGGAGGAATACCTGCGGCTCGCCCAGTCGCTGCGGGACGCGCCGGTGGGCGGCGAGATCCTCGAGCTCGTGCGCGACGACGGGACACGCAGCCGCTTCGATCGCGCGACGGGGGCGTTCGTCGCCTTCGACGCCGACGGGACGATCCGCACGTTCTTCCGCCCGAACGACGGCCTGCGCTACTTCGAGCGACAGGCCGACCGCCCGCACTGACATGGCCACCGCCGACGAGGTGAGCCGCTTCCTGCGCGACCGCGGGATCGCCGACGAAGTCGTGGCCGAAGGCGTGGAGGGCCTCGTCGCGCGCTGGGAACAGGCCGCGCGCGAAGCCGAGCGGGAGCGCTATCCGTTCGGTGTGGAGGACTGGCTCAACGACCTCGACGGCCGCCAGCTGCTGCACGAACTCGCGCGCGCCGTGAAGGGGGCGCTCTCGGGCCCGATGGCGGCACGCCTCGACGAAGCCGACCAGCGCGTTCGCGCCGCCACGGAGATCGCGGGCGAGTGCCTCTGGGGGGACGGGCTCGCGAAGCGCATGCAATGGAAGCCCGGCGTGGAGTGGTGGTACTGGCGCACGCCGCGCGTCGTGGACGAGGACTTCGCCGGCGGCGATTGACGCCGCCCGCACGGGGAGACGTCATGCAGTATCGCCATCTCGGGGCCTCGGGGCTCCTGGTCTCGGAGATCTCGCTCGGGTCGTGGACCACGTACGGCGGCTCGGTCGGCGTCGACGACGCGACCCGCATCGTCCGGCGCGCGTTCGAGGCTGGCGTGAACCTGTTCGACACCGCCGACGTGTACGTGAAGGGCGAGGCCGAGCGCGCGCTGGCGGTGGCGCTCCGCGGCCTGCCGCGCGAGCAGCTCGTGATCGCGACCAAGTGCATGGGGCGCGTTTGGGACGGGCCGCTGGGCCGGGGGCTCTCGCGCAAGCACATCTTCGACGCGTGCGACCAGAGCCTGCGGCGCCTGGGGCTGGACTACATCGACCTCTACCAGTTCCACGCGCCCGACGCGCAGGCGCCGATCGAGGAATCGCTGCGCGCGTTCGAGGACCTCGTGCGCATGGGCAAGGTCCGGTACGTGGGCTTCTCCAACTTCGATCACGATCCGAAGCTCGCGGCGCAGGTGGCGGCGATCCAGAAGCGCGAACGCTGGACGCGCATGATCTCGTCGCAGCCGCGCTGGAACCTGCTCGACCGCCACGTCGAGCGGGAGCACGTGGCGTACTGCCGCCGCAACGGCGTCGGGATGATCGTGTACTCGCCGCTCGCACAGGGCGTGCTGACCAACAAGTACGCCGGCGGCGCCCGTCCGGACGGCAGCCGTGCGACGGGCGCGTTCGCGCACTTCCTCGAATCCGAGAAGGCGCTGACGCCGGAGAACGTCGCGGCCGCCGAACGCTTCGGCGCGTGGTGCGCGGCGCGGAACCTGGAGCCGGCGGCGGTGGCGATCGCGTGGGTGCTCACGCACGACCTGGTCTCGAGCGCCATTGTCGGCGCCTCGACCGTGGCCCAGTTCGAGCAGAACCTGGGCGCGCTCGACGTCGAACTCTCGCCGGCCGAGTGGCGCGAGGCCGAGCGCGTGGTCGCGGGCGGGCGCGCCCGCGCGACGGCAAAGCGGACGCGCGCGACGGCACGCCGCCGGAAGTAGCGGCCGGGCGCGCGGCGCTCAGGCGGCCGCGCGTACCTCGCCGGCTTCGAAGAGCGGCTCGACGTGCAGCACGAGCACGAGGTCGGAGGGATTCTCCGAGCGCCGCGCGATCGCCGCGAGTGACTCGCGTGCCGTGGCGTCGAACGTGTCCGGCACCGCGGAGAGGTCGCCGTCCTTCAGGATCTCGACGGCTTCGGCGCCGTCGACGACCACGGCGACACGGCGCGCGCCGGATTCGAGCACGACGGCCAGCTCGCGCGTCCCGGTCTTCACGCCGGCGACCGCCTGGGCGAAGAGGGCGACCAGCCGCTCGAGCGTGGTGGAGCGGGTCGCCTCGATCGCCGCGAGGGCCCCGGCCGCGTCGCCGCGCGTCGCGCGAGCCAGTACCTCGTCGGCGAGCGCGTGGATGGCGCGGTGCGGCGCGTCGAACGCGTCCCAGACCATCTGGAGGGCCAGGTTGTCGGGCCGGTAGCTGGCGTACCACCTGCCGAACGCGCACATGCGGGGATCGCGCGCGAGCTCGAACTCGCGGTTCTCGCGCACACATGCCTCGAGTTCGCCGATCCAGCGCAGGTGGTCGGCCTTGCGCGCCTCGAGCAGGTTCACGAGTTCGCGGGTCTCGTCCGCATTCGGTGGCAGGCCGAGCCGCACACGCAGGTCCACGACGGGCATCACTTCGCCACGGATGTTCGCCACGCCACGCACCTGCGCGGGCGCTCCGGGAATCCGCGAGGTGCGCGGTGCCATGAGGATCTCGCGAACGGTGTCGGTGGGCACCGCGACGAGCTGTTTCTGGACGCACAGGAGGAGATGGAGCCGGCCGCTGGAGTTCGCCGCATCGCTGCGCGCATCGTTGACCGTGTCGTGCACGATCGTCTCCTTGAAGGGGGACAGGCCCGGGAGTCGAGTCGCTGCCGCGGGGGCTCACGGCGGGTGCGTCCTCGCTAGTCTCGGCGCGGCTGCTGAGAGCTTGATCTCGGCAAGGCGCGAGCGGCGCGAGTGACGTGTCGGCGGGGATTTGCGGGCTCGGTGCCCGCGTTCCCGGCGGCGCCGCGTTCGCGGGCGCGCGACGATGGCCCTCGGCGCGTTTCGGCGAGCCGGATGCCCGTGCGCGCCGCTCGTCTTCGCACGCGGCGCGTGCGTTCCGTATTCGCGCGCAATCGGCCGAACATCCGGAGCGCGCGGTGCCGAGTGCCAGCGAGGTGGCGCCCGCCGAGGCGCCAACGTTGCTGTCACCACCCGCACCACTCGCACCGCCCGCGTCGCACCACTTTCGCCCGGCCGCCAAGAGCTGCGTGGCACGCTCGACGCCGATGCGCACGCCGACCTGCGCGCCGTGCTGCGAGCGTCCGCGCCTTTCCCGCCGCCGTGCGGCACGCGCGCGGGCCGCCGTCCGCGCAGACGTCCCGGCCGCACACCCCGCGTCAGCTCGCTCGCCCCGCCTCCGCATGTCCTCGCGCCAGGTCGACGCGGGCGAGCAGCCATGCGCCGCCCAGGAAGAGCGGCAGCAGCGTGAGCGTCGCGAGGCGGCCACCGTGCGCGACCTGCGTCACGACGCCGAACAGGATCGGGCCGACCACGCCCGCGAGCTTTTCGCTCACCGAGTAGAAGCCGAAGAACTCGCTCGTCTGCTCGCGCGGCACGAGCGAGGCGAACATCGAGCGCGAGAGCGCCTGCGTGCCGCCCTGGAAGAGCGCCACGAGCGCGGCGAGCACCCAGAAGTGCCACGGCTTCGCGAGGAAGTAGGCGAACACGCTGATGCCGCAGTAGCCCGCGATCCCGAGCAGCACCGCGCGCTTCGGTCCCAGCGGGCCGGCGAGCTTCCCGAACCCGATCGCCGCGGGGGCTGCGAGCAGCTGCACCATGAGCAGCGCGCCGATCAGGTCCTTCTGCCCGATACCGACCTCGGCGCCGTAGATGGTCGCCATCTTGATGATGGTGCCGATGCCGTCGGAGTAGAGCCAGAACGCGGCGAGGAAGACGAGCAGGTCGCGGCGCTCGCGCAGGTGCGCGATCGTGCGGCCGAGCTGGCGCAGCGTGGCGCCGGCGAGCTGCGCGGCGGGCACTCCGTGCCGCTCGGCTTCGGGCTCCGGCACGTCGCGGAAAAGCGGCAGCGAGAACGCGAGCCACCACGCGGCCACGGTCGCGAAGGCGACCCGGGTCGCCGCGCCGGCGTCGGGCAGGCCGAAGCGCCGCGGCGCGAGCACGAGCGCGAGGTGCACCGCCAGCAGCACGCCGCCGCCGATGTAGCCCCACGCGAAGCCGCGCGCGGAGACCGCGTGCATTTCGTCGTCGCTCGCCACGGCGGGCAGCAGCGAGTCGTAGAGCACGTTGCCGGTCGCGAACGCGATGAACGCGACGCCGAACACGCCGAGCAGCAGCCACCACGGCTGGCCGGGCATGATCGCGAGCGCCAGCGTGCCGGCGACGCCGAGCAGCACGCACGCGAGCAGGAGCGGCTTGCGGCGGCGCGTCTGGTCGGCGAGCGCGCCCACGACCGGCGAGAGCACCGCGGTGATCGCGAGGGCGACGGCGCTGGCGTAGCCCCATGCGGCGGTCGCCTCGTGCGGGGCGAGCGTGCGCGCGGCGGCCTTCGCGAAGTAGACGGGCAGGATCGCCGACACGACGCTGGTCGCGAACACGGAGTTCGCCCAGTCGTAGAGGCACCACGCGCGCTGCGCGCGGCGCCGGTCGGCGGGAGCCGGAGCGGACATGGGCGCGCACGGTAGCAGACGCCGCGGCGGGGTGCGGCGCGCGGGCCGCACCCCGCCGCGTAGGTCCGCCGGGCCCACGGTCCGACCGCTCGTCCCGGCGGCCGACCGCTCGTCCCAGTTCGCTGTCGGCTCCGTGGCCGCTGCGGTTTCCTCCCGGTGTCCCGAACTCCCGGAGGAACCACACATGCGCACCTGTACTCGTCCCGCGCTCGCCGTGATCGTGGCGATCGTCGTCGCGATCACCAGCGGCTCCGCCGCAAAACCCGCTTCCGAGCCCGCCGGCTCCGCCGCGAACCGGACCGACAACGCGGTCCTCCACGTCGAGCGCAGCGGTCACGGCCGGCCCATGATCCTGATCCCCGGGCTCACGTGTTCGGGCGGCGTGTGGGCGGACGCCGCGAAGCACTTCGCCGACCGCTTCGAGTGCCACGTGGTGACGCTCGGCGGTTTCGGCGGCCAGCCGCGCTACGACGGACCGTTCCTGCAGACCGCCCGCGATTCGCTGCTCGCGTACGTGCGCGCTCGCCGGCTCGAGGGCGCCGTGGTCGTCGGGCATTCGCTGGGCGGCGTGCTCGCGCTGCAGATGGGCATCGAACGCCCCGACGACTTCGCCGGGCTCGTGATCGTGGACGCGCTGCCGTTCCTGGGCGGCGCCGGTGACTCCAACGCGACGGAAGCGTCGGCGAAGGCCGCCATGGAGCCCATGCGCGTGATGATCCGGTCGCAGACGAAGGAGCAGTTCCAGGCGTTCGAGCGCATGTCGCCGTACGTGGACGGACTCGTCAGCGGCGCTGCGGACCGTGCGCGCGTACGCCAGATGGGCGTCGATTCGGACCCGGCCTCGACCGCCGACGCCATGGCCGAGACCAACAGCACCGACCTGCGTTCACGGATGGGCGACATCCGCGCGCCGCTGCTGGTATTGGGCTCGTGGTACGGTCTGCGCGAGTACACCACGCGCGAGCGCGTGGACAGCCTCTATCGCGCCCAGTACGCGGGTGCGAAGTCGTTCCGGTTCGCGCTGGCCGATACGGCCCGGCACTTCATCATGCTCGACGCTCCGGAGTGGACGTGGTCCCAGATGGACGCCTTCCTGGCGGGCCTGCCGAAGCCGCACGGCCGCCGCTGACACCGGCCGCGCCGCGCGGCAATCCGCGGACGTACGCCGTCCTGCAGTTCGCCGGCTGGACGGCGTACGCCCTGCTGGGGCTGGTGATCACGCGCCAGTTCCAGGCGCTGACGCCCCGCTACGCCGCGACGATCGTGTTCGGGTGCGGGCTCGCGGCCCTGTTCACGCACGCGCTGCGCGCGCTCGCGCACGCACGCGGCTGGTTCGCCCTGCCGCTGCCGGCGCTCGTGCTGAGGTTCGTCCCGGCCGCGCTGGTCGCCGCGGCACTCGAGGTGGCGATCGTGCTCGTGGCCGGTGTCTGGGGCTTCCGGGCGTACCGCTGGCAGGGGACCACCGCCGCGATCCTGCTCGCCGCCTACTTCAACTGGAGCTTCGCGTACCTGCTCTGGCTCGCGTTCTACACCACGGCGGTCGCGTTCCGGCGCTACCGCTGGGCGGAGATCCGGCGGCTGCAACTCGAGGTCTCGACGCGCGACGCGTAGCTGGACGCGCTCGCCGCGCGCATCCAGCCGCACTTCTTCTTCAACGCCATGAACGGCCTGCGCTCGCTGATCGCCGAGGATCCCGAGCGCGCGCGCATCATGACGACGCAGATCGCGAACCTCATGCGCTACGCGCTGCAGGCCGGGCAGCGCGATCGCGTGCGGCTCGCCGATGAACTCGAGGCCGTGCGCGACTACCTCGGCATCGAGGGCGCCCGGCTGGAAGCGCGTCTCGCGTGGACGATCGCCGCCGACGCCGCCGATCCGGCCGCGCTGCTGCCGCCGATGCTGCTGCAGACGCTGGTCGAGAACGCGATCAAGCATGGGGTCGCGGCGACACGCGAGGGCGGGGCCGTGCGCATCGAGGCCCGCACGCCGGCCGATGCGCTCGAGCTGGTCGTGGAGAACCCGGGCCGGCTCGCGGCCGTTCCGGGCGAGGGCCACGGCCTCGCGCTCGTGCGCGAGCGGCTGCGCCTGCTCTACGGAGACGCCGGCTCGCTGGTGCTGCGCGAGGACGCCGGCCGCGTGCTTGCCGAAGTGCGGATCCCGCTGGAGCGCGCGTCGTGAAGGCGCTGATCGTCGACGACGAGCCGCTCGCGCGCCGCGAGCTGCGGCGGCTGCTCGCGGCGCACCCGGAGGTCGAGATCGTCGGCGAGGCCGGGGACGCAGCCGAGGCCGCCGAACAGATCGCCTCGCTGGCGCCCGATCTCGTGCTGCTCGACGTCCGCATGCCGGGCCGCGACGGGTTCGAGCTGCTCGAGTCGCTCGACCATGCGCCGCACGTGGTGTTCACGACGGCGTACGACGACCGCGCGATCGCCGCCTTCGAGGTGGGCGCGGTCGACTACCTGCTCAAGCCCGTCGTGCCCGAGCGGCTCGCCGCGGCGATCGCCCGCGTCGAGGAGCGGCTCGCCGGGCCGCGCGTGGCGTGGCTGCCCGCCGACCGGCCGCTGCTCGTCCGCGACGGCGGCCGCAGCTGGCTGGTCCGGCTGCGCGACGTCGAGGTGTTCGAGGCCTGCGGGAACTACGCGCAGGTCCATTTCGGCGGCGAGCGGCCGTTGCTCCTGCGATCGCTGCAGCAGCTGGAGGAACGCCTCGATCCCGAGGTGTTCTTCCGCGCGAGCCGCACGCACCTGTTGAACCTCGAGCACGTCTCGGCGCTCGAGACCGGCGAACGAGGCGAACTCGTGGCGGTGCTCGCGAGTGGCCGCCGCGTGCCGTTCTCGCGCCGCCAGTCGCTCGCGTTCCGGCGCCGGCGCAGCCTCTGAGCGCGGCCGCGCGCTCGTCCGATCGCGGTGGCGACACGCAAGAGCCTCGGGCTAGTATGCCTCGGCGGCTTTCACGTCACAGCGAACGGAGAGGAGGTGACCCCATGCGACAGGAACGTCTCACGACGCCCTGGGTGCGCGAGAATGGCGCCCTGCGGCCCGCGACCTGGGCCGAGGCCCTCGAGCGCGCGGCGGCCGGATTCGCCGCGGCGCGCGACCAGGGACCGCAGGCCTTCGGCCTGTTCAGCTGCTCGAAGTCGACCAACGAGATGAACTTCGCCGCGCAGAAGTTCGCGCGGCAGGTGATGGGCACGAACAACATCGATTCCTGCAACCGAACTTGACACGCTCCCAGCGTCGTCGGTCTGGCGACGGTGTTCGGTGCGGGCGGCGGCACCAGCTCGTACCGTGAAGTCGAGAGCGCGGACGTCATCGTCCTCTGGGGTTCGAACGCGCGCGAAGCGCACCCCATCTTCTTCCATCATGTCCTGAAGGGGGTTCACCGGGGCGCGAAGCTGTTCGTCGTCGATCCGCGGCGCACCACCTCCGCGCAGTGGGCGGACGCGTGGCTCGGCCTCGGCGTCGGCACCGACATCGCGCTTTCCAACACGATCGCGCGCGAGATCCTCGCGGCCGGCCTCGAGCACCGCGAGTTCGTCGCGCGCGCCACGACGAACTTCGAGGCGTACCGGGCATCCGTGCAGCCGTGGACGCTCGAGCGTGGCGCGGCGGTCACCGGCGTGCCCGCGGAGCGCATCCGCGAACTGGCGCACGCGTACGCGCGCGCGCCGCACGCGCAGCTCTGCTGGACGCTCGGCATCACCGAGCACCACAACGCCGTCGACAACGTGCTCGCGCTGATCAACCTCGCGCTGCTCTGCGGTCACGTGGGCCGCCGCGGTTCGGGGGTGCAGCCGCTGCGCGGGCAGAACAACGTGCAGGGCGGCGGCGACATGGGCGCGATCCCGAACAAGCTGCCCGGTTTCCAGGACATCGAGAAGGACGCCACCGCGCGCGCGAAGTTCGAGGCCGCGTGGAGCACGCGCATCGTCCCGAAGTACGGCATGCACCTGACCGCGATGTTCGAGGCGATGGAGCACGGCACCCTGAAGAGCGCGTGGATCATCGGCGAGAATCCCGCGCAGTCCGAGGCCGACGGCCAGCGCTGCCGCCGTCTGCTTTCGAGTCTCGACCACCTCGTCGTCTCCGACCTCGTGATGACCGCGACCGCCGAGCTCGCGCACGTCGTGCTGCCGTCGGCCGCCGGCTGGTGCGAGAGCGAGGGCACGGTCACCTCCAGCGAGCGGCGCGTGCAGCGCGTGCGCAAGGCGCTCGAGCCGCCGGCCGGTGCGCGTGACGACATCGACGTGATCGCCGAAATGGCGCGACGGCTCGGCCGCGACTGGGGCCACCCGACGCCGGAGCAGCTGTGGAACGAACTGCGCGCGCTCTCGCCGATGCACGCGGGCATGAGCTGGGCGCGGCTCGAAGCACTGGGCGGCATCGCGTGGCCGTGCCCGGACGAGCAGAGCCCGGGGGCGGAGTTCCTGCACGGCCGCCTGTGGGAGGCCGATCCCGCGAAACGCGGCGAGCCCGCGCCGTTCTCGGTCGTCGAGGACGAGGGTCCCGTCGACGCGCTCTCGCCCGAGTTCCCGCTGCGGCTCACGACGGGACGCCGGCTCGATTCGTTCAACACCGGCGTGCAGACACGCGCGTACGCGTCACCCAACCGCAACGACCATCCGCTGTTCCTCGCGCCCGAGGACGCCACCGCGCTCGGCGTGGGCGAGGGCGAACGCGTGCGCGTGGTCTCGCGCCGCGGCGCGATCGAGACCGTGGTCGCCGTGGACGAGACGCTGTGGCCGGGGCTCGCGTTCATGACCCCGCACGCGCCGGATCTCGCCGACACCAACGTGCTGACGATCGACGCGACCGACCCGAAGGCGGGCACGGCCGAGTTCAAGGCCAGCGCCATCCGCGTCGAGCCGCTCGCGGCCGCGACGCGGACGCGAAAGGACTGACGTGGACCTGCACCTGAACGACGCCACCGCGACCGACGCCGAACGTGCCGCGATCGACGCGCACCTCGGCGCCCCCGCGTCGCGGTGGGAGGGCGGTGCGCGCGACGGTGACGACGCGCGGTACGCGCTGGGCGGCCACGCCGCGCGCGCGCGCCGGCACCAGCTGCTGCCCGCGCTGCACGCCGTGCGCGACGCCATCGGCTGGATCAGCCCCGGCGCGGTCAACTACCTCGCGCAGCGCCTGACCGTGCCGCCGGCGGACATCTTCGGCGTCGCTTCGTTCTACGCGCTGTTCGAGACGCACGAGACGCCGCCGACCGTGCTGCACGTCTGCGACGACATCGCCTGCATGAGCGCGGGCGCGAACGAGCGCATCGCCGAACTCGAGCGCACGCATGGGCCCGAGGGGCGACCGTGCGCGAACGGCCGGGCCACGTGGAAGCGCAGCCCGTGCCTCGGCCTCTGCGAGCGCGCGCCCGCCGCGCTGGTGCAGCGCGCCGGCGCGCGGCGCCACGATTCGACGCTGGCGCCCGCGGGCACCGCGGACCTGGCCGCGGCGCTGGGCGGCGCGGACGTCGCGCGCGCCACCGCGCCGCTGCCGCAACGCGGCGAGCCGGGGCTGCGGCTGCTGCGCCGAGTCGGTGGGGTGGATCCCGCGAGCCTCGCGGACTACCGGCGCCACGGCGGCTACCTCGCGCTCGAACGGGCGTTCGCGCTCGGGCGCGAGGGCGTGATCCGCGAGGTCTCCGACTCCGAGCTCAAGGGCCGCGGCGGCGCCGCGTTCCCGACCGGCCGCAAGTGGGCGGCCGTCGCCGCGACGCCCGACGGCCCGCGCCACGTCGTCTGCAACGCCGACGAATCCGAGCCCGGCACGTTCAAGGATCGCGTGCTGCTCGAGGAGGATCCGTACGCGGTGATCGAGGCGCTCACGATCGCGGGCTTCGCCGTGGGCGCGGAGCACGGCTGGATCTACGTGCGCGCCGAGTACCCGGAAGCATACGCGCGGCTCGCGCACGCGATCGCCGAAGCACGCCGCGCGGGCCTGCTCGGCGACGATGTGATGGAGCGCCGGGGCTTCCGCTTCGACATCGAGCTGCGGCGCGGCGCCGGCGCGTACATCTGCGGCGAGGAGACCGCGCTGCTCGAATCGATCGAGGGCTACCGCGGCGAACCGCGCAACAAGCCGCCGTTTCCCGTGACGCACGGGCTCTTCGGCCGCCCGACCGCGGTCAACAACGTGGAGACGCTCGTCAACGTGCTGGAGATCCTGGTCGACGGCGGCCGCGCCTACGCCGGCCGCGGCGTCGCGGACTCGCGCGGGCACAAGCTCTTCTGCGTCTCCGGCGCGGTGCGCGAGCCCGGCCTCTACGAGTTGCCGTTCGGCGCCACGCTGCGCCAGCTGCTCGAGCGCGCCGGCGGCCTGCGGCCCGGGCGCGAGCTGCGTGCGGTGCTGCTGGGCGGCGCGGCCGGCTCGTTCGTGACGCCCGATCACCTCGACGTGCCGCTCACGTTCGACGGCACGCGCTCGATCGCCGCCTCGCTCGGGTCCGGCGTCGTCATGGCGTTCGACGACACCGCCGACCTCGAGGCGATCGTCCTGCGCATCGCGCGCTTCTTCCGCGACGAGTCGTGCGGCCAGTGCGTGCCGTGCCGCGTCGGCACGGTGCGCCAGGAGGAATCGCTGCACCGGCTCGCCGGCCGCGCGTGCGAGCGCGACGGCGAGCTCGTGCTGCTCGAGGAGCTCGATCGCGCCATGCGCGACGCGTCGATCTGCGGCCTCGGCCAGACCGCCGCGATCGCGGTGCGCTCGGCCGTCGAGAAGCTCGGCCTGTTCGGGAGCGCGCGATGAGCGCCCCGACCCGCACGATCGCGATCACCGTCGACGGCGCGCCCGTGCGCGTGCCCGAAGGCGCCACGCTGCTCGAGGCGCTGCGCTCGGTCGGCGTGGACACGCCGACGCTCTGCTTCCTCGAGACGCTCACGCCCGTCAACGTCTGTCGTGTGTGCGTGGTCGAGGTGGAGGGCTCGCGCGCGCTGGTGCCCT
This sequence comes from Candidatus Eiseniibacteriota bacterium, assembly GCA_044223005.1. GTDB lineage: Bacteria > Eisenbacteria > RBG-16-71-46 > RBG-16-71-46 > RBG-16-71-46 > CAIXRL01. The sequence goes on from JBGAML010000002.1 coordinate 151,987, forward strand.
CGTGTTCGCGCCACGCCGAGGAGGGCATGGTCGTCCACACCGACTCCGGCCGCGTGCGGCACGCGCGCAAGCTCGTGTTCGAGATGCTCGGCTCCTCGGTGGATCTCTCGCGCTGCGGCGCCGACGTCACACGCTGGATGTCGCGCTACGGCGCCGAGCCCGCACGCTTCGGCACTCCCGCGCCGGCGGCCGCCGCGGGCGTCCGCGACGCGGCGCACGCCGGACACCATCCCGTGCCCGACGCCGCGCGGGCACAGAACGTGTCGCAGCCCGTCAAGATCGACAACGAGCTCTACGTGCGCGACTACGCGCGCTGCATCCTCTGCTACAAGTGCGTCGAGGCGTGCGGCGAGGACGCGCAGAACACGTTCGCGATCGCCGTCGCCGGGCGCGGGTTCGACGCGCGCATCTCGACCGAGTTCGCGGTTCCGCTCACGGATTCGGCGTGCGTCTACTGCGGCAATTGCATCGGCGTCTGTCCCACGGGCGCACTCGTGCCCAAGCGCGAGCACGACCTGCGCGTCGCGGGCGAGTGGGACGAGTCGAAGCAGACCGTGACGCGCACCGTGTGCACCTATTGCGGCGTCGGCTGCAACCTCGAGCTGCACGTGCAGGACAACACGATCGTCAAGGTCACTTCGCCCATGGACCACGACGTCACGAACGGCCACCTGTGCATCAAGGGCCGGTTCGGTTTCGAGTTCGTGCAGGTGCGCGAGAAGGGCGAGGGGCATTCGTGAGGATCGAGGCGAAGACGCCGAAGGAGTACCTCGCCGCGCTGCCGGCCGATCGCCGCGAGGCGATCGCGACGCTGCGCGATCTCGTGAACGCGAACCTGCCGAAGGGCTATCGCGAGACGATCGGCTACGGGATGATCGCCTGGGTGGTGCCGCTCGAGACCTGCCCGGACACGTACAACGGCGATGCCCTCGTCTACGCGGGACTCGCGAGCCAGAAGCAGTCCATGTCGCTCTACCTGATGACCGTCTACGGCGACCCGGCGACCGAGAAGCGCTTCCGGGACGCGTTCGCGAAGGCCGGCAAGAAGCTCGACATGGGCAAGTCGTGCGTGCGCTTCCGCTCGCGGGACGCGCTGCACCTGCCGGCGGTCGCCGACGCGATTCGCTGCTGCTCCGTGACCGAGTACGTGCGCCGCGCCAGAGCCGCATGGGATCCCGCGAACAAGCGGGCACGCCGCGAGGCCGCGGCGAAGGCGAAGGGCACCGGGAAGGCGAAGCCGGCCGCGACGAAGCGGGCCGCCGCGAAGGCGAAGCCCACCGCGAAGAAGAAAGCCGCGCGCCAGCGCGACGTCCGCGCCGCGCGCGGCGGACGCTGACGCCGAAGGCCTGAAACGACGCGGGGCCGGGATCGCTCCCGGCCCCGCGTCGTTTCGCATCGTGTCGCTACCAGCGCGGCGGCTGCGCGAAGCCGACCTCGCCGCGGTCCCGCTCGCGCACCCGGTCGCGGTCCGGGAAGATCCCGAGCGCCCGCAGGCCCGACGCGTACTCGTAGCGGAACGTGATCCGGTCGGTCGCCGTGCGCTGCGCGGTGAACTCGACCTGCTGCACCGGGTCGCTGCGGTGGTCACCCCAGCCCGTCCCGGGAACCGCTTCGTTCTGCGCCATCCCGCCCTCGGCCGCCTGCTTGCGCAGCGCGTCCGTCTTCATGGGCGCCTGGGCCTCGCTGCGGCCCGCGGTCGGCGCCGGGGGCGCCGCCTGCGGCGCCGCGCCTCGCTCGTCGCGCGCCTCGGGCCGGTCGTCGAAGCCCTGCCGACGCTCGCCTTCGTACGTGCGGGCGCGGGGGCGGACTTCCCACCACGGCCGCTGCTCCTGGTAGGCGAGCACGCGGATCCAGCCCATGTCGCCGTTCGCCTGGCCCGTGCGCGAGGCGTAGCTGCGTTCCTCGTCCACGAACACGAAGCGGCGGATGTCGTCGAGCGACGTGCGCCAGCCGCGGATCGTCGCCGATTCGTAGGGCCCGAGCACGTACATCGGCTCGCTCGAGGCGAGGCGCGACCGTTCACCGTTCACCACGTTGAGACCGTCGACGGCGATCAGGACGCCGACCCGCTGTCCCGTCGTGTTGCGGAGGACGAGCGAGTAGTTGCGGCCCGCGAACGCCTGGAAGTAGTGGCGATCGTCACCACGCGGCGAGTCGTAGAGCGCCGAGGCGCGGCCGTCGACCTGCACCTGTACGTCGACGATGCGGCCGTCGGCCCAGGTGTCGCTCGCCCAGACGTAGGCGCGGGCGGGAGAGGCCAGCGCCAGGGCGACGGCGGTCGCGGCCAGCGCGGCGGTCAGCGTCGGGTACACCTTCTTCGGGGTCAGCATGGCGTTGCTCCTTTCCCGGAGGGTTGGTGGCGTTCCGGTTCGAGAAGAGGTACGCCGGCCACGCGTGGCTATTCCCGTCCGCCGCGAACGGCCTCGCATTCGCCCGCAACCCCGGCAACGGGGCCCGGTTACGGGGGCGCCTTTCGGATACCTCCCGCCGGGGATCGCGGCTTGGTAGGTATCGCAGGTATCCAAGCCCGGGCCTCACGGCTCCGGGGCCCCGGCGCTGCCGCGTGTTCTGCACGAACGCGGCGCGCTCCCGACCTCGACATCCATCCACAGTCGTGAGGTGTCCACGATGGACCACCATTTGACCGAAGAGCAGCGCACCATCCGCGATCTCGCGCGCACGATCGCCGAGGAGAAGGTGAAGCCCGTCCGCGCCAAGTACGACGAGGACGGCATCTTCCCCTGGGACATCGTGCAGGAACTGGCGAAGGTCGACCTGTTCCGCGTGTTCATCCCGACCGAGTACGACGGCCTCTGCGAGAGCGGCTACGGCGTCACGAACATGTGCCTCGTGACCGAGGAGCTCTCGAAGGCCTGCGCCGGCATCGCGCTCGCGTTCGCCGGCACCGCGCTCGGGACGTTCCCGATCCTGCTGCACGGTTCGGAAGAGCAGAAGAAGAAGTACCTGCCGCAGATCGCTTCGGGCAAGAAGCTCGCCGCGTTCGGTCTCACCGAACCGCAGGCCGGCTCGGATGCCAGCGCGCAGCGCACGACCGCGCGCAAGGAAGGCGACGAGTACGTCTTGAACGGCACCAAGGTGTTCATCACCAACGGCGGCGAGGCCGAGATCTACACCACGGTGGCGCTCACGGACCCCAAGAAGGGCGCGCGCGGCGCCTCGTGCTTCATCATCGAGAAGGGCACGCCCGGGTTCTCGTTCGGCAAGAAGGAACACAAGATGGGCATCAAGGCCTCGGTGACGAGCGAACTCGTGTTCAACGAGGCGCGCATCCCCGCGGCCAACCTGCTCGGGCGCGAAGGCATGGGCTTCCTGGTCGCGATGAAGACGTTCGACATCACGCGCCCCGGCGTGGCGGCGCAGGCGCTCGGGATCGCCGAGGGCGCGATGCAGGAGGCGCTCAAGTACGCGCACTCGCGCCACCAGTTCGACCAGAGCATCCTCAACTTCCAGGGCCTGCAGTGGATGCTCGCCGACATGGCCACCGAGACCGAGGCGGCCAAGGCGCTCATCTACTCGCTCGCCGCGCGCATCGACTCGGGCGACACGAAGGACATCGCGCACCTCTCGGCGATGACCAAGCTCTACGCGTCGGACGTGGCGATGAAGGTCACGACGAACGCCGTGCAGGTGCTCGGGGGCTACGGCTACATGACCGAGTACCCGGTCGAGAAGATGATGCGCGACGCGAAGATCACGCAGATCTACGAAGGCACGAACCAGATCCAGCGCAACGTGATCGGCTCGTGGCTCATGAAGGAAGCGGGCCGCCTCGCGGTCTGAACGGCCCCGCACGCGAAACACGACGGGCTCCCGGCGATGCCGGGAGCCCGTCGTGCGTGCGGCCCGCGCGGTCAGTTGCCGCTGAGGAGGTGCAGCGAGAGCGCGCCGTTCGTGCCGTGCCCGGCGATGCAGTACTGGAACGTCGCGCTGTCGGCGTACGCCACGATGCCGCTCACGGCGGAGCCGGTCCCCATGGTCGGGGAGTACGCGGCGACGTCCTTCCACGCCACGCCGTCGCCCGTGCCGCGCGTGAACGGGTTGCGGAAGTTGTCGCCACCCGCGGGGAGCAGCGTCGCGACGCCGCCGGCCGTGGAGGCGTACATGCCGTCGTTCTGGACGCCGTAGTCCTCGGCCGTGAGCTGGAACGTGTGCATGTTCGCCTTCGTCGAGCCTTCCTTCGCGCGGTTCTGCATGGCGATGAAGTTCGGGATCGCGATGGCGGCGAGGATGCCGATGATCACGACCACGATCATCAGCTCGATCAGCGTGAAGCCACGAGAACCGCGGGCCATGCGCGCCTCCTCTCCGGGGACGAAGGGGTCCTGCGGAAGGTCAACGCACCTCGCGTGCCAGCGGCCGGCCGCGCGCACGCCGCGGTCTCCCACGAGCGAAATGCGCGTGAGCACACGGACTCGGCCGGCGACCGGCCACGCGCCGGGGGCCGGCCCGGCGTGCGGAATGCCCGGCCCGGGCTCGCGACCGTGCGATCGGCAAATCGGCGGCGAGCCGCGGGCGAGCCGCCCCGGCGCGGCCGCGCGCGCTGCGCTGGCCGCGCCGCCGTGACCGCGCACGGCGCTTGGTGCATGATCGCGCCGATGCCCTCCTCGACGCCGCACGGTCCGACGCGCTTCCTCCCGGGCGCGATGATCGCGAATCGCTATCGCGTGGTCGCTCTCCTGGGCCGCGGCGGCATGGGCGAGGTCTACCGCGCCGACGATCTCAAGCTCGGCGAACCGGTGGCGCTCAAGTTCCTCCCGGAACGCCTCGAGAACGACGAGTCGCTGCGCGAGCGGTTCCTCGGCGAAGCGCGCCTCGCGCGCGCCGTCGCGCACCCGAACGTCTGCCGCGTGTACGACATCGGCGAGATCGAGGGCCGGCTGTTCCTGTCCATGGAGTACGTGGACGGCGAGGACCTCGCCACGTTGCTGCGCCGCATCGGCCGCCTGCCGCAGGAGAAGGCGGTCCAGCTGGCCCGCCAGATGTGCGCCGGCCTGCACGCGGCGCACGAGCAGGGGATCGTGCACCGCGACCTCAAGCCGTCGAACGTCATGATCGACGGCCGTGGCCGCGCGCGCATCACCGACTTCGGGCTCGCCGCGATCGCCGAGGGCCTCGGCGGGCGCGAGGCGACCGCCGGGACGCCGGCGTACATGGCGCCCGAGCAGCTCGCGGGGCGCGAAGTCACCGTGCGCAGCGACGTGTACGCGCTCGGGCTCGTCTTCTACGAGCTCTTCACCGGCCGCGCCGCGTTCGACGCGCACTCGTGGGCCGAGCAGCTCGCGGTGAAGCAGAGCCGCACGCCCGATTCGCCGTCGCAGCTCTCGCCCGGCCTCGACCCGGTCGTCGAGCGCGTGATCCTGCGCTGCCTGCAGCCCGATCCGCGCCAGCGTCCCGCGAGCGCGGCCGAAGTCGCGTTCGCGCTCCCGGGCGGCGATCCGCTCGCGGCCGCGCTCGCCGCGGGCGAGACGCCGTCGCCCGAGATGATCGCCGAGGCCGGCGGCGCCGGCACGATGCCGCGCGTGCACGCGTGGGGCTGGCTCGCCGCGCTCGTCGTGGGACTGTTGGCGGTGATCCTCGCGATGGGCCGGATCTCGCTGCTGCAGCTCGCGCCGATCGAGAAGCCGCCCGCGGTCCTGCTCGACCGCGCGCGAGAGATCGCCACGACGCTCGGCTGGACGAATCGCCCGCGGGACGAGTGGAGCGTCCTGGTGTACGACGGCCGGGAGGTCGCCGAACTCACGCAGCGCGCCGGCCGCGACTCCGTGCTCGAGCACGTGCGCCGCGATCCCGGCAGCGTGTTCCGGTTCGCGTACCGGCGCTCGCCGGCGCTGCTACTGCCGCTCAACGGCCTCGCGTGGTCGCCCTCGCTCGACGATCCGCCGGCCACCACGCCGGGCATGGTGTCGTTGCAGCTCGACGGCCGCGGCCGGCTGATTTCGCTCGAGGGGCGCCCGGCCGCCTACGACTCCGCGACGGGCGCGGCCGAGCCCGACTGGGCGCGCCTGTTCGAGCTGGCCGGTCTCGACACGGCGCGGTTCCGCGCCGTCGAACCGCGGTGGACGCCGTCGGTGTACGGCGATCGCCGCGCCGCGTGGATCGGCCGCGGCGCGTCCGACACCACGATGGAGTGGCGCCTCGAGGCGGCCGCGTGGCGGGGCCGCGTGGTGTCCTTCCACCGCTACCCGGCGGCGATGCCCGCACCGCCCGCGGAACCGGCCGGCCCGACGCTGGCGCAGGTCGCGTTCCCGTGGTTCGTGTGGATCCTGTTCCTCGGCCTGCTGGTGCTCGCCGGATTCCGGGCGCGCCGCAACCTCCGCACCGGGCAGGCCGACGCGCGGGGCGGCCTGCGGCTCGCGACGGCCGCCGCGGTCATCGTCCTCGCGAGCGTCGCGCTGACGCTGCATCCGGAGAACGACGCGAACTTCATCGCGCGGCGCTTCCTCAACGCCATCGGGCACGCGTCGCTGCTGTTCGTCGTGCTCGGTTCGCTCTACCTCACGCTCGAGCCGATCCTGCGGTCCACGTGGCCCGAGCTGCTCGTGTCGTGGATGCGCCTGTTGGACGGCCGCGTGCGCGATCCGCGCGTGGGCCGCGACACGATGGCGGGCCTCGTCGGCGGCGTCGGGCTCCAGCTCCTGCTCGCGCTCGGTGTGCTCGCGTGGACGGCGGTTTCGCACCGGGGCCTCGCGGTGAACTTCCTCGAGAATCCCGGCGCCCAGACCGACGCCCTCATGGGCATCGCCCCCGCGCTCCGCGTCGGCGCGGGGGCCGCGCTCGCCGCGCTGCAGATCGGCCTGTCGGCCACGGCGTTCCTCGCGCTCTTCACGTCGCTGATGCGGCGGCGCGTGCCGGCGCTCGTGCTGACGGGCGTGCTGCTGGTGCTGCTGCAGGGCGGCTTCGACGGCGGGCTCACGGGCCTGGTCGCGATCGCCGCGTTCTCGCTCGTCTGGCTGGTGCGCTTCGGTCTCGTCGCACTCACCGTGGAGCTCGCGACCCTGAGCCTGCTCCAGCAGTCGCCCCTCGTGCTGCCGGGAGCCTCGTGGTACTGGCCGACGACTGCCGTGGCGCTCGCCCTGATGGGCGTGCTGGCGGCGTGGAGCCTGCGCTCGATGCTGCGCGGCCGGACCGGCGCAGCGCATGCGGCCGACGTCCTCGCGGCCTCGCGCATGACCGGCTGGAGCGCGTACGTGCCCGGAACGCCGGCGCCGGCCGCGACGCCCTCGCCGCGCTCGCGAGCGAAGTCGCCGGCCGCGGCCCCGCGGCCCGAGACGCCGTCGCAGGCGCCCACGCAACTCGCATTGCCGGCACTGTCGGAACTGCCCACGCGTCTTCCGGATGAGCCCGCACCGCCCGATCCGGGCGCGAACGACTGAGACGCACCGGCGCACGGATGCGCGGGAATAGCGGACCCGGACCGGCGTATCTCCGTCGGCGCGCGCGGTTCGCCGGGCCCCGGCAGCCGCGTCGCGAATCCGCAACCTCCACCGAACGCCGAGGCGAGGCCGTATGAGATTCCCGCGAACGCTCCTCCTGCCGCTCCTCCTGCTTGCCGTGGTCGCGACCGCGGCCGTCACGCCCGCCGTCTCCACGCGCCCGGCGCCGAAGCCCGCCGCGGTGACGCGGACCGGCGCACTCACGCCGCGCGCGCAGCGCTGGGCGAAAGTGCGCGAGGCGGTGACGAAGGGCCTGCCGAAGACCGCGCTCGCCGAACTTCCCGCCGTGCAGGCCTCCGCCGAGCGCGACCGCGCATGGGCCGAGGCCACGCGCGCGGCCGTACTGCGCATCGCGCTCGAAGCCCGCATCCAGGGCAACAAGCCCGAGGAGAAGATCACGCGGCTCCAGGCCGAGCTCGGCCGCGCGCCGGCACGCATGCGGCCCATGCTCGAGGCCGTGCTCGCGGAGTGGATGTGGCAGTACTTCCAGCAGAACCGCTGGCGCTTCATGCAGCGTTCGGCGACCACGACCGCACCGTCGGACGATTTCACCACGTGGGACCTCACGCGGATCTACTCCGAGATCGACCGGCACTTCGCGAACGCGCTCGCGGACACGGCGTCCCTGCGAGCGTCGAAGATCGCCGAGTGGGACGACCTGCTCGCGGGCGGCAACTCGCCCGACGCCTACCGCCCGACGCTCTGGGATTTCGTCGCGTTCGAGGCGCTGCGCTTCTGGCAGTCCGGCGAGCAGGCCGGCGCGCGGCCGGCCGACGCGTTCGTGATGCGCGCCGACGGCCCGGCGCTCGCGCCCGCCGAAGAGTTCCTGCGCTGGACGCCGGCGACGAACGACACCGCCGCGGCCGCGTACCGGGCCGTGCGGCTCTACCAGGCGCTGATCGCGTGGCACGGCGCGCGCGGCGACACCGCCGCGCGGGTGGACGCCGACCTGTGGCGCATCGACTTCGCCCGGAACGTCGCCGTGGGCGGCGAGGCGCGCGCGCGTGCCGAGAAGCGCTACGAAGAGCTCGCCGAACGCTTCGCGCGCCACGAGATCTCCGCGCGGGCCCTGCATGCCTGGGCGTCGCTCGAGCACGAAGCGGGCGACGACGTCGCGGCGCACGCGATCGCGACGCGCGGCCTCGCGCGCTTCCCGGGCAGCATCGGGAGCGACCGCTGCTTCAACCTGCTGCGCGAGATCGAGGCGCACGAGATGCAGGTGAGCGCCGAATCGCCGTGGAACGGTCCGCGCCCCGAGATCGAGGTCCGCTATCGCAACCTCGACGCCGTGCACTTCCGGCTCGTGGCCTGGGACTTCCGCGCGATGGCGAAGCGCCGCCAGGGGCCGTTCACGATCGACGACGCGGACCTCGACCGGCTGCGTGCCGCGAAGCCCGTGCGTGCGTGGGAGCAGCCGCTGGCGCCGACGCCGGACTGGAAGGCGAAGCGCGTCACGATGGCCGCGCCCGCAGGCGTGGCCCCGGGCTGCTACGTGCTGCTCTGGAGCGCGCGGCCGTCGTTCGGCAACGACGACAACCAGGTCGGCGCCGGTGTGCTGTGGGTGAGCGATCTCGCGCTCACGACGCGCGGCGCCGCCGGCGCGATCGAGGGGCTCGTGCTCGACGCGCAGTCGGGCGAGCCGGTGCCGGGCGCGACGGTCGCGTTCTGGGCGCCGAACGGCAACGACGTCCCCACCGAGCACGGCCGCGTCACGACCGACGCGCAGGGACACTATCGCTGGGCCTCCGCGCCCGTGTGGCGCACCTTCGCGCTCGTCACCGCCGGCACGCGCATGCTCGCGGTGCCGATGGAGGTCAGTGCGCAGCAGGCACGTGAATACCGCACGTACGCGCACACGCTCTTCTTCACCGACCGCGGGCTGTATCGTCCCGGCCAGCCGATCCGCTTCAAGGGCATCTGCGCGAGCGTCGACGAGACGAACGACCAGTACCACACGCTGGCGGGCCAGCGCGTGGTGGTGGCCCTGCGCGACGCCAACGGCCAGGAGGTCGCGCGGCGCGAGGTGCGGAGCAACGACTACGGTTCGTTCGCGGGCGAGTTCGAGGCGCCGCGCGACCGCCTGCTGGGCGCGATGTCGCTGATGGCGGTCGAGGGCCCGTCGGGCATGGGCACGCTGCGGGTGGAGGAGTACAAGCGGCCGAAGTTCGTCGTCGAGATGGAAGCGCCGCGCACGCCCGCGCGGCTCGACTCCACGGTGACCGTGACCGGCCGTGCGCTCGCGTACACCGGTGCCGCCGTCGACGGCGCGATCGTGCGCTGGCACGTGACGCGCAACGTGTTCCTGCCGGCGTGGTGGTCGTGGCGCTGGTGGTGGCGCCCGGCGCCCACCGGCGGGCCGCAGGAGATCGCGCACGGCGAGTCACGCACCGACGCCGACGGCCATTTCGCCGTGTCGTTCCTCGCCACGCCCGATTCGAGCGTGAACGCCGCCGACGAGGCGAGCTTCGGCTTCGCGATCTCGGCCGACGTCACCGATCCCAGCGGCGAGACGCGCTCCGCCTCGCAGTCGGTGGTGGTCGGCTGGACGACGCTGGCGGCCGACCTGTCGTGTGCCGAGTGGCAGGAGAGCGGCAAGCCGGTCGAGATCGCCGTGAGCACGCACACGCTGGATGGGCGTCCACAGGCGGCGCGCGGGCGCGTGACGATCGAGCGCCTGCGCGGTCCCGAGCGCGTCACGCGCGCCGAGACGCCCGACCGCATCGGCCGCTGGCGCGACGGCGAAACCGCGCTCCGTGCGCCCGACGCGCGCACCGACGATCCGCGCTCCTGGCCGATCGAGCAGGTCGCCGCGGCGCGGGACGTCGCGACGGACAGCACCGGCCGCAGCGTGGTGCCCGTGCCGCTCGCGGCGGGCTGGTACCGGGTGTCGCTCGAGACGCGCGACCCGGCCGGTCACCGCGTGACCGCGGTGCGCACGGTCGAGGTGCTCGACCTGGCCGCGAACCGCTACGCCACGCGGCTCCCGGACGTGTTCCGCACCCGCGAGACCGTGGTGGAGCCGGGGCACGAGTTCGTGGCCCTGTGGGCGAGTGGCTACGACCGCGCGCGCGCGTTCGTCGAAGTCGTGCATCGCGGCAAGGTGGTGCAGTCGTGGTGGACCGCGCCCGGCGCGACGCAGGCCGTGATCCGCGTGCCGGTGACGCCGGAGATGCGCGGCGGCTTCAGCGTGAACGTGACCATGGTGCGCGAGAACCGCGCCTACACGCATCACACCGCGGTCATGGTGCCGTGGAGCGATCGCGTCCTCGACGTGCGGTGGGAACGTTTCGTGTCGAACCTCCACCCGGGCCAGCACGAGACGTGGACTGCGGTGATCACCGGGCCGGACGCGCTGCGTCACGTCGCCGAGATGGCCGCGACGCTCTACGACGCCTCGCTCGACGCGTTCGCCCCGCTGTCGTGGCCGTCGAGCTTCCCGGGCTTCCGCACCGAGTGGGAGTGGAGCGAGGTGCGCACGAGCGCGTCGTCGGTCTCGCTCGACTGGCGGAGCGGCTCGTGGCGGCAGGAGTACCGTGCGGACGGGCTCTCGTACCGCGAGTTCCCGTACGGCCTGCTCTACGGCCAGTACGACGAGTGGCTCGTGCCGCAGTCGCTCGCCGAGCGGCGGGCGAGGCCGCCGGTGACGCGCTATCGCCGCGCGGAGGTGCCGGGCCGCGAGGGCGGCCGGGCGTACCCGGCCGCGGCGCCGATGGCGTCGTCGGGCGTGCTCGCGATGCAGGAGAAGTCGATCGCCGGAAATGCCGTGCGCGCCAAGGAGGCCGACGCCTCCGACGGGCGAGCCGATCGGGTGGAGCGGCTTTCGGTCCCCGTCGGCAGCCTCGCGACCATCGCGCCGCCGCCGCCGCCGCCCGCGCCGAACCTGGACGCCGTCGCCGCGAGGCACGACCTGCGCGAGACCGCGTTCTTCTTCCCGCAGCTGGTCGCGAACGAGAAGGGCGAGGTGCGCATCGAGTTCACGATGCCCGAGGGCGTCACGCGCTGGCGGTTCCTCGGCTTCGCGCACGACCGCGACCTGCGCGCCGGGCTGCTCGGCGGGCAGGCGGTGACGACGCGCGAGCTCATGGTGCAGCCCAACCCGCCGCGCTTCCTGCGCGAAGGCGACGTGCTCGAGTTCACGGTCAAGGTCACGAACCTCACCGACGCGCCGCAGTCGGGCCGCGTGCGGCTCACGTTCGCGGACGCGATCACCGGCGCGCCGCAGGACGTGGCGCTCGAGAACACCCGGCCCGAGCAGGCGTTCGACGTGCCGGCGCGGCAGTCGCGCACGTTCGCGTGGACACTGCACGTGCCGGACGATCAGGGCCCGCTCACGTACAAGGCCGTCGCCGCGTCGGCGAAGTGGTCCGACGGCGAGGACGGCGTGCTGCCGGTGCTGTCGCGCAGCATCCTCGTCTCCGAGGCGCTGCCGCTGCCGATCCGCGGCGCGGGCACGAAGACTTTCGACTTCGAGCGGCTCGAGCGCTCGGGGCCCGGCAGCCGCGTGCGCAGCAAGTCGCTCACGGTGCAGATGGTGTCGAATCCCGCGTGGTACGCGGTGATGGCGCTGCCGTACCTCATGGAGTACCCGTTCGAGTGCTCCGAGCAGACCTTCAACCGCCTCTACGCGGACCAGCTCGCGCGTCACATCGCGGACAGCGATCCGCGCATCCGCGCCGTGTTCGACCAGTGGAAGGGCACGAAGACGCTCGATTCACCGCTCGAGCAGAATCCCGACCTCAAGTCGGTCACGCTGCTCGCGACCCCGTGGGTGCGCCAGGGCCAGTCCGAAGCGCAGGCGCGCCGCAACGTCGGCCTGCTCTTCGACCGTGACCGGCTCGAGCGCGAATCGGCATCGGCCACCACGAAGCTGCTGGCCATGCAGCGGGCCGACGGCATGTGGCCGTGGTTCCCGGGCGGGCCCGCCAACGAGTACCTCACGCTCTACATCACGACCGGCTTCGGGCGGCTGCGCCACCTCGGCGTCGACGTCGCGATGGACGCGCCGAAGCGCTCGCTGCAGGGGCTCGACGCGTGGAGCGACCAGATGTACCGCGCCATCCTGCGGCGCGGGAACCCGGAGGCGAACCATCTCTCGCCGCTCGTCGCGCTCTACCTCTACGGCCGCAGCTTCTACCTCGCCGACCAGCCCATCGCGGCGCCGTACACGGCCGCGCGCGACTACTGGCTCGGACAGGCGAAGCGGTACTGGCTGCAGCTCGACTCGCGCCAGGCGCAGGGCCAGCTCGCCGTCGCGCTGCAGCGTTTCGGCGACCGGAAGACCGCCCTCGCGATCCTCGCGTCCGTGCGCGAGCACGCGGTGACGAACGACGAGATGGGCATGTTCTGGCGCGACGAGGAGCACTCGTGGTGGTGGTACCGCGCGCCGATCGAGACCCAGGCGATGCTGATCGAGGCGTTCGACGAGGTCGCGCACGATTCCGCGGCCGTCGCCGAGTGCCGGATCTGGCTGCTCAAGCAGAAGCAGACGCAGGACTGGAAGACGACCAAGGCCACCGCCGACGCCGTCTACGCGCTGCTGCTGCGAGGCACCGACCTGCTCGCGTCGGACGCCGTGGTCGAGGTCGCGCTCGGCGACTCGCTCGTGCGCCACGATGCGGCCGAGGCCGGCACGGGGTTCTGGGAGGCGCGCTACGCCGGCCCGCGCGTGCGGCCCGCCATGGGGCACGTCACGGTGACGAAGCGCGATCCCGGCGTGGCGTGGGGCAGCGTGCACTGGCAGTACCTCGCCGATCTCGCGGACGTGACGCCGTACACCGGCACGCCGCTCACGCTCCGCAAGACGCTGTGGGTGCGCGTGCCCTCGGCGACGGGGCCGAAGCTCCAGCCGATGAACGGTCCGGTCACGGTCGGCGACGAGATCGTGGTGCGGCTCGAGCTGCGCACGGACCGCGACATGGAGTACGTGCACCTCGAGGACGGGCGTGGCAGCGGCACCGAGCCCGTGAACGTGATCTCGAGCTACAGGCAGCAGGACGGGCTCTGGTACTACGAGGAGACGCGCGACACCGGGTCGCACTTCTTCGTCGACTACCTGCCCAAGGGCACGTACGTGTTCGAGTACTCCGTCCGCGCGCAGCACCGCGGCACGTACCCGAGCGGGATCGCCTCGATCCAGTGCCTGTACGCGCCCGAGTTCGGCAGCCACTCGGAGAGCCTGCCGATCACCTGCCGCTGACCGCCCGGAACGCCGGACCCGGGGCGCCGCCGACCGCGGCGCCCCGGCGTTTTCCGGCCAGTTCCCGCAAATGCCGGCCCGGAACGCCCGCGCCCGAATCCCGGGGCCCCGCCCGCGCATCTGTAGCGTGGGAGGTTTCAATATGCCGCTCACCGGGAATGCCCGATTCGCAGTCGCCGTCCACGTGCTCGTCCTGCTCGCCATGGACGACCAGCCCGTGCGATCGGACGACATCGCCGGCAGCGTGGGGACGCATCCCGTGGTCGTGCGCCGGATCCTCGGCATGCTGCAGGCCGCCGGCCTCGTGACGGGCCGCACCGGACCCGGCGGTGGCTTCCGGCTGGCCCGTTCCGCGAACGCGATCGCGCTCGACGCCGTCTTCCTGGCCGTCGAGGACGCGCACGCCGCACCGCTCTGCCATCACCCGAACGATCGCTGCCCCGTCGGACGCCACATCGAGGACGTGCTGGTCCCGATCGGCGAGAAGGCGGGGAAGGCGTTCCTCGCTTCGCTCGCCACGCAGACCGTCGCCGACGTGTCGCGGCAGCTCAAGCGCACGATCGCGCGCACGGCCTGACGCTCCGGCCCTCACGAGCCCACCCATGGAAACCGCCACGCTCCCCGCGACGCTCGCGCTGGGTGCGGTCCACCTGACGGTGGCCGACCTCGACGCGGCCATCGACTTCTACACGCGGCGCATCGGGCTGCGGCTCAAGGTGCGCAGCGAGGGCGAGGCGCGGCTGGGCACGCGCGACGAGGACCTGCTCGTGCTGGTGGCGCGGCCCGACGCGCGGCGCGCGCGCGGTACGACGGGGCTCTACCATTTCGCGATCCTGGTGCCGTCGCGCGCGGACCTCGCGAACGTGCTCCGCCACCTCGTCGAGACCCGCACGCCGCTGCAGGGCGCGTCGGACCACCTCGTGAGCGAGGCGGTCTACCTCGCGGACCCCGAGGGCAACGGCATCGAGATCTACCGCGATCGTCCGCGTGCGGAATGGCCGCTGCGGGACGGCCGGTTGCGCATGGCGACGGACCCGCTCGACGTCGACGGCCTGCTCGCCGAATCCGCCGGCGGCACGTGGAGCGGCCTGCCCGACGGCACGCGCATGGGGCACGTGCATCTGCATGTCTCGCGACTGCCCGAGACGGAGGCCTTCTACACCGGCGTACTCGGGTTCGACCTCGTGCAGCGCTACGGCGGCGCTGCGCTGTTCGTGTCGGCGGGCGGCTACCACCATCACGTCGGGCTCAACACGTGGGCCGGCGAGGGCGCGCCCGCGCCGCCGCCGGATTCACTCGGCCTGCGCTTCTTCGAGGTCCGCCTGCCCGACGCCGACGCGCTCGCGGCGCTCGCAGCGCGCGTCCGCGAATCGGGTGCGCGCGCGAAGGACGTGCCCTGCGGACTCGACGTCGCCGACCCCTCGGGCAACCACCTGCGGTTCACGACGCCGGGCGCGGACTCGCGGTCCTGACCGCGGTGCCGTCACGCGAACGGCCCGCCGGCGAGTGCCGGCGGGCCGTTTCGTTCGCCGTCGCGGCTCACATGCCGAGAATGTGCCAGCCCGCGTCCACGTAGAGCGTGGTGCCGGTGATGCCGCTGGCGAGGTCGGAGAGCAGGAACAGGCCCGCCGTGCCGACTTCCTCCTTGGTGATGTTGCGCTCGAGCGGCGCGGCGCCGGAGTGTTCCTTGAGCATGTCCGTGAAGCCGCGGATGCCGCGGGCGGCGAGCGTGTTGACCGGACCGGCCGAGAGGGCGTTCACGCGGATGTTCTTCGGTCCGAGCTCGTAGGCCATCTGCCGCGTCGCCTGCTCGAGCACGGCCTTGGCGCTGCCCATCACGTTGTAGTTGGGGATCGCGCGATTGGCGGCGAGGTAGGAGAGCGTGATCACGCTGGCGCCGTTCTTCTCGAGCAGCGGCAGCGTGCGGTTCACGACGTTGATGAACGAGTACGCGCTCACGTCGAGCGCCAGTTGGAAGCCCTCGCGCGGCGTCTTCACGAAACTGCCTTCGAGGTCCTCCTTGCGCGCGAACGCGATGCCGTGAACGAGGATCTCCAGCGAACCCCAGCGGCCCGCGATCTTCTTCGCGACCTCGTCGATCTCGTAGTCCTTCGTGACGTCGCACTCGGTCGTGAAGCAGTGCGGGAGCGTCGCGGCCAGCTCCTCGACGGCGGTCTTCAGCCGCTCGCCGGCGTACGTCAGGCAGATGCGCGCCCCGGCCTGCGACAGGCACTGAGCGATCGCCCACGAGAGGCTCCGGTGGTTGGCGACGCCCATGACGAGGGCGTGCTTGCCGCGAAGATCGATCGAGTACATCGGCTTCCTCCGGGGTTCAGGCGATGCGCTGCCGTTCCCAGACGCGGATCGGCAGGATGACGACCGGGATGCCCAGGAACTGCAGGCGGCGCTGGACTGCGAACGCGGTCTCCTGGTGGAGCGACCGGGTCCACAGCGTCTCGCGCTGGAACACCAGCTGCCCCGCGAACACGGTACAGCCGCGGAACTCCTTCGTCAGGTCGCGGCACAGCTGCTCGAGTTCTTCGACGAGGTCGGTGCCGACCGCGAACCGGTATTCGGCGTAGTATCCCATGCGGCTCGCCGTGTCGACGAACTTCTCGAGATCGCCGCGGACCTGCGATTCCAGCGCCTCGACGCTGTCGGCGCCCTTGAAGCGGCCCGAATCCACGAGCCCCACAGAGCAGAACACCACGTTCCCGAACATCTTCGGGAAGAGCCGCTGGATCGAGAGCAGCGTGTGCAGCCCGAGTCCGTCGTAGCCCTCCACGAGGACGATCGCGGTCCGCGCGGCGGGGTCGAGCTCCGGCGCCTTCGTGCGCGCCGGGAACGGCAGGTCCGAGAGCGAATCGTCGAGGGTGCGCAGCACGCGCTTCACGTGCTCGTAGTGGCGCCGCACCAGGACGCACGCGCCGACCAGCGCGCCGGTCACGACGAGCGTCACCCAGCCACCCTCGCGGAACTTGACCGCGCTCGTGATCGCGAGGATCACCGCGCAGACCAGGGTGCCGGTGGCCGCCAGCAGCAGGCGGCGGCGCCAGTGCGCCTCTTTCGCGCGCACCTGCCACCAGTGGATCGCCATGCCGAGCTGCGACAGCGTGAACGTGATGAACACGTTGATCGAATACATGACGATCAGCACGCTCACCTGGCCGCGCGTGCCGAGCAGCGTGACCGCGGTCGCGATTCCCATGAGCAGCACGCCGTTCTGCGTCACGAGGCGTTCGGACAGGTGCGCGAAGCGCCGCGGGACCCAGTGGTCGATCGCCATCGCGCTCAGCGTGCGCGGCCCGTCGATGAATCCCGTCTGCGCCGCGAGGAAGAGCAGCATGCCCTCGGACAGCAGCGTCAGCGCTACGATCGCCGGGCCGAGCGCGAACGGCCCCACGTGCCAGCCGCGCGTCAGCACGTCCCAGAGGACGGCGTTGAGCGTGAGGCCGGGCTGGTGGTGGACGTCGTGCATCAGGTAGCAGACGAGGATGCCGCCGGCGGTGAATGACAGCGACACCGACATGAGCAGCATCGTCCGGCGCGCCGTCTGGACGCGCGGCTCGCGCAGGATGGGCATGCCGTTCGAGACCGCCTCGATGCCCGTGAACGTGCCGCCGCCCAGCGAGAACGCGCGCAGTAGCAGCACGAGCGTCCCGACCGTGCCGAGTCCGAGCTCGGCCGAACGCAGGTCCGCCACCGTGTCGCCGAGCACGTGCGGCAGGTGCGCGGCGCTCGAGACCACGCCCCAGACGATCAGCGCCACGTGCGTGACCACGAACGCGATGAAGATCGGCATCAGCACCTTCACGGATTCGCGCACGCCGCGGAGGTTGAGCGCGACGAGTCCCGCGATCACCGCAAGCTCGCAGCCGAGCTTGTACGGCAGCCAGCCGCCGGGGAGGAACGAGAAGATGGCGTCGCAGCCGGACGCCACCGAGGTCGCGACCGTGAGCATGTAGTCCACCACCAGCGCGCTGCCCGAGACCACGCCGGCGGTCGGACCCAGCAGGCGCGACGCCACGAGGTAGCCGCCGCCGCCGCTCGGGAAGAGCTCGATGATCTGCCCGTAGGACGCCGAGATGAGCATGACCGTCGCGACGATCGCGACGGCGAGCAGCAGCGCGAGGTGCGGGTGGCCGCCCAGCGCGAGGAACGCTTCCTCGGGACCGTAGGAGGACGACGAGAGCCCGTCCGAGCCGAGGCCGACCCACGCGAACAGCGCGACCAGTGCGAGCTGGTGGTGGACATGCGGGTCGCGCAGGTTGCGCGGAGCGCCGAGGACGGCCTGGCGGAAACGCTCGAACACGGCCGGCCGCTCAGGCGCTGCGGCGCTGCTCCCAGACGCGGATCGGGAGGATGATCACCTGGATCCCCGCGAACTGGAGGCGGCGCTGGATGGCGAAGGCCGTTTCGTGGTGCAGGCTGCGGGTGAAGAGCGTTTCGCGCTGGAAGACGAGCTGGCCCGCGAACACCATGCTGCGACGGAACTCCTTCTGGAGGTCCATGCAGATGTGCTCGAGTTCCTCGATCAGGTCGGTGCCGAGCGTGAAGCGGTACTCGGCGTAGATGCCCATCTTCTGCGCGAGGTCGACGTACTTCTCGAGATCGCCGCGCACCTTGTCCTCGAGCGCCGCGACGCTCTCGGTGCCCTTGAACTGCCCGGAATCGACCAGGCCCACGGACACGAAGACGAGGTTCTTGAAGTGCCGCGGGAACATGCGGTGCACCGACAGCAGCGTGTGGATCCCGAGCCCCGCGTACGATTCCACGAGCACGATGCCCGTCGGCCCCTCGGGGGCGAGCTCGGTGGTCACGGCGTGGTCGCTGAACGGCAGGTCGGTGAGCACGTCGTCGAGGCCGCGCAGCACGCCGCGCACCTGCTGGTAGTGGCGCCGCACCAGGAAGCAGATGCCCACGAACGCGCCGGTCACCGCGAGCGTCACCCAGCCGCCCTGCATGAACTTGATCACCGCGGTCACGACGAGGATGCCGCCCGTTACCGATGTGCCGAGCAGCGCGAGCAGCCAGCGGCGCTTCCAGTGCGGCTGCGTCGCGCGCACTTCCCACCAGTGCCGCACCATGCCCATCTGCGACAGTGTGAAGGTGAGGAACACGTTGATCGAGTACATGACGATGAGGATCTGCACCGAGCCGCCGGTGTAGAGCAGCGTGGCGATCGCGGCCAGTCCCATCGTGATGATGCCGTTCTGCGTCACGAGCCGTTCCGACAGGTGCGCGAAGCGCTTGGGCACCCAGTGGTCCACGGCCATGGCGGCCAGCGTCGCCGGGCCGGCGAGGAACCCGGTCTGCGCGGCCACGAACAGGAGCGCGCCCTCGGAGAGCAGCGTGAAGATCACGACCCAGCGCCCGAGCGGCCAACCGCCGGGCTGCCACGTGCGCGCGAGCGTCTCCCAGAGCACGGCGTTGAGCGTCTTGCCGTGTTCGTGGTGGATACCCGCGAGCAGGTAGCAGAGCAGGATGCCGCCGGCCGTGAACGACAGCGAGAGCGACATGTACAGCATGGTCTTCTTGCCGGTCTCGACCCGCGGCTCGCGCAGCATCGCGGTGCTGTTGCTGACGGCCTCGATCCCGGTGAACGTACCGCCGCCGAGCGAAAAGGCCTTGAGGAAGAGCGCGATCACCGCGACCAGGCCCAGTTCCGTCACCGCCGAATGCGTGTCCGACACGGTGTCGGCGACGATCGTTCCGAACGCGCCGCCGTGCGAGGCGAGGCCGTAGACGATCAGCGCGAAGTGGCTGACCACGAACGCCACGAAGATCGGCATCAGCACCGACACCGACTCCTTGACGCCGCGCAGGTTCAGGGCCGTGAGCCCGATCACGATGACGATTTCGATCGGTAATCGCCAGACCAGCAGGTGGGGGGGCAGGAACGAGAAGATGGCGTCCACGCCGGAGGCGATCGAGATCGAGATCGTGAGCACGTAGTCCACGACGAGCGCGGCGCCCGAGACCACGCCCGGCGCGACGCCGAGCAGCTTGGTCGCCACCAGGTAGCCGCCACCGCCGCTCGGGAACAGTTCGATGATCTGCGTGTAGGACGCGGAGATCAGGAAGACGGTGAGGACCGTCGCGATCGCGATGTAGAGCGCGAGGTGGGTGTGCCCGCCGAGGGCCCGGAATGCCTCTTCGGGGCCGTACGACGAAGACGAAAGACCGTCCGACCCCAGGCCCACCCAGGCGAAGAACGCGATCAGGGCGAGCTGGTGATGTATCTTCGGGTCGAGAAGGTTCTTACGGCCTCCGATGAGGAGGCCACGCAATCGTTCGAGCACCGAGGCAAGCTAAGCGATTGAGTCGGGGAGTTCAAGAAGCTGTCAGGCCGCCTCGCAAGTCGAACCGGCGGCTCGCGTTCGCGCTCGTGGCGGGCCTCTTCGCGGCGCTCGCGCTCGCGGGGGACAGCGGCCCCGTGCGCGCTCGCGTCGTCGCGGGCTGGGCCGCGTCCGCGTCCGCCGCGGATCCGTTCCCGCGCTTCGCCACGTTCGGCTGGGTCGCGCCGCCGCTCGATTCGACCACGTCCGCCCGCTACGCCGAGTACGCCGGCGCGGGCTTCGGCGTCACGGTCCTGGCGCTCGACGACTCGGGCCGGGTGGAGGACGACCGCCGCCGGCTCGACGCCTGCCGCCCGCTCGGGGTGCGCTGCCTGCTCCTCGATCGCGACCTGCGCGGCGTCACGCTCGCGGATTCCGCCTCGCTCGTTCGCGCGGACACGGTCGTCGCACGCTGGCGCGACGATCCCGCCTTCCTCGGCTGGTACCTCGGCGACGAACCGGCCGACAGCGAGTACGCGGCGCTCGGGGAACGGTTCGCCATCCTGCGCGCGCGCGATCCCGCGCACCCGGCGTGGAACAACCTGCGCGGGAGGTCGCAGTTCGCGACGGTGACGGCGTTCCGTGCCTCGCTCGAAGCGTACGTCGCGGCGACGCGGCCGTCGGTGCTGTGCGACGACGAGTACGAGTTCCTGCTCTGGGGCGACCGCGGCCAGATGACCGAGAACATCGCCACGCTCGCCGCGGTCGCGCGCGCGCACGGGCTGCCCTTCTGGGGCATCGTGCAGCTCGTGCGTCACGGCCCGTTCCGCGACGTGACGCCGGGCATGCTGCGCTGGCAGTTCGCGCAGTGGCTCGCGTGGGGCGCGCGCGGCATCGGCGTCTTCACCTACTGGACGCCGCCGCCCGATCCGCTCTGGAACTGGCAGCCCGCGATGATCGCGTGGGGGAGCGGCGAGCGGACGCCGCACTACGACGAGGTGCGCGACGTGAACCAGCTCGCGACGGGCGTGGGTACGTGGCTCGCCGGCATGCGCTGGCTCACGACCACGTCCGCGGGCTTCGTGCCCGCGGGCGGCACGGCGTTCGTCCCGGGCGGCCTGCTGCGCCGCGTGGACGGCCGCGCGACGCTGGGGTTCTTCGCGGATTCGACCGGCGCGCCGGTCGTGTTCGTCGCCAACGCCGACTCGCTGGAGGGACGCACCGTGACGCTCGCGCCCGCGGGGCCGCGCCGCGCCTGGCAGCTCGCCACCGACGGCGTGACCTGGGCGCCCGCCGCGGGCCCGGGGGAGGACGTCGAGTTGCCGCTCGCTCCGGGCGGGTTCGCGCTGCTGCGGTTCTCGGGCGGAATCGATTCGCTCGCGGCAGGTTCCGGCCTCCGGCTGGCCGCGTTCCCGAACCCGGCGCGGGGTGCGGTCCGGTTCGTGGCCAGCGGCAACCCCGGGGTCGCGCGTTTGGAAGTACTGGACGTGGCAGGTCGCCGGGTGTGGTCACACGCTTTCGCCGCGGGAGGCGGCACGGTAAACTGGCTCGGTACCCGCGACGGTGGCGGCCGGCTGGCCCCCGGTGCCTACCTCGCTCGCCTGGAGGACGCTCGCGGGGTACAGGTGCGGCGCGTGACCTGGCTCGGGACGCCCTGATCCGCGCATCCGCCGTCACCTCGTCGCATTCGGCGCGGCCGCGCGCCCCGGCCTGTCCCCCAGCCCGACGAGGCAGCACCTGCGTTCTCTCCTCCGATCGATCGTCCTCCTCGCGCTCGTCGCCTGCGGCCGCCCCGTCGCGGCCGAAACGCCGTGGCGCATTCCCGAATCGGGGGTCGAGGACCCGCCGCCGGTGGTGCTCACGGCGACGCCGAACGCGCTGCCGCGGTTCGCGCTCTTCGGCTGGGTGAGCCCGCCGCTGGACCAGACGACGACCTCGCGCTACCTCGACATGAAGGACCTCGGCTTCAACCTCGCGGTGCTGGCGTGGGACGACACCGGCTACGTCGAGGACAACCGCGCGCGGCTCGCGGTGACTGGGCCGCTCGGCATCGGCAACCTGATGGTCGACAACCGGCTCGACAGCATCTTCGTCTCACGGCCCGAGACGTGGCCGCTCGCCGATTCGCTCGTCGACGACTACCGCTCCGATCCCGCGTTCACGGGCTGGTACCTCGGCGACGAGCCCGGCCCCGAACTGTTCGGGCGGCTCGGCGAGTGGTACGCCATACTGCGCGAACGCGATCCCTACCATCCCGCGTGGAACAGCCTGCGGGGCCGTATGACGTTCGGGAGCCACGCCGCGTACGCCGCCTATATCCAGGCGTTCGTCGATTCGACGCATCCGGCGGTGCTGTGCAACAGCCAGTACGACTTCCACGACGGCTGGGACGCGCACCAGCTGGTCGAGAACGTGTCCACGCTCGCCACGATCGCCCACGCCCGCGGGATCCCGTTCTGGGGCATCATCCAGGAAGTGGAGCACTGGGTGTTCCGCCCGGTCACGGATGGGATGCTGCGCTGGCAGATCGCGCAGTGGATGGTGTACGGCGCGAGCGGCATCGGCTACTTCACCTACTGGACCCCGGCGCCCGATCCGTACTACGACTGGCAGCCCGCGCTCGTGGAATGGGGGAGCGGCACACCCACCGCGACGTACGACACGGTGCAGGTGATCGACCGCCATCTCGCGCCGATCGGCAACGTCCTCGCCGGCGCGGACTGGCTCATCGCGCAGTACGCGGGCTCGGTGCCGGCGTACGGCGTGCCGTTCTCGCCCAACGGCATGATCTCGGCCGTGAGCGGGCGCGCCGCGCTCGGGTTCTTCGCGGATTCCACGATGACGCCGCTCGTGCTGGTCGCCAACTCGGATTCGCTCTCGGCGCGCACGATCACGCTCACGCTCGCGGGTGGCCGGCGCGCGTGGGGCCTGCGTGACGACGGCAGCTGGGCGCAGCTGTTCGCGCGTCCCGACGGCCGGCTCTCGGTCACGCTCGCCGCGGGCGACTTCCTGCTGCTGCGGCTGAGCGGTGTCGTCTCGCCGCTGCCCGCAGACGTTCCGCCGTCCGCCGGGGCGCCGGTCGCGTTCGCCGTGTCGCCCAATCCCGCCCGCGGCGACGTGCGGTTCGCGTTCGCGAGTGGCGACGGGCCCGCGCGGATCGCGCTCTACGATCTCTCCGGCCGGCGCGTCTGGGCGCGCGACCTCGAGCCCGGCGCCACGTCGGTGCGCTGGGACGGCGACGACGCGCGCGGCGGCCGCGCGCCCGCCGGCGTCTACCTCGCGCGGCTCGAGCGCGGGGGCGCGGCGCAGGTGCGGCGCGTGGCCTGGCTCGGCGCGCGGTGAGCACACGCGGCGCGCGCACGCTCGCGGCGCTCGAGCGCGCGATCGTGGCGTGCGAGCGCTGCCCGCGGCTGCGCGATTACTGCGCGCAGGTGGCGGTGGAGAAGCGGCGCGCCTACCGCGACGAAACCTACTGGGGCCGGCCGGTACCCGGATTCGGCGACCCGCACGCACGCGTGCTGCTCGTCGGGCTCGCGCCCGGCGCGCACGGCGCCAATCGCACCGGCCGCATGTTCACCGGTGATTCGAGCGGCGACTGGCTCTACGACGCGCTGCATCGCGCGGGCTTCGCCAGCCAGGCCGAGAGCCGCGCACGCGACGACGGCATGCGCCTGGACGGCGTGTGGATCGGCGCCGCGGGGCGCTGCGCGCCGCCCGACAACAAGCCGCTCCCGGAGGAGCTCGCCGCGTGCCGCGACCATCTCGCCGGCGAGATCCGCCTGCTGCCGCGCGTGCGGGTCGTGCTCGCGCTCGGCCGCATCGCGCACGAGGCGTACCTGCGCGCCGGCGGCTGGTGGGAGCGATTCGCGCCGCGCGAACGCCCGGCGTTCGCGCACGGCGGCGAAGTCGCGCTGCCCGGCGGCCCCGTGCTCGTGAGCTCGTTCCACCCGAGCCGGCAGAACACGCAGACCGGCCGGCTGACGCGCGCCATGTGGTATCGCGTGTTCGCGCGCGTGCGCGCGCTCGCCGGCGCGCACTGACGCCGGCGCCGCTTTCGCGTTGACCTCGGGAGCCCCGTCGGCGATGCTGCGTCCGACATCTTCCGGGTGCCCACATCGCGTGGGGTAAGAGGGAAGCGGGTGAAAATCCCGCACGGTCCCGCCACTGTGATGGGCGCGCGCTCTTCGTGCCACGGATCCCATGCGGATCCGGAAGGCGAGCGCGATCGGACGGAGCATCGTCCGGCGCCCCGAGTCAGGAAACCTGCCCGGAAGCCACGGACACGCACCACCTCGCAGGAGGGTGGTCGCGGATCGCGGTGCCGTCCGGCCCCGTTTCCGCGCACGACCCTTCGCGGAGGCGGGGCGTTTCGATGCGAGCGCGAACGACGCCGTGATCGAACAGCTCTTCACCGCCCTGTTGCCGGGCGCGCTCGCCGCGCTCGCCGCCGCCACGAGCGCGGACACGCTCGCGCGCCCCGTGCGCACGCTGCCGCCCGTCGAGGTGGCCGCCGCGCGCGAACGGCTCGACGCGCGCCGCCGGCTGCCCACCGCCGCGGTGACCGACGTCGACGCGCGCGCGCGTGCCGCCGCGTTGAGCGGAGTCGGCGAACTGCTCGCGACCACCGCGGGCGCGCGCGTCGTGGACTACGGCGGGCTCGGTGCGTTCAGCACGATCTCGCTGCGCGGCGCCTCGCCCGCGCAGGTGCGCGTCTACCTGGACGGCGTGCCTCTCGCCTCGGCGGCGAACGGGGTCGTGAACCTCGCCGACCTGCCCGCGGGCGCGCTCGACCGGATCGAGGTCTGGCGCGGTCGCGCGCCACTCGCGTTCGGCGCCGACGCGCCGGGCGGCGCGGTGAACCTGGTGACGATCGGTTCACCCGCCGTGCGCGAGCTGCACGTGGCGCACGGATCGTTCGGCACGTGGGAGGCACGCGGGTCCGCCGGCGCGACGCACGGGCCGCTCTCGCTGCTCGCGCACGCCGGCTACTCGGGCACGCGCGGCGATTTCGAGTTCCGCAACGACAACGCGACGCCGTTCAACACCGCCGACGACGTGGATGCGACCCGCATCAACGACCGCTCCGACGCGAACGACGGGCTGCTCCGGCTCGGCTGGGCGATCGCGCCGCTCTGGCGCGCGAGCCTGCGCGGCGAGACGTTCCACCGCGCGCAGGGCGTGCCCGGCCTCGCCGCGTCGCAGGCGCCGAACCCGCGCCTCGCCTCGGCGCGTGATCTCGTCGCGGTGGAGCTCGAGCGCGTGGCCGCGCCCGCGACGCCCGGCGCGGTGGTGCGCGCGTGGAGCAAGCGCGAGGCGACGACGTTCCGCGATCCCGAGGGTGAGTTGCACCTCGGGCGCTTCGACGGCACGTCGCGCTTTCGCGACCGGCAGGCCGCACTCGCGCTGCGCAGCCCGGCAGGCTGGCGATGGGTGACCGCCGAAATCGGCGGCGACCTCCGCGCCGAGACGGCCGAGCCCGTCGCGCCGTCGATCGGGCAGGCGATCCCGGCCGAGAGCCGGCGGACGACCCGCGGCTGCTTCGCGACGCTGCAGCTGCACGCGTGGGACGATCGCGCGCTGCTGCACGCCGCGCGGCGCTGGGATCGGCAGGAGGACCACATCCGCGGCACGCTGACGTTCGGCGCACCGTTCGCGAACGACGCCGTGCGCGAGCTCGATTCGCCGCAGCTCGGTGCGCGCGTGCGGCTGCCGCGAGGGCTCGAAGCGCGCGGCAACTGGTCGCGGGCGACGCGCGCGCCGGCGTTCGGCGAGATCTTCGGCGACTACGCCTACGTCGCGCCGAACCTCAGGCTGGAGCCCGAGCGCTCGGAGAGCTGGGACGCGGCACTCGCGTGGAGCGGTGACGTGCCGGGCGGCCGCGTGAACGCCGGGTGGACACGGCACGCGTCGCACGTGCGCGACCTGATCGGCTGGACGCCCGCGCAGGGGCGCACGTTCCGCGCGAGCAACCTGAGCCGCGCCGAGATCCGCGGGGAGGAGCTCGAGCTCGCATGCGCGTGGCCCGCGCTCACGCTCGGAGCGACGCGGGCCTGGACGAGCGCACTGCAGACCGACCCCGGCAACATCTACTACGGCCGCCGGCTGCCGCTGCGGCCGTCCCACCAGGCGTCGCTGTGGCTCGATGCGCGCCGCGGGGCGTGGCGCGCGCGCGCCGATGTCGTCGATCTCGGCGACGACTACCGCGACCCCATCAACTTCAACCGCCTGCCCGGCCGCACGATCGTCGGCGCGTCGCTCTCGCGCGCGCTCGGCGTCACCACCTGGACGCTGGAAGGCCGCAACCTCGGCGATCGTCGCGTGAGCGACGTCGCCGGCTATCCGCTGCCCGGCCGCAGCGTGTACGTCGCGTGCGACGTGCGCTTCGCGCCGGCGAACGCCGCACGACCGTGACCGGAGGACCTCTTCGCATGCGCCCGCTCCTCGCACTCGCCCTGCTGCTCGCATTCGCCGCCCCCGCGCGTGCCGCGGTGTCGCAGGCGTTCGTGTTCCAGACCGACTATTCCACCGGCAGCCTCAGCACGGTCGACCTCCCGGCGCGCACGACGCATTGCGACGTCACCTCCGTCGGCGCCGACGCCGCGATGCGCTGGTACGGCGGCCTGCTCTGCGTGGTGAACCGCGCGGGCGGCGACAACATCCAGGTGATCGATCCGTTCACGCACGGCACGTTGCGGCAGTTCTCGGTGGGCGCGGGCTCGAACCCGCACGACATCGCGTTCGCGTCCGCGACCCACGCGTACGTGACGCGCTGGGAGAGCAACGACCTCTGGATCGTGAACCCCGTGACCGGAGCCAAGACCGGCCAGGTCTCGCTCGCCGCGTGGGCCGACGCCGACGGCCTGTGCGAGATGGATCGCATGATCGTCGTCGGCCCCTGGCTCTTCGTCTCGCTCGAGCGCATCGACCGCAACCACGGCTACGGGCCCGCGGACACGGCGCTGGTCGCGGTGGTCGACACGCGCGCCGACACGCTCGTCGACTGCGATCCGGCGCGGCCCGGCGTGCAGGCGATCCCGCTCCAGCTCCGCAATCCCTTCACGGCGTTCCAGTTCGATCGCGCCACCAGCCGGCTGCTGATCGGCTGCGTGGGGGTGTTCTCCGCGAACGACGGCGGCATCGAGCGGATCGATCCCACGGCACTGAAGAGCGACGGCGTCGCGATCACCGAGGCCGCGCTGGGCGGTGACGTGAACGGCGTCGCGTGGAGCGATTCGGCGCACGCGTGGGCGATCGTCGCGACCGGCGGCGACACGCGGCTCGTCGCCTGGAGCGCGGCGACGCACGCCGTGACCGACACGCTGTGGGCGCCCGGCGGCTACTCGCTCACCGACGTGCAGTTCGACGACCGCGGCCAGGTCTGGGCGTGCGACGGGGACTTCGCGGCGCCGAAGCTGCGCGTGTTCTCGGCGGCCACCGGGCAGCCGGTCGGATCCGACATCGTGTGCACGCTGCCGCCGACGTCCGTGACCTTCGATGCGACGAGCGCCCAGGTGAGCGCGGTGCCCCCGGCCGCGCTTCCGGCGCTCGCGTGCACGCCCCCGGCGCCGAACCCCGCGCGCGCCGGGACGCGGCTGGCGTTCACGCTCCCGCACGGTGCGCACGTGCGCGCGGAGGTGATGGACGCGCAGGGCCGCCGCGTGCGCACGCTCGCGGACGCGTACTGGCCCGCGGGCGCCGGCGCCCTGGCGTGGGATCTCGCGAGCGAGCGCGGCGATCGCGTCGCGCCCGGGATCTACCTCGTGCGGGTGCGCGCCGAGGGCGCGGAAGCCGTGCGGCGGGTGATCGTGTTGCCCTGAGCGCGTGGCCCGGCGGCGGGCCGCCCGCTAAGATGCGGCGGTCCGCCGTCCGTCCACGCCGCGAGGTGCCATGCCGCGCCGCCTGTTCCAGGTCCTGTTGCTGAACGCCGCACTCGCGTGCGCGCCGCACGCCGCGCACGCGGCCGCGCCTGCCGCCGCCGAATCCGTGTCGGCGCCGGTGCCGGCCGCGGCGGTCGCTGCGGCTCCGGCGCCGCCGGCGCGCGACTACCTCGCCGAGGCGCGCGCGTCGTTCACGCCCGCGAACCGCGCCTACAGCTCGGCGCGCGTGGTGGTGCTGCTCGCGGGTCCGCTCTACGGCGTGCTCTGCGGGCTGCTGCTCCTCTTCAGCGGGCTCTCGGCGCGCTTCCGCGATATCGCGCACGGGCTCGGCCACCGGCGCTACGTGCGCGTGCTCGTCTACTTCACGCTCTACGCGACGGCGATGTTCGTGCTCGGGCTGCCGCTCGCGTGGTACCAGGAGTACGCGCTCGAACACCGCTTCGGGCTCTCGACGCAGGGGCTCGGCGGCTGGCTGCTCGATGCGGTGAAGGGCCTCGTCACGCTCGTCGTGGGTCTCGGCGTACTGCCGCTGCTCGCGCTCGCGTGGCGCTCGGTCGAGCTCTCGCCCCGCCGCTGGTGGCTCTGGCTCGCGGCCGGCTGTGCGCCGGTGCTCGTGGCCGCGATGTTGCTCGAGCCGCTGGTCCTGGACCCGCTCTACAACCGCTTCACGCCGCTGCACGACCCCGGGCTGCGGACCGAGATCCTCGCTCTCGCGGGCCGCGCCGGCGTGCCCGCGCAGAACGTCTACCAGGTCGACATGGGTACGCGGACCCGGAAGCTCAACGCCTACGTGAACGGCTTCGGCAGTTCGCTGCGCGTCGTGCTGTGGGACACCACGCTGCGCGAGATGAAGCGGGACGAGATCCTGTTCGTCACCGCGCACGAGCTGGGGCACTACGCGCTCGGCCACCCGTGGTGGGGACTCGTCTTCATGGTGCTCGCGGCGTTCCCGGGCCTGTGGCTCGCCGCGCGCGGGGCCCGGTTCCTCGTCGACCGCTTCGGTGAGGCCTGGGGAACCCGTGGAGTCGGAGACCTCGCGGCGTTTCCCGCCATCGCGCTCTCGCTGACGCTGGTCTCGCTCGCGGCGACGCCGGCGGTGAATGCGCTCTCGCGCAGTGTGGAGCACGCCGCCGACGTCTTCGCGCTCGACATGACGCACGACGGCGACGCGGCCCAGCGCGCGTTCCTCGCGCTGGCGCAGGGCAACCGTTCGAACCCCGAACCCTCCGCGCTCGTCCGGTTCCTGCTCTACGACCATCCCGCGCTGGCCGAGCGCATCCGCTTCGCGCGCGACTACCACCCGTGGAGCGAAGGCCGCCCCGGCCGCTACGACGCCCGCATCCGGCGCTGACTTCCGCCGGGTGGCGCGCGCCACGCCCGCCTCGTACCCTCGCGCCATGACCGATCGCCCGCTCGTCTGGCTCTTCGACGTCGACGGTACGCTGCTCACCACCGAGAACGCCGGGCGCATGGCGCTCGCGGCGGGACTGCGCGAGCACTACGGGATCGACGACGACCTCACCTCGATCCCCATGGCGGGCCGCACCGATCCGCTGATCCTCGGCGACGCGATGCGCAAGCACGGCATCGCGCCCGACGGCGAGGCCGATCGCGCCGCGCTCTGGGCGGCGATCCTCGGGGCGATGGAGCGGCTCATGACGCCGCCGCGGGGCCGGCTGCTGCCGGGCGTCCACGCCGTGCTCGACCATGTCGACGCGCGGCCGGGCTGGGTGCCGGCGCTGCTCACGGGCAACGTGCGGGAGATGGCGCGGCTCAAGCTGGGTGCGTTCGGCATCTGGGAGCGGTTCCGCTTCGGCGCGTTCGGCGACGACGCGGCCGATCGCGACGGCATCGCCCGCGTCGCGGTCGCGCGCGCGGCCGCGGCCTGCGGCGTGCCGCCCTCGCGTTGCGTCGTGGTGGGCGACACGGAGCTCGACATCGCCTGCGCCCGCGCCGCGGGTGCGCACGCGGTGGCGGTCGCGACCGGTGGACGGACCCGGGCACAGCTCGCGCCGCACGCGCCCGACCTGCTGCTCGACGATCTCGCGGACCCCGCGCCACTCGTCGATTGGGCGGCGGCGCTCGACTGACGGCGCGCCCGGGCGATCAGGCGTCGAACCGGATCCCGTCCCAGGATTCACAGCGCAGGTCCTCGCCGTGCAGTCGGGCCTCGACCCGCGACGCGTAGCCGAGCGGGTGCGCCGCGACGAAGGCCGGGTCGAGGTTCTCCATCACCTCCGGCAGCGCCTGGGCGAACGTGCCGGCGTGCCCGACGAGCACCACGGTCACGTCGTGGCGGCCGTACTCGTCGATCATGCGCTGCACGAACGGCACGAACCGCGCGAGGATGTCCTCCCGGCTCTCGCCGCGCGGCATGCGAGTCTCGGACGCCCCGTTGCGCCAGCGCGCCTCGAGCGCCGCGACCATCTTGCCGCCCTCGTGGTACGGGCGGCCCTCGAGCAGCCCCAGCTGGTACTCCGACAGCGCGGGCTCGGCGTCGATCGGGACCTCGAGCCGGGCCGCGATCGCCTGCGCGGTTTCGGCCGCGCGCTGGAGCGGGCTGCTGAACACCACGACGACGCCTGTGCCGGCGAGCGACTCCGCGACGAGACGGGCCTGCTCGCGGCCGGCCGCGGTGAGCGGGTGCTTCCAGCCGGTGTTGGAGTAGACCTGCTGGACGTTCGCTTCGCTCTCGCCGTGACGAACGAAGACGATGCGCATGGGGAGGGGGCGACCGGCGCGAGCGCTAGAGGTCGCCCTCGCTCTCGCGCCGCGCGGCCTCGGCCTCGAAGAACGCGAGCGCGTCGTCCAGGTTCTGCGCGATCGCGGCGCCCTCGAACTCGCGGCGCAACGCGTCGACCGGGCGGTAGAGCACCGGGAAGTCGCACGAGCGCAGGAGCGAGAAGTCGTTCATCGAATCGCCCATCGCCGCGACCTTGAAGCCGGCGAGCTTGAAGCCCGACACGATCCGCTCCTTCTGGCCGCGGATGCGCAGGCGGATGCCGCGGATCTTCCCGTCGCCGTCGAGGTCGAAGCGGTTGGCGAACAGGTTCACGCCACCGAGCTTCGCCGCGAGCGGGTCGGCCAGTTCGTGGAACGTGTCCGAGATGATCACCACGTTGCCCATGGCCCGCAGCCGGGCGATGAACTCCCGGGCGCCCAGGTAGGGCTCGACCGCGTGGGCGAGGTTCTGCAGGTCGGCGAGCTTGAGCCCCGCGGTCGCCGCGGCCTGGACGCGCCGGCGCATCAGTTCGTCGAAGTCGCCGATGTCGCGGGTGGTGAAATTGAACTCGCGGACGCCGAAGTGCGCGCCCAGGACAGGCCAGATTTCGGGTGCCAGGCACCCTTCGAGATCGAGGGCGAAGATCATGGGCCCGGCACGCTAGCAGGGGCACCCGGGCCGGTCCAGCCGGTCGCCGCGGGACGACGGGTGGATGCCGAATGAATTACAGTTGCCAAGCGCCAGCGCCGAAAATATACTCGTCACATGCTCAAGAAGCCGAAAGAATACCAACCGCTCGACGCGAAGGACCGGCGCATCCTGCAGATCGTGCAGCGCGACGGTTCGCTCGCGCAGGCGGAGATCGCGAAGAAGGTGGGGCTCTCGACGGCCGCGGTGAACGAGCGGCTGCGCAAGCTCGAGGCCTCCGGCGTGATCCGCCGCTGGGCGGCGCTCGTGACGCCGGCGGCCGTCGGCGCGGGCGTCACGGCGTTCGTCGAGATCTTCATGGAGCATCCGCGGTTCGAGGCCTCGTTCCTCAAGAAAGTGGGCTCGCTCGACGAAGTGCTCGAATGCCATCACGTCACCGGCGAGTTCTCGCTGCTGCTCAAGGTGCGCGTGGCGGACATGGAATCCCTGCAGGACCTGCTGCTGGAACAACTCGGCGCGCACGAGGGGGTCCGCCAGACCCGCACGGTGATCGCGCTGTCGACCGTCAAGGAAGAGACCTACGTGAACCCCATCGCCCGGGGAGGTGACGCATGACCCGCATCGCGCCTGCGCAGGTGCACGAGGCCCTGCACCGCCACATGCTGGCGGACGGCTACGACATCGTTCTGGACCTCGAGAAGAGCCACGGCCGCCGGTTGCACGATTCGCGTTCCGGCCGCGACTTCCTCGACCTGTTCTCGTTCTTCGCCACGCTGCCGCTGGGCATGAACCATCCCAAGATGAAGGAGCCCGGCTTCCTCGCCGCGCTCACCCGCGCGGCGCTGGTGAACCCGACCAACTCCGACGTCTACACGACCGAGATGGCCGAGTTCGTGGACACGTTCGGCCGCGTCGCCAAGCCGGCGAGCATGAAGTACGCGTTCTTCGTCGCGGGCGGCGCGCTGGGCGTGGAGAACGCGCTCAAGGCCGCCATGGACTGGAAGGTGCGCCGCAACTTCGCGAAGGGCCTGAAGGTGGAAAAGGGGCATCAGATCCTCCACTTCCGCGAGGCGTTCCACGGCCGCAGCGGCTACACGGTCACCATGACCAACACCGCCGATCCGCGGAAGTACCAGTACTTCGCCAAGTTCGACTGGCCGCGCGTCACGAACCCGGCGCTGCGCTTCCCGATCGACGCCGCCGAGCTCGAGCGGGTGCAGAAGCTCGAGCGCCAGTCGCTCGACGAGATCAAGGCCGCGTTTCGCGCGAACCCGGACGACATCGCCGCGATCTGCATCGAGCCGATCCAGGCCGAGGGCGGCGACAACCACTTCCGTCCGGAGTTCCTCGCGGCGCTGAAGGCCGTGGCGCACGAGAACGACGCGCTGCTGATCTTCGACGAGGTGCAGACCGGCGTCGGCCTGACGGGCCGCATGTGGGCGCACCAGCACTTCGGCGTCGACCCCGACCTGATCGCGTTCGGCAAGAAGATGCAGGTCTGCGGCTGCATGGCCGGCGGACGCATCGACGAGGAGCCGGACAACGTCTTCCACATCAAGAGCCGCATCAACTCGACGTGGGGCGGCAACCTGGTCGACATGGTCCGCAGCCAGCGCTACCTCGAGATCATCGAGGAGGACCGGCTGGTCGAGCACGCGGCCGTGGTGGGCGCGGAACTGCTGAAGGGCCTCGAGTCGCTGCAGGCGCAGCGCCCCGGCATGCTCTCCAACGCGCGCGGACGGGGACTCATGTGCGCGATCGACTTCCCGGACGGCGACGTGCGTGCCGCCGTGCAGGGCAAGGCCTACGAACTCGGGATGATCATCCTGTCGTGCGGGACGCGGTCGCTGCGGTTCCGGCCGCCGCTCGACGTCACGTCGGCCGAGATCGGCGAGGCGTTGTCGATTCTCGCGAAGGCGACCGATGCGGTGGCGGTGAAGACGGCGTAGCACCGCTGGCGTTCCGGACCGCCGCGTTCGTCGGCGAATCCCATGTCGCGCTCGAGGGGGGCATGCTAGCGTGCCCCCCTCGTTCACGTCCGGGATTCGGCTCGAGTATCGCGAGGGGAACATGCGCAGGTCGCTTCGGCGCTTCGGCGCCGCGTGGTTCGTTGTCGGTGTCGCCGGTGTGCTCGTCCTGCCGCTCCTCGCGTTCGCCGACGGTGGCGACCCCGACGACCGGCCCATGGCGCCGGGCACCGCGCCGTCGTCGGGCGCGAACGCGCCGGCGGTGCACCCGGATCCGAAGTGGAACGTGAACGACCCGCCCGGTCCCCACCACGACGCCACGCTCGACGTGAAGACGGGCACGTGGATGGCGCTCGACGTGAGCCCCGACGGGCGCGAGATCGTCTTCGACCTGATGGGCGACCTCTACGTGATCCCGTTCGCGGGCGGCGAGGCGAAGGCGCTGACGCACGGCATGGCGTGGGACGAGCAGCCGCGCTTCAGCCCCGACGGCCGGCACATCGCGTTCACGAGCGATCGCAACGGCGGCGACAACATCT
Organism: Candidatus Eiseniibacteriota bacterium; assembly: GCA_044223005.1. Taxonomy (GTDB): domain Bacteria; phylum Eisenbacteria; class RBG-16-71-46; order RBG-16-71-46; family RBG-16-71-46; genus CAIXRL01. The sequence goes on from JBGAML010000002.1 coordinate 185,668, forward strand.
GGGTGATGGATCGCGACGGCTCGCACCCGCGCGCGGTGACGCAGGAGACGTTCCGGCTGCTCAACAGTCCCGCGTGGTCACCCGACGGGCAATACCTGGTCGCGCGCAAACACTTCACGTCCACGCGCTCGGCGGGCGCGGGGGAGATGTGGCTCTACCACTGGACGGGCGGTGACGGCGTGCCGATGACGAAGCGCCGCACGGAGCAGAAGGACGAAGGCGAACCGGCCTTCTCGCCCGACGGCCGCTGGCTCTACTGGAGCATGGACGCCACGCCGGGAACGAGCTTCGAATACAACAAGGACGGCAACGGCCAGATCTACGTCGTGCAGCGGCTCGACCGCGAGAGCGGTGAGATCAGGCAGGTGCTGGGAGGCCCCGGCGGCGCGTGCCGCCCGACGCCGTCGCCCGACGGCAGGAGCCTCGCGTTCGTCCGCCGCGTGCGCGGGCAGAGCGTGCTCTGGGTCGCCGACCTCGCCTCGGGGCTCGAGCGCCCGGTGTACGGCCACATGGAGCGCGACCTGCAGGAGATCTGGGCCATGCACGGCACGTATCCCGGCATCGCCTGGACGCCCGACTCGCGCTCGCTCGTGTTCTGGGCGGGCGGCGGCATCCACCGCGTCGACGTCGCGACGCTCGCCGTCACGGACGTTCCGTTCCACGTGCGCGACACGCGGCGCGTCGACGACGCCGTCCGTTTCGCCACCGCGGTCGCGCCCGACTCGATGCACACGCACATGCTGCGCTGGCTCACGGTCTCGCCGCAGGGCGATCGCGTCGCCTACTCGGCGCTGGGCCGCATCTGGGTGAAGGCGGTGCCGAACGGCGCGCCGCGGCGGCTCACGGCGCAGGAGAGCGACTGGGAGTTCTATCCCGCGTGGTCGCGCGACGGGGGCAGCCTCGTGTACGTCACGTGGAACGACTCGACGCTCGGCCGCGTGTGCGTGGCGCCCGCGAGCGGTGGTGCGGGCCGCACCGTGACGACGCAACCCGGTCACTACGTCGAGCCGGCGTTCTCGCCCGACGGCCGCACGATCGTCTACCGCGCGATCGGTGGTGGCGGGCTCTTCTCGACGCTCTGGACCGCCGAGCAGGGCATCTTCCGCGTGGACGCCGCGGGCGGACCGGCGCGCCTCGTCACGCGCAAGGGGCAGTGGCCGCACTTCGGCGCCGCGAACGACCGCGTCTACCTGGTGAGCGTCGAAGGCGCGGACGAGGACGACCGCACGCTGTTCAGCGTCGGGCTCGACGGCACCAAGGAGCACGCGCACCTGAAGGGCGTCTACTTCACCGAGGCACGGCTCTCGCCCGATGAGCGCTGGATCGCGTTCCGCGAGAAGTACAAGCTGTGGGTGGCGCCGTTCACGCGTGCCGGCCGCACGATCGACGTGGGCCCGGGCATGCGCGACCTGCCGGTCAAGCTCGTCTCGCGCGACGCGGGCGACTGGCTGTCGTGGTCCGGCGACTCCAAGTCGCTGCACTGGGGCCTGGGCTCCGCGCTCTACACGCGCGACCTGCGCGAGCTCTTCACGTTCGCGCCCGGCGCGCCCGACTCGATCGTCGAGACGCCGGCACGCGGACAGGACGTGGGCTTCACGTTCGCGCTCGACAAGCCCGCGGGCACGATCGTGTTGACCCACGCGCGGGCGATCACCATGCGCGGCGACGAGGTGCTCTCGGACGCGACGATCGTCGTGACGGGCAATCGCATCGCGGCGATCGGGCCCGGTGGCTCGGTGGCGGTGCCGGCGGGAGCGAAGGTGTTCGACCTGGGCGGCCGCACCGTGACGCCCGGTTTCGTGGACTGCCACTGGCACGGCGGCATGGGCACCGAACAACTCGTGCCCCAGCGCTCGTGGATCGACTACGCGTCGCTCGCCTTCGGTGTCACGACGCTCCACGATCCGAGCAACGACTCGGGCGAGATCTTCACGCAGGGCGAGATGCAGCGCGCGGGGCTGATCGTCGCGCCGCGCATCTTCTCGACCGGCACGATCCTCTACGGCGCCAAGGGGGACTTCCGCGCCGACGTGGACTCGCTGGGCGACGCGGTGATGCACCTGCGCCGCATGCAGGCGTACGGTGCGAACAGCGTGAAGAGCTACAACCAGCCGCGGCGCGACCAGCGCCAGCAGGTGCTCGAGGCCGCGCGCCAGCTGCACATGAACGTCGTCCCCGAGGGTGGCGCGCTCTACCCGCACAACATGACCATGGTGATCGACGGCCACACCGGCGTCGAGCACGCGCTGCCGATCGCGAACTTCTACGACGACGTGGTGCAGCTCTGGAGCCAGACGAAGGTGGGCTGGACGCCGACGTTCAACGTCGCCTACGGCGGACTCGACGGCGAACACTACTGGTACGCCAAGACCGACGTCTGGGCCGACGAACGGCTGCAGGCGTTCGTGCCGCGCCGCACGCTCGACGCGCGCGCCCGCCGGCCGCAGACCGCGCCGGACAACGAGTGGAATCACATCGCCGTCGCCCGCGAGGCCGCGCAGTTGCACCGTGCGGGCGTGGGCATCCAGGTCGGCGCCCACGGCCAGCGCGAAGGCCTCGGCACGCACTGGGACATCTGGAGCATGGTGCAGGGCGGCATGACGCCGCTCGAGGCGTTGCACTGCGCCACGATCGGCGGTGCGGCGTACCTGGGCTACGACCGCGAGATCGGCTCGCTCGAGCCGGGCAAGCTCGCCGACCTCGTGATCATGGATCGCGACCCGCTCGCCGACATCCGCAACACCGAGTCGATCTCCCGCGTCATGGTGAACGGCCGGCTCTACGACGCGGCGCGCATGGACGAGATCGCGCCGCGCTCGAAGCCGCGCGGCTCGTTCTGGTGGGAGGCGCAGCAGCGGCAGGAGAAGGCGGTCTTGAGGTAGGCGCCGCGCCGCCCGCGACGCTCGAGGCCGCCCCGGGGCATCGCCACCGGAGCGGCCTCGCGTGTAGAGTGCCGCGCATGAGCGACTCCCCGAAGAAGATCTTCCGCGAGTCCGCGGTCGTCGTGCTCGTGCGTGGCACGGGCGAGCAGCTGGAGACCTGGTGGGTGCGGCGCAGCGACGCCGTCGCGTTCCAGCCCGGGTTCTGGGCATTCGTCGGCGGGAAGGTGGATGCGGCGGACGCGGAGCTCGAGCTCCCCGGTGTGGCCGACGAAGTCGAACGCGCCGCGCGGGCGTGCGCGATCCGCGAAGCGCTGGAGGAAGCCGGCGTACTGGTCGGCCTCGCGCCGGACGTGCCGGCGCCCTCCGCGGAAGCGCTCGCGTCCGCGCGCGCAAAGCTGCTCGCGAACGAGGCCACGCTCCCGCGGCTCGCACGCGAGCACGGCTGGCGGTTCGATCCGGCCGCGCTCGCGCTCGCGGGCCGCTGGCAGACGCCGCCCTTCGCGCCCGTGCGGTTCGACACGCTTTACTGCCTCGCGCGCGTGCCGGAGGGGCAGGAGCCGAACGTGATCCCGGGCGAGCTCGCTCTCGGAGAGTGGGTGCGGCCCGCCGACGCGCTCGCGCGCTGGCGGGAGGGGAGCGCCACGTTCGTCGCGCCGATCCTGTGGGCGCTCCAGTCCATGGCCGAGGGCGACGCGCGGCTCGCGGAGCGGCTGGCCGAGAACCCGCGGCGCGCCGCCGAGCCCGCGCGGCGGATCGAGATGATGTACGGCATCGTGCTCCATGCCATGCCCACGCGCCCGCTGCCGCCCGCGACGCACACGAACGCCTACTTCGTCGGCGAATCGGAGCTGGCGCTGATCGATCCCGGCAGCGGCGACCCGGCGGCGCTCGCGGAGCTCTTCGCGGTGGCCGACCTGCTCGCGAGTCACGGCCGGCGCGTGAAGACGATCGTCGTCACGCACCACCACCCCGATCACACGGGCGGCGTCGCGGCGTGCCGCGAGCGCTTCCGCGCGCCGGTGGCCGGGCACGTCGCGCTGGCGCCGCACCTCAAGCTGGACCTCGTGCTCGGCGACGGCGACACGCTCGCGCTCGCGCCCGGCGTGGGCGCGTGGGACCTCACGGTGCTCGCGACGCCCGGCCACACGCGCGACTCGATCTCGCTCTGGCACCCGCGCACGGGCGCGCTCTTCTGCGGCGACCTGGTGCCCGGCGGCCCCGGCACCGTGGTGATCGATCCGCCCGACGGCGACATGGACGGCTACCTCGGCTCACTCGAGCGGATCGCCGCGCTGAAACCCCGCACGCTGTTCCCCGCGCACGGTTCGCCGCAAGGCGCGGTCGAGCGCCGCGTGCGCAAGCTGGTCGCGCACCGGCTCGAGCGCGAGGCGAAGGTGCTCGCCGCGCTGTCGGCCGCCGCCGCGCCGCCCGCGGACCTGGTCGCGATCGCGTACGCCGACACGCCGCGCGATCTCTGGGCGTGGGCCGAGCGCTCGCTGCTGGCGCACCTGCTGCGGCTGGAGCGCCAGGGCCGCGTCACACGCGAGGGCGACGGCTGGCGGCGCGCGTGAGCCGCGCGTCCTTGCACGCGGATGCGCGCGGAGTAGAGTGGGCGCTCGCGAACTCCCCCGAGCCCGTTCCGGATCAGGGCCGCGCTCCGGCCCGCCGCACTGGAGTTCCGACATGACGCCCGACGATCCCGCCGCCCCGGCCGCAGCGCCCGACACGTGCGCGCAGTGCGGCAAGTCCCTCGCCGCCGACGACCGCGTCGAGAGCGGCGGCCGCGGCTTCTGCCGCGCCTGCTACGGCTCGCTCCGCGCGGAACTGCAGCAATACGTCGAGGCCACCTCGAGTGACATCAACTACCTGAACGCGGGGGTCGGGGCCGTGCTCGGCGGGGCCGCCGGCGCGCTCGCGTGGTGGGGGTTCACCGTGCTGACCAAGATCTCGTTCGGCCTGATCGCCGTCGTGATCGGGTATGCGGTCGGCCACGGCACGGTGCGCTTCTCCGGCGGCAAGCGTTCGAGCGGACTGCAGGCGCTCTCGGTCGGCGTCGCCGTCGCGAGCTTCCTCGTCGCGACGTACCTCGTGAACATGACGTTCATCAACCGGCAGCTCGCGCAGCAGGGCGAGGCGTTCCGGATCGCGTTCCCGCCGCAGAACCTCACCGTGTTCGGCAAGGTGCTGACCGCCGGCGCCGGGATCATGGACGCGGTGTTCCTCGCGATCGTCGTGTGGGAAGCGTGGAAGATCCCGAGGCCGCTCGTGCTCCCGCCCGACGCCTCGGCATGAGCGAGCCGCCCGCGGATTCCGGGCAGCGCCGGATCGAGAACCTGCGCGCGGTGCTCGCGGGCTCGCGGCCCGCCGCGCCCGGGCCGGTGCCGGCCGCGCCGCCCGGTGACGCCGTGCCGCGCTCGCACCGCGCGCGCAACGGCACGCTGGGCTCGATCGGCGCGGCGCTGCTCGTGCTCGCGGGCAAGCTCAAGTTCCTCGGCTTCCTCGCCGCGGCGCTCAAGCTCAAGACCCTGCTCACGATCCTGCTCAGCATCTCGCTGTACGCGACGCAGTGGGGGCTGCCGTTCGCGACCGGGTTCGTGCTGTTGATCCTCGTGCACGAACTCGGGCACGCCGCCGTGCTGCATCGCGAAGGGATCCCGGCCGGCGCACCCGTGTTCATTCCGTTCTTCGGCGCGTTCATCGCCATGCGTGGCCGGCCGCGCGACGCGTACGTCGAGGCCAAGGTCGCGCTCGGCGGCCCGATCGCGGGCTCGCTCGCGTCGTGGGCCGTGCTGGCCGCCGGGCTGACGACGGGCCGTCCGCTGCTCGTGGGCCTCGGCCACGCGAGCGCGCTGCTCAACCTCTTCAACCTGATCCCGGTCTCGCCGCTCGACGGCGGCCGGGCCGCGGGCGCGTTCAGCCGCCCGTTCTGGATCGTCTGGTACGTTGCGGGCATCGCCGCGCTCGCCGTCACCCGCTCGCCGCTGCTGCTGCTCGTGCTGCTCGCGGGCCTGTGGACGATGTGGCGCCGGTGGAAGCATCCCGTGCCCGGCTACCACGACATCTCCCGCGGGCAGCGCCTCGCGATCGGGCTCACCTACGGCGCGCTCGTCCTCGCGCTGACGGCGACGCTCTCGTGGGGCGCCTGACGTTCGCGAGTCCGGCAACGCCCCCTTGCCGCGGCCCCGCACCCGTTCCACCATGCGTCCTCGAACGCCGCGCGCGCGGCGCACACGGGAGGATGCATGCAGGCATTGATCTGGATCGCGGTCGGCGTGCTCGCCGGCTGGGCGGCCGGGCTGTTGATGAAGGGCCGCGACTACGGCGTCGTGGGCAACCTGATCCTCGGACTCACCGGTAGCCTCGTCGGCGGCTGGGTGATGTCGCTGCTCGGTTACGACGCTCCCGGCGACCTGCTGCGGCATGCGGTCGTGTCGTTGCTCGGGGCCATGCTCGTGCTGGGCGTCGCGCGCCGGCTCAAGCCCGTGTCGCGCCAGGGCCGCAAGGTGCTCGGCGACGTGGCGGCGCTCACCGACGTCGAGGCGCACTTCCGCAAGCTGGGCGATCTCGAGCGCCGCGCGTGGGCGCGGCTGCTGAAGCGCGAGACCAAGCCGCGCAACCCGAACGCCGAGTTCGAGGAGCAGATGACGTTCGGCCAGCGCGTCGCCGACCGCGTCGCGACGTTCGGCGGCAGCTGGACGTTCATCGGGATCTTCCTGCTCCTGATGCTGATCTGGATGATGATCAACACCATCATCCGCAAGCCCTTCGATCCCTATCCGTTCATCCTCTTGAACCTCTGTCTCTCGTGCCTCGCGGCGCTGCAGGCGCCGGTGATCATGATGAGCCAGAACCGCCAGGCGGCGAAGGACCGGCTCATGGCGAGCAACGACTACGAAGTGAACCTGCGCACCGAGATGGAACTGTCCAAGCTGCACGTCCGTTTCGACGAGCTGCGCGAGAAGCAGTGGGCGGAGCTGGTCGAGATGCAGCGCCGGCAGATCGAGCTGCTGGAGCGCCTGCTGCGCGAGCGCGAGGCGGGCGGGAGCGGCGCGGGCGCCTGAAACCACGCGCAGGAGCCGCGCGCGAGGCTCAGGGGCCGAGCGAGTCGCCGAGTCCGCCGCGTTGACGCCGACCCGGCCCGGGCCTAGCGTCCGGCCCGCGTCCGCGGAATCTCCCGCGGCCCCTCGCCTCGGAGGTGATCGGATGATCCTTCGCCGTGTTCTCTTCGGCGTCACCGCGCTCGCGATGCTGCTCGTCGCCGGCACCGCGCTCGCGCAGGGCGGGAAGCCCGTGCAGCTCTCACTGTTCAATCCCGTGCAGCTCGTTCCCGAGAAGGAGAGCATCTCGGGGCTGCGCCTGAACCTGATCTACGGCGTCAACCAGAACGTGCAGGGCCTCGACTGGGGTCTCGTCAATCACACGCGCGGCGACGAGTTCGCGTGGCAGCTGGGCGGCGTGTGCTACGTCGAGAAGAACATGACCGGTTGGCAGGACGGCTGGGTGAACATCACGCAGGGCGAGTTCACCGGCTTCCAGAGCGGCCTCTTCAACCAGGCGGGCCAGGGCAACGGCGTCATGTTCGGCGTCGTCAACGTGACGAAGTCGATGCACGGGCTGCAGCTCGGCATCCTCAACGTGACCGAGACGCTGAACGGCCTGCAGATCGGCATCGGCAACATGGTGCAGAAGGGCAAGACGCCGTTCCTACCCATCGTGAACTGGTCTCACTGACGCGGCCACACCACGCCCGACGGCCACGCCCGCGCCCGCGGACGTGGCCGTCCGCGTTCGGGGCGACGCTGCGGCCGGCGAACGCCGCATTCGCGTCCCGGCGCGCGCTCGCCTACGCTGGGCGGCGTTCCCGCGCACCCACCCATGCCTCCCGGAGTCCCGTCATGTCGAGCACGTCCGCCATTGCCGGCCTCGAACCCGCCGCCCTCTGGAAGTACTTCGCCGAGCTCGCCCGCATCCCGCGCGAGTCCAAGCACGAGAAGGCCGCGGGCGACTGGGTCGTGCGCGTCGCGAAGGAACTCGGACTGCCCTGCGAGCGCGATCGCGTCGGCAATGTGCTCGTGCGCAAGCCGGCATCGCCTGGGCGCGAGCACGCGCGCTCGCTCTGCCTGCAGGGCCACCTCGACATGGTGTGCGTGGCGGCGCCCGGCAAGCGCCACGACTTCGCGAACGATCCGATCGAACTCGTGCGCCGCGGTGAATGGCTGGGGGCCGACGGCACGACGCTCGGCGCCGACAACGGCATCGCCGTCGCGACCATGCTCGCGATCGCCGCGGACCGCTCGCTCGTGCACGGTCCGCTCGAACTGCTCTTCACGATCGACGAGGAGACCGGGCTGACCGGCGCGCACTCGCTCGAGCCCGGATGGCTCGAGAGCGGCATGCTGATCAACCTCGACACCGAGGAAGAGGGCGAGCTGTGCGTCGGCTGCGCCGGCGGCCGCGACACCAACGGATCGTGGGAGCTGGTGCTGGAGCCGCTGCCCGCTGGCTGGGCCGCGCTCGACGTCGCCGTGACCGGCCTCAAGGGCGGGCACTCCGGCGTCGAGATCCACCAGGGCCGCGCCAACGCGATCAAGCTGCTGAACCGCGTGATCGCCGCGCTCGACCCGCTGCGCGCGCGGATCGCCCGCTTCGAGGGCGGCAGCAAGCGCAACGCGATTCCCGCCGAGGCGCGCGCCGTGGTCTGCGTGCGCAAGACCGACGTGGACGCCGCGCGCGAGCGGATCGCCGCGCTGCGGGCGGTCCTGCGCGCCGAGATCCCCACCGTGGAGCCCGGGCTCGACGTGGTCGCGGGCAGTTCGCGCAGCCGGCCCACGCGCGTCTGGGCGCGCGCGCTGCAGCGCAAGGTCCAGCGCACGATCACCGGGCTGCCCCACGGGGTCACCAAGATGAGCGCCGAGATTCCGGGGCTCGTCGAGACCTCGACCAACGTCGCCGTGCTCACGCAGGGGCCGCGTGCGATCACGCTCGCGACCAGCCAGCGCAGCATGGTCGAGTCGGAGAAGCAGGACGTGATCGACACCGTCACGGCCGTCCTCGACCTGGGCGGCGCCACGGTTTCCGGCAGCGACGGCTATCCCGGCTGGAAGCCGGACCTGGCCTCGCGCGTGCTCGCCGCCTCGCGCGACGTGTATCGCGAGCAGTACGGCAAGGAGCCGCTCGTGCGCGCGATCCACGCCGGGCTCGAGTGCGGCATCATCGGCGAGAAGTACCCGGGCATGGACATGGTCTCGCTCGGGCCCACGATCACCGGCGCGCATTCGCCCGAGGAGGCGGTGGAGATCGCCAGCGTGCGCCGGTACTGGGATGCGCTGCTCGCGATTCTCGCGCGGATCGACTGAAGTCCCGCATGCGCACGGCGGCGGCTCGCGACGCGGGCCGCCGCCCCGTGCGTCATTCGCCGCCTTCGGCCGCCTCGAGCTCCATCCAGCGCGCGTACGCGGCCTGGATCTCGCTCTCCAGCGCCGCGAGGCGCGCCGGGTCCTTCGCGGCCTCGGCACCACGCTTCGCGTAGTACCCCGGCTCCGACATCGTGGCCCAGAGCGCATCCTTCTCGGCCTCGAGCGCCTCGATGCGCGCCGGGAGCGCGGCCAGCTCGCGCTTCTCCATGTAACCGAGCCGGCGCGGCTTCTCCGCCGCTTCGCGCGCGGGCCTGGGCTTCGCCCCGCGCGCCGGGGCCGCCGCGGCCGCCGCGGTCGCGGCGCGCTGGCGCTGCCAGTCCGCGTAGCCGCCCACGTACTCGCGCCACGTGCCCGGTCCCTCGCAGACGAGCGTCGAGGTGACCACGTTGTCGAGGAACGCGCGGTCGTGCGAGACCACGAGCAGCGTGCCGCGGTAGTCGAACAGCATTTCCTCGAGCAGCTCGAGCGTCTCGAGATCGAGGTCGTTGGTCGGCTCGTCCAGCACCAGCAGGTTGCACGGGCGCGAGAGGATCTTCGCGAGCTGGAGCCGCTTGCGCTCGCCGCCCGAGAGGCGCGTCACCGGGCCCTGGATCTGCTCCGAGGTGAAGAGGAAGTCGTGCAGGTAGCCCACGATGTGCCGCTCGACGCCGCCCACGGCGATCGTCTCGCGGCCCTCGGCGATGTTCTCGCGCAGGGATTTGTCCTCGTCGAGCGAAGTGTGGAGCTGCTCGAAGTGCGCGATCTCGAGCTTGGTGCCGTGCACGACCGTTCCGCGCTGCGGGGCGCGCTCGCCCAGCAGCAGCGAGAGAAGCGTCGTCTTGCCGCAGCCGTTGGGCCCCAGCACGCCGATACGGTCACCGCGCTGCACGGTGGCCGTGAGTCCGTCCACGATCGGTGCGCCGCCGAAGCCGAACGCCACGTCCTCGCACTCGATCACCTTGCGTCCCGAGCGGTCCGCCTCGTGCAGCGTCGCGCGCACGCGGCCCGTCTCGTCGCGCCGCGCCGCGCGCTCGAGCCGCAGCGATTCCAGCGCACGCACGCGACCCTCGTTGCGGGTGCGGCGCGCCTTGATGCCGCGACGCAGCCACGCCTCTTCTTCGGCCAGCTTCTTGTCGAACGCACGTGCCTGGTCGGCCTCGACCACCAGCTCGTGCTCGCGCCGCTCGAGGTAGGCGTCGTAGTCGGTCGGGTAGCTGCGCAGCGCGCCGCGGTCGAGGTCGAGGATGCGCGTCGCCACGCGGCGCAGGAACGCGCGGTCGTGCGTCACGAACACCAGCGCGCCGCGGCGGCGCAGCAGCGAGTCCTCCAGGTGCTCGATCGCCGCCAGGTCGAGGTGGTTGGTCGGCTCGTCGAGCAGCAGCAGGTCCGGGTCACGCACGAGCGCCGCCGCGAGCAGCACGCGGCGCTTGCTGCCCGCCGAGAGGGACGCCACCTCCGCGCCCAGGTCCAGTGCGAGATCGCGCGCGGCCTGGTCGATGCGCGTCTCGATCTCCCACGACGCCTCGCTCGCCGCCACGCCGCAGGCCTGGTGCAGGTAGGCCGCGACCGTGCCCGCGACCTCGAGCGGCACCTCCTGCTGCAGCGTGGCCACGCGCAGCCCCGGCACGCGCACCACCTCGCCCGCATCGGGCGCCAGCGTGTCCTCGAGCAGCCCGAGGAGCGTCGACTTGCCTGCGCCGTTGCGCCCGAGCAGCCCGATCCGCTCGCCGTCCTCGATGCGCAGCGAAGCGCGATCGAGCAGCGGCGGGCCCGCGAAGCGGAGCGTGACGTCGTTGAGGCTGATGAGCGGCATGGGCTCCCGGACGGGCTGGAGGCGGTGCCGGCGGACGCCGGCGGGGACGGGCCGCGCACTGTGCGGCAGCGTTCGCGCGCGTGCAAACGTCACCCACGACCGGCGTGTGGCCGATTCGCGGGGCGCGGCCGCGTTCGCGCTCCGCCGCCCGCTCGCCTACGCTGCGGCTCATGTCCACCCGCCACGTTCTCGTGATCGGCGCCGGCGCCGCCGGGCTCACCGCCGCGCTGCGCGCCGCGCAGGGCGGCGCGCGCGTCACGCTCGCCAACGCGCATCCCCGGCCCGGGCTCAAGATCCTGATGAGCGGCGGCACGCGCTGCAACGTCACGCACCGCGAGGTGAGCGAGCGCGACTTCGAGGGCGGCTCGCGCCACGTGATCGCGCGCATCCTGCGCGCGTTCCCCGTGCCGATGACGCTCGCCTGGTTCACCGACGAGCTCGGCGTGACGCTCAAACTCGAGGAGACCGGCAAGTACTTCCCGGAGAGCGACGACGCGCAGACCGTACTCGATGCGCTGCTCGGCGCATGTTCGCGCGCGGGCGTCATGACCCGGTTCGGCGCGCGCATCGTGCGGCTCGAACGCGCGGGCGAGCGCTGGCGCGCGGGCGTGCAGCCGATCGCCGACGCGGGCGCGCTGGGCGCCGAGGTCGTGGAGGCCGCGCGCGAGCGCTGGCCGCTGCCCGCCGCACCGCCCGCGGAATGGCTCGAGGCCGATGCGGTGATCCTCGCCACCGGTGGACTCTCGTTTCCGCGCACCGGCAGCGACGGCAGCGGCTACGCGCTCGCGACCGCGCTCGGCCACACGCTGGTGCCGCCCGTGCCCGCGCTCACGCCGCTCACGGCGGTGGATCCCATCTGCCGCGGCGCGCAGGGCGTCACGCTGGAGGCGCAGCTCGCGCTCTGGGTGGACGGCCGCGTCGCCGAGCGCTCACACGGCTCGCTGCTCTTCGCCCACTTCGGCCTGAGCGGTCCCGCCGCGCTGGACCTGTCGCGCCACTGGCACCGCGCGGAAGGGAAGGCGCGACGCGTGACGATGTCGTTCGCCCCCGGCGAGACGTTCGAGACGCTGGAGCGCGCGTGGGTGACGTACGCCGAGACGCATGGCCGCCGCGGCACGCGCACGTGGCTCGCCGAGCGGCTGCCCGAGCGGATCGCCGACATCGTCACCGCCGAAAGCGGCATCGGCGGCGCCGCGATGAGCCAGGTGCCCCGCGAGCGCCGCGTCGCGCTGCTGCGACGATTGCTGGAGCGCGACCTCGGCGTGACCGGCACGCTCGGCTACGAGAAGGCCGAAGTCACCGCGGGCGGCGTGCCGCTCACGGAGGTCGACGCCTCCACGCTTCAGTCGCGCGTCGCCCCGGGCCTGTGGCTCTGCGGCGAGATCCTCGACGTCGAGGGACGGCTGGGAGGATTCAACTTCCAGTGGGCGTGGTCGAGCGGGACGGTGGCGGGGAAGGCGGCGGCCAGATCTTCCGAGGACGATCAGGCGCGCAAGTGAAGGGACCGCCCGCCCCGTCGACGATCGTTCGTGAAAGTCGAGTCCGAACCTGAAGGAGCGGACGACGTCCCGCGCGGCTCTTGATCCGGCAGTTCGCTTCGATCCAGCGGACTGTCCCCGAACGACCACCGCGCCACGCCCGGCAGCCCGAATGCATTGGTGACCGGGTTGCGTACCCAGGTGCCGAATTGCGTTCGGGGCGCAAACGATCGGGCAAAACCAATGTCGGCACGAATCGGCGCGGCGCGGCCAACTCGCAAGCGTGGGCCCAGCAATGCCCGCGCCGACGTTCAGGACTGCACGTTCGACGCACGCGGAAGTGCTCGCGGCCCTGACGGACTCCCCACCGGGGACGATCGAACATCGCGCAGCAGCGGAGAGCGAAGCCACCATTCGAGTCGGAAATCCCTGGGCCCCGGATCAAAAGGTGCGGGCGGACGCAATCCAACGAGTCATTGACACGGGTCCCCGCATCGGGAAAACTTGACCAGCGGGTCAAGTTCGACATGAGCGATCGGTCGAGTTCGCGGGAGTGGTGGTGTTGAAAGTGCCGTCACGGCCCTCGGGGGAAGCGGGCGAGCGGGAAAGGCGCGAGGTGGTGGCTCGTCGCGAGTGGGTTCGCGCGGGGCGCCGAAGGTTCAGCGGGCATGGGCCGAGCGAGGCCCGCATCGAAGATCTGACCACGGAGGCCGGAAGCGCCAAGGGCACGGTCGACACGTACCTTTCCGACGAGGCTGGACACCTCTGCGAGGTGGCGGCGGGGTACGCGAAGCTCGAAGCGTGCGTTGCGCGACGAGTTCGAAGAGGTGGAGGAGAAGCGGAGGTTCCGCGGCGGGCGGTTCGAACTCATCTTCGGTTCTTCGACGTGAACCCGGACCTGATGCGAATCCACCATCGAGTGCGGGGGATGCTCGAGTTCGACCGACCGGAACGGCTCCCGCGGCGGAACACGATGAGCGCCTGTCTCGCGGCGCTGAGTCAGATCCTTTCCGTCGTTCCGCGCCTGAGTCGGATACGGCGAAGGACCGCCTGACGCTCGCCCGCATGTTGTTCGCGGCCATCTCGGGCGTCCGATCGGTCCAGACGACGAGCGAGCCGCACGCTCGGAAGCGTCGTGGCTCACGGGCACTCGGGGACGGCATCGTCGCGATGGTGCTCGCCTTCATCGACACCCGCGAGTGCTCTGGACGGCGGCAGGGATCGCACGATCCGTCTCGGCGCGATCCACGGGTCGATGTTGTCGACCCAGGAGGGAGGTAGACCGTGCGGAAGAGAGGCCGGACCACAAGCCTGATGTGTGCGCTGGGAGCAGGGCTGCTGTTGTCGCTGCTCGGTGGGTGCGGGAAAGGGTCCTCCCCGACCGCGCCCGTGATGCAGGGCCAGGCACTCTACGTCACGAATACGAATGCCAGCGTGACGGCCTACGCCGCCGGCGCCGCGGGCGACGCCAGCCCGCGCGCGACGATTCGGGATGCATTCCGAAATCCCGCGGGGGTCGGGGGGGACGGCACGGGCAGGACCTACGTCGCCGATCCCTACGGCAAGAGTGTCACGGTCTACGCCGCAGGCGCCAATGGCGATGACGCCCCAATCGCCACCATCAGGGGTTCGGCCACGATGCTCGGCAACCCCTACGACGTGGCCGTGGATGGCGCGGGCCGGATCTATGTCGCGGACGAGGGCAACCGCGTCACGGTGTTCGCCGCGGGCGCCAACGGCAACGTCCCTCCGATCGCGACGATCAGCGGTTCGGCCACCTTGCTCGGCGCCCCCACCGACGTGGTTGTGGATGCTACGGGCAAGATCTACGTCTCGAACTACGGTGGCCAGAGCGTCACGGTCTACGCCGCGGGCGCCAGCGGCAACGCCGCCCCGATCGCGGCCATCAGCGGCGCGGCCACGATGTTCAGCAACCCTTCCGGCGTGGCCGTGGATGGGGCCGGCAAGATCTACGTCTCGAACAGCCTCGGCAACAGCGTCACGGTCTACGCCGCGGGCGCCAGCGGCAACGCCGCCCCGATCGCGGCCATCAGTGGCGCGGCCACTTTGTTGAGTGCCCCCAATGGCGTGGCCGTGGATGTCGCGGGCAAGATCTACGTCTCGAACGCCAATGACAACAGCGTCACGGTTTACGCCGCGGGCGCCAGCGGCAACGCCGCCCCGATCGCGACCATCAGCGGTGCCGCCACCTTGCTGAGTGGCCCGGGCGACGTGGCCGTGGACGGCGCGGGCAGGATCCACGTCCCGAATAGAGACAACAGTGTCACCGTCTACGCTGCGGGCGCCAGCGGCGACGCCGCCCCGATCGCGAGCATCAGCGGCGCGGCCACCTTGCTGAGTACCCCCACCGGCGTGGCTGTGGATGGCGCGGGCAAGCTCTACGTCGCGGAGTCAGGCAATCGCGTCATGGTGTACGCCGCGGGCGCCAGCGGCAACGCCGCCCCGATCGCGACCATCAGCGGCGCGGCCACGATGTTCAGTAACCCCAGCGGCGTGGCCGTGGATGGTGCCGGGAAGATCTATGTCTCGAACCTCGGCAACCGCGTCACGGTGTACGCCGCGGGCGCCAGCGGCAACGCCGCCCCGATCGCGACCATCAGCGGCGCGGCCACTTTGTTGAGTACCCCCACCGGCGTGGCCGTGGATGGCGCCGGCAAGATCTACGTCTCGAACCTCGGCAACCGCATCACGGTGTACGCCGCGGGCGCCAGCGGCAACGCCACCCCGATTGCTCCCATCGGCGGCGCGGCCACCTTGCTGAACGACCCCACCGGCGTGGCCGTGGATGGCGCGGGCAAGATCTATGTCTCGAACTACAGTGGCCACAGCGTCACGGTGTACGCCGCGAGCGCCAGCGGCAATGCCGCCCCGCTAGCGACCATCAGTGGTGCGACCACTCTGTTGAGTTCCCCCTTCGGCGTGGCCGTGGATGGCGCAGGCAAGATCTACGTCTCGAACCCCCAGGACGACAGGATCACGGTTCATGGCGCGGGTGCCAGCGGCAACGCCGCTCCGATCGCCACCATCAGCGGCATCGACACTGGGCTGGCTGCCCCCCAGGGCATCGCGCTGCATCCGTGAGTGCGCACCGCTGAAGCACTCGCGAATCCCCTCGGTGGAATCGTCGTCGGCCGACATGACCGCGACGGATTCCGCTGTGCCAGAATTGCGCGAAACCATCGGCGATCATCGATCCCCACCTGACGCGAACGATCGTCACGCTGTCCCCAATGTGACGCATGCTGCCCGATGGCGATCCTTCGCGAGGCATCGCGTCGCAGACGAGCGGGGATGCGGCTTCCAGTGGGCGTGGTCGACCGGGACGGTGGCGGGGCGGAGCGCGACGCGGTGAGTCGGACCATGGCCGTGCTCTGCCGTGCACGGTCGTGACACCGCCAGCGGCCGAAATCCGACGTCTCGTGAGGGAGAACCGAGGCGCGAATCCCAGCCGCGAGGGACCGGAAGCCGACGACGCTTTCCCTTGCCATGAGACCGACCGGTCTATACCATGCCCGCCATGAGCCAGGTCCGCGAACGAATCCTCGAGGTTGCCTCCGACCTCTTCTACCGCCACGGAATCAAGGCCGTGGGAGTCGACGCGATCATCTCCCAGGCGGACGTGGCGCGCATGAGCTTCTATCGCCACTTCCGCTCCAAGGACGGGCTGGTCGTGGCCTACCTGGAGCGGCGCGACGAGGCGATTCGGGTCTGGTTCGAGAAGCAGGTGCGCCGGCTCGCGCCGAATCCGCGCGACCGTCCGCTGGCGGTCTTTGACGCGCTGGCGATGCGTTTCCGATTCAAGGGGTACCGGGGCTGCGGCTTCACCAACGCGATTGCCGAGGTCGCAGACCCCGCGAGCGAAGCGCACGGAGCCGCGGCGGCGCACAAGCGGCGCTTCCAGGGCTGGCTCGCAGAGCTCCTGCGCGAAGCGGGGCTGGACGAGATCTGCGCGGCGGACCTTCTCCTCCTGTTCGAGGGGGCGACGGCCGCCGCGGTTCGCGAGGGAACGGCCGAGCCTGCGCACCGGGCCAAGCGGATCGCTGCCGTCCTGCTCGGCGTTCCCGAGCCCCGCCGAATCCCGAAGCGCACGAGCAACCCCCGACACTAGACCGCCACCCCCCGGAGGCTCCGTGTCCGCACGCGAGTCCATCGCGGTTTCCGCTGACGACGATTCGACGGCAATCCCGAACGAGTTGCGCCCGGTCGCGCCATCGGAACGGCGTCTCGAACTGGACGTCCTGCGCGGCCTCGCGCTCTTCGGAGTGCTCCTCGTGAATGTCACCGTGTTCAGCGGTTCGGATCTGGCGCTCGAGCAGAAGCTGCCTTATCCGTGGGGCTGGGGTGGCGCATGGCCGAGCGATCTGCGGAGCGCGCTGGTGGAAAGCAAGGCCGCCGCCCTCCTGGCCATGCTCTTTGGAGCCGGCCTGACGATCCAGTGCGACCGAGTCCTGCGGCAAGGCCGCTCCTATGTCGCCTTCGCGTTCCGCCGCTCGGGCGCGCTCGCGCTGATCGGGCTCGCTCACACGCTCCTGCTGTGGAACGGCGACATCCTGCTCGACTACGCGGTGATCAGCCTTCTGATGATCCCGTTCCTCCGACTGCGCGCCTCGCGGATTCTGTGGGCAATCCCGGCACTCATTGCGGCGACCATCGTCCTGACGGTGCCCATCCTGCGCCTGGCCGAGTCGGGGCTCTCCTATCCGCTGCAGGTGCAACACTACGGTGCCGGTTCCTGGGTGGACGCATTCCGATTTCGGGCGTGGGAGTTCATCCACGCCATGGGCCCGATGCGGGCGGCGAACCGGCTGCCGATTCTCTCGCCGTTCTTCGTCCTGGGGGCCTACTTCTGGAAGAAGGGGTATCTCTCCGAGCCGATGCAGCATCGCGGTGCACTCGTGCGGATCCTCGCCGCCTGTTCGCTGATCGGACTGTTCGCGAACGCGGTCCCGTGGGAGCACCTCGGCGGCTGGCTGACCGTGCACATTCCGTTTCGGCCGCTGAGAATCGTGATCAAGCTGGTGTGCTTCCTGGGCCGCCCCTTGCTCACGCTCGGCTACGCCACCGGGATCCTGCTCCTGCTCCAGCGGCCCGGGTGGCGGCGCGCCCTCGCCCACATCGCACCCCTCGGACGAATGGCCCTTAGCCAGTACCTGCTCCAGTCCGTGGTGTGCACGTTGGTGTTCAATGGCTACGGGCTCGGTCTCTTCGGCAAGGTCTCGATCAACGCCTGCATCCTCGGCACGATCGTGTTCTTCCCCCTGCAGGTGTGGACCAGCGAGTGGTGGCTCGCGCGGTTCCGGATGGGGCCGGCGGAGTGGTTGTGGCGCCGGATGGTGTATGGGGGGGCACGCCACGAGTAGGCTGACCGCTCCCGTCGCGAGGCGTTCCTTCGCGGGACTCGGAGGCTGGCGAGGCGGGAATTTCCGATCGGAGCCTGCCCACCAACCATCGGGCGTCGCGCCCCGCACCCCCGCTTCGCTCCGCCTCACGCGCGAGGAGCTACGCCGGCGCCTTTCGAGCCGAGTTCGGGGCTCGGCGCCGACCACGGACTCCTGTGTCGGATCGGTGCGAAAACCAACGCGCGACAGCGGTGATCATCGATCGCAATCGGTCATGACGGCGTTCGCGGAAAGTGTCGATGGCCGCCCGCCGTGCTCGATCTCAACGGATGTCCTCGCCTCGGGGCCGGCATTCGATCTTCAGTGGGTGTGGTCGAGCGGGACGGTGGCGGGGCGGGCGGCCTGTCGTGCCGCCGTGTGAGCGGGCGCATGCTCGTGCAGGGTGGTCGGGTGGTTCAGAAGGACCATTTCACCCACAACGTCGCGATGTTCCCGTCGTCGCCGAACTCCGTCCCGGAAGCGCCGCCGAAGAGCAGCGCGCTCGCGGACACGTCGAGGTCGGTCCAGGCGGACCAGCGAGCCGATGGGCCCGCGTACCACGAGTGGTCGCCGGGATCGAGAATCCCGTCCAGCCCGACTCGCACGAGCGGGCCCAGGTCGTGGCCGGCCTCGGAGTAGATCGAGAACCGCGCCGGGCTGAGCCAGCGCCGGCGGTACGCGCGGGCCAGCCGCGCGCCGCCCGCCGCGCCACTCGTGCCGCGCTCGTTGTAGAGCACGGCTCCGTGCAGGTAGAGCGAACTCGGGAACGTGTAGTCACCGTCGAGCGTGCCGGTCCAGCCGGGGGGCTCCGGCTGGCCGTCCTCGACGAGCGCCAGGCCGTCGCGTGGGACCGTGTACAGCAGTTCGCCGCGGAACCCGCCGCCACCGATGCTGCCCGCCCACGCGCCGCCCGCCAGCGCCTCCGCACCGCGCCGGCCCGCGAGCACGATCCAGTCGTAGCCGGCGCGATTCACCACCAGTTGGGCCGCCGCCACGTCGTCGTCGGCGTGGGGCAGGGGCGCGAAGGCCAGCTCGAGCTTCGAGCTGGGCCCGAGGTAGAGCTGCACGCGCGCCGCATCGGCGCCCGGCTTCTCCTCGTTGTCGAAGTCGAGCGGAGAGGAGGGATTGAAGAGATCGACCGGATTCCACACGAGGGCCGTTCCCCAGGCGACCCGTTGACGGCCGATCGTGGCCTGGAGCGGGCCGGCGCTGGCGCTGATCCACAGACGGTCGGGCACGACCGCGAACACGGCGCGCTCCCGATCGATGGGGCGCCACTCCCAGTCGAAGAACGCGCGATTGCCGCCGAACTGCTCGGACAGCGCATGCAACTCGCCGGCTCCGTCCCCCTGGAACAGCTGCGTCTTCAGCTCCAGTCCGGTGGCCACCGACGCCACGGGGAACGCGCGCACGTTCAGTCGCGCGTTCAGGATGTTCGTGGCGTTCGTGCCGCCGTGGGACGCGGGCTGCAGCGCGGCCGACTCCTCCCACAGGAACGGCGACTCGCGGACGTAACCGCCCAGCGTGAAGGAATCCCGGTCCGCGGCGCGCGCGCTCCCGGAGACGAGCAGAAGGCCGGCGAGGACGGTCGCCACCTGCCGAAGACCCATGGTGCGAGCTCCTACGCCCGGCGCTCGTCCGAGACGACGCGGCCGTCGCGCAGCTGGATGACGCGATGCGCCCGCGCCACCACCCGCGGGTCGTGGGTGGAGAAGACGAACGTCATGCCGCGCGAACGATTGAGTTCCACCATCTGGTCGAGCAGGCCCTCGGCGGCCGCCGAGTCCAGGTTCGCGGTCGGTTCGTCGGCGAGCACGAGCGACGGCTGCGACGCCAGGGCGCGCGCCACCGCGACGCGCTGCTGCTGGCCTCCCGACAGCTCGAACGGGCGTCGCTGCCGCTCGCGACCCAGCCCCACGTGCTCCAACAGCTCGCGCGCGCGGCGCGTGCGCTCCGTGGCGGGCAGCCCCTGCAGCAGCATGATGAACTCCACGTTCTCCTGTGCGGTCAGCACGGGAACGAGGTTGTACGCCTGGAACACGAAGCCGATGTGGTGCAACCGAAAGTCCACGCGGTCGCCGGCACGCATCGAGGCGAGGTCCCGGCCGCCGACCTCGATCCGGCCCGAGGTGGGCCGGTCGAGCCCGCCGATGAGATTCAGCAGGGTCGACTTTCCGGAGCCCGACGGGCCCACGATCGCCGCGAACTCGCCTTCCTCGACCGCGAGCGTCACCTGGTCCACCGCGCTGACCGGAACGCCCTGTCCGCGATAGACGCGGGTCAGGTCCTGGGTCCTGATGACCACGACGACGTCCTCCTTCTCACTCGTACGAGCGAATGGCGCGAACGGGATCGAGCCGCACCGCCTTCCACCCGGGGGGAATCGAAGCGACCATTGCCGTGACGACCACGAGCAGCACGACGCACGGGTACTGGGTGAGCGGCAGCACCGGGCGA
The DNA here is from genome assembly GCA_044223005.1 of Candidatus Eiseniibacteriota bacterium. Taxonomy (GTDB): domain Bacteria; phylum Eisenbacteria; class RBG-16-71-46; order RBG-16-71-46; family RBG-16-71-46; genus CAIXRL01. The sequence continues at coordinate 206,092 of JBGAML010000002.1, forward strand.
ACGATGCGGCCGAATCCGAAGGCCGCCAGTCCGCTCGAGACGAACGACAGGTCGATGCCGGTGCGGCCGAGCACCGCGACCGAGAGTCCGCCGAGCGCCACCCCGGCCAGCGCACCACCCGACGAGAGAAGGATCGTCTCGGTGAGGACCATCGCGAACACCAGTCGCGGGCGCATGCCGAGTGCGATCAGCACGCCGAGCTCGCGCGTCCGCTCGAGCACGCCCATCAACATGGTGTTGGTGATGCCGAAGACCAGCGCGATCAGGATCACGACCAGGAAGATCCCGTCCATCTGCGACGTGGACTCCTGGGTGAGTGCGACTTCGGGGGAGAGGTCGCGCCAAGTTTCGACGTCGAGATCCGGGAACTCCCGGCGTATCGCCGCCGCCAGTGCGTCGAGGTCGTCCGGGCGGCGGGCGCGCACCGCGATCTCGTGCAGCGCGCTCCCGAGCGCGAAGCCGCGGCTCAGGTCGGCGCGCGAGACGAAGACGGCCGTTTCGTCGAATCCCGAGTTCACGGTGCGGTAGACGCCCACGATCCGAAGCGCGGCGGTTCCGATCGAGCCGTCCCCGGCCTGGGCCGTGATCACGAACTTCTTTCCCAGCCCGAGGCCGAGCTTGCGAGCCAGCCGCTCGCCCACCACCGCGGCATTGCGCCGGGTGCCGTCGAGGTACCGGCCCTCGATCACGTGCTCCGCCACGTCCGTCGTGCGTCGCTCCGCGCCAGGATCCACCCCGTAGACCCGGACACCGCGCGCGGTCGTCGCCGACGAGGCCATCCCGTTCAGCACCACCCGCCCCGCGACCGCCTCGACCCCCGGCAGGCGCGACAGCCGCGCCGCCGCCGAGTCGGCCTGTGGAATCGAGAGACTCACGTCCCCGCGCCCGAGGAAGCCGTGGGCGTGAAGCTGGAGGTGGGAAGTTCGGGTGAGGATCGCGGCCTGGACCTGCTGCTGCGTCATGCCGTTCATCAGCGCCATTTCCAGGATCCCGGCCCAGATCCCGAAGCCGATCGCCGCGATCAGGATGGCGCTGCGCCGGCCGCCCCGCCACACGTTCCGCCACGCGATGGTCGCGATCATCGCTCAGTGCCCTTCCCGCATGGCCGTGACCGGATCGAGGGTCGCGACACGATGCAGCGGCAGGCCCGTGGCGGCGACGGCCAGCACGAGGACCGCGAAGGTCTGCCAGAGAAAGATCGACGGCGTCAGAAGGAACGGCAGGATGGGCTCGAAGCCGTAGCGCTCCATGGCGCGGGCGCTCGCACCGCTCAGGAGCACGGGGTGCCGCGCGAGGTACGCGATCAAGGGGACGCCCAGCAGCACGCCGGCCAGCGCGCCCAGCAGGGCGAGCATCACGCTCTCGCAGAGCACGATCCCGCCCAGCAGGCGTCGCCGCATGCCCACCGCGACGAGGACGCCGAACTCGCGGGTCCGTTCCATCGTCATCATCAGCACGGTGCCGAGGATGCCGAAACCGATGACGACGTAGACCAGCAGCAGCATGACTATGCCGCTGGCGTTGTCGAGCCGGATGTACTGGACCATCTCCGGCATCATCGATTCCCACGACACCACCTCGAACGATCGTCCCAGTCGCGCGGTCAGCGCCGACTCGACACCCGCCAGCGCCCGGGGATCGTCGATCATGACCGCCAGCGAGGTCACGCGGTCGGGGGCGCCGGCGAACGCCTGTGCCGCCGGAAGCGCGAGATACGCGAGCGTGGCGTTCAGTTCGGGCGCCGGGAATCGCACCGTGCCCACGATCCGGAAGCGCCCCGCCGCCGAGACGGCGTGGTAGCCGGAGCCGAGCGCGATCACGGTGTCGCCGGCCTGGAGCCCCAGGTGGCGGGCCAGTTCCGACCCCAGCAGGATGCCCGCGTCGCCGGCACGCAGGTAGCGCCCGCTCGCCACCTTGCGGGACAGCCCCGTGAGGTGGTCCTCGCGGGCCGGGTCGATGCCGATCAACTGGGCACCGTCGGTCACGTTCCCGCTCGAGAGCAGCGCGAAGGACTCCAGCCTCGGCGCGCTGAACGTCACATGTCGCACGGCCTCCACCGCCGACGCCGTCGCGCCGGGCCGGGTGAAGCTCGCCTCCAGGCTCTGCGAATCCTGGAAGCCACGCGCGTGCACCTGCAGGTAGCCGGTGTAGAAGGACACCACGTTGTGGATCGTGCGGTCGTACATGCCGAGTTGCATCGAGCGCGTGGTCAGCGCGACCACGACGGCGAAGACCACGGACGACATGGCGATCAGGCTGCGGCGCCGGCTGCGCCACAGATTGCGCCACGCGAGGGTCGCGAAGAGCCTCATCGCGCCCCGCCCCTCACCGGACCCGCTTCATGTTCTGTTCTGAGAAGAACGAGTCGGCGATCGGCTCGTCGAATAGGGCCGCCTGGTACGTGAGGACGGTCCGGTTGCCCGGCTTGTCCATCGGGGACATCTCGAGGACCGTCGGCAGGAGGCGTCCACCGATCGTTCGGACCGCGGACGATCGCATCACGTCGACGAGCACGCCGTCCTCGTCGTAGTACTCGCGACGCAGCTCGAGATCGCCCCGCTTGTCGATCCAGACCAGCACCTTGCCCCACACCACCGCCGATTCCGGCCGGGGTAGCAGGAGGATCTTCCAGCATGCGCGCCCATCCAGCGTCGAGTCCCCGGTGATGGTCTGGGTGTAGTCGCTCACGATCGACGACTCCTTCACGAGGTCGTCGTTGGCGAAGTCCGAGCCCATCCAGGACTGCGACATCATCGAGGGCGGGATCTTGATCACGCGCTCCACACCCGGGACCCAGCTCCACACGTCGTGGCCGCGCTTGAGGAAGGTCGTGCCCCGGTCGCGTGCGGGCGCCGTGACCAGGATCAGCGATCGATCGCTGCCCTTGCTCCAGCTCTTCATCGCGATCGTGCGCGACCAGCCGGGACGAACGAGCGTCATGGTCAGCTCCGAGTAGCTCGTGCGCCCCCGCAGGTGCTCCTCCGCGCGCCGGACGATCTCGGTGGCGTCGGGCGTCTCCGCGGCGTGTGCCGGGAGCAGCGTGGCGGCGACGACCGCGCAGGAGATCGCGAGGGCCGGAAGCCGGTCGACGATCGAATGCAGGACGATCGGGGTCATGGGATGTGCCTCCAGCGCCGGACCGCCCGCGTGCGGGCCAGCCGGTTCATCGGTGGGCTTCCTTTCGTCCTCCCGGTCCGCGCCCGGTGCCGCGGCGGGGAACGGCCAGCATCGCCTCGAGCGGACCGGCGACCTGCATCACGTCGAGCGTCGAGTCCACCAGGCGGTGGAACAGCAGGCCGTCCAGGGCCGCAGCGAGCAGGATCGACGTGGCGGGCAGGTCGAGCGCCGGATCGAGTTCGCCCGTCTCGCGCGCGGCCCGCAGCCGGTCGAGGATGACTCCGCGGAAACGCCGGGACGCCCGGGTGGCCCACCGTCGAAACGAAGCGTTCTGCGTCGCCTTCACCATCGCTTCGGCGAGGATGGTGGAGCCCGGGGCGTCCTCTCCGTGGCGATCGATCCACCGCAGGATCGCCCGGATCGAGTCACGGATCGTCTCGCCCGAGCGAAAGGCTTCGATCGCCGGGCCCAGGGTCCGCAGGAGCGCGTCCTGGGCCGCTTCCATGACCAGCGCCGACACCGAGCCGAAGTGGTAGTGCACCAGGGCCGGGTTCACGCCGGCGCGTTCGGCGATCGAACGCGTGCGGACGCGGTCGACGCCGACTTCGGCCATCAGCTCGACCGCCGCGTGGAGCAGGCGTTCCCGGGTGGCATTCGAGTTCGCGTTCCGGACCTTCTTCCGCGAGTTGATCATATGCCCAAAACATATGCCCAACTCGGAGGACGGTCAATCCCGGATGTGGCGAAGGACCGGTGAATCGGAGCGGAGAATCGCCGGTCAGTTCGGCCCGAGCGCCCGGCCCGCATCGGTCAGGAGCCCGTGCGCCGTGACTTCGGTCATGCCGCCGGCGAGCGTCGTCGACTGGCCGCCCGCCTCGGCGCAGAGCATCCACGACACGAGGCCCGCCTTGTAGCGGTTGGCCATCCGGTCGTTCTGCGCCCCCGCTGCCATGCCGGAGTAGACGGTGCCGGTGTTCGCGATCGTCGCTTCCTGGATATCGGGAATGCCGTTTCGCAGGATCAGCCGGTGGATCGACGCACGGGGGATCCTCGAGCCGCCGGCGCCCTCGATGCCTTCGGGCGAGACCACGAACGTGCCGCCGGGCGAGCGGACCTTGTCGACCTTCGAGGCGAACCACCGATTGGTCCCGCGGTAGACGAACCGCGCTCCGAATCCCATGATCGCCAGCCGGATCACGAGCCCGAAGAAGCCCATGTCGCGGGTGAACGAGGCGAAGACCACGAGCACGAAGATGCCGGCGAGCACCGCGGGCGCGCCGCTGGCCCTGGGGGCGGACGCGGGCGTGACCGTGAATCGCACCCGGCCGCCGCCGAGGTCTTCCTGCTGGTAGCTGCTGTCCATGACGATCCTCCGAGAGGGTGTGGGGTGGTCGGGACTCGGGGCGCCTGCAACTCCTTTCCCTTATTGCGCGGAAACCGTCCGAAGACCGTCATTCGATCCGCGGGGGCGGAGGAAGTCCGGCGGCGGAGGCGTCGGCGCGGGCGTCCGGGACGCGTGGGGCGACGCGCCTCCTGCGGGCGCCGGCTACGCCGGAGAGGAGGTCAGCCGCTTCGCCAGCGGCCCGACGGTGAGCCCCTGCACCACGATCGAGAACGCGACGACGATGTAGGTCACGGTCACGAGCAGGTCGCTGTGGCTGCCCCGGGGCAGGGAGAGTGCGAGTGCCACCGAGATGCCCCCCCGCAGTCCGCTCCACGTCAGGAACTTGATCGCGTGCGGGCCCACGGAGCGTCGCAGGCCCCGCAGCGAGGCGATCGGCACGCCCACGCTGATCGCGCGCGCGAGCAGGATCAGCGGGATCAGCAGCAGGCCGGCGACGATGTACCGCGAGGCGAGGTCCAGCACGACCACTTCGACGCCGATCAGCACGAAGAGTATCGCGTTGAGGAAGTCGTCGATGATCTCCCAGAACGCGTCCAGGCGCTGCTGCGTGCGCGGGGACATGGCCGACGTGCGGCCCGCACTGCCCACCAGGAGTCCCGCGACCACCATGGCCAGCGGGCCGGAAACCTGCAGGCGCTGCGCGAGTGCGTAGCCGCCCGTGACGAGGGCGAGCGTGAGCAGGATCTCCACCTGGTACTGGTCGACGCTCTTGAGCATTCGGTACGCGACGAAGCCGACCACGAGTCCGTAGAGCACGCCCCCCAGCGCCTGCTGGACGAGCAGGTGCGCCACGTGGGCGAACGAGACCGGTTCACCGGCGGTCACCAGTCGCAGGACGACCAGGAACACGACGACGCCGAACCCGTCGTTGAACAGCGATTCGCCGGTGAGCTTGACGCTCAACGACCGCGGCACGCCCGCCTGCCGGAGCGTCGCGGCCACGGCGATGGGATCGGTCGGGGAGATCAGCGCGCCGAAAAGCAGGCAGTGGAGGAAGGGGACCCCCAGGCCGAGTGCGTGGAAGACCGCCCACGACGCGCCGCCGACGATCAGCGTGGACAGCACGACGCTGCCGGTCGCGAGCAGCAGGATCGCCCAGCGGTGCGTGTAGAGGTCGTCGAGTTCGAGGTGGATGGATCCCGCGAAGAGCAGCGCCCCGAGCATGCCGTCCAGGAGCACGGCGTGGAAATCGAAGTTCCGGACCACGGGGACGAGGGGGTCCGCGTGGAACAGGCCCGACGCGTGCAGGGCGACCATGACGAGCGAGCCGAGCATGGCGATCACCATGAGCCCGATCGTCGTCGGCAGCCGGACCCAGCGATGGTTCACCCAGCTGAACACGGCGGCCAGCGTGGTGATCGCGGCGAAGATCTCGAACGGCGTCATGGGTGCCGGAACTCCGTCATGGCGTCGCGACTCCGTCCCGGGGGGCGGAGCCCTCCCCGAGCCGGCCCCGCGCGTATGCCGCGATGATGTCGCGGCGGGACAGGATCCCGAGCACGCGTCCGGGGTCGGAGGGCTCCACGACGGGCAGTTCCTCGACATCGAGCGCCATCATGCGTTGGAGGGCACGGTCGAGGTCGTCGTCGGGCGAGAGCGAGGATCTCGCCCGGCTCGCCAGGTCGTGCGCGATGGCCGGCCCGCGCTCGTCCCTGTCGTCGAGAAACTGGCGCACCTGGGCGAGCGTGATCAGGCCGGTCATCATGCCGGCGGAATCGACCACGGGGAAGCAGTGCTGGGACGACGTCATGCAGCTCTGCACGACTTCGCTCATGGAGGCCGTCTCGGGGATGGAGTGCATCGGCCGGTTTCCGAGCACCGCCCCGACGCGGAGCGATTTGAGCAGGCCGCCGAAGATGGCGCCGCGATGGGCGGGGGAGTCGAGGCGGCTCGCGACCTGGCTCCGGTACAGCGTCCAGCGCCGCGCGATCAGGTACGAGATCGCACACACCCACAGCGACGGCAGCAGGAGCTGGTAGTTCCCCGTCATCTCCGAGACCATGACGAGCGTCGAAATGGGGGTGTTCGCCGCGGCGGCGAAGAAGCCCGCCATTCCCACGGCCACGTAGGCGCCCGGCTGCGTCACGACGTGCGGGAACCACTGGTGCGCGAGCAGTCCGACGGCGCCTCCCAGCGCGCCTCCGATCACCATGGACGGCCCGAAGACGCCGCCCGAACCTCCCGAGCCGATCGAGAGCGAGGTCGTGAGGATCTTGCCTCCCGCGAGCACGAGCAGGACGACCAGCGGGAGTTCGCCTCGAAGCGCGTGCTGGATCGAGCCGTATCCGAACGAGAGCACGTCCAGTGTCCTCACGTCGCGAACGCCGTAGTAGGCCGCGAGCGCGAGGCTGCCGGTGAGGACGCCGCCGATCATGGGCTTGAGGGCCCTGGGCAGCGCGAGCCGCTCGAAGGCCGCATGCGTGCCGTAGAACACCTTCACGAAGAGTCCCGACGCCAGCGCCACGACGATCGCGAGAACGGTGTAGGGAAGCAGCTCGCCGGCGGAGTGGAACGCGAAACGGGGCGTGTCGAACAGCGCACCGAACCCGAACTTCAGCGAGAACACGCAGTACGCGACGATGGTCGAGATGGCGGCGGGAATGATGGTGTCGGGTTCGAACTCGGGATCGGAGTAGAGCACTTCGGCGGCGAACAGCGCGCCGGCCAGCGGGGCGCGGAAGATGCTCCCCACTCCGGCGCCGACGCCGGCGGCGAGCAGGATCCGTCGCTCGCGCTCGCTCAGGCCCAACCGGGTCGCGAGGAAGGATCCGAAGCCGGCGCCGATCTGCGCGATCGGGCCCTCGCGCCCGCCAGAACCGCCGGAGCCGAGCGTCAGCGCGGACGCGATGGTCTTGACGATCGGAACGCGGCCGCGGATGACGCCGCCGCGGCGGTGGAACGCGTCCACGGCCTCGTCGGTGCCGTGACCCGCGGCCTCGGGTGCGAAGCGCTGCACGATGAGGCCCGTGAGCAGGCCACCCACTCCGGCGACGATCGGCAGCATCCACGGATGGAATGCGGAAGTGGACGGGTGGACCAGCACCGCCTCGCCCGCGGGACCTTCCATGCGCAATCCCGCCAGCTGATCGAGGAACAGCCGCGACCCGTACTGGCAGAGGTACTGGAAGACGATCGCCCCCAGGCCCGCCACGATCCCGACCAGCGAACTCAGCGCGACGGTTCGGCCCACGGAGTGCAGCTCGAGCTGCCGCGCCTCACGGGCGATGCGACGAATCGGACTCACGTTCGACCTTTCGATGGCTTGGACCGCGTGGGGCGCCACGCCCGGCGGGCATCGCCCGAGGGCCCCCGTGAACGCGGCGCGCCTGCGCCGTCCCGCGGCGAATCAGGCCGCGACCATTCCCGCGGACTCCTTCAACAGGTGGGCGAAGATGGCCAGGTAGTCCCGCGTTTCCCGCGGGTGGAGGAAGTTGTCCCGGACGTGCTCGCGTCCCTCGCGCCCGAGCCGGCGCCGAAGCGAGCCGTCCCGCAGCAGCCGCACCACCTGCAGCGCGCAGCCCTCCACCGAGCGCACGAGCAGGCCGGTGCGTTCGTGCATCACCTGCAGCGGGATGCCACCGACCGCGCTGGCCACCACGGCCCGGCGCTTCCACAGCGCCTCGGACACGGTGAGCGCGAAACCTTCGCGCAGCGACTTCTGGAGCACGACCGCCGACTGGCGCTGCAGCGCGTTGATGACGAGGTGCGCGTCGGGGGGCAGCGAAAGGAGCGTGATGTCGCGGCGGCCATTCGCGCGCGCCCGGGCTTCGGCCAGGACGGCGGCGCCTTCGGGGTCGTCGTCCGCGGTGCCGCCCGCGAGGACGAGGTGCGCCTTCTCGCGCCGTCGGGCGAGCAGGAAAGCGTCGATCACGCCGACGGGGTCCTTGAGTCGGTCGAAGCGCGAGACCTGGGTCACCAGCTGCGTGTCCGCGGGCAGGTCGAAGGGCGCGAGCAGCGCCTCGATCTCGGCGTCGGACAGCTCGCGGTTCTTGTCCGAGAGCGGATCGATCGACGGAGGCGCCAGGAACCCCGGCGTGGACAGCGGCGGCACGAACGACACGTGCGAGAACACGGCGGCGTCGTAGTGCTCGATCCGTGGAACGACGAAATCGAGCACGTCCGGATTGGCCTGCGACAGGTCGATGTGGCAGCGCCACAGCCAGCGCTGGCCCGGCGCCCGGCGCAGGTCGGCGAGGCCGATGGGCTGGGGATCGTGGATCAGCACCAGGTCGCCATCGAGCGCCAGCTCCGAGGCCGCGCGCCGGTTGGTCTCGAGAAAGTACTCGCGGTCCTCGGCGGTCAGCGCGCCGGGTGCTCCGTGCAGCGCGTTGTGGATCGTCTTGGTGATCTCGTAGAAGCGCGGATCGCCCGGCATCACTTCCCAACTGGTCGGGATGCCCAGCTCGTTCAGGAGCGGGACCATGCGATGGAGGATCTCGGCCACGCCGCCGCCCGTGGACGTCGAGTTGACCATCACGATGCGGTGTCCCCTCAGCGATCGCGCCAACGCCTCCAGCGAGCGCATCGCCCCGTCGCCGATGACCGCTCGATAACCGTCCACCAGCGATGCGCCGCCGGTGCTGGTGCGGACGAGCGTCACGACGCACCTCCGGATCGGGAGCGCCGGAGCAGCCGTTCCATGGCCCGCCGGCCGGCCTCGCGCCGGGCGTCCTCCGGAACCGCGGCCGCTTCGGCCAGGCGCCGGCCGATCAGGCTCTGGCGCCAGCGTTTCAGCAGCCGGCCCCGGGCCTTGTCGATCGGCAGGCCGGTGTGTGCGGACTCCTCGAGCCAGCGCGCGAGCTGCGGGTGATCGTTCTGCACCAGCCACTCGAGCAGTGGCGCATGGCCGGACAGGAGGAACGGCTGCTCGATCAGGTGGAAGAACCAGACCCCCGCGTCCAGCGACATCAGGGCGGTGACCAGTTCGCCCGCATCCTGCACCTCCACTCCGGCCGCGAAGCTCAAGGAGGTGGCCGACAGGAAGAGGAAGGCGCTGCCTTCGGGCGCGTCGCGTTCGATGCGCCGTTTCGCCGGCAGGGCCTCCAGCACGGAGACGATCGCGCGCCGGAGTGCCTCGGGGGTGGCGTGCCCGCCCTGCACTTCGAACGACAGGCGCTCGGCGGTCTCGGCGTCCTGCACCACGCCCCCGATCCATGACGAGAAGTCGTCCGGAGCGAGTTCCTCGGCGCCGGGATGACGCAGTTGGTGCTGGATGGCGTGCCGGAACAGCACCTCGACCGGAGCCGAGGCGATGCCATGCAGCAACTGCTCGAGATCCCGTGCCGGCGATCCCCATGGCCGGACGAGGTGCGCGACGCCGCGCAGCTCGAATGTCGTGACCGCAGGCATCACACGGGCCTCTTCGGTCCCTCGTCCTCGAGCGACCGCAGGTACTCGACCAGGAAATCGCGGGCCAGATCGCGACAACCCAGCCCGAAGGCCAGCGCGAGCCCCAGTCCCGTGGCCGCCACGGCCACGATGCCGACCGCCATCACGAACTGCGCCGCGAAGCCGAGCTGTTCGAGCGCCAGCAACGCGGCGAACCCGGTGAGGACGGCCGACACGACCTGTCCTTGGAATCGGGCCGCGCGGATGTCCGCCGACTCGAGGAATCGCCGGACGACGCTCCCGATGAGCAGCGCGATCAGCGATCCGACCGCGAACAGGACCGCGGACGTCACGATGCGGGGCACCACTTCGCCGAGACGCGCCGCGACGGAGCTCGCCAGGCTGAAGCCCAGCACCTCGAGCGCCAGCATCACGGCCCCGGCCATCACGAGCCAGTAGATGATCCAGCCGGCCACCCCCGCGGGCTCGTGCCGCGCGGTGCTCCGGGTGCCGAGCACGCGGCGAATCCCCTCGTTGAATCGCGCGGCCCGCAGGACGCCTCGCACCACGCCGGACACCAGCGCCGACACGGCCCAGCCCAGGAGCAGGACGACGACGGCGACGAGCACGTTGGCCGCACCCTGGCCGGAAGCGCGTCCGAGTTCGCCGAGCCGCGAGAGCAGGCTCGACCAGGGTTCGGCGTCGAAGAGCATCAGGTTCAGCATGTCATCACCTCCAGAGACCGTCCGGCGTCAGCCGGACGCGGGCCCGGTGGCCGGGGCCGTGCCGGCCGAGGCTTCCCGGGTCGGGGTTCGGAGATCCAGGCCCACGAGCGTGTCGAGGATCTCGAGCGTCCAGTCGAATACGTTTCGTCGCATCACGATCTCGCGCAGGGCGGCCATGCGCTGGCGGCGTGACTCGGCGGGCTCGGAAAGCGCCGCGTGGTAGGCGTCGGCCAGACCCTCGCGATCGTAGGGCGATGCGATCCAGGCCCGCTCGAGCTCGCGTGCCGCACCGGTGAAGGGCGAGAGCACGAGCGAGCCCTCGAGGTCCGTCGATGCGGCGAGGTATTCCTTCGCCACGAGATTCATGCCGTCGTGCAGCGAGGTGACCGCGCAGAGGTCGGCGATCCGGTAGTAGGGAACCAGTTCGCGGAAGTCGAGGTTCGCCTCGATCAGGGGCACGGTGGGACCCGCCATCCGGGGGTAGCGACGATTGATGCGATCGGCCCAGCGGTGCACCCGGATCTGGACGTTGCGGTATTCCCGCAGTTCGATGCGGGAGGGCACCCCGATCTGGATGAAGGCGAATCGCCCCTGCCAGCCGGGATACTTCTCGAACATCCGCTCGAGCGCCTCGAAGCGATCGGGGATGCCCTTGGTGTAGTCGAGCCGGTCGACGCCGAGGCCGATCTTGCACCCCTGGAGCCCGAGCTCCTCGCGGATGCGCGCTTCGGCGCGCCGCGTCTCGGGACTTTCGGCGAGTGCGGCGATCTCGTCCGCATCGACGCTGATGGCGAACGGATGCACCCACGTGCGCTGCCCGACGCGATCGACGGCCAGCCGTTCCAGGTCCACCCGCGCCTCGAGCGTCTCCGCCACCGTATCGAGGAAGTTGATCGCGTGGCGCCGGATGTGGAATCCGATCAGGTCGTTCGCGAGCATCCCTTCCAGGAGTTCCTGCTTCCACGGCAGCACGCGGAACACCTCGGGATTCGGCCACGGAATGTGCCAGAACATCGCCACCTGCAGATCGGGCCGGCGCTCCTTGATGAACCTGGCCGCGAGGGCCATGTGGTAGTCCTGGATGAAGACCATCGCGGGCTCGTCGCCGACTTCCTCGAGCACGGCATCCGCGAACCGACGATTCACGTCCCGGTAGGAGTCGAAGTCGGACAGGCGGAACCGTGGGCGCACGTACACCACGTGGCACAGCGGCCACAGGGCGCTGTTGGCGAAGCCCGAGTAGTAGCGATCGTGGTCCTCGTGCGACAGCCACAGCCGGCGCAACGCGTAGCGGGAGTGCTCCGGCGGGCATGCGATCTTGTCGCGCGCATCCACGACTTCGCGGTCGGCGTCTCCGCTGCCGTGGGCGACCCAGACGCCGCCCAGCGCCTGCATGACGGCATCGAGCGCGACGGTCAGGCCGCCGGCATTGCGCACGACGCGGATGCTCCCGCCCTCGTGCTGATGCGAGTAGGGCTCCCGGTTGGAGACGACCACCATCTTGCGCCCGGGGAGGTGCGCCCGGACCCACGCCACGAGTGCCTCGCGCGTGGTGCGGGGTGGCCCCTCGCTGCGCTGCTGGGTGCGGATGGCGGCACGCTGAAGTGCGACGCGCGCACGATCTCCGATCTCCATGGCTCACCTCCGGGATCCGCGCACCGCTCGGGCGATGCGGGCGAACGGGTCGACGGCACCATTCCGGACCCCCTGTGGGGTTGACGACACGTCCAGCATAGTCAAATATGACCGGGCGGTCAATTTTCACCGAAAGGGGGGGGCGAAGATGCGACCCGACAACGGACTCGAAGGGATCCCCGGCATGCTGTGGGGGATGGTCGCCGTGGCGCGGCACCGTCTGCTGATGCTGGACTACGATGGAACGCTCGCTCCGTTCGCCGCGGAACGGGACAAGGCGGTTCCGCTGCCGAGTTCGCTCCGGCTCCTTCGCGAGATCGCGGGACGTGCCCACACGAGCGTCGCCGTGGTGTCGGGGCGACCGCTCGAGGAGGTGGAGCGGTTCCTCGGCGACCTGCCGGCGGTCTTCGTGGGTGAGCACGGCTGGGAGATGCGTGCGCCCAGTGGCGACGTCGTCCGGCGTCGGTTGGATGTCTCGGTCGCCTCCACCATCGACAGGGCCGAGCACGCGGCGCGGGCGGCGGGGTGGGACGAGTTCCTGGAGCGCAAGCGCTCGGCGGTCGTGCTCCATACGCGGGGGCTCCCGGAAGCGCGGGCGCGCGAGATGCACGATCGCTGCCTCGAAACCTGGGGCCAGCTCGAGGACAGTCACGTCGTGCTGGACCGGATCGACGGCGGTGTGGAGCTGCGCGCCCGGGGCCGGAACAAGGGCACGGTCGTCCTGTCGCTGCTCTCGCAATCCGAGCCCGGGACGCTGGGTGTTTTCGTCGGCGACGACGTCACCGACGAGGACGCATTCGACGTCGTGCGCGAGTGGGGGTTCGGTGTCCGGGTCGGCCATCCCGACCGGCCGACGATCGCCCAGGGGCGCCTCGCATCTTGCGAGGCGCTCCCCGGATTCCTCGAGGAATGGCTGCGGATCACCGAGGCGGTCGAAGGGCCGCGCTCATGACGCCGAACGCCTTGCGGCGGAGATTTCCGTGTTCAGCGGGACCACGAGAGTCGAGCGCCGCGCGCCCCTGAGGACGCCCTCGGCCACGCTGCCGAGCGCCAGCCGGCGGAGTCCGGTTCGCCCGTGCGTGCCGATCACGACGAGTGCCGCATTCACCGATTCGGCAGCGCCCAGGATGGCGTCCACCGCGGGCCCCTCGCGCAGCAGCACCAGGCCCTGCCCGAGGCGCTGCGAGAGTTCCTCCAGGAGCCTGCGCGCTTCCGTGCGACGGGCTTCGAGGACGGTCGGGACGTAGGAGTGCAGGAGCGTGCCCGGAGAGGCGGCGAAGCCCATCTCGGGGGTGGCGACGACCGACATGTCCAGATCCACCGAGTGCAGCACGTAGAGCGGAAGATCGAGGCGCTCCGCCTGCGCTCGTGCCGCATGGACGGCCGGAAGCGCCGGGTCCGAGAAGTCCGTGGCCGCGAGCACGGCCGTGCCCTCCACCGGCAGGGACAGGAGGACCGGGCACGACGCGTGGCGCACGATCTTCTCGACCCGTGCGGCCGCGGACGCGCCGTCCCGTGTGCCGAACGTTCCTCCGACCACGATCAGTCCGGCCCCGATCTCCTCGGCGAGGTCGAGGACCGCCGCGTGGACCGAGCCGGATTCGACGCGCAGGGTGGGCCTGGGCTGGGTGCCGGCGAGAGCCCGCTCGAGCTGCACCTCGAGCGCGCGGGTCGCCCATTCGCGAATCTCCCGTGCTTCCTCGCGATCGAAGACGCGAAGCTGGGGGAACAGCGGGCGAATCCGACGACCTCCGGCAGCACGTGGCAGACCACGAGTGGCGCAGGAACTCCGGACGCCAGCGTCGCCGCTTCGCGGAGTGCGCGATCGCTCCGAACGCCGAGGTCCGAGACGAAGAGGACGGTACCGTTGATGCTCACGAGCCACTCCTTTCCGCGCGGCCGGGTGCCGGGGAAGGCCGTACCGTCCGGCCGCACAGGTCGAATCTATTGACAAAATGACCGCGTGGTCAAATCAACTGGATCATGTACTCCAAACGAACCCATTCGGAAGATGGACCGGGGGGCCTCCGTATTCGAGTATTCCAACAATTGTCTGCCAGAAGTCCCGGGACGCGCGCCGGATTGACGCCGCCGGCGCTTCCGAATAAAATTGACCGCATGGTCAGTGACATCCGCACCGGAGGGAGAATGCCAGCTCGAAGATCGATTCCCGAAGCCCCGCCACGCGGGCGACGGGAGCATCGCAAGCACCTGACGCGTCGGGACCTGCTCGCCGCCGGACGCCGGCTCTTCGCCGAGAAGGGCCTCTACGATTCCCGCATCGAGGACCTCACGCGGCACGCCGGCATCGCCAAGGGGACGCTCTATCTCTACTTCGCCAACAAGGCGGAGTTGATCGAGGCCGTGGTGACGAACGGTTTCAACGAACTCCTCGGCCAGGTCCATCGGGCGGCCCAGGACGCGTCGAGCCGCGAGGAGGCCGTGGCGCTGGTGGCCGAGGCGCACCTGACCTTCTTCGAGGAGAACCCCGACCTGATGCGCGTCTTCCACCAGGTGCGCGGGCTCCTGAAGTTCGACGGCCCCGAATACAAGCCGCTGCGAACCGTACTCACGAAGTACGTCACCGGCCTCGCCCAGGTGATCGCGCTGCATCCGGCGACACGGCCACCGCGGCGCGAGAACGAACTCGAGGTGGCGAAACTGCTCTTCGGGGCCATCTCGGGAGTCGCCTCCGTCCGGGCCTCGATGAACGGGAAGCCCCAGGACCGGGGCAGCCCGCGCGCGACGCTGCGCGCGCTGGTCGGGCTCGTCCATGGCTTCGAGGGTTCCGCTCGGGGAGCGATCCCGGCCGATGCCGACGCGCCCGGCCGCGGGGCGCGGAACGGAGTCGGGCGCGCGGCTGGCCGCCGAAGGTCGGTGGCCGGAACCACCGGCGCCGAGCGGAGGCGCGGGCCGGTGGGGCGACGGTGAGCAACGTCGAAGTGAAGGGAGCGCGGCATGGTTCGGGAAGACGTTCTGCGGTGGGCTGCCGCGGCGGGCCTGGCACTGGGGTGTGGGCTCGTCGGCCGGCTCGTGCGCCGCATGGTTGCCGGGCGACTGGCCCGGCTCTTCCGGGAGACCCGCACCGATCTGGATGACGCGCTGCTCGGCGCGGTCTCGCCCCACGTCCCGTTCTGGTTCCTCGTACTGGGGGTGAGCCTGGGGCTTCGCTACGCGCACCCCGACGCGGGGATCGTGGCGAGGATCGACCGGTTCGCCCTGGCCGCCTTCGTCTTCTCCGTCACACTCGCGCTGGCGTCCTTCCTCACCCGGGTGATCGCGAGCCGGACGTCGCGCTGGACGGGTGCGCTGCCCGCCACCACTCTCACGCAGAATGCCGTTCGCATCGGCGTCATCGCGCTCGGCCTGCTGGTCGTGCTCGGCAATCTCGGCATCGCCATCGCGCCGCTGCTCACCGCGCTCGGGGTCGGGTCGCTGGCGGTCGCGCTCGCCCTGCAGCCGACGCTGTCGAACCTCTTCGCCGGTTTCCACATCACGCTCGCGCGCCGCATTCGCATCGGCGATTTCGTCGAGCTGGAGACCGGCCAGCAGGGCTTCGTCGCGGACATCGGCTGGCGCTCCACGCAGATCCGCGAGCTGTCCAACAACCTCGTCGTGGTGCCCAACGCGCGCCTCGCCGAGGTGATCGTCCGCAACTACTCGCTGCCCGAGGGCGAGCAGGCGGCGTTGGTCCAGGTGGGAGTCGCGTACGGCTCCGATCTCGACGAGGTCGAGCGCATCACGATCGAAGCGGCCCGCGAGACCCAGCGCGTCGTGCAGGGGGCGGTGGCCGACTTCGAGCCCTTCATCCGTTACCACACGTTTGCGGACTCCTCGATCAACTTCACCGTGATCCTGCGTGTCCGCGAGTTCGTCGACCGCTACCTCGTCATGCACGAGTTCATCAAGCGGCTGTACCGGCGCTACTCCGAAGCCGGAATCCAGATTCCCTTCCCGCAGCGCGTCGTGCACCTGGCCACCGACAGGCGGAGGGCAAACCTACAAGCGTCAGGCATTGGCGCCCAAGTGCGCTGAGCCGACGCGCAACAAACCGGCATCTACCCACACCGAGGAGTTCCAATGGCCATCCTCACCCGCAAGCGACTGCAGGCGCTTCTTCAGAAGTCGTCGGGCCCGTGCCTCTCCATTTACATCCCGACGCATCGGCATCATCCGGAGACCGAGCAGGACCCCATTCGCTTCAGCAACGCGATCAGGCAAGCCGAGAGGCTCCTATCGGACCGCCACTCGGAAGCGGAGATTCGCGACTTGCTGGACCCCGTGGCGGCGATTGCGAACCACGAGTTCTGGCGGCACCAGTCCGACGGGCTGGCCGTGCTGAGGTCGGCCAGTGTGCTCGAGGAGTACCGACTGCCCATTCCAGTTCCCGAGCTCGTGGTCGTGGCCGACAGCTTCCACGTCAGGCCCTTGATCCGCAGCCTCAATGCAAGCGCGCGGTACTTCGTGCTCGCACTGGACCAGGGTGGCTGTGAGTTGTTCGAGGGAGCGGCCGATCGCCTCTCGAAGCTCGACGTTCCCGGCATGCCTGGGGGCGCGTCGGAGTTCGGCTCCAGGGAGCGCACGTCCGGCGTCGGCGCACACGCGACGAGCCGGGGCGGCGCGACCCGCCGGACCCATTCGGCGGGGGATGCGCGGACTGTCGTCGAGGACGACCTCGAATCGTACTTCCGCGCGGTGGACAGGGCAGTGGCCCTCACCCTGCAGCACGAGGGTGCGCCGGTCATTCTCGCCGGCGTCGACAGTCTCGTCCCGACCTACCGGAGGATCAGCCGGCTCCGCCATCTGGCCGAGGCCACGATCCCGGGCAGCCCTCAGGCGGCGTCCCACGACGCGCTGCAGGCATCAGCCCGCACCGTGGCGAATGCGATTCTCGAGGCAAACGCGGAGCTTGCGCTCGAGAAGTACTGGCGCGCTGCCGAGCGTGGGCGCGCTTCGGATCTGCTGGAGGACATCGTCCGGCAGGCAAGACGGGGCCGAGTGCGGCGCCTGTTCCTGGCTCGCGGCGTCCACGTCTGGGGCACGATCGATCCCACTACCGGCCAGGTGCAGCGGACCGACGCGCAGCAGGGCAGCCATGACGACGACATCCTCGACGACGTGGCGGAGTCGGTCTACGGCTTTGGCGGTGAAGTCGTGGCAATCCCGCTCATGAAGATGCCCCGCGCCGCCGAGGTGGTCGCCGAGTTGCGGTGAGAGGCCCATGGCCGCAAAGGAGGTGCAACATGCCGGTGTCGAGCAAGGCTCTGGGGATGGCGGTGGGGTTGCTCTGGGGCGGAGCCATCCTGCTGGTCAGCCTGATTCACGCATCCGGATCGTCGTATGGCACGTCATTCCTGCAGGGCATCAGCTCCCTGTACCCGGGCTTTCACGCGTCGGGCACACTGGCCGATGCGGCGGTGGGCACGGTCTATGGCCTGGTGGACGGCGCCTTCGGGGGGATGCTTCTAGGGTGGCTGTACAACCGGTTCCTCGGTCGGCAGGGAAGGGCGTAGATTGACGGGAAGTCCACGTCGATGGGTCGTCGGACGCCCTCCCCGGGAGGCTTGTGCCGAACCAGACTGCCGGCTCGTTCACGATTCGCCGCTGGCGGGCGCGACGACTGGCCCTGGTGGCCGCGTTGCTCGCGCTCGCCTCGCCGGTCCTGGCGCAGTCCACGCAGGGCGGGCGCGTGATCTTCTCCCAGGACTTCTCGCACTCGCACGCAGCCGGAATCCAGTTCGATCGCGATGGCGTCTGGTCCGTGGTGGAAGGCCACCTGCACGCGGTCCTGCCGAACGAGAGACAGAGGCGGTCCTTCGCCTATCTGGGATCCGAGGACTGGACCGACTACTCGATCGACCTCGACGTCTGCGGGCTTCGCGGAGTCGACAAGGGTGTGGCGGTTCGGATGCAGAGCGGCAAGGCGGTGGTCGTGGACCTGAGGGGAGTGGGCTATGGCGACGTCGTCATGTATCGCGGCTACTCGAAGCTGGGCCATCATGCGGCCGCGAATCCCAATGGGAGCTGGAATCACCTGCGCATCGAGGCGCTGGGGCCCCGCTATCGCGTGTTCGTGAACGGGCAGCTCGCGATCGACTTCAGCGACCCGCACAACAAGCGGCCGAGGGGCCGGATCGCGCTGGTGGCCTATACCGGCGGTGCGGGGCAGTGCGAAGTGCTCTACGACAACGTGATCGTGCGGGAACTGCAATGAGGGCCGCTGCTTCACAGCGTGGTCGGAGAACAGGAGACGCTGGGATGAATCAGAAGCGGATCATGGCTGCATGGCTCGTGGTCCTCGCGACGACCACGACGGCATTTGCGGCACCCGCGGATTCCTCGCGTCGGACGGCCGTGGCGCGGCTGGACTCGTCGGTGACCGACACGCTTGCGGTGGGGCTCCTACGCGCCGACTCGGCGGCCGCGCAGCCGATGTCGCGACAGAATGTGGCGCCCGCCGAGACCACCTCGGTCGCTCCCGTGCCCCCGGTGCCGGTATTCCTCGGCGGCCGCGAGATCTTCCGCGTGCGAGTCGGGCGCGACGGGCTGGATCCCGGGGCCCGCGCGGCGGCCATCCGGATTCGCCTGACGCAGGCCGTGACCGATGCGAGCGTGAGTCCCGACTCCGTCCGCCTGATCTCCCAGTCCGACGGCATCCAGGTCCAACTCGGATCGCACTTCCTCTGGCTCATCACCCCCGGGGATGCCCCGAGCCGGGAGCCCACGGAGCTGGCCGCCGTCCTGGCCAAGTTGCCTCAGCAGATTCGTGAGGGTGTCGAGCGCGAAAGGGTTGCACGGAAGCCCACGCGGGTGCTGGTCTCGGTCGCGATCACGCTCGTGCTCTCGCTGGTTGCGATCGGGCTGTTCCGCCTGATCCTCGCCGGCAGCAGGCGATGGCGTGGATGGCTCGGCCGGACGCTGGAGCGCCGGTTGCCCGCGATCCGCATCCGTAGCTTCGAGGTGCTATCCAAGGCGCAGGTGAGCGGGATTCTCGTCGGCATTCTCGCCCGCCTCGATGTGGTGGTCGGGCTCGTGCTGCTCTATGGATACCTCGCGGCCGTGTTCTCCCTGTTCCCGTGGACGCAGGGCTGGAGCGCGCTGCTCCTGGCGTTCGCGGTCCAGCAGACGGTCAAGATCGTCCGAACTGTCGCCTCAGGCGTGCCTGGCCTGTTCGCCGTGGCGCTCATCGTCGTGCTCTTCCGCTGGCTGAACGGCCTCGCCGGGCGGTTCTTCGACGCGATCGGCGACGGCAGCCTCGTGCTCGGCAGCTTCCACCCCGAGCTTGCCGCGCCCAGCCGCAGGCTGGTCGGCATCATGCTCTGGCTGGTGGCGATCATGGTCGCCTATCCCTACGTCCCGGGCAGCGGCACGCGCGCGGTTCAGGGCGTGTCCCTGCTCTTCGGACTGGTCATCTCTCTTGGCTCGACCGGGATCATCGGCAACATGATCGCGGGCATCGTGCTGACGTACTCGCGATCGTTCAACGTCGGGGATCGGGTGCGCATCGGCGATCACGTCGGGGATGTCGTGCGCCTCGGGTTCTTCGCCACGAAGCTCCGCTCGCTCCGCAATGAGGAGATCACCATCCCGAACGGCCAGGTCGCGGGTACGGCCATCCTCAACTACACCCGGCTGGCCGAGGAGTCCGGCCTCATCCTGCATACACAGGTCACGATCGGCTACGACGTGGACTGGCGCAAAGTGCACGCGCTGCTCGTCGAGGCCGCGCTGCGCGTGAACGGCGTGGAAAGAGAACCGGCCCCGTGGGTGCTTCAGCGCTCGTTGAACGACTACTACCCGACCTACGAACTCTGCTGCGTGACGCGGGACTCACACGCGCAACTGCGGCTGTACTCGGACCTGCATGCCGAGATCCAGGATGCCTTCAGTCGCGCGGGGGTCGAGATCCTCTCGCCGGCGTACCACGCGATCCGCGACGCGAACGCCCAGGTGCTGCCGCAGGAACCCGCGGGGCCGCGCGAGGCGCCCGGGGCGTTCAGGGTGGAAGGCCCCGAAGGAGGATCGTCGTCGGCGAGTCGTGGCGGCGAAGGGAGTCCGCGACGTTGACGGCGCACTTCTGGTCATACGCTCTGGCCATTCCCGCCTGGAGCGGCGCGGCGCCCAGTCCCACCCGCACGGCGGCGCACTCGCCCTGGCCGGGACGCCCTGGCGGGGTCGATCGCATCGTCACGGCCGGAGCGGCGGTCGCGAGCGCTTCTCAGCCCACACTGCTGACGGGGACCATCGTCCACGCGTCGCCCGGCGATTCGTGCGCGGCCGGCGTGGCGAGGTACCTGCTCGTCACCCGGCACGGACGCGTCCGAATCGGCGCGCACAGGACGAGAGTCGAGCGCCTGCTGGGTCGGTTTGCGGGGAAGTCGATCGCGGTCACGGTTGCAGGGCACTTCGCATCCGAACTGCGATGCCCTTACCTGGAGGTCGAGGCCGACTGGCCGCGGCAGCCTCGTCCCCAACCGCTGCGAGCGGCCCCGCGAGCAGCTTGAGCCCGGCGCAACGCCCGTGCGCGAAAGGCGTCGCTCGACTCAGCGCCCGGAACTCCGGCCATCGGTTTCGGACTGTTCCAGCGGTGGTGCGTGGGGCTCCTGGTACTCGGGGAGCGGCCGACGGAAGAACACGGCGGGCAAGACGGTCGTGGCGAGCGTGTACAGGATGACTCCGCCGAAGAGCGCCGGGGAGGCGGAGAACCGGTCGCGCAGGATCTCCGCGATCACGAGGCCGAATACCAGCGTTGGGAGCATGGCCACCGCGATCCGCACGCTCTTGCGCCCTCCCTCGCGCAGCGCCAGCCGCCGGTGCAGCATGACGGTGCCCAGCCGCAGCGGGGCGATCACGGCGAGAAAGCCCAGGCCGTAGCCCAGCGAGCCGAGGTCGAGGTCTTCGCGCCGGAGCTGGAGGCCGGCGTTGAAGAAGTAGAACGGCACGAAGAACGAAGCGAACATCTCGACCGCGTGGATCAACTGCTCCGAAGCGAGCGCGGGCAACCGCTCGCGGAACCGCTGCGCCGTCATGCCGACGACGAACGCCCCCACGAGGTAGTACACGCCCAGCTCCCGCGTCGCGAAAGCGCACAGCACCGCGATCATGAGCAGGAACGCGAACTCCGAGCGCGGCGCGAACGGCACCACGAGCGCGGCGAACGCCCGGAACACGAGCGGCAGGAGCAGGATCATGCCCACGAGCACCGCCAGCGAGATGCCCATGCGCTCGAACGACGTGGATTGCAGGGCGCCGAAGAGCACCAGCAGCGCGAGCAGCTCGGTGGCGATGGCCTTCGACTTGATCCACCGCTTCTCCTCGGGAGCCAGGCCCAGCTGCCCGATCGAGTCGAGGATGAAGCCCGTCGACGGCGTGAGCAGCGCCAGCGCAAGAAGGGTCGCGGCACGGCCCTCGAGGTGGAGGAACCTCCCGAGCGCGAAGGCCACGGCTGCCAGAAGCAGCGTTCGGACAGCGAGGTGCTGGAGTAGCACCCCCGCATTGCCCCGGAGGTCGCGCGTGTCGACCTCGAGCCCCGCGAAGAGGAACAGCGCCACGATGCCGAATGCCGAGAGCAGGTGCAGAGTCGTGTCGTGCTGGAACAACCCGAACCCGAGACCCGCAGCCGCCCCGAGAGCCAGGCTCGTGATAGCAGCAGGAACGGCGAAGCGTTGGAGCGCGCGGGGCACGACGAAGAGTGCGAACAGGACGCCGATGTACCACAGCTCGGGCGACAGGTGAGCATTCATGCGGGCCTCGGGCCACCGGCGCGTGTCGGCAAGTTCACTGCGAGACCGGAACGGTTTCAGCTGCGTGCTTGATCAGCAGTACCTCGTTGCCGGACTCGTTGTAGATGATCTCGTCGACGAGTTGCCGAGTCATGAGGATCCCGAATCCTCCGGGTCGCATGCCCTGCGCGACGCGTACCTCCACGTGCGCGAGCGGGTCCTCCGGCTGGTTGGACACGGCCGCGTGCGGGAGGTTGTCGAACGAGAAACCCGGCCCCGGGTCACGGAAGTGAAACTGCAGCGCCCTTGCTGTCCGAATCGCGGCCACTTCGACGATCTTGTCGGGATCGAATCCCGCACCGTGCTCCATGGCGTTCATCAGGATCTCGCGGAAGGCCAGGATCAATCCCTCGCGTTCCGGGTCGTTCGGGCTCGTGAGGAGGCTGTCGACGAATGCGATCAGCCGCTCAGCCGTCAGGCGGCGGGCGGCGACCCGGACCGCCAGCCAGTGCGGAGAGGAGGAGACGACCGAAATCCCGTCACGCCAGTCGCCGGCCGCCGCCGCACGCTGAACCATGGCTGCAACCGCCGAAACGTCCAGGGGAGCACGAAAGCAGGCGAAGACGTGCGAGCGGAGCGACGCGATCACGTCTTCCGGCGTGCCTTCGTTCGCGAGCAGCACGATGCGTGGCCCGAGCTGCAGTGCGCTCAGCCGCCGGACCAGTTCCAGATCCTGGGTGACGCTCGACGTTGGGCTGGTGACGAGTACGTCGTAGACGCGCTCACTCACCTGCCGAAGGGCCGCGGTCTGCGAGCCGACTCGTTCGATCTCGAATGGGCCGGCGCCCAGCGCCTCCCGGAGCGCGACGTTCTCATCGGTCCCGTCCTCGATCAGGAGAATCCGGCTGCTCGAGCTCATGATCAGACCTCCAGAATGTCCTCGAATCCGGAGCGAAGATCCCCGGCAGCAGGCGACGGTGCTAAGGTCCGGGCCGTTCCACGGGTCGTGCCCTCCCGACGGTGCCCGGACGACCGTAACACGGCCAAGGCGCAACATCGGAGCCCGACCGGCACGGTGCCGATGGCTGCCTGGGAGATGCCATAGCCGCGAGGTTGCACGCATGCATGAGGCCGCCAGCAACATCCGGATCCGTGAGGTCGAGTCCCCAACCGACCGCGCTTTGGGCCGTGCGCATGGCTTGCTCAAGCGCACATTTCCCCGGGCCGAGCTCGTGGCGCTTCCGGAGTGGCGCGCGACGCTCCGCGAGCGAGCGGCGGGGTTGTGGACGGACCTCGACTGGCACCTGCTCATCGCTGAGCGTGGGGGAAAGGTCGTCGGCGCCGCGACGGGCTCCTATGTGGGCAACGTCAATGTCGGGCTGGTGGCTACGTAGCAGTCCTGCGAGACGCACGCGGCTGCGGAATCGGTGGCTTGTTGCGCCGAGGATTGAAGGCTGCATTCGTCCGGGATGCGCGGCGCATTCACGCGAGGCCGCTGGATGCACTGATCGGCGAGGTCCACGTCGACAACCCGTGGCTGCCCCACCTCGTTCGCGAGCAGCGAGTGTTGGCCCTGGACTTCCCCTACTTTCAACCTTCGCTGCATTCGTCGGAAGAGCCCGTCAGGCTCGTTCTCTACGTTCAGCCCACGCGGGGCAGACGAAGGATGATGCCGGCCGAGGAGGTTCGACAGCTCGTGTACACGGTGTGGCGCCGCATCTACCGCATCGTGCGCCCGCTCGAGCGGCCCGAGTTCCGCAGGATGCTGCGAGCGCTCCGGCGCGGGACCCGGGTGTGTGCGCTCACGATGGTCGAACTGGAGGCTCTGCGGGTGCGCGCGGGGAGGCGAAGAGCGAAACGTCAGGCCCGACGAGTCTAGTCTGCCCCTCGGTAATCCGATCGGGCACGCTGGCTGTGTCACTTTTGTGTCAGTCCTATCGGGAACCATCGGTTTTCACGAGTTTCGACCGGAACGTCAATAGCCGCGTATTCAGCCGCTAGCCATCGCATTGCCCGATCCGGACGCATTCACGCCCGAGGCGGTTATCGCATTCAACTTCCAGTGGGCATGGTCGAGCGGGACGGTGGCGGGGAAGAGTGCGGGGGCGAGCCGTTGAATCGCTCGCGCTGAGCTGAAGTCCGCGACGCTCTTCGCAACCGTTGCCCTTGGGCGTGCGTAACACTCCGAGCAAGCGTCCATCGCGGCCTGCGCCGCCCGCGACCCCGTCCGGAACGCGATTCGCATCTGGAGTCGACGATGAACTGGAAACTCTCCTTCATGCTCTCGCTGCTCGGACTCGCGCATGCGATCGTGTTCGTCGCGAGGTACCCGGATCCTGTCTCCGCACTCACGTGGCTCGTGATCTGGGCGGTTTGCGCGGTCGTCATCGCGCGACGCGCACCGGGCCACCATTTCTGGCACGGATTCGGGGTCGGGCTGCTGAATTGGGTGTGGGTCACGGGCTCGCATGTCGTTCTGTTCGACACCTACGTGGCGAATCATCCGGGCGAGCTCGCCGCGCGGTGGGCGAGGTCGCTACCCGTACCGCCGGTGATCGGTCCCATCGTCGCCTCGCTCCGGCACTACGATGCGCCGATTCCGGGCGCCTCCGCCGTCCTCATCGGATTGCTCGCCTGGATCACCTCGAGGTTCATCAGGCCCAGACGGAGCTGACGCCACGCACCGAATCGCGACGGGGCCTTTCATCGCAATGAGCGTCCGCTAGCTCGTCCCGAGCGCCCGGCTCGCCTCTGTCATGAGCCCGTGCGCCGTGACCTCGGTCATGCCGCCGGCGAGTGTCGTCGACCGGCCGCCGGCCTCCGCGCAGAGCATCCACGACACGAGGCCCGCCTTGTGGCGATTGGCCATCCGGTCGTTCTGCGCCCCCGCCGCCATGCCGGAGTAGACGGTGCCGGTGTTCGCGATCGTCGCCTCCTGGATATCGGGAATGCCGTTTCGCAGGATCAGCCGGTGGAGCGACGCGCGAGGAATCTTCGAGCCGTCGGCGCCCTCGATGCCTTCGGGCGAGACCACGAACGTGCCGCCGGGCGAGCGGACCTTGTCGACCTTCGAGGCGAACCACCGATTGGTCCCGCGGTAGATGAACCGCGCCCCGAATCCCATGATCGCGAGCCGGATCACGAGCCCGAAGAAGCCCATGTCGCGGGTGAACGAGGCGAAGACCACGAGCACGAAGATGCCGGCGAGCACCGCGGGCGCGCCGCTCGCCTTGGGGGCCGACGCGGGCGTGACCGTGAATCGCACCCGGCCGCCGCCGAGGTCTTCCTGCCGATAGCTGCTGTCCATGACGATCCTCCGAGAGGGTGTGGGGTGGTCGGGAACCCGGAAGGGCGCACGTCTTTCCTCTATTGCGCGCGAACCGGCCGAAGACCGTCATTCGATCCCTGAAGGTCGGAAGAAATCCGGCGGCGGAAGAGTCGGCGCGGGCGGACCGCCCCCACGCGAACGCCTCGCGGATGGGGCGCGACCGGCCGGCACCGGTCACGGCGCGTCGCCCAGACGCCACGGGAACCGGGCGGAGGGAAGGGCATCCACTCGGCTGGATCGCGCCGGAGCCCGGTACGGGACCGGGCGCGATCGCCGGACCACGGACGGGCGCCAGGAATAGCGCCGACAGCGCCCGCTAGAGTCGGTCTTCCATCGTCAGCGCGACCCGTCCTCCCTTGGCTGCCAGTTTTTCCCTGCGGCCGAGCAGTCCTCGCCGGGCCCGGAAATGGCGGCCGCAAATCGCTCTTGAGCGCGCGCGATCACGTGCCGATCACATTACCCGTTGATCCCAGGGGTGCTTCACCGCTCTCGCGACCGATTGCTCACGCTCGACAACCCGCCGGACCGCCTCCGTCCTGCACTCCGCGGATCCACAGACGCCGTTGATCCATCGCCGCCTCCAGACACGACACACTCCTGCCTCGACGACGTGTCCGGACGACCCGGAGAGGCCCAGAACTCCACACCCTGTGACCGGCCCTGCCGTAGTCCGCACTCGGTTCCATGCGACCGGGTGTGCACCTCAGGGGCGGAACCGGGGACGCGACCACTTCACTCGACGTCGACGCCGATCCTCGGTCACCCCGGTCGAGCCCCGTTCGACGACAAGGAGACATCATGAAGCGAGTCATCCTCCTGGCACTTCTGATCGCCACGCCTTCCCTCGCCAACGCCCAGGTCAAGAAGGGCGACCTGCTCCTCGGTACGAGCCTGGGCTCCTTGAGCGGCACCAGCAGCACCTCGAAGACGACGTACAGCAATACCCCGACCGAGTACAAGTCGACGGGGAACTCCTTCAGCCTCAGCCTCAACCCGTACGTCGGCTGGTGCGTGCAGGACGATCTGGCGCTCGGCGCGTCGGTCTCGCTCAGCTACTACCGGAGCAAGTCGGAGAGCTCCAACACCTCGAGCACGACCACCTCGAGCTCCACCTCCACGCAGCCGAGCTTCTACATCGGGCCGTTCGCGCGTTACTACATGGGTGGCAGCGGGAAGGGCCGGACGTTCGTCCACGTCAACGCCCAGTACGGCTTCTACTCCGGCGACTCGAAGTCCGAGACCTCTACTGGCGCGAGTTCGAAGACCACGACCAAGCCGAAGTACGACTGGAATGCCGGCGTCGCCCTGGGCTTCGAGGTCTTCCTCTCTTCGTGGGCCGGTGCCTATGGCTCCTTCGGTGTGAACTACGGCTCGAGCAAGACCACGTACGAGTACCGGCCGTCCACGGGTACCGGGTACGACTACACCAGCGAGTACACCCGGACGTACTACCCCCTGAACGTCGGGTTCCAGCTCCACCTGCCGGCGGACCGCAAGTAGCGGGTGGTGCTCGGAAGATTGCCGGTGAACGGGGCTCGCACCCATGGGGTGCGGGCCCCGAACCATTGCGCGGGATCTCGAGCCCGAGGGTCGAGACGACCGCCTGCGCGTGCGAAGCTCGCGCGCGCCGGGACCGCATCCCGCGGGGCGACCCTCAGGGCGAGTCGTCTTCGGGCTGAAGCAGCTCGAATCGCACCTTCGCTCTCTGTGAATGGAGCCAGGCCACGAGGTCGGCCCGGGTCATCGCTCCCGGTACGGCCAGGTAGGCGCAGCCGCGATTCTTTCTCGCGAACATGCCCTCGATGACGATGTCCTTCGACGCGGACGCCGCGTCGAGTGCTTCGAGCGCCGATCGCAGACTCGCGTTCCGGCCGCTCGGCCGGTAGTCGATCACGGCCACCCAGCGTCCGCCGTCTTCGAGGGTGCGCGTGTCGATCCGGCCGAAGTCGACACCGCACCGGTCCCACTCGAACATGCCGTCCGCGTTCGGGTGGACCTCGACGACGTCGCCGTACGTCGGCTTGGGGTGAAGCACCGGAATGTTGACGATCCGGACGTATCGAGCCACGGGGTGGAGGATGGTGGCTCCCCGGTCCTCGGCCCATACCGTCTCGGGGTCTTCGCCCTGATTGTGCAGGCGGATCTTCAGGAGCCGGGTGCGCTCAGGCAGTGACATCGAATGCCCTCGTCCCGGCGGCGAGTGGGACCGGCACTGTACGGATTGGAACGCTCGACTTCCAATGGGCGTGGACGACCGGTACCGTCGCGAGGAGCAGCGCGCGCCGCGCCGCCTCATGGTTCAACCTTCGGAGCGACACCATGAACATCCTGGAACATCTCTTCCTCGACGGGGAGTTCGCCGAGCGCTCGCGCCTGCTGTCCGGATTGACGCTCGAGCAAGTGACGCTCTGCCCGGAGGGCGCATCACACTCGATCTACGAAGAGTTGTGGCACGTCGTGGCATACCAGCAGACGATCGTCGCGGGGGCCGACCCTGCGGGCGACCGGTACCCGCGCACGAAGCCGGAGCACGAACACCAGTGGCACGACCTCGTGGGAGTCTTCCTGGAGGGCGCCCGCGCCGCGACGTCGTTCGCGCAGACGCCCGAGCGGTTGTCGCGTGAAGTGGAGCCGGGCGTGACCATGGCCGACGAGCTCAACTGCGTGGCGATCCACAACGCCTACCACCTCGGCAAGATCGTCGCGCTGCGGCAGCGCATCGGCGCATGGCCGCCCGCCGGATCGAGGGCCTGAGACTCGGCGTGCTCCGCGAGTTCGGCGCGGTGCACACCGCGAGCCCGTCGTCGGGCCACAGCGGGCTCACCGCGCCCGACCCGAGGACGCGTTGCGCGTAGACGTTCCGACCGCCTGTCCGCCGGTCGTACCAGGCGACGATGCCCCCACCCGTCCCGTCCGGGGCGACGACGGGAGCGGAGTGCGCGGGTGGCGCCTGGCAGACCGGGAGATTGACCGTCGGGTCCGAAGGCCACGTGGCGAGTGCCGGCCGGGCGAGGAGATTCGGGACGAGCAGGACGAGCGCGAGCTCTGAGCGCTTCATGGGACCTCCGGGTCGAGCGCGGAGGTCGGGCGACCCCGCTGCCGAGGAACGCGGCAGCGGGGTGGGGATCACACGAAAGTCGCAGGTCCCGAGCGGGCGGGACTTCAAGGGCTCGGTCGCGCGCTACGCCGCGCCGGCGCTCGGCCCCGTCGGCTCCATCTGCCGCTGCTTCCGGCCGAGCCAGATCGCGAGCGCGACGGACACGCCGGCCACCGGTGCGACCACGAACGCGATGCCGGAGAGGCCCAGGCCGAGTGCGGCCAGTCCGGCGTACCCCCACACCGTGAGCTGGTCGCTGAAGCGGTAGACGAACGTCTCGATGAAGTTCTTGGCCTTGTACTTGTCCTCGCGGCTCACGACGGTGAACAGCGTCTCCATCGCCGGATTCATCAGCGAGAAGTTGGCCGCGCGCCGGCAGACCGTCAGTACCGCCAGGGTCTGGAACACGGGGTAGAGCCCGAGGGCGCCGAAGCCGAGCATGGTCAGGACCGGGACGATCGCGAGCGTCGCCGCGAGCCCGATCCACTTGGTGATGCGGCCGGTCAGGAAGAACTGCGTGAACAGCGTCAGCGTCTGCGCCGCGAACTCGAGCTGGGCGAGCACCGTCGTCCGCGCCTCGCGCGTGGGGTAGAGGCGGCCGACGAGGTCCGTCTGCTCGGCGTACAGCACCGTCGAGCCGAGGATGTAGAAAGTGAGGAAGGCCGCGATCGCCAGCAGGTACGGCGACTGCAGCAGCCGCGTGAGACCGGCCCACGCGCTGCCCCCGATCCGGTCGTCGGAATCCCGCTCCCGCGCGACCTGCGGAGCGTCGACGACGGCGCGCTTCGGGAATCGCGTGACGACGAGCACCGCGATCTCGAGCAGTACGGCCGAGACGAGGAGCAGGTTCCGCGTGCCGAGGGTCTTGGCCATCGCCGCGGTGAACGCCGACCCGCAGATCGATCCGAGCGTGCCGCCGACGCCGATGAAGCCGAACAGCCGCTTGGCCTGGTCGCTCGTGAACGCATCCGCCATGAACGACCAGAAGATCGAGATGACGAAGAAGTTGAAGACGCTCGTCCAGACGTAGAACGAGCGTCCCATCCAGAGATCGAACGTCGAGCCCCCACCGGACGCGCGCATGAGGACGTAGAACACCAGCAGGTTGGCGACGAAGAAGTGGTACGTCAGCCCGATGAACGTGCGCACGCGGAAGCGCGCGACGAGCGTGCCGAAGAACGGATTGAAGAGCAGCGTCGCGCCGAGCGTGCCCAGGAACAGGTAGGGCAGCTTCCGCACGCCGGCCGCCGCAGCGATCTCGTCGCGAATCGGGCGCAGCACGAACCACGCGCTCATCACGAAGAAGAAGTAGAGGAACGAGAGCAGCAGCGACTTGAGCTCCGGCGAGCGCACGTCGACGAGGAGCCGGAGACTTCCCAGCACACGGCCGCCCGGACGCGGGTCCGGGGCTCGGGGGACGGTCGTCACTTAGGGCTTTCGCGCCTTCCAGGCGGCGAGGACTTCCGCTTCACGCGCGGGCGAGAGGCCGTTGTACTTGCCGTCGAGCATCGCCTGCCGGGCTTCCGGCGAGCGCGCCTTGTGCCACTCGAGCGTGTCGAGCGCGGTCACCGCCAGCGGCCGGAACGTCATGCCCTTCGCGACGGCCCGGGCATTCGAGCGCAAATGGAATCCGGCGGCACCTTCGCCGCGTGGGTTGACCCAGACCGGCATGTCCTTCCACTCCTCGATGCCGTGTTGCTTGAGGAACTCGCCGTCCATCCATGCGAACTGGGCGTTCGCCGTGGTCACCGCCTTGATGCCGTAGAGCATCTCGGCGATCGAGAGCGGCCCCGCCGGCCCGATCGCGTTGAAGACGCCGGCTTCACGCTGCTCCACCGCGTGGATGCTGAACTGCGCGAGATCGCGCGCGTCGATGAACTGCACGGGATCGGTCGGATTGCCGGGCGCCACCACTTCGCCGCCGCGATCGATGCGGGCCGGCCAGTACGTGAAGCGATCGGAAGGATCGAGCGGGCCGACGATCAAGCCGGGGCGAATGATGGTCGAGACCGGATACGTCTCCTGCACGAGGCGCTCGCTGAACGCCTTGTAGGGCCCATACTGCTGCATGCGCATCGCCGGGTCCGTCGAGAAGGGGTCGACGTCCTTGGGCATCGGCATCGTCGCGTCGGTCTCGTCCATGCCGGGCTTGCTGTTGTCGGCGTAGACCGAAATCGTCGAGATGAACACGTACTGGCCGACGTGACCTTTCAGGTACTGCGCGACGTTGCGCACCCAGAACGGCGCCGTCGTCGGGATGTCGATCACGGCGTCGAACGTGCGACCCTTCAGCACGCTGACGTCGGCGTTCAGGTCGCCGACCAGCTGGTCGATGCGGCCCTTGAAGAGGTCGGGCCGCCGCTTGTTGCGGTTGAGGAGCGTGACCTTGTGCCCGCGCGCGAGCGCGTACTCGACGTGCTCGGGCCCGGTGAATCCGGTGCCGCCGATGATGAGGAGGTTGAGCGGCTTGTCGGCCTTGGTCGTCGTGAAGGCCTGGAGGCCCGGCAGGGCCGCCGGTCGGGACGTCGCCGGCTCGGCGCCCAGCGCCGGCAGAGGGAGCGCACTCGCGGCGGAGGCCGCGGCGGTTGCTTTCAGGAACTGCCTGCGGGTGATTTTCATGCCGTGATTGTGGCTACCCGGCCCGCGAAGTCGATACGGCCCCGACGAGCGCCGCTCACGTGCGGGCGAGCGCGACTCGCTGCCGACCGGCGCGCCGAGTCCCCGCTCGCCGCCCGGCGCGAGATCACCGATACGCGCTCTTGAGCGCTCCCCACGTCCGGCGCAGTGTCGGCACGGGGATGTCCGCGTCGAAGATGAGCGTGGCTTCGGTCACGGTGAGCGAAGGCATGTTCAGGTCGACGCAATCGAGCAAGGTCCCCACCGGGCTGCCGTACAACGTGATCATTCCCTCGCCGTCGGCGAGGAAGTTCCAGTTCGCCGGTACCTGCGAGAACGAGATGTAGACGAACGGCGTGATCGTCTCGAAATCTCCCGCGACGGACGGGTTCATGGCTTCGCTGATCCAGTAGTCGTGCGGTCCGGCGTCCAGTTGGCCCTCGGTACGCGTCGGCCAGGGATGATCCCCATTCGTGCACTGGATGACTCCGACCTCGGTCGTGCCACGAACGCGCAACGACGCTCCGACGATGCCCGCGGGAATCCCGGGGAGGTGGAAGGTGGCCACTCTCGCGTAGGGCCCCTGGAGTCCGCCGTAGGTCCCGACCAACTCCGGCAGCGGGACTTCGAACACGGTGGCGTGCGCGGGAATGGACACCAGAAGAAGCAGGGCGGCGAGCGAAACGGTGGGGAATCGCATGGCGGCCTCCACGTCGGGATCGCCGGACAGGGGATCTCCGGGCGACGACGCGTCGAGTGTAGCACCGCGCCGGGTGGCCGAGCGGCGCGTGCGGCCCGGGGGCCGTGGGTGACGAGGCCGGCGCAGGCCTGCTACGCCGCCGGGAGCGCGGTCGACATCGACTGCACCAGGAGCCCGCTCCAGTTCAGCACGCTCTACTTCTTCTCGTGGACGGGTTCGGGCGCCGGCTGGTACACGGGCCCGCGTGCGCTCGCGTTGAGGCCGGCCGCGGCGATCGCCGCGAATGCGCGACGCCCCGGGAGCACCGCGCTCCCGGGGCGTCGTTCGTGCGCGTCTTCGCTGCAGCGGATTTCGTCGGCGAATGACCGCCCTACCGCAGGACCTCCACATCCATCGCGCCCCAGTTGGTGCTGCAGCCCCAGACCGCCGTGTTGGGATCCACCACCAGGTTGAGCGTGTGCAGCCCCGCTGACAGGTTGCCGCTCCAGTGGAGGCTCGCCGTCGCCCACTGCGCTCCATCGGCGCCCGGAGTGTAGGTCGTCGCGTACATCGCCGGCGAGCCATCGATCGAGAGCTGCAGATCCCTCCGGCCCGTGGAGTAGCGCGCCATCGTGACGTGCACCGTCACGGGCGCGGCGATGCCGAGGTTGAGCGCCTGCGACATGATCACGCCGTTCGCGGGAGCGGGCGGAGGACAACCTCCACGCGTGTCGGCGAAGTGGAAGACGGAGGGCCCGCCCAGCGTCAGGACGCGCGCGGTGTCGGCCATGCCCGCGTGGAAGGCGTAGGGCACCGTGGCGATGGCGCGGCGCGGCGCCAGCGTGGTGTCGTCGATCGCGGTTTCGATCCAGAGCGGGTTGCCGTCGAACACGCCGGGCGGGATGGGGGTGACCGATCCCATCAGGATCGAGCACGCGCCGGCGGTGATCGGGACCGCGAGCTGCGTCTCCTGCCACACCGGCGAACCGCCGGACGCCGCGGTGAACAGGCCGAGCTGGATCTTGTGCGAGCCTTCGAGCGGCACGCCCGAAGAGCTCGTCACGTATGCGTGGTACTCGATCGTCTTGGGCGGCGTCGCCGCCTGCGCACCTCGCACGCCGAGAGCCAGGAACGCGAACGCGAAGAGCGCGGACACGGAACGCAGGATTCGGATCGTCACGTTACCTCCGGGTTCGGGAACGGTCAGCGAACGAGGGTCAGGCGGCGGACGATCGCGTTCTCACCGTCCTGGAATCGGCAGAGGTAGAGCCCCGCGGGCGCGAGCGCACCGCTCCCGTCGCGCGCGTCCCACGTCACGTCGTGGGCGCCGGAGGGCAGGACGCCGTCGACGAGCCGGCGCACGAGCCGCCCCGAGACGTCGAACAGTTCGAGCCGCACGCGTCCCGTTTCGGAACCCTGCGCCGAACTCGTGAAGCGCACCACGATCCGGTCCGCGAACGGGTTCGGGTACGCGGCGAACGCGAGCCCGCCGGCATGCGGAATGCCGGGGCCGACGTCGAGCACCGCGATCGTCGGGCGCTGGAGCCATTGCGCGAATGCGCGTATCGAGCCGCCTTCGAGCAGCCCGGCTCCGGGCTGGCCGAGGGCGAACGTGGCGCGCATCGCTCCACCCGTGCAGTCGCCGCCACCGGCGGAGAGGCCCTGCCCGGGGACGAGCGGCGCCGCGTGGCTCGGGAAGGGAAACGCCAGCGTCAGCAGCAGGGCCGGCACGCACACGCGGAGGGCGGGCAGACGTGACGGGCGATGGTTCGGGAGCGGCATGGAGCGGCCTCCGAGGGCTCGAGCACGACAGGTGCAGGCGGCAGCGACGAGCCATCGAGTATACGAGGCCGGCCCGGCCCCTCCGCACGGGAAAATCGTAGCGGGTGTTCGAACACGCGGTGTGTCGTGGCGCGGGGACGGACCTTCGGAGAGGCCGGCGCTCGTTCTCTCCGCCGGTCTCGAGGAGCCGGGCGAGAAACGGCAACCTGTCCGTGGCTCGCGGTGCCCACTCGCCGGGGCTCCGGCCGCCGTGGGCGCGCGGCGCGGATCCCAGCGCGCGGGCGCCGAGCGGTGGCACCGCGCGGAAGGGATTTGCGCACTCGTGACCCGGGCCTCCTGCCCGCATGCGAACGTCCCCTTCCGCCACGATGTCCGCCGCCTCGACCCCACCCGGGAGTGATCGCATGCGCCTTCGCGCCGCCGCAGTCGTCACACTCGTACTCGTCGTTCAGGTCTCGTACGCGCAGGCGCCGTCGGCGCCGTCGCCTCCGGCCGCCACGGCGCCGGCTCCCGCGCCGGCACCCGCCGCGCCCGCTTCTCCCGTCGCGTCGATCCGCAACAAGCTCTCCGCGGGCGACCTGCGCTCGGCGGAGTCGATCGCCGAGGTCTGGCGTTCGCAGCATGGCGCCGACGGCCCGTGGCTCGTGGGCTACTCGTGGCTCGCGCGCGGTGCGCAGCTCATGGGGGAGCCGGCGAAGGCGCACCTGTACGCGGACTCCACGCTCCGGTACTGCGACCAACGGCTCGCCGCCGGCGCGAAGCTCGCCGACGACGGCGATCTCGAGTACGCGCTGGGTTCGGCGATCGAAGTCGAGGCGCAGCAGCTGGGTGCGGCCCGGGGCGCGGCGTTCCTGCGGGCGCAGCTCGCGCGCTTCGCCGATGCGCCGACGGGCTTTCGCGCGCGGCTCCAAAAGCGCCTGGCCATGCTCACGTGGACCGGCACTCCCGCTCCGGAGCTCCGGCCCGAGTCCCAGGTGCGCGGGGATCACACGTCGCTCGCGTCGCTCCGCGGCAAGCCGGTCGTCGTCTACCTCTACTCGTCCACCTGTGGCGATTGCCGCGCCAGTGCAACGACGCTGGAGCGCGTGCGCGCCCGATGGGCCGATCGCGGCGTGCAGTGGGTGGCACTCACGCGGTGGTACGGCGACGAATCCGAACGCGTGCGCGAACACACCGTCGTCGACAGCGTCTGGACCGCCACCTACCACGATCTCGGCGGCACTCCGGTGGTGGTGAGCCGGGAGTCGGTGATCCAGTACGGCGGTTCGAGTACGCCCACGTTCGTGTTCATCGACCGCAAGGGCATCGTGCGCGGCTACACCCCGACCCGGCTGACCGAAGCCGAGTTCGACCGCGAGATCGCGCGCATCGTCCGCTGACCGGGCCGGGCGCCGCCGGCCTGCTCCACCGCCCGAGCGGCGGCCCCGCGGGCGGGTGGCCGGGTGGATGACATGGGGACCGGGGCCCTGGCGGCCGGCCAAGGCCCGGGGACGGCCCGTGACGCGCTCGATGGAGCTCCCGCGCGGAATCGTGGCGAGGGCCGCGGCGAAGTCCCTATGATGGAGCCCCGTCGGGGACCGAGACGACCGCAGCCCGGAGATCCGGTCCACCGGTTCGATGCACGTGCGTCGCCCGATCGCGCCGATCGTCACCCCGATTCGTGGAGGCAGCATGAGCGCCACCCTGCTCTATCGCATCGCCGCCGTGCTCCTGCTGCTGTTCGCCGCGAGCCACACGCTCGGTTTCACGCAGTCCGACCCGTCGTGGGGCGTGCAAGCGACGCTCGCCGCGATGCGCTCCATCCACTTCGACATGCTGGGATCCCGCCGCACCTACTGGGACTTCTTCGTCGCCGCGGGGTACTCGGCCGGCTCGCTCTACCTGTTCGCGGCCGTCCTGGCGTGGCAGCTCGCAGGCCTTCCGGCCGAAGTGCTCCGGCGCCTGCGCGGCGTCGCGTGGACGTTCGCGCTCGCTTTCGCGGCGGTCGCGTTCGTGAGCTGGCGGCATCTCTTCGTGATCCCGATCGCCTTCTCGACCGCGATCACGGCGTGCCTCGCCGCTGCGGCGTGGCGCTCCGACGCGGCGGCCGCGGACCCTGCGCGCTAGGTTCGCCGCTCACCCGGAGGCAGCGCCGTGGAACCCGAAGCGTTCTCCGACCAGCTGGCTCGCGCCGCGCACGGCGACTTCGAGGCGATGGAGCAGCTGTTGCCCGTCGTCTACGCGGAGTTGCGACGTCTCGCCGCGGCATTCCTCCGCCGCGAACGTCCCGGGCACACGCTGCAGCCGACCGCGCTCGTCCACGAGGCGTTCCTGCGTCTTGCAGGCGGCCGGACGCTCGAGGCGAGCAGCCGGGCCCAGTTCATCGGGCTCGCCGCGCGAACGATGCGCCACATCCTGGTGGACCACGCCCGGCGGCGGAAGTCGCTGAAGCGCGGTGGGGGTGAGCGCGTCG
Source organism: Candidatus Eiseniibacteriota bacterium (assembly GCA_044223005.1). Taxonomy (GTDB): domain Bacteria; phylum Eisenbacteria; class RBG-16-71-46; order RBG-16-71-46; family RBG-16-71-46; genus CAIXRL01. Next base: position 241,978 of record JBGAML010000002.1, read on the forward strand.
TCACGCTGGACACGTCCGCGCTGGCCGGGGCCACACACGCGGTCGAGGTGGAGGATCTCGACCAGGCGCTCGCGGCACTCGCGCGCGTCAGCGAGCGCCAGGCGCGAGTCGTGGAGCTTCGGTACTTCGGCGGCTTCTCGATCGAGGAGACCGGCGAAGCACTCGGTCTCTCGCCCATGACCGTCAAGCGCGACTGGGCCTTCGCGCGTGCCTGGCTCTATCGCGAACTGACCGGCGCGAAGTCCTGAGGGCGGGTCATCGGGCGGCGCCTGCGCCGAGTTGCGCGAGCACGCGTTCGAGTTCGCGCGGCGCTCGGGCGTCCTCGCCGGCGAGTGCGCCGGCCGACTGGAGCACGCGGTAGTCGGCGAGGCTGCGCGTGAACCAGAGCGAGGCGCGTGGTGAGGTGCCGGCTCGGGAGAGCGCGCGGCACGATTCCCCGGCGCTACGGGCGCATCTCGCCATGCGTGTGCGGACATCGATATTCACGGGGTCCGCGGCGACGATTCGCCCGAAGCGCTGGTAGGCGCGCGCGAACCGCTGCTCGGCCTGGGCGTGCCGGCCACCGCGGGCGAGGATCGTCCCGAGCTGGAAATCGGCGTCGGCGACGTCGAGCTGGTTGAGGGCGTTGGCGGTGTCGGCCGCCGCGAGTGCCGTCGTGATCTCCACGGCGTGGCCGTACGCGATCAGCGCCGAGTCGATCTCACCGCGTTCGGAGAGGAACATGCCGTGCATCGAGTAGATGATCGACAGGTCGCGGCGTGCATCCGTGTTCTCGGGCAGGTCGGCCACGGCCTCGCGCGCCAGTGCCTCAGAGGCCACGAAGTACGCCACGGCCGAATCGCGTTCACCGCGCATCGCGAGCACGTTCGCCGTCTTCGCCTGCGCGATCAGCAGCCCCCGCCGCGACTCGGAGTTCCGGAACGGCGCGCCGGGCGCCGGCGTCGCCAGGCGGAGATTCGTCCAGCACTCGGCCATCGCGGCCGCCGTGTCCGCGACGGCCAGTTGCAGGTCGATCAGGTGATCGCTCGCGACGCAGAGATCTCCCTGCCATTCCACGTCTCCGGGGCGGCGCGCGAGCTCGGCCTCGATGCGCGTGCGCGCCCACAGCGCCTGGCGCAATGCCTCGTCGTGACGTCCCATCGCGCCGAGGAGGTCGGCGTAGCGCTGCGTCACCACCACGCGGTCTCGCGCGATGGCGGTGGATTCGGGCGCCGCCGCGAGCGCCTCGTCGAGGAGCCGGATGGCCTGCTCGTAATTCTCCTTCGCGGCGCGCGTCTGTCCGAGGTTGGGGAACTCCGGGCGCCCCTGCACATCGGCGATCTTCGCGTACGCGACGCCCATCTCGTGGCGCAGGCCGGGGTCCGGGTCCGCCTCGCGGCGAAGGTCCTCGAGGTAGCCGAGCGCGTGCCGCACCAGCAGTTCTCTCGCCCGCGTCGATCCCGGGAGGTTCGCGATCGCGTCGTGCAGGTCGAACATGACGGCGTGGGCGAGCCGGCGGACGTCGTCGAAGCGGCGCGTGGCCCGGTCCCGCTCGCGCCGGGCGACGCCGGCCTGCCAGCTGGTTCCGATCACACCCGCGAGCAGCGAGACGAGCACGATCGCGCTCACGGCCGCGGCCGCCCGGTGGCGGCGGACGAAGCGTGCGAAGAGGTAGAACCGCGAGCCGCCCCGCGCGAGCACCGCCTCGCCGTCGAGAAACCGCCGGATGTCCTGCGCGAGCTGGTCCACCGTGGCGTAGCGCCGGCCGGCGTCGCGTTCGATCGCCTTGAGCACCACGTAGTCGAGGTCCCCCGCGAGGCGCCGGGCCAGCGCGCGCGCCGTGCTGCCGCGCGCCCGCATCGCTTCCTCGTCGTCGGCGCGCGAGACGGCGACGCTCGGCCGGGGCGGGTCGAGCTGCGTGACGACTCGCAGGACCTCCTCCGGGCTGCGGGTGGTGAAGCGGTGCGGGCGTTCGCCGACCAGGAGCTCGTACAGCACGACACCGAGCGAGTAGACGTCGGTCGAGACCGTGACCGGCTCGCCGCGCACCTGCTCGGGGCTCGCGTAGTCCGGCGTGAGCAGGCGGTGCGCCGGCATCGTCATCGTGGAGGGCAGCGATCCTTCGCTCGCGAGCAGCTTGGCGATCCCGAAATCCAGCAGGCGCGGCGAGCCGTCCGGAGTGACGAGCACGTTGTCGGGCTTGAGGTCGCGGTGCACGACCAGCCGCTGGTGCGCGAACCGGACGGCGTCGCACACCACGAGGAACAACTGCAGGCGTTCCCGGATCCCGAGCCGGTGTTCGTCGCACCATGTGATCAGCGGCTGGCCTTCCACGTATTCCATCACGAGGAACGGGCTGCCGTCCGGTGCGGTGCCGCCGTCGAGCAGGCGAGCGATGTTCGGGTGCTCGAGCATCGCGAGGATCTGCCGCTCCGCCCGGAACCGGCGCAGCATCTCATCCGAGCGCATGCCCGGGTCGATCAGCTTGATCGCGACGTCCTTGCGGAACGCGTCATCGTCGCGCGTCGCGCGATAGACGACGCCGATGCCGCCGCGGCCGATCTCCTCGACGATCCGGTACGGACCCAGCGCATCCCCCGGGGCTGGCCCCGGGCGGGACGCCGACGCGGGTGAGTCGAGGAATCCGGTCGATGCGGCGTGCGCCGCGAGCAGCGAGCTCACCTCGGCCGCGAGTTCGGGATCGCCGGCCTCGAGTCGCGCCAGGGCGGATTCGCGTTCGGCGAGCGGCGTGTCGAGCAGCATCTCGAACGCGACGCGCAGCCGCTCCATGCGCGGGCCGTCGAGGTGCGGTTCGGGCGTCGGCGAGTCGTTCATGCGGGCGTCCGGGCGGCGAGGGCCGTGACGCCCGCCGCCGCGGTCCGGTGCACCGGGCCGCGGCGGCGAGCGCGGTCGAGTCGTGCGGCGAGGCTAGCGCATCGATCCGGGAAAGTCGCTGGTTTCGCCGCGCCGCGGCCGGCGGCGGATCGGCCTAATGCATGAGCGCCAGCGTACGGTGCACCTCGCCCGCCGGGCTCGATAGGCGGGCGAAATAGAGCCCGTTCGGCACCCGCCCTCCGGCGGCGTTCCGGCCATCCCAGGACACGAGGCCCTTCGCGGCCACCTCGCCGTCGAGCAACGTGCGCACCCGGGCGCCGGTGACATCGTAGATGGCCACCGTGATTCGCTGCGGCTGCGCCACGGCGTAACGCAGCGCCGTCCCGGAGGTGGAGGGGTTCGGCCCGGCCAACTCGAGTGCGAGACCGCTGGCCACCGTGGCGCTCGGAACGCTGCTCGTGGCCGACACGTTCAGGCGCGCGAGGCGGCTCGGCTCCTCCACGGAACCGTTGGCCACGATCACCTCGTACCAGCCCGTGTCGGCGACGGCGATGCCGGAGAGCGAGAGCGTGGGCGTGGTCGCCCCGCTCACGTGCGCTCCGTTCGCGAGCAGGGCCCCGTTGCGGCGCCACTGGAACGTGAGCGACGCCGTCGGAACGCTCGTCGCGACCGAGAAGTGAACCGTCGCGCCCGGGGCGGCAATGGTGTCCACCGGCTGCCTCACGATCAGCGGATTCACGATCGGCGAAAAGGTCAGGATGTAGGTGTATGTGGGCCCGGTCGACCACTCCACGGTGCCGTCCACGATCGACCAACCATCGATTTCGTAGAGGCCGGGCGCCAGGCGTCCCACCCGATGCAATTCCCCGCCCAAAGGACACTGCTCCACGATTTGGTTCGGCGCGTAGTGGGCGAGCCAGCACCATCCTCCGAACTCGCCTTCGCCCGGGTCGAGCCACGCATCGAGTGAGTACGTCATGGTCTGTTGCAGCTCGAAATCGAACGTGGCTGCGGATTCGGCGACGTAGTGCGGCGCGAGCGGCACGGTCTGCCAGGAGCCGCCGCAGCCGCCAGACGCACTGATTCCGTAGCCGACCACCTGCGAGATCTGCCATGCGCCGGCATCGCAGTATCCCGACCCCTCGGGGTCGGGATTGTCGAGGTGGGCCGAAGCCGAGGGCGACCAGTAGGAGTAGGGCACCGCGGGCAGGAGGACGGAATGTTGCGTCAGTCCCGCGTATTCCGCGCGCGCCGACACCTTGCGCGCGTCGCTGCGCATCACCAGCTGGGCTTCGGCCGGCACCGCGATGGCGAGCGCGGCGCACTGCACGAGCACCATGAGCATGTGTCGCATGCCATCCTCCAAACGTGAGTTGCGGAGTGGTCGACCCTTCGAACAGCAGGCGAATGCCGTCATTCGAGCACCACGATTCGCCGGCTCGTCACGGCGCCCGCGTACGCGATGCGTGCCAGGTAGATGCCCGGGGGCACCTCGCGGCCATCGGCCCCGCGGCAGTTCCAGCGGAGGGCGTGCGTGCCCGCCGGCTGCGCGCCCTCCGCGAGCCTCGCGACGCGTGCGCCGCGGGCGTCGAAGATGTCGAGCGTCAACGTCGAGGCCGCCGTCAGCGTGAACTCGATCGTGCTCGAGCGCTTCGCGGGGTTGGGGAAGGCACGCAGTGAGAGCCGGTCCGTCGGCAGGTTCGCCGTCACGCCGCTGGTGGCGGATCCGAAGTCGACGACGAAACCGTTCGCCTGCCCGGGATCGGTCATCGCGCCGCCGCCGAAATCGAGCGAGCCGTAGAACTGCCCCGCGACGACCACGTGCCCGCCCGGTGCCGTCGCGATCGACTGGCTGAATTGCGATGCGGAGTCTCCGTATCGCTGGCTCTCGCGGTGCGTGCCGTTCGGATCGTATGCCGCGACGATCACGTCCTCCGCGCCCATCGGCACGAGCACCGAACCGCCGACGTTCACCGGCCCGGTCGTGCTTCCCGTCACGAAGATGCTTCCCGCCGCGTCGGTCGCCACGGCGTTCACGTTCTGGTCGGACAGGTAATCGACGTCCATGAAATGCCGCGTCCACTGCGCGACGCCGGCCGCGTCGAACGCGACGAGGAAGCCGTCGGACCAGTACAGCGGTGCGCTTTCCAGTCCCGTGCCGAAGTCCACGTCGCCGTAGAAGGATCCGACGGCGTAGACCTCTCCATTCGGGCCGCTCGCCACGCCGTAGATGGACTGATCCGTGGCCGCGGCGGAACCGAAGGACCGGCTCCAGGCTTCGTTCCCGGCGGCCGTCAGCTTGGCGAGAAACGCATCGTTCGCGCCGAGGCTCGTGTGCGGTCCGCCGCCGAAATCGAGCGAGCCGCTGTACCAGCCACCCAGGAGGATCTCGCCGCTCGGGTCGGTCGCGACGGAGGCGGGCCATTGGTCGTTCGCGTCGCCGTAACGGTGACTCCAGAGATGGCCGCCGGAGCCGGTGTACTTGACGAGGAAGACGTCGTCGAAGCCCGCGCTGACGAGCGGGCCGCCGCCCGCGTCGATCGTGCCGTAGAAGCCGCCCGCGACGATCACGTTTCCGGAGGGATCGAACGTCACCGCGGTGGCCGCCTGGGACTTGTTGTCGCCGAAGCGTCGCGCCCACTGGAACCCTCCGTTGGCGTCGTACACGGCGACGAAAGCATCGTAGATCCCCGCGGACGTGAGCGTCCCGCCGCCGGGGTTGATCGTGCCCATGAACATTCCGCAGACGGCCACGTTCCCGTCGGCATCGGTCGCGACCATGCTCGTCGAGACGCCGCCCGTGGCTGCGAACTTCCGGCTCCACATGCACGTTCCACTGGGATCGAACTTGGCGAGGAAGCCGTCGTCCGGGCTGGTGAGCGTGCTGGTCCCGAAGTCGAGCGTGCCGGAGAAGTAGCCCGTGACGATGGCGTTCCCCGCGGCATCGGTCGCGACGCTGTTCGCCCGCTGGAACGACGCGTCCCCGAGGCTGCGATGCCACAGCTCGGTCATGGCCGCTGCGCGGCGCGACGGCATGCCGAGGGTGCTGCCGACCAGCAGGGCCCCGAGGAAGAACGTTCGAAGGTTGAGGATCGGGCGCGGCATGGCAGGACTCCTCGCGGTGGATGGAAACCGGGTACGGGCTCGCCATCCCGGAAAGCGCACTCGGAGCCCGAATCGGACCATCGACGCGCGACCTGGCCCGGCGCCGCCACGCGTTGACGGCTCGCGGGGCGTGGGGAAGACTGCCGCTCCGGCGGCGCAACCTCATGCGCCCGAACGAGCGGCGACCCGGCCGCGACCCGATCCCGGTTGGGGGGATGCATGGTCATCGGAACGATCTCCGGCCCGCGCGGCCTCGAGGCCCGGCGCCCGCTCGTGGCGCGCGGCCCGTGCTGGACCCGTGGCGTCACCCGTGAGGAGCGCGCGTGACCGCCGCGCTCCAGCTGCTGGCGGTGCTGGCGCACCCGGACGACGAGACGCTCGGCACGGGCGGCACGCTCGCGCGGTACGCGAGCGAGGGCGTCGACGTGCATCTCGTCACCGCGACGCGCGGGGATCGCGGGCGCTATCACGGCGAGAAGGACGGCCCGAATCATCCCGGTCCCGAGGCGCTCGCGCGCCTGCGCGAGCAGGAGCTGCGCGCGGCAATCGAGGTGCTCGGCGTGCGCTCGCTCGAGATCCTGGGCTACGGCGACGGCGTGCTCGACGAAGCGCCGGCGGCCGAGGCGATCGCGCGCATCGCCGCCACGATCCGGCGCGTGCGGCCGCAGGTGGTGATCACGTTCGGGCCCGAGGGCGCCTACGGTCATCCCGATCACATCGCGATCTGCCAGTTCACCACGGCGGCGATCGTCGCGGCGGCCGATCCGGCGCACGCTGGACCCGACGCGCCCTTCGCGGTCTCGAAGCTCTATTACATGGTCTCGACGCACGCGAACTGGCAGGCCTACCAGCACGCATTCAAGCGGCTCGTCTCGGTGACGGACGGCGTCGAACGCGAGGCGGTTCCGTGGCCCGACTGGCAGATCACGACGTGGATCGACACGCGTGCGCAGTGGGAGACCGTGTGGCGTGCGGTCCGGTGCCACGATTCCCAGGTCGGCGCCTACGAGCGACTCGCCCACATGTCGCCCGAAGACCACCAGGCGCTCTGGGGCACGGCCACCTATTACCGCGTGTTCAGCACGGTGAACGGCGGCCGCGTACGCGAGACGGACTTGTTCGAGGGGCTGCGCGGGCCGGCCGCACGCTGACCCCGGACGCACCGCGGGCCTCGACCGGTGAGGATCGAGGCCCGCGTGCGAGCGTCCCGTTCCTAGCGGCCGTCCTCCCAGGCCGGCATGCGTCCGGGCGTGTACGGCGCACCCGCCTGCTCGAGCCGATCCTCGAATGCCTTCATGCGCTGCTGCACGTCGCGCAGGTCGGCGAGCACCTGGCCGAAGCTGGCCTTCGCTTCGTCATACGCGCGCTGGTACGTGCCCGTCGGCGCCGACGTCGTGCTCCAGAGCGAGCCGACGATGAGGTCGGTGCGACCTTTCAGCGACATGCGCGCCTGGCCCTCGAACTTCGGCAGGACGTCGTCGCCGTTCAGTGTTTCGTTGATCTTCTTGAGTTTCGCCTTGAGCGCCGAGAGCTCCGAGAGCCCGCTCGCGTCGAACCGCGGTGCCGCCATCGCCGCCGACTCGAAGTAGGGCAGCAGTTCGCTCAACTTGCCGCGGTGTCCGTCCGCCGCAGAGATCGAGCGCGAGAGCGCCGCGGTCTTCTCGTTGAAAGCGCGCAGGGCTTCGCGGTCGGCCGGCGTCAGGGTCGTCTCGTGGAGCGCGCGGCAGCGCAGCGTGCGCGGCTCGCCGAGCGCGGTGAGCTTGGCGTCCTGGTAGCGGTACATCGTCACCGCGTAGGTGCCCGGCGGCACCATGTAGCCGCGGTCCGGCTCGTCCCACGGTGCGGTGTCGGTGCGCGGCGCGAGCGAGACCGGGGTCACGGGGCTCGTGCGGAAGTCCCACACGATCCGGTGCACGCCCGCCTTGATCGGCTGCTTGATCCGGCGCAGCGCGCGGCCGTCGCCGTCCGAGACGACGAAGAGCAGGTACGGCTCCTCCTCGGCGGCCTCCAGCTTGAGCCGCTCGTAGGTGGGGTACGGCACGTCCTTGCCCGCCTCCTGCAGCTTCTTCTCCTCGGCGTTGCGCTGCTTCTTGAGGGACTTGTAGTCGTCGCGTACCCAGTAGGTGATCGCGGCACCGATCTCCGGGTTCGGCGCGGCGAAGAACGACGCGCCCTGGAAACCCACGCCCGGGAAGCCCAGCGGATCCGACGGCACGAACATCACGGCCTCGGCGGGCGGGAAGAGCGCCTGCGGAGCGGCGAGCGCCTTCGCGTCGAGCCCGCGCAGCGGCGTGTAGTCGTCGAGGATGAAGACGCCACGGCCGTACGTCGAGATGACGAGGTCGTGCTGGTCGCGCTGGATCGCCATGTCCATGACCTGGATCGCCGACGGCAGTCCGGCCGTGAGCTTGACCCACTGCGGCTCGGCCGTGTTCGAGACGTAGACGCCGTTCATCGTGCCGACGAAGAGCAGGTTCGGGTCTCCGTCGTCGACGGCGATCGACCACGTGGGGCCGCGCACCGGGAGGTTGGCGCGGATCGTGACCCACGTCTTGCCGCCGTCGGAGGTCTTGTAGAGGTACGGGGCGTAGTCGCCGGCGAAGAAGTTGTTGCACGCGGCGTAGGCCACGTTCACGTCCGTCGGCGAGGCCGCGACCTGGTGGATGTGCGCGAACTCCGGCAGTCCCGGCAGCACGGCGAGCTGCCACGTGGCGCCGCCATCGTGCGTGACGTGCAGCAGGCCGTCACCGGAGCCCGCGTAGAGCCGCTTCTCGTCGAGCGGCGACTCCGCGATCGTGGTGACGTGGGCGAACGAGGACTTCGCCACCATCTCGTCCATGCTCCAGCTGCGTCCCATCAGGTGGTGCAGCGTCCTCGGCACGCCGCGCGTCAGGTCGGGACTGATCTCGCGCCAGCTCTCGCCCCGGTCGTCGGAGCGCAGCACCATGTTCGCGCCCTGGTAGAGCCGCCGGTGGTCGTGCCGGGAGATCAGCAGCGGCGCGTCCCAGTCGAAGCGGTAGGCCGGCTTGCCCGTACCCTCGAAGCCGCGCAGGTAGAGCCGCTCGCCCGTCCGGCGGTCGTAGCGCACGAGGGCGCCGAACTGCGCCTGCGAGTAGATCGTGTTCGGGTCCGCCCAGTCGGCCTGCGACTGGAAGCCGTCCCCGCCCTCGGTGAACGTCCAGTCGGCGTTCGTGATGCCCGCCGAGCTGAGCGTGCGCGACGGCCCGCCGAGGCTGTTGTTGTCCTGCGTACCGATCCACACGTTGTAGAAGGGCTTCGCGTTGTCGACCGTCACCTTGTAGATCTCGGCGATCGGCAGGTTGGCCTTGAATGCCCACGTGGCCGCGCCGTCGAACGATTCGTAGACGCCGCCGTCGTTGCCCGACAGCATGTGCCGCGGATCGGACGGATCGATCCACAGCGCGTGGTTGTCCACGTGCTTCTTGTCCTCGCCGAGCCGCGACCAGGTCTTGCCGCCGTCGGTCGACACCTGGTTGAACACGTCCATCGCGATGATGCGATCGACGTTCTTGGGGTCGCAGAAGAGCTTCTGGCAGTAGAAGGGGTAGGAGGTGACGTAGTCGCTCGCGCGCGTCCAGCTGGCGCCGGCGTCGCTGCTCACGTACGTGCCCTTGTCCTTCTTCTCCTTCGCGTCCACGACGGCGAACAGGCGGTCGGGATCGACCGGCGAGATCGCCATGCCGATGCGCCCGACCTGCTTCTGCGGCAGGCCGCCCTCGAGCCGCTTCCAGGTCGTGCCGCCGTCGGTGGTCTTGTAGATCCCGCTCTCGTCGCCGCCCGTCACCGTGGTGGTGAGGTAGCGCTGGCGCTGGTGCGCCACCGCGTAGAGCACGTCGGGGTCACGCGGGTCCATGTGCAGTTCCCAGCAGCCAGTGTGGTCGCTCGGGTGCAGGACGTTCGTCCACGTCTTGCCGCCGTCGGTCGTCTTGAAGACACCGCGATCGCCACCGTCCACGCGGTGCGGGCCGTAGGCGGCGACCCAGACCGTGTGGGGGTTCGTCGGGTGCACCACCACCTGCCCGACCTGCTGGGACTCCTTGAGCCCCATGTTGGTCCAGCTCTTGCCGCCGTCCTCGCTCTTGTAGACGCCGTCGCCGGGCACGACGTAGGTCTGGCCGTTGTTCTCGCCGGTGCCCACCCAGACGATGCTGGGATCCGACGGTGCGTACGCGACGGTGCCGATCGAGAAGGAGGACTGCCCGTCGAAGACCGGCGTGAACGTCACGCCTGCGTTGCTCGTCTTCCAGAGCGAACCATGCCCGGAGGCGACGAAGTATTCCGAGTGATCGCGCGGGTTGACCTCGATGTCGACCACGCGGCCGCCCGTCACCGCCGGCCCGATGCTGCGGAACGAAAGTCCCTCGAGCGAGACCTTCTCGAGGCTGGGCGAGGCGGGCGCGGCCGCGGGTTTGCTCCCGCTGCCGCCGGTCGCGCGGCTTCCACCACTCGCCGCCGCGGCGCGCGCGGGATGCGGCAGGACGAGCAGGAGCGCGAGGCTCGCCAGCGTGAGCGTGCGGAACGAATGCTGCGTGAACGCGTTCATCGGGGATCGCCTCCGGCCGTAGCGTCGTGGATTCGTGAGCCAGCGTGGGGCGCAGACTGCGGGAACGCGCGCGCGCGGTCCAACGGGCCGCCGCCCGGCGCGGCGGGAAATCCTCCCGGCGCACGCCGGACGCATCGACTCCGGCACCCTGCCGGGCGGGCCGAAGGCAGCAATGTGACGCGCAGGGCGGTCGCGTACGCTGCGTCGACGACGGCCGCATCCGTCACGCACGCGTGGAGAGGTTCCGCCGCATGTCCCCCGAATCCGAAGTCCCCGATCCGCCGCTCGCGCACGCTGCGGCCACCCGCACGCGCTGGACGTGGCTGCCGGCCGCGCGCTGGGCCGTGCAGGCGCTCTGCGCGGCGTTCATGGTCCTCGTCGGCGTCGAGTTCGCGCGTTTCTACGATGCGGCGCTCGCCGGAGCCTCACCACTGCCCCCGCGTCCGGCCGCGGTCGAGGCGCTCCTGCCGCTGAGCGCGCTGCTGGGCCTCAAGCACTGGCTCGCCACGGGTACGTGGGACGACCTGCACCCCGCAGGGCTCGTGATCCTGCTCGCGGTCGTGGCGACCGCGCTGCTCGCACGCAAGGCGTTCTGCTCTTGGGTCTGTCCCGTCGGCATGCTCTCGCGCGGGCTCGAATGGCTCGGCGCGCGCACGAAGCTGCTACGCCGCCGGCGCCGGCGTGGGCAGCCGTCGCGAGTCGCGTGGCTGGCGTGGGCCCCCAAGTACGTGATCCTCGTCTTCTTCGTCGTCTCGATCTTCGTGCTCATGGACGCGCGTTCGGTCGCGGAGTTCCTGGCGTCGCCGTACAACCACGTCACCGATGCGCGCATGCTGCTCTTCTTCCGGCATCCGTCCGCGACCGTGCTCGTCGTGATCGGTGCATTCGCCGTCGGGTCGCTGTTCGTGCGGCACCTGTGGTGCCGCTTCGCCTGTCCGTACGGCGCGCTGCTGGGCCTCTTCAGCTGGGCCTCGCCGCAGCGCATCGTGCGCGACGCGGCCACGTGCACCACCTGCAAGCGCTGCACGCAGGTTTGCCCCGTGCGGATCACCGTGCACACCGAGCTCCGCGTGCTGACGCCCGAGTGCACGGGCTGCATGGACTGCGTCGCCGCGTGCCCGGTGGACGATTGCCTCACGGTGGGCCGTACCGGCCGCCGGGGATGGTCGCCGCTGCTGGTGCCGGCGGTCGCGATCGCCGTGCTGCTCGGCGCGTGGGTGCTCGCGCGCGCCAGCGGGCACTGGACGTCGAAGCTGCCCGCCGAGGGGTTCGCGCAGTGGTACCGGCACGCCGAGGACGTCGGGCACGAGCGCGACGGCGCGAGGACGCGGGACGACGCGCCCTGAAACGCACGCGGCCCCGGCGCGAGGCCGGGGCCGGTGCGTGGCCGCTCAGTCGGGCGTCCGCCCGCTCGTGGAGGCTCCGTCTCGCTCGCGTGCCCGCCACGCGGCGAGCACCGCGCGGGCTTCGGCATCCGCGCGTGCGGGGAGCTTGCGGTACTCGGAGCAGTCGCTCGTGCGCGTGAGCAGGCGGTGGTTCACCAGCTCGCGCCGCAGCGTCACGTGGTCGCCGAACGTGTTCGCCTCGCGCAGCACCGCGTTCACGTCCTTCTCGGTGTAGGCACGCTTCGGCTCGAAGCGAGCCCACAGGATCCACATCGCGAGCCGCTGCACGGCGAGGCGCGAAGGCCACTGCGTGAGGCGGCCGCGCGTGTCGAAGAGCCGCAGCGCGCGCTTCGCGTGCTCGGAGAGCGGCGCCGGAGGCTCGCGATCCTCGGGCGCCACGCGTGCGGGCGGGGCGTTCCGGGAAGCGCGCAGTGCCTGGAAGTTGCGATGCCCGGCCGCGCGCGAGAGCAGGTTCAGCCACTCGACGTGGGTGGGCGGAGACGACGACTCGCGCGAGGCGTGGGCGCGGGCGAGTGCGCGCGCGAACGCCGACAGGTCGTCGACGGCGAAGGGAATCGGATCACGGGGCATGGCTCGTCCTCACCTGCGATGCGCGCGCTCGCGACCGGGAAATCCCGGTGGCCGGTGGTCGCCGACTTGCCGGCCGGGCGCACGCCGCATGGTGCGGGAGCGACTCCGTGGCCGTGGATGCGTGGCAGGTTCAGCTCGCGGAAACGTGTCCCGCGCGGCGACGCCTGGGTGGACTGCCGACCCGGCGCCGATCATAGCGCAACCGGCCGCGCGGGCCGAACGTCCGGCGTGCGAGCCCGGTCTGGAGCGAGGCCGCCCGAACTCTCGCTCGGGCGGCCTCGCGACGAAACTCCGGCAGGTCGAGGTCTCAGGGGCGCCAGAGGTGGAAGCTCTTGACCTGCAGCTTCACGGAGGAACTGGCGTTGCTCCCCGTGGCGCCAGCCCATCCCCAGCCGTTTGCGCCGACACTCGCGTGCGCCCAGACCCGGTACTCCCTTCCGGGCAGCATCCGGACCTTCGCCGAGATCCTCAGTTCCTGCGACGTGGAGCTAATCTGGGTGTCCGCCACGATGGAATGCTGCTCGTCCCAGAGATTGTAGATCGTGTTTTCGGCCACGACCCACTCCGCCGCCCCCTGATCGTAGTACTCAATTGCGAGTCCCATCTGGCTCCATGAGGCCACGTCGTAGCAGAAGCACTTCGCGCTGAACATGCACGAGTACGAGAACTCGATGGTCGCGAGCAGGTCGTCCGTATCCGCCGTCGTGGGTGAGCCGGCGGTGACCCCGACGCCGGCGGCGGACATGGCGCTGCAGTGCATCCGGCGATCGACATCGCCCTCAGGTGCGTAGGCGGAACAGGCAAACTCGCCAGTGGACGTCGACGCGTCGGCGCTTGCGTAACCATTCTGTGTGTAGGTCATTTCGCGGTAGTACCAATCGAACGGCTCGCGGCGGATGCTGTGAATCCGGAGATCTCGCACTGCCACGAACCGCTTACGGGGCGGCCTCGGCCGCTTCGCCACGGGAGTCTCGTGCACGTTCTGGCGACGGGCCCATTGGGCGAGCCTGGCCATGCGTGTGTCGCTCATCGACGGGCCCGCCAGCGCATCCAGAATACGGCCGTTCACGAGTGCTCGTGCGCGCTGGCGGCGCACCTCGGCCTTCCAGTTCGCTTGCTGCAGGGCCTCGATCGCAGGATGCGCCAGCGCGCGGCGGGGTTCGGGACGAGGACGCCTTCGAGCGGCGAGGACGGGACGACGTTTCGAGGCGGATGCGCGACGGATTGCGGCCATGGCGACCCCCGGCGTGTTTCCTTGAACTGCTCGCACTCCAGTTCCGAGGGGCAGGGGTGCATCGGCGCACGCGGTGCCCGTGACCGGGATGCGTCGTCGATCGCGCCAGACTCAGGGCCCGGCGGCCGCAGGGCAAGGGAAATGCTCGCCCGCTCGGCAGGAATGCGGTCATCCGTGTGGCGCAGCAAATCCCAGAAGCGGTGCACCTCGCTCGCATGCGGGAGCCGCGTGGGGACGTCGCGTTCGGCGGATCGGGTTCGATCAGCGATACACGCTCTTCAGCTGGCCCCAGGTGCGGGTCGGAGCCGACGTCGGGAAGCCGGCCCACACGTCGATGACCGGCGCGGCCGACACGGCGGCACCGATCGGCGGCAGGCCGAGTGCGTCACCGATCGTGCGCAGGATCCCGTAGTGCGTGACCGTCGCGGTGCTCGCGTATCCCGTGCGCACGGTCGGTCCCGCGAACACGGTGAGGATGTGGTTTCCCGAGAGGTTGTTGTCCTCGTCCCACGTGAGGATCACGACGCCGTTCGGGCCCACCGCCGAGATCATCGCGGGCAGGTTCGCGGCGAGCCACGCGTCACCCGTGGCGACGGCGCAGTCGTGCGTGTTGTCGCAGTTGTTCGGCACCACGAACGCCAGGTTGGGCAGCGTGTGCGCCGCGATGTCCACGGCGAGATCGGTGTAGGGCCGCTCGCGCGTGTGATCGAGGTTCGCGAAGTCCGTCCACGGGTCGTGCTTGCGCGTGTACGAGTTCCCGGCCGTCGCGCACACGGGGTCGCCGACGTTCGGCAGGCCCTCGGAATAGGCGCGCCACGAGCGGCCCGCCACCTCGCACGCGTGCCCGAGGTTCTCCGCCGAGTAGGGCGAACCGGGCGCGGGGCAGGCGTCGTTGACGACGCCGAGCGTGCTGCCCGCCCAGAGCGCGATGTAATTGGGCTGGGACGGGTGCGTGACCGCGAACGAGTTGGTGCAGGTGCTGTAGTTCGTGATCAGGGACGCCGTGTACGCGGCCGTCCGCACCTGGTCGTAGCTCTTGTTCTCCATGATCACCACGATCACGTGATCGAGCGGCGGAACCTGCGCCCGGGCCCGAGCGGGGGTGATCAGCGCACCGGCGAGAAGCGCGCCGAGCAGGAGGAGCCGCGAGACGGGACGGAAGGGGTTCATCGAGCGCATGGGTGTCGAACCTCGCAGGGTGGCCCTGGGCGCCGGACCCGGCAGGATCCGATCACGCCAGCCGTGTGTGTGAACACGGAGTATGGGTGCCCCCGCGGCGGTCGTCCACTGCGCGGCGCGAGGCATCCGGCCGGAGTTGGCGCGAACGAGGGGCCCGCCATTCCGCGCCACGGGGCACGCTTCCGTCCCCGTGGACGGAGGGAGCGGCCCCCGGGTGTCGGGGTACGCCGCGGAAGCATGTCCGATTCGCCCCGGTTCCGTCGCGACAACGAGTCGGAGCGCCCTCACGCCAGCCGCGCCGCCCGCCCGCACCCGCCACTGGAGGAGCCCACCATGTTCGGACGCCGAATCGTCACGCTCGTGCTCATGCTCCTGCCCCTCGCTGCGACCGCGGCCCCTGCGAGTGCGTTCGCCACGATGACGTTTCCCGAGCTGTTCAATCCTTACCCGGACGACGGCGACGAGTTCGGCTCCACCGTGGTGGTGCTGGCGAACGGCAACGTGGTGGTCACGGCCCCCGGCGACGACGGGGTGGGAGCGAGCGCCGGGGCGGTCTATCTCTTCGACGGGACGACGGGAGCCCTGATCAGCGCCCTGAATGCCTCCTCGACGGGCGACTTCGTGGGCAGCAGCGTGATCACGCTCGCCAACGGCAACTGGTTGCTCGTGTGTCCGAACTGGGACAACGGCGCTGCCATCGACGCGGGGGCCGTCGCGTGGGGCAGTGGAGCGACCGGCGTGAGCGGAACGCTCTCGGCCGCGACCGCCCTCGTCGGATCCACGGCTTCCGACCGTGTCGGCGAGGGAGGCGTGGCGACGCTCGCCAACGGTCACTACGTCGTGCGCAGCCCGAACTGGGACAACGGTGCACTCGCCAACGCGGGCGCGGTCACCTGGGGAAACGGCGTCACCGGCACCGTGGGCGCGGTGTCGGCCGCGAACAGCCTTGTGGGCGGGAGCGCGGCGGACAACGTCGGGGCGACGAGCCTCGTCGAACTGACCAACGGCAACTACGTCGTGTCGAGCGTGAACTGGCACAACGGGGCCAATCCACTGGCCGGCGCGGTGACGTGGTGCAGCGGCACCGCCGGACTGGCCGGAACGGTCTCGTCCGCCAACAGCCTCGTCGGCTCCGCGACGGGGAGTCTCGTGGGGGGCGGAGGCACGACGCCACTCGCGAACGGGAACTATGTCGTCGTCAGCGACAACTGGTCGAACGGCGCGGTCGCCGCGGTCGGCGCCGTGACCTGGTGCAACGGCGTCACGGGGCGGACGGGCATCGTGACGGCGGGCACCAGCCTCGTGGGAGGAACGGCATTCGACCAGGTGGGCAGCGACGGGGTCGTCGCGCTGCCGAACGGGCACTACGTCGTCCTGAGCCGCAACTGGGACAACCTCGCGGCCACCAACGCCGGTGCCGTGACGTGGTGCAACGGCACGACGGGGCGCGTCGGCACCGTCGCGGCCGCGAACAGCCTGGCCGGGAGCACGAACACGGACGTGGTCGGGAGCGGCGGGATCACCGTGCTCGCCAACGGGAACTACGTCGTCTCCAGCCCGGCATGGGACAACGGCGGTATCGCCGATGCCGGCGCCGTCACCTGGGCGAGCGGCACGACGGGGCGAGCCGGAGCGATCTCCTCGGCGAACAGTCTCGTCGGCTCGACAGCGTCGGATGCCGTGGGATCCGGTGGGATCTTCCCGCTGACGAATGGCCACTTCGTGGTCGCGAGCCCCAATTGGGACAACGGCGCACTCTCCAACGCCGGCGCCGCGACGTGGTGCAGCGGGACATCCGGGCGCATCGGTTCCTTGTCGACTGCGAACAGCCTCGTGGGCTCCAAGGCGTCCGACAACGTCGGAGGCGACGGCGTGCTCGCGCTCACGAACGGGAACTACGTAGTCCGCAGCCACAACTGGGACAGCGGCAGCACGGTCAACGCGGGGGCGGTGACGTGGGGCAGCGGCACCGCCGGTGTCAGCGGTGCGATCACCAGTGCGAACAGCTTCGTCGGATCGAGCCCGGGCGACAATGTCGGGCTCTCCGGCGTGATCGCGCTCACCAACGGCAACTACGTGGTTGCCTCTCCGTCGTGGGACGATGGCGGCCTTGCCAACGTGGGTGCGGTCACGTGGGGCAACGGCACGACGGGACTGGTCGGCACTCCGTCGGCGGCGAACAGCCTCGTCGGCGGAGCGAGCAACGACAACGTTGGCGCCCGCGACCCGGTGGCGCTGCCGAACGGCAACTACGTCGTCTGCAGCGACCTCTGGTCCGCCGGCGGCGTGCCTTACGGAGGGGCGGTGACCTGGGGCGACGGTTTCACGGGAACCGCGGGCGCGGTCTCGGTCAACAACAGCCTCGTCGGCGGGACTTACCTGGATGTGGTCGGATCGGCGGGTATCACCGTGCTCGCCAACGGAAACTACGTCGTGCGTTCGACCGCCTGGGACTACGGTTCGGTCGTCGATGCCGGCGCCGTGACGTGGTGCGACGGCGCCCACGCGACGACGGGCCTGGTCGCTCCCTCCAACAGCCTCGTGGGCTCGAACTTCGCCGACCGCGTCGGCAGCCAGGAGATCCTCCCGCTCGCGGATGGCAACTATGTCGTCCCGACCCCGAGCTGGGACCACGACGGCATCGCCGGCGCCGGTGCCCTCACCTGGTGCAGCGGGAGTACCGGCACCAGCGGCGCGGTGTCGGTGCTCAACAGCGTCTGCGGCTGGTCGGCGTCGACCAACATGCAGGATCCGCTCGAGAACCCGGTCCACCACGCATTCGTCGCGGGCTTTCCCGCCGAGGGCGGCGGTCGCGTCCGCGTGGGACCGCTCGTCCCATTCGGGCTGGAGACCGCGGCCGATGTTCCCAACGACCAGGGCGGCTGGCTGAACCTCACGTTCGACCGCTTCCCGGGCGACTTCGCCGGGTCCGTGCCCGTGATCGTGAACTACGCGGTCTGGCGCCGCGTCCCGGGTTCGAGCGCCGCACGCGCCGCGCTCGCGAGCCCGGCGCCGAAGGGCGCGATCGCACCGGACGCCGCGGCGATCGAACGGCTCCGCGCGCAGCTCCCGGCGGCCCTCGTGCCCAGCGTCGTGAACGGCGAGCTCGTCGTCACCTCGCCGCGCGAGCGGACCGTCTCGACCACCGGAGCGTTGCCGCCCGGGACGTGGGGGCTCGTCGCGAACGTGCCGGCGCTGCAGCAGGCGCAGTACCTGGCGATCGTGCCCACGGTCTCGAACGCGGCGGCGAACGACTTCGTCGTCACCGCGCACACGACGACGCCCACGCTGTGGTTCGCCTCCGCGGTGCTCGCGGGACAGTCGATCGACAATCTCGCGCCGGCGCAGCCCGCGAACTTCGCGGGCGAGTATTCCGGCGGGCAGACGAACCTGCACTGGGACGCGAACACGGAGCACGATCTCGCCGGCTACCGGCTGCATCGCGGCACGTTCCCGGGCTTCGTCCCGTCCGCGGCCAACCTCATCGCGTCGCCGATCGCGCCCGGCGCCAGCGACCCGGGCGCCGCCGGCAACTTCTACAAGCTGGCGGCGATCGACGTGAACGGGAACCTGAGCCCGTTCGCGCTGCTGACCCCCGGGGGAACGTCGGATGCCGGCAACGGCAGCCCCGTCGCGTTCGCGCTCCACGGCGCGCGTCCCAATCCCGCGCTCGGCCGTGACCTGCGCGTGGCGTTCGACCTGCCGACCGACGCCCCCGCGCGCCTCGAGCTCATCGATGCGAGCGGTCGGCGCGTGCTCGCGCGCGACGTCGGCACGTTCGGCGCGGGCCGGCACGTGCTGGACCTGGCGCGCGAGCGGCGCGTGCCCGCGGGGATCTACTGGCTCCGCCTCGAGCAGGGGACGAGCCGCGCTCAGGCCCGGATCGCGGTCATCGAGTAGCGGCTCGGTCCACGCGCCGGTGGCGCACCGGGGTCGCTCATTGGACCACGGCGACACGCGTGCTGCGCTGCTGCGTACCCTGCGTGAGTCGCACCCAGTAGATGCCCGCCGCGACGCGGCCGGTCTCGGCGAGGTCCACGACGTGCCGGCCGGCGCCCAGCGTTCCGACTTCGCGCGTGACGACGCGGCGTCCGCTGACGTCGAGCAGCTCGATCGTCGCGCGCGCATCGTCCGGCAGCGCGAACGCGACGTGCACGCCGAGGCCGCTCGCCGGGTTCGGGCGCACGCCTTCGAGCGCGAAGGCGACGGGCTCGCTGGCGACGTCCGTGGTGCCGGAGGGCGTCACCAGCGCGAAGGCGGATTCGTTCCCGTCCACGTCCACGGCACTCAGCTTGTACCAGTTGCCCGCGGGGCCGGCGTCCACGATCGATGTCGACGACTGCAGCGCCGAGATCCGGTTGGCGGGAGAGGGCGTGAACCCCGCGCTCGAGCCGCGGTAGACGTTGTAGCCCGCGAGGTCGGCCTCGACGTTGGCGTTCCACTGCAGATGGGTCGCACCGCTCGAGTACGCCGCGAGGGTGACGACCGGGGCTGCCGGCGCCACGTTGTCGACCGACTGGCCGGTCACCGACGGCGTGGTGAACCAGAAGGACGGGTTCGACGTGTGCGCCGTGACCAGGAAGTCGTCGCTCGCGAGATTCGAGATCGTGGGTACCGCGACGGTGTACGTGTTCACCTGCATGGCCGGGACCGTCGCCACGAGTTCCCACGTGCCCGGCGGCAGCGTGTTCGCCGGCAGCGCGACGCTGCGCGCAGGAACCGTCACCACCAGATGACCGTTCACGTCCTGCGTGCCGTAGCTCACGGGCAGGCTCGCCGCGACCTCGCGCAGCGCCCCCGCGGCGAGCCGCGGCGTGTTCGCGGCCGCCGAGGCGAGCGCGGGGGCGGTGCCCGGGACGTGGCGCCAGACGCCGTAGGTGAGGACCGTCGGGTTCGCCATGGGGTGGTCCAGGGACGAGCGCTCGAACGTGAGCCGCAGCCAGCCGCCCTGGTCCGCGGGAATGTCGGCGAGGCTCGCGACCTGGAAGAGCTTGTTGGGACCGACGCGTACCCAGCTGCTGGTCGAGTTCTGGAAGGACACGACGAACGTTCCGTTCACGGGGTCGCCCGCCAGGTCCGCGACGCTGGACGAGGCCGCGAATCCGACGACGCTGTTGTCCGTCGTGATCGCGCCGGCACCGCCCGCGGTGCCGGCGCCCGCCGTCACGGCGCCGACGTTGGTGAGAGCGCCGAAGTCCAGGCCGGACGTGAACGCCAGGTAGTTCCCGTTCGCATACGCCAAGAGGATCTGCCCGGCATAGTCCTGGGTGTGGGTGCCCACGAAGCTGTTGGCCGCATCGACGGTCCCGACGCGGCCCGTCACGCCGGAACACCAGGTCACCGCGCCGGCGTCGGTCAGGGCACCGTTGTCCCACCAGGGCGAGCTGGTCACGTAGTCGCCTCCCGGCAGCGCGATCACGGCAGTCCCGAGCTGGTCCGCGTACTGCGTCCCCACGAGGCTGTTCGCGCTCGTGATGGCGCCCGAGATCCCGGACGTCCCGCTGCCCCACGTGACCGCGCCCGCGGCCACGGCTGCACCATTGGACCAGTAGATGCTTCGCACGACGTAGTTGCCGTTGGCGAGCACGACGACTCGGCCGGAAAGATCGCCGACCAGGTCGTTCGCGTGCGAGCCGACCAGGCTGTTGGAGATGTTGATCGGACCGACCACGCCGACCGACCCGAGGCCGAAGGTCACTGCACCGGCGTCGGCGTTCACCCCGTTGTCCCAGTTCGGGCTGGCGACGACGAAGTTGCCGTTCGGGAGCGGGAAGACGCCACCCGCACCGGCCCGGTCGCCCGCCGTGCTCCCGACCAGGCTGTTCGCGCCCGAGACGACGCCGGTGGTGCCGCTGACGCCGTTGATCCGGGTGACGGCTCCCGCGTCCACGATCGCGCCGTTGTCCCAGGAGCCCGCGACCGAGACGGCGTTCCCGTTCGCCAGCGCGACGAGCGAGGCGCCCACACCGTCGTTCGCCGCGGGTCCCACGATGCTGTTGGCGGCGCTCACCGTGCCGACGCGACCGGTGGTGCCGTTGCACCACGTCGCGGCCCCCGCATTGGTGGCGGCGCCGTTGTCCCAGGCGGGACTGCCGACGACGTAGTTGCCGTTCGTGAGCGCGATCCCGTTGTTGCCGACGCTGGCGGCCGATGCGGCGCCGTAGAGGCTGTTCGTGGTGGAGACCGCTCCCGTCACCCCGGTCGTGCCACTGCCCCACGTGGCGGCACCGGCGTCGGGGAAGGCGGCCGTGTTGTTCCAGCCCGGGCTCAGGACCACGTAGTTGCCGTTGGTGAGGGCGAGGACGCCGGAACTGCCCACCTGGTCGCTGGCCGACGAACCCACCAGGCTGTTCGCCGCGCTGACCGCGCCGACGGTACCGGTGGGCGAGCCGAAGGTGACGGCGCCAACGTCGGTCGTCGCGCCGTTGTCCCAACTCGGGCTCAGCACGACGTAGGCACCGTTCGTCAGCGCGAACACGTTCTCGCCGACCTTGTTGCCGCTCGCCGTGCCCACGATCGCGTTGGCCGCCGAAAGCGTGCCCGTCGAGCCGAAGGTGCCGTTGCTCCAGCGGGCCGCGCCCGCATCGACGGCGGCGCCGTTGTCCCACCCCGAGGCGTAGACCACGTAGTTCCCGTTCGTGAGCGCGACGACCCGTTCGCCCACGAAGTCGTTGGCCGTCGAGCCGACGATGCTGTTCGACGCACTGACGGCCGCCGCGGACGCGGGGCCCGAGTTGCCGTTGAACCACGTCGCGGCACCCGCGGACGCGGCCGTTCCCGACCAGTCCGGACTCCGGACGACGTAGTTGCCGTTCGTGAGCACCGTCACGCCGCCCGAGCCCACCCGGTCGCCGGCGGTGGTGCCGTAGTAGTCGCCCCCGGAGCCCGCGACCAGGCCCGCGAATCCCGTCGTGCCGCTGCCCCAGCTCACCACGCCGGTGTTCGAGATGCTGGAGATGTCGGCGTCCGGGCTGCACACGACGAAGTTCCCGGCGCCGACCACGTAGACGCCGCCGCTCCCGATGTGATCCTCCGCATGCGTGCCGATCATCTTGTCGATCAGCTCGCCGGTCGCGCCGTTGAAAAGGTAGACGGCCCCGGCGTTCGTTCCCCCGGCGTCGTCCATCGGAGCCGTCACGACGACGTTGCCCGTGGAGAGCGGCCGGATGGAGATGCCGAACTGGTTCCCGGGCGACGGATTCGGATCGACGAACCCGGGAAAGTTCGCGTACGTGAGCGCGGCGCGCGCGGGGGCGCTGCCGGCGAGCGCGAGGGTGAGGAGGATCGGGACGAGGCGGCGCATGGGGCGGTTCATGGGCATGGCGGTCTCCGGTCGGCCTCCACGTCGCGAATCGTTCCGAAGAGTGCGATCGGGCGCACCACGGCCGCGACGTCGGGTGGGCCGCAGACTAACGCGAGCGGTGTGCGAACACGTAGACGTACAGGGACGTGCCACGCAACCGTGCCGAGGGCAGGCGAGAGCCGACTCCAAGCGCGCTGCGAGATCGCACTTTCGGGTGCGTTCGAACCGACCGGACGTAATCCGCTGGCCCCATGGCACTTCCGTGGCCTGTGGATCTCTGGACGGACCCTCCGGGTAGGACCGGACATCGATCAGGTCACGCTCCCCGGCAAAGGAGGTCCAGATGAGAAGCACCCGCTCGTGGATCCACCTGCCGCGAACGTTCGCGCTGCCGGCCGCCGCGATCGCACTGCTGCTCGCCGTCCCGCCGCCGCGTGCGCACGGCGCCGAGCTGATCCCGTCACTCGGCATCACGCGCAACGTGCACGGGAACGGCGACGCGAAGCTGCTCACGGGGCTCGCGCTGCGGGACGCGCTCGCGCCCGCGCTCACCGGCGAGATCGCGGTGGCGTACCGCAACGACGATCGCTTCGGCGACCAGCTGCACGTGCGCACGTGGCCGGTCACGGCGTCGCTCTACCTGACGCCGGTGCCCGCGCTCTATGCCGGCGCGGGCGTGGGCTGGTACCACACGACGTTCGACTACGCGAACTCGCTGCCCGGGCTCGCGGACGAGACGAAACAGGACTTCGGCGTGCACGTGGGCGGTGGCCTGCAGATCCCGCTCGGTGGTGCCGCCGGACTCGACCTGAATGGGCGCTACGTGATGCTGCGCCCGCAGGAGAGCCGGCTCGTGCCGGAGAAGTTCGACCCGGACTACTGGACCACGTCGCTCGGTCTCGTGATCAAGCTCTGAAGCCCGATCGCCGCGCGCGGGACGTTCCGCACGTTCTCCCGATCCGACTCTCCGATGTGCTGCCACCCGCGGATTTCCACGGCCGCGTGACGAACCTCACTCGGGAGGCACCATGCACACGACCTCATCGCATTCGCGGCCGCTCACGCTGCTCGCGCTCGCCATCCTCCTCGGCATGGCGCTCGCGGCGGCACTCCTGCTCTGGCCGGTACCCGCGCACGGCTACGGGCTGACCGGAGTGGGCGGCAGTCTCGGCTACGCGACCCCGCAGGACCTCGACGGCACGGCGGCCGTCGGGGTGCACGCCGTGCTCGAGCAGAGCGGCACCCGGCTGCACCTCGATCCCAACATGCGCTACTGGAATGTCGACGGCATGCGTGACTTCGCGCCCAACATGGACGTCACGTACCACTTCGGGCGCGATAACGAGCCGTCGCCGTACGTGGGTGGCGGGCTCGGCGTGCACTTCCTGCACGACCGGCGCTTCGATCGCAGCGAGAACGACCTCGGCGTGAACGCGATCGCGGGGGTGCGGTTCCCGACCGCGTCGGGGCGCGCCTTCGTGGAGGGGCGCTTCACCGCGAGCGACATGAACCAGGTCGCGCTGGCGACCGGCATCACGTTCGGCACCCGCTGACGTCGAGTGGCGAGGCGCCGGCGGAAATGCGGCGGGCGGGTGGCTCGCGCCACCCGCCCGTTCGCATGGAGGTGTCAGCCCTTCGTCGCGTCGCGGAAGCGCCGCGAGACCGCGTCCCAGTCGACCACCTTCGCGAACGCGGCGACGTAGTCCGCGCGGCGGTTCTGGAACTTGAGGTAGTACGCGTGCTCCCACACGTCGATCCCGAGCAGGGGAGTGCGCCCGGCCGTGAGTGGTGAATCCTGGTTGGCGCTGGTCTCCACGGCGAGTTCCCCGGAGGACGCGCGCGTGAGCCACGCCCAGCCGCTCCCGAATACGCCGGCCGCCGCGCCGTTGAATTTGTCCTGGAACGCGGCGAACGAACCGAACGATTTGTCGATCGCTCCCGCGAGCTCGCCGAGGGGGGCGCGCGCGCCGTCGCGCGCGAGGCTCGTCCACAGCAGCGAGTGGTTGGCGTGTCCGCCGCCCTGGTTGCGGATGGCGGTGCGCACTTCGGCGGGCAGCGTCTCGAGCCGGCGCAACAGTTCCTCCACCGGGAGCGCGGCGAGATCGGCGTGGCCGGCCACCGCCGCGTTCAGCTTGGCGACGTAGGCGGCGTGGTGCTTGTCGTGATGGATCTGCATCGTCTGGGCGTCGAGGTGCGGCTCGAGCGCGTCGAACGCGTAGGGCAGCGGTGGCAGGACGAACGGCCCCGTGGGTGCCGTCGGTGCCGCGGCGGGCGCGGTGGCGTGCGGATCGGCCGGCATCTCGGCGGCGCCGGCGACACCACCCGCGAGCACACCTGCGGTGCCGATCGTCACGGTCTTCAGGAAATCGCGTCGCGTGGTCATCCGGGACTCCTTTCGAGAGGTCGGCCGTGTGAGACCGGAAACTAGCACGCGCGGCCAACCCGCTCGTAAACGCGACGAGCGGCCGCTCGCGCGGCCGCCCGTTCGCGGCTTCCGGCGCCCCCGCGCCGTGCCCTTCCGGTTCCGTCAGCGCGCCAGCGCCAGGCGCTTCGCGCCGATCATGCGGCCGTCCACGACCACGCGCACGAAGTAGAGCCCGGCGCGTGCCGTGGCGCCGCCGTCGTCGTTCGCGTCCCACGTCGCCGTGTGCCGGCCGCCGGAGAGCCGTCCGAGCGCGAGTGAGCGCACGCGCCGCCCGAGCAGGTCGAGCACGTCGACGCGCACGTCGGCGTCGCGCGCGAGCGCGAAGCCGAGCGTCGCGGTGCCGCGCGAGGGGTTCGGGCCGAGCGCGTCGAACACCGGCGCGTGCGGCCCCGGACCGTCGCCGACGCCGGCGCCGGCGACCGTCAGGCTCGCCGTCGTGCTCGTGTCGTTGCCACAGGCGCTCGAGACCACCATGTGGTAGTCGCCCGAGTCGTACGACGTCAGGTTCGAGATCACCAGGTTCGGCGTACTCGATCCACCGATCGCCGAGCCGCTGAACGTGGCGCCGTCGGCGAGCGCCGTGTTGCCGTGGTACCACTGGTACGCGAGTCCGGAGTAGCCGCTGGCCGCCGACGCGGAGAACGAGAGGGTCGCGCCGGGTCCCGCGCTCTGGGACGTGGGCTGCTGCACGAGGAACGGCGTGCCGGTTTCACTGAATCGTGCCCAGTTCACGCGCCACATTCCCCCGGCGACGAGGAACTGGCCTCCCGCCTGCACCTCGCCGTTGCTCGTCGTGAGCGCGAATACGGTGCCGTCGACCCCGGCGTCGGGCTGCTGCCAGCTGCCGTCGTACCAGGCGATGTGCGCCGCCGGGATGCCGCCCGCCGTGGTGAACTCACCGCCCACGTAGAGCCGCGTGCCCGTCGAAACCAGCGCGTGCACGCGCGCGTTCGTACCGCCCGTCGCATAGGTGCCGTAGCTCGTCCCGGTGTAGTAGGCGAGGTTTGGCGAGCTGTTGATGCCCGCGAACAGGCCGCCGATCGCCAGCGCACCGTTGTGGATCTCGAGCGCGAACACCTGGCCGATGAAGTTGCCGCCGCACGCGCTCCAGCTGGTCCCGTTCCAGCGTGCGAAGCCGCCGGTGGTGATGCCGCCCGCGGTGGTGAAGTCGCCGCCTGCGTACAGGTACCCGCCGAAGCTGCGCAACGCGCGCACGGTGCCGTTCATGCCGCCGCCGACGGGCTCCCATGCGCTGGTCGTCGTGTTCCAGCGCGCGACGTAGCTGGTCGTGACGCCCGAAGCCGTGAACGCACCGCCCGCGTAGGTGGCGTTGTTGAAGCGCTCGATCGCGTAGACGTCGGAGTTGAAACCCGCGCCCATCGCCTGCCACGCCGGCGGCGGGAATCCCGAGACGGGATCCGTGACGTAGCGCGCGATCCGTGACGCCGGAACGCTGCCCGCCGTGCCGAAGTGTCCGCCGGCCACGAGCTCGTACTTGCCGGAGATGCCGGGGTTCTTGAACGAGCAGAGGGCGGACACCGATCCGTCGACCCCCGTGTCGTACGCCGAGAGACTCGAGCCGTCCCAGCCGGCGACGTTCTGCACGGCCGCGTTGCCGAGCAGCGACTGGGTGAAGCTGCCACCGGCGACCGTGCGCCCGAGATGGTTCGTCAGCGCGTAGACCGCGGACGAGTGACCGCCGCCGAACGCGGACCAGCTGCTGCCGTTCCAGTGCGCGAGGTGGCTCGCCGACCAGCCCTCGGCGTAGCCGAACGAGCCGCCGACGATCAGTTCGCCGTCCCAGGGATAGATCGCGCCCGGCTGCGCGAAGTAGTCGAGCCCCGAGCCCAGCGGGGACCACGAGGTGCCGCTCCAGGCCCAGATGTACTGCCCGCCGTCGTCGCCCGAGGCGATCAGCGAGCCGTTGTAGTAGCCGAGTGCCTCCACCGATCCCGGGAGGATGCCGTTGGGCCGGCTGAAGGCCGAGCCGTTCCACTTCGTGATGTACCGCATCTGCGGGGTGACGTTGTTGATCGTCAAGAACCGTCCGCCGATGTAGAGCTCGCCGAGGTAGGGCTGCAACGACGTGACGGGGGCGCTCGGCTCCGCGCCCGCGAGCGACGACCAGGTCGATCCATTCCAGGTCGCGAGGTACTGCGCGGGCCCGCCGTCCGCGATCGTGAAGTCCCCGCCGACATAGAGCTGGCCGCCGTACTGGGCGATGCAGGAGACGCTGTGGTAGCACGGGTAGATGCTGCAGCCCACGCCACTTCCGAGCGGCTGGAACCCGTTCGCATCGCTGGTCCAACTCGCGACGCGCTGGAGGGGGTGGACGCCGTCGGCGTCGGCCGTGAACGAACCCGCGAGGATCAGTTGGCTGTTCCAGACGGTCATGGCCTTGACGATTCCGTTCACGCCGTTCGGAAAGTAGCTGTTGCCGAGCGGCTTCCAGGTGCCCCCGTCGTAGCGCGCGACGTTGCTCGTGGCGACGCCACCGGCATGCGTGAACGCGCCGCCCACGACCAGTTCGTCGTTGTAGACCGCGAGGCTGTAGATCGGGCCGTCGGTGCCGGCTCCGAGCGGCTGCCACTGGCCCGTGGCGGGATCGAGCAATGCGACGTGGCTGGCCGCCACGCCCTGGATCGACGTGAAGAATCCGGCGACGACCAGCATCTCGGGCCGGTTGTCCGGTGGGTCCCACGAGAGCACGGCCATGACGGTGTTGTTGGTGCCGTTCACGCCCGTTCCGTTGTCGAGCGGTCCCGCCAGCCAATCGGCGCACTGGGCCGAAACCCGTGCAGGGGAGAGCGGAACGAACAGGGCGAGCGCGGTGGCGATCGCGAGAAGCGTGGAGCGCATGGGGCTCTCCTGCGGCGGAGATGGAGTGGGCCGGGCGAACCCGGGGGGGGCGGCGATCGCGGCGGGGGGACCCTCGGCCACCCACCGCGCTGTCGGGTTCCTACGTTCGAGCCGCCCCGGGCGAACGAGCCCCGGATCCGCCCTTGGTCCCGCGCGTTGCCGGGTCTACGCTTCGAGTGTCGGTCGTCGTTTCGGCCGGGCGGGCCGATCCGCCCGGGTCGTGCGGTGCGCCGGCACCTCGGAGGTCGCATGCGTTCCCCACACGCTCCCCGCGCGCGCGCCGTCGCGCTGCTCGTCGCCGTGCTGCTGGTGCCATCGCTCGCCGCCGCCTACACGCAGCCCGATCTCTCCGGGCCATGGCGTTCGCAGAGCATCGGATCCGGACCCGGTGCGCCGTGGTGGGAGCGCAGCCGCGCGATCATCACGACGAGCGGGGGCCTCACGGTCTACGCCGTCGACAATCTCGGCGAGCTCGACACGCTCCAGGCCAGCATCTCGCTCGACCCGGCGGGTATCGTCACGTTTCCCGGCGCGCCCGCCTTCCACGGGGCGCTCGACCTGGGCACGACGTTCTTCGTGGGCACCGACACCTGGACCGGCTGGGGCGCCGGCACCACGGAGCTCAAGACGGCGGTCAAGTCGCTCGGCGGGTACACCGTCGCGAACCTCGCGGGCGACTGGGAGGTGAACTCGATCGCCTCGGGTGCCGGTGCGCCGTGGTGGATGCGCGGCCGGATGTCGATCGCCTCGAACGGCGCACTCTCCGGCACGTTCACCGACAACACGGGAGCGAGTGATCCCGTCGGGGGCTCGCTCGGCGTGGCGGCCGACGGCGCCGTCTCGCTCTCGTTCGCGCCGCTCGCGCAGGGCTGGGTCGATGCGGGGCGCACCGTGATGGCTCTCACCAACACGTGGTCCGACGGCACGCCCGGAACGGCCGAAATGGCGGTGCTGTTGCGCATGGCCTCCTCGTACGCGCCGAGCGATCTCGCGGGCACGTGGGAGCTGCATATCCTCGCCACCGGTCCCGGGGCGCCGTGGTGGAGCCATGGACAGATCGTGATCGCGTCGAACGGCACCGCCAGCGGCACCATGTTCGAGAGCGACGGCAGCAGTCACCCGGTGAGCGGCACGTTCACGCTCGCGTCGAACGGCGTGCTCGCTCGCAGCGGCGCGCCCACCGCGCGCGGCGTGCTCGACGCCGGGCGCACCGTCATGGTGTGGACCGACACGTGGACGACCGGCGCTCCCGGCACGAGCGAGATGACGATCGGCGTGCGAATCGCGGGCGGCTCGACGGCGGGCGCGCCCGCCCCGGCCGCGTCCGCGTTCGCGCTCGAGCGCGTGCGGCCGAACCCGGCGCGGGGCCGCTCGCTCGACGTCGCGTTCACGCTCGCGGACGCCGGCGCGGCGCGGCTCGAGTTGCTGGACGTCGCGGGCCGCGTGCTGGCCGCGCGCGACGTGGGCGCGCTGGGATCGGGAGCGCACCGCGTCTCGCTCTCGCCGGCCGCACCCGTGCGACCCGGCCTGTACTTCGTGCGCCTGCGCCAGGGTGCGAACACGCGGACCGAGCGGGTGACCGTGCTGGATTGACCGCTGCCGCGGTTCCGACGGGCGCGGCCGGTCCACCGGCCGCGCCCGTTCGTGTTCGTTCCGGGCGTCCGCGGCCGGATGCAGTGTCCGGGGGGGCGCTCCGTTCGCGTTCTCTTCACGGAAGCGCGCCCGGCTTCTCGGTGGGCGCGAGTCGTACCGGGGTCCCCTCGACCCCAGTGCCCACGGGGGCCTCGTGTTCGCCCGATCGCTGTTCGCCGCCATCGATTGCACGGGCTCCCGCCCGCGGACCGCGCCGTCAGGAGCCGGCGGGACCGTGCAGCGCCTGGTGCAGCAGCGCGCGGGCGAGACGCCAGTCGCGGCGCACCGTGCGGTCGCTGATCTCGAGCGTCTCGGCGATCTCCTCGTCGGTGAAGCCAGCGAAGTAGCGCATCTCGACGATGCGCGCGTAACGCTCGTTCACGACGGCGAGCTGCGCCATGGCCTGGTCCACGGCGAGCACCTGTTCGGGATCGCCTTGCGAGGCGCCCGCGTCGTCGTCGAGTTCGACCTGTTCGAGCCCGCCGCCGCGCTTCTGCGCGGCACGTCGGCGCGCGTGGTCGACCACGATCTGGCGCATGGCCATGGCGGCGACCGCGAAGAAGTGGCGGCGGTCCTGCCACTCGAGCGACGTGCGGTCGAAGAGCTTGAGGTAGGTCTCGTGGACGAGCGCCGTGGTGTCGAGCGTCACGCCGCGCCGCGACGGGAGCCGGCGGCGCGCCATCGCGAGCAGTTCGCGATAGACGACCTGGAAGAGCTCCGCGCGGGCGGGCTCGCTGCCGCCGCGGACGTCGCGCAGGAGGGACGTGATGTCGTCGTTTGCCATGAGTGCGCGGCCCGGTCCTCGCGAGAGCGTGCGGCGGCGTCGCGAGCCCGCGCGGCCGCCGGCCCGCGTACGCCCGCCGGCACCGTCGCCGGGGGCAGCGAGCATGCGGCGAGCTTAGCACTCGCGTGCCGCCCGGATCGACGGACCTCTCGCCGCGCGCGGGGCGGCTCGGGCCCCATGCTAACCTCGACACGTTCATGAGCCGCCCGCACGCACCCGATGCCGCCGCGTCCGGGAGTGGTTCGCTCCCCGATCCCTGGAGCCGTTTCATGTCCTTCGACGCGTCGCGTTGGCCGCAGGTCGAGCGCATCGCCGGTGAGGCGTTCGAGCTTCCCGCCGACCAGCGTCGCGCCTTCGCCGAGCGCGAGTGCGGCGCGGACGCCGCGCTGCTCGCCGACGTGCTCGCGATCCTCGCCGCCGATGCCACCGCCGACCCGGCGCTCGACGTGCCGGCGAGCGAGCAAGCGGCGAACTGGCTCGAGACCGAGGACCGCGACGCGGGTGCCGGGCTGATCGGCCGCACGCTCGGGCCGTACCGGCTGGTCGGCGTGATCGGCGAGGGCGGCATGGGGCTCGTCTACGACGCCGAGCGCGCGGACGGCCAGTTCGAGCAGCACGTCGCGATCAAGCTGCTCAAGTGGGCGGGTGCGACGCCGGAATCGCGCAGGCGGTTCCTGCGCGAGCGCCGGATCCTCGCGCAGCTCGAGCACCCGCACATCGCCCGGCTGATCGACGGTGGCGTCACCGAGGACGGCTCGCCCTGGTTCGCGATGGAGCGCGTGGTGCCGGGCACGCCGATCGACGCGTGGTGCCGCGAGCGCGCGCTCGACCTGCGCGGGCGGATCGCGCTGGTGCTGCAGGCGTGTGACGCGATCCAGGTCGCGCACGCCCGGCTCGTCGTCCACCGGGACTTGAAGCCCAGCAACATCCTCGTCGACGGATCGGGCACGGTGAAGCTGCTCGACTTCGGCATCGCCAAGCTCGTCGAAGAGGACGACGAACAGGTGACGCACGCGCACGCGCGGCCCATGACGCCGGCCTACGCCTCGCCCGAACAGGTCGGCGGCGGAGAGATCACCACCGCGACCGACGTCTACTCGCTGGGCGTGGTGCTCTACGTGCTGCTCACGGGGCGCGCGCCGTACGAGAAGCCCGCGACCGGCGCGGGCTGGAGCCAGGCGATCCTCGAGAGCGAGCCCCGGCGCCCGAGCGCGAACGTGGACGACCGATCGATCGCCTCGCGGCTCACGGGCGACCTCGACCGCATCGTGCTCAAGGCGCTCGAGAAGTCGCCCGAGCGCCGCTACGCCTCCATGGAAGCGTTCGCCGACGACCTGCGCCGTCACCTCGCGGGCCTGCCCGTGCGCGCACACGAGCCTTCGGTGAGCTATCGCGTGCGGAAGTTCGTCGCGCGCAACCGGCTGCTCGTGGGCGGTATCGCCGCGACGATCGTCGCACTGGCGATCGGGCTCGGCACCACGCTCTGGCAGGCGCAGCGCGCGCGCGCCGAGGCGCATCGCGCGGAGGCGGTGCAGGAGTTCCTCGTCAGCGTCTTCCAGTCCTCGGACCCCGACCAGGGGCAGGGCGAGGAACTGACCGCGAAGGAGATCCTCGAGCGCGGCCGCGCCCGCATCGACCACGAGTTCGCGAGCGACCCGGATGTGCGCATCGCGCTCTGGGAAGTGCTCTCGGACCTCTACACGACGATCGGCGACTACCCGTCGGCGCTCGAAGCCTCGCGGCGCCAGTCGTTCGCCGCGCTCGAACGCTACGGTCCGGCGTCGGCCGCCTACGCCCACGCGCGCCGGGGCATGGCGTCCAACTACCTCGACGTCGAGAAGACCGACTCGACCGTGCTCGTGCTCGCGGAGGCGATGCCAATCCTGCGGCGCACGGTGGGGGAGCGCAGCGACGACATGATCGAGGCGTACAACGCGCAGGCCGGCGCGGCGGTGGAGCACGGTGACCGCAACGGTGGCATCGTCGCGCAGCGGCGCGCACTCGCGATCGCACGCACGCTCTACGGCGCCGAATCCTCCGCCGCGGCGCGAATCGAAAACGACCTCAGCGTGTCGCTCGGCGACGCGCCCGAGGGCCTGGTGCTGGCGCAGCACGTCGAGCGCGTCTACCGGCGCGAGTACGGTGCGGTGTCGTACCTGCACGGCGTCGCGCTCTACAACGTGGGCAACCTGCTCTACGGCGCGGGCCGGTTCCCCGAAGCCGCCGCGGTGTTCGACTCGCTGTTGCCGATCCAGTTGAAGTTGCTGGGGCCGAAGCATCCCAAGACCGCGCTCACGTACCGCCAGCTCGCACGCCTGGCCGGCAGCTTCGGCGACTACGACCGGGCGCGCACGCTCATGCTCCAGGCCATCGAGGCGATCGATGCCAACGCGGGCCCCGCGTCCACCGGCGCGGCGCTCGCCCGCGGCCAGCTCGCGTACATCGAATGGCAGGCGGGCCGCTACGACGACGCGATCCGGCGGGGCCGCGACGCCGTCGACATCCTGAAGCGTCGCGGCGAGCGCAACGGCAACCTCGCGCTCGCGCTGACCGAACTCTCGCCCGGCTACCTCGGCCACGGTGACGCCGCGCTCGCACGCGCGACGGCAGAGGAGGCGGTGCAACTCTCCGAGGGCGAGGACTCGCGCTTCCTCGGCAACGCGCTCCGGCTCGCCGGCGAGGCGCGGCTCGCGCTGGGCGATCGCGCGGGTGCCGCGACCGTGCTGCAGCGTTCGCTCGCGGCGCAGCGCGCCAACGGCCAGGACCGCATGGTGCCGTACGCCACCGCGATCGGCCTGCTCGCGCAGGCGCGCGAAGGCACGGCGCCGCGCGCCGAGTGCGACTCGCTTCATCGCGCGGCGCTCGCGCTCTTCGCGAAGATCGCGCCCGCGCAGCAGCGCGAAGCCGTCGACGCGCGCGCGGCCTACGAACGCTTCCGGCACGGCAGTGCGGGGCCGGGGGGCGGCTCCGCACGCTGATTCACTCCCGGCCGGACGCGCAGGTCGCCCGGCACGTTGCGGATTGCGGTGCCACTCCGCTTCCGGGCCACCGGACCACTCCCGAACCGCCTTTGCGGCAGCACGAGGGCGCGGTACGCTTACCGGAATCCAGTCGTACTTTCGGCCCCGTCCGCCATCGGTCGGGACGCCCCGACCCCGGGGCGCCCCCCCGGCGACCCCGCTGGTGAGCGGCGCGGAGCCTCCGATCGAAAGGCCCTCATCCTTGCGCACCTCACCCCCGAGATTCCTCGCTTCCCTGCTGCTGGCCGCGTCCCTCCTGGGTTCTCTCGCGTCGACCGCGTTCGCGGCCACCCCGTTCCCGATGGCCAGCGGCAACTACTCCGAGAACTTCTCCGACATCGCCAACTGGACCGCCAACTTCGCTTCCGGCATCGGCGCGCAGTACTGGGCGTCCGTGGGCGTCGGCGGCTCGGCCGCGATCCCCGATCCCACGCACACCACCGTGAGCACCGCGGCGTTTACGACCGGCACCACGGGCGGCCTGCAGAAGGGGAGCGGCAACATCCAGCTGCTCTCGACCAACGGCACCGACTTCACGAACGCGTGCGCGATCGACCTGCTGCTGGACTTCACGGGCATGACCGCCGGGACGATCAGCTACGACTTCGCGACCGTGTCCAACTCGACCGGCAACCGCAACGGCTCGCTGCGCGTCTACACGAGCATCGACGGCGTCAACTTCACCGAGCTGAGCGGGGCGTCGGTCCTCGACTTCACGAACAACGTCGCGTTCACGAAGGCGGTGCAGCTCGTGCAGCTGCCGGCCAACTTCGACAACTGCGCGACGGCGCGCATCCGCTTCTACGACTACAACGGCACCGGCCCCGTGGGCTCCTCGGGTGCGCGTCCCAAGGCGTCGATCGACAACGTCGCCGTGACCGGCACGCTCATGGGCGGCGGCGGTCCGGCCGGCCCCGTGATCTCGAGCATCTCGACGATCCCCGGTACGCCGCTCGACACGCTGGGCGTCGACGTGCAGGCGAGCGTGGTCGACACCGCACGCGCGATCAACGCGGTCTCGCTGGCGTGGGGACTCACGAGCGGCTCGCTCTCGAGCGTCATCAGCATGGGGCCGACGACGGGCAACTTCTGGCAGACCTCGCTGCCGATCCCGCAGCACTCGGGCGGCACGGTCGTCTACTACCAGATCACGGCGGTCGACGATTCGGTCACCGCGACCTCGCCGATCCTGAGCTTCACCGTCACCGGCACCGGCGGTTCGAGCAGCGGCGCGCCGGTCATCACGTCGGTCTACGAGGCCGGCGACTCCACGCTGCAGGTGTTCTTCAACACCGCGGTGGACCCGGTCACTTCGCAGATCCCGACCAACTACAGCGTCAACGGCATCGTCGCCACGAACGCGGTGCGCGACGGCTCGCTGCTCTCGATGGTCACGATCACCGTGCCGGGCATTCCCGCCGGCGACCGCACGCTCACGGTGAACGGCGTCGGTGACCTCGCGGCGCACTTCAACAGCAACGCGACGTACGGCTTCCACTGGGTCGACGTCTCGATCCCGGCGGGCTACTACGACAGCGTCACGGGCCTGAAGGGCTACGCGCTGCTCGCCGCGTTGCACTCGATCATCAAGGCGCACACGGTGATCAGCTACAGCAACACCGCGAACTGCTTCCCGCGCACGGACCGCCGCCCCGACGGCAACGTCTGGGACGTGTATTCCGACATCCCCGGCGGCACGCCGCCGTACGAGTTCGCGTTCGGTCCCATGGGCTCGGGCGGCAGCGAAGGCATCGCGTACAACCGCGAGCACTCGTTCCCGCAGTCGTGGTTCGGCGGCAGCGTGTCGCCCATGTACTCGGACCTCTGGATCATCTACCCGACCGATTCCAAGGTGAACGGCATGCGCGGCAACTACCCCTACGGCGTGGTCGGCACGGCGACCTGGACGTCCCTCAACGGGTCCAAGCTGGGCAGCAGCGCATCGGCCGGATACGGCGGCACGGTGTTCGAGCCGATCAACGGCTACAAAGGCGATCTCGCCCGCAGCCAGTTCTACGTCTCGACGCGATACTTCACCGAGGACTCGTCCTGGCCGGGGAGCGGCTCGGCGAACAAGTCGCAGCAGCTGCCCTGGGCCGCGGCGCAGTACCTCGCCTGGAGCGTCGGCGATCCGGTGAGTTGGAAGGAGCGCGTCCGCAACGGCGCGATCTACGAGTACCAGCACAACCGCAACCCGTTCGTCGATCATCCCGAGTTCGTGAGCTACATCTACGACTCGACCAACGTCACCGGCGTCGCGCCGACGGCGACGAACCTGGCGACGATGCTGCGCCCCGCGAGCCCGAATCCCTTCGGCGCCCGCACGGTCCTCGCGTACGACCTCGCGACGCGCGGCCGCGTCTCGCTGCGCATCTATGACGTGACGGGCCGGCTCGTGCGCTCGCTGGTCCCCGGCATGGAGCAGGCGGCCGGGCACTACACGCTCGACTGGGACGGCCGTGACGACGCCGGCGCGTCGACGGCGGCCGGGCTCTACTTCAGCCGGATCGACGTCGATGGCGCGAGCGACGTGCGGAGACTCGTGCGCGTCCGCTAACGGACCGCAAGCACGCGACCTGAGAGCGGCGGCCGCGAGGGTGGCCGCCGCGAACGACAAGGGTACCGGCCACCGGCCGGCCGGCGCCGGGTCGCTCGCGTTCACGTGCCGGGCGAACGGGTTACACGTGATGTTTCATCTCCCGTGAGAGGGGCGAACCTCGTATCATGAACCGCCCGAGCGCGGGGCCGGGCCCCCCGGCAACGCGCTCCCCGACGACTCCCGAGGCGACCCGCTCCCGCATGCCCCTCCGGCCGCTGCTGCTCCGAATGCTCCGATCGCGCCGCGCTCACGGCGCGTTCGCGCTGCTGCTCGTCGCCGCGCTCGCGGCTTCGCGTGCGGATGCGCTCTCGCTGCAGCTGCAGGTGCTCGGCCCCGGCGGTACGCCGGCGGAGGCGCGACTCCAGGTCATCAGCGTGCAGGGCCTGTCGGTGCCGCACGCGCCGGACGTCGAGCTCATGGCGCACTCGGGGTACAACGGCACCTACTTCTACCCGACGCCGGGCAGCGCGCTGGAACTCGACCCGGGCACCTACCGCGTGCGCGCGTGGCACGGGCCCGAGTGGTACGGCTACGAGCAGTCCTTCACGCTCGATCGCGACACGACGCTCGTGGTGCAGCTCTCACGCATGGTCGACCTGCGCCCGCGTGGCTGGTATTCGGGCGACCTGCATGTCCACGCGGAGCATCCGCCCGTCGAGTACGCGGTGTCGGATGAACGCGCCGTGAGCATCGCACGCGCGGAAGGACTCTCCGTGCTGCACCTGCTCGACCAGGCGCGCAGCTTCACCGGGCAGGTGTCGACCCTCTCGGATTCGCTGGTGACGCTCTACTGCACCTACGAGTACCGCAACCAGACCGGCGGCCACGCGGTGTTCGCGGGCCTCACCTCGGCACTCGGCGACGAATGCTGCCTGCCGCCCGAGGAACCGTGGCCGATGCTGTACGACCTGCATGGATCCCTCGCGGCGCAGGGCGGTCTGATGGTGCTCGCGCATCCCCGCACGACCACGTTCGACGCGCCGCGGGACGACTGGCCCGGCGCCGGCATGGGACGCGAGATGGCGCTGCTGGGGGCGCTGGGCGGCATGGAAGCCATGGACGCCGTCTCGTACAGCAACGAGCCCGACGCCGACTGGAGCGATTGGTACGACCTGCTTTCGAGCGGCCTCGACATCCCGCTGTCGGCGGGCACGGACGCCGTGCTCGACTGGTACGACCACCCGCCGGCGGGCGGCTGGCGCGTCTACGTGCAGGTGGCCGCGGGGACGTCGAGCTTCTATTCGCGCTGGCTCGCCGGGTTGCGCGCCGGGCGGACGTTCGCGACGTGCGGTCCGCTGGTCCCGCGCTTCGAGATCTCCGGCGTGGCTCCGGGCGGGACGCTCGCGCTCTCCTCGGACACCCTGCAACGGCCGCTGCGGATCGAGGCCCGGTGCGAGCACGGGCTCGCGAAGCTCGCGCTGATCGCCGACGGTGCGGAGGTCTGGAGCGCGGCCGTCGGCGGCCGCGAGAGCATCGACACCACGCTCACGCTCCGCATCACGACTCCGCGGTGGCTCGCGCTGCGCGTCGACGGGGCCAGCAGTCCCCCCGGGCTGAACGGCCTGGCGTCCGTCGGGCACACGAACGCGATCCGCGTGACGCTGAACGGAAATCGTCGCCCGCTGGCCACCACCTGCGCCCGGCTCTGGGACGAGGTCCTCGACTGGGAGAACATGCTGATCGGCGACTCGACGCTGACGGCCGCGCACGCCGATTCGGTGCGCGCGCGCGGCGCCCGGGCGCGCGCCGTCTACGGCAAGCCGTGGGTCACGCGCAGCGGGTCGTTCCGCATGCTGACTGCCGGGGCCGTGGCGCCGGCGCGCTTCACGTGGCGGCGCTCGACCGACACCGAGGCGAACGATCGCGTGCGCTACCTGGTCGAGGTCGACACGGCATCCACGTTCCCCGCGCCCATGACCTGGACGTGCGAAGACACCACGCTCGTGGTCTCGCCCGCCAAGCACGGCCCGTGGTGGTGGCGCGTGACGGCGATCGACCGCGGCGGCAACAAGCGCGTCGCGCAGAACGCGCCCAAGCTCTCGGGCGACGCGCCGCTCGACGCGCCGCCGCCGATGGCGACCCGCGCGGCCCGCGCCTATCCGAATCCGGCCCGCAGCGAAGTGCGGCTCGAAGGCTTCTCCGCGGACGCGCGCGTCTTCGACACTGCCGGCCGTGTCGTCGCCTCCCGCGGGCGCGGCCTCGAGCCCGCGGGCAACGCGTTCACGTGGCGGCTCCGTGGCGCAGGGCGCGCCGTGCCGCCGGGCCTCTACTTCGTCGCCGATCCCGCGCGGGCCCGGACCACGCGCATCGTCGTCCTGCCCTGATCCGCTCCCGCGCCGTCAGTGCGCGGCGCGTGCCGCGAGCGGCGCGCGCACGCTGATCGCGCCGCGCAGGTCCCCGGCCGCATAGCCGGTCGCCTCGTCCGCCGGGTAGCGCTCGGCCAGCAGCGCCCGCACGGGTGGCGAGAGGCGATCGGCCGGGCCGTGGCAGGCGAGGCAGGGCTCCTGCAGGGCGATCGGCTTCAGGTAGCGGATCTCGGCGCCGCCCTCCGGCGTGGCGACGACGAGCAGCGTCTCGGCGGGCAACCGGCCGGCGATGCGATCCGCCTCGAACGCGGCGAGCACCGCGGCTTCGAGCGAATCGGGCGAGTTGCCGGGATTGCGCAGCCGCGTGCCCACGCGCCGAACCGTCACGCCATCGCGCTGGTGGGCTTGCGTGCGGACCTGGGCGGAATCGGCGCACACCGCGATCGCGGCGCCGGGCCCGCCACGCTCCAGTTCGCTCTTGAGCAGCGTCATCAGGTCGCCGCCGAGCGCGTTCGCCGCGGCGCGCACGCGCTGGACGTCCGCGGAGTCGGGGGCCGGAACCGAGTGTGCGACGGGCGCGTTCGACGAGCAGCCCGCAGCGAGCACCGAGCCGAGCAGGAGCAGAGAGAGAGTGATCGTGGCGTTCATGTCGGGTGGCAACCGTTTCGGGTGGTGCACGCCGCGCGGTCGCGCCGCGGGAGCGGTGTGCGCGGGCATGCGATGGAAGGTCGACGTCTCGGGTGCATCGCTCACATCCCCGGCAGGTGCGGCACGCGCCGCGGGCCTGCACGAGGTGGGTGCGCCGAGCAGTTCTGGACGATTCGCGCCCGCCACGGCGCGCGGGCGCGGCCGAGCGAGCGTGGAACGAATCGTTCAGCGATGTCCGCGGTGGCTCAGCCCGATGATGCGGATCATGCGCAGGTTGATCTCGACGAAGCGCCACATCTGCCACGGGATGAACGTGCGCCAGAACACCGTCGACGGCGTGGGCTTCGTCGCGTAGAACGCGGGATCCAGGTGGCGCGGCTTCGCGCGTTCGGCGGGAGTCGTCGTCATGCGCTCACTCCGGAATCATGCTCCAGCCCGGACGCAGCCGGGCCTTGTGCAGGAAGAGGTGGTGGAGAATGATCTTGATCCAGTGGCCCGCGAGCCCGATCTCGCCGAACGTCATGCCGAGATCCCGCCCGTACTCGGGATAGCGCTCGAAGTCCGGCACGATGGGGAACACGGTCATCGAGGCCGCGGTGCCGGTGAACGGGTTCGCGCCGGCCGACGCCACGCAGGCCGCGCCCATCTCGGCCATCGACGCGCGGTGCGTCGGGGCCTGCGCGCCGCGGATTATGTCGACGATGCTCTGTGCGACCGCCTTGCCGATCATCGCCGACGGCATGCCCGTCCGCGGCGGGGTGGGCGCGATCGCGACGCCGTTCGGGTTCTGGCGCGGCATCGAGATCGGATGCGGCGGGGCGAACGCGATGCCCGCCGCGAACACGTTCTTGTACGCGGGCGACTGGTAGGTGCTCGGCCAGTCGCGCGCCGACCACTGCTCGTAGGGCTTCGGCGTGTAGTCCGCGTCGACGCGCATGAAGCCGTTCGGCTGGAACATCGTCGACGTGATGTCGGCGCCGGCTCGGTCGAACGCTTTCAGCCCCACGCCCGAGAAGGGCGGGAGCAGCATCGCGAAGTCGAACGGCTCCTCGTGCTCCTCGCCGGCGAGGTT
Source organism: Candidatus Eiseniibacteriota bacterium (assembly GCA_044223005.1). Lineage (GTDB taxonomy): Bacteria > Eisenbacteria > RBG-16-71-46 > RBG-16-71-46 > RBG-16-71-46 > CAIXRL01. The sequence goes on from JBGAML010000002.1 coordinate 281,498, forward strand.
CGTATAGCGCACCTTGTCCGGCAGGACCTCGAGCACGTGTGCGCGCGTGATCCAGCGCAGGCCGCGCTCGGCGAAGAGCGACTCCGTGAAGATCTTGCTCGGCGTGACGTAGCCGCCGTGACGCAGGTGGATGCCGCCCATGCCGAAGTCGCCGAGCTCGTACTCGTTCGAGATCCACGTGATGTCGGCCATGTCCCGCACGCCGCGGGCGCGGAGCTCGAACTCGAGGTTGACGATGTACTCGAACGCCGCGCCCTGGCACGTGCAGGTGCCGTGACCGGTCCCGATCAGGAACCGCTGGCGCTGACCCTGCTGCATCTTGACGACCGCGGCCTCGAGTGACCGGGACGCCTCGTGGGCGTGGCTTTCGGTGCAGACCGACAGGCTGTGCCCTTCGGGCCCCAGCCCGGGCGTCGCACCGAAGTTGAGCTTCGGCCCGGTGGCGTTGACCAGCCAGTCGTACGCGATCTCCTCGCGCTGGCCCTCGCGGCCGGCGAGCGTCGACTCGGCGACGACGAACGGCTTGAGGTCGTCGCCACGGCCCTCGGGGTGGATCTCGGTCGCCTTCGCCTGCACGAACCGGATGCCCGATTTGGCGTAGACGGGTGCGAGCGGGAAGGTCACCTGCTTCGGCTTCATCAGGCCGACGCCCACCCAGATGTTGGACGGGATCCAGTTGTAGGTCGCGCGTGGAGCGACCACGACGACCTCGTGCTCGCGGCCGAGCCAGCGGCGCAGGAACGCCGCGGCCGTGTGGCCCGATACCCCCGATCCCAGCACCACGATTCGGCTCATCGCAGGGTTCCCTCCTGTGGTCCGGCGCGGCGAACAGGCTCCGTCTCGGGGTGAGAGACCCGAGCGGGCGCGGGGATTCGCGGCCCGGGGAAGGCGCGCCCGGGTCCCGATTGCGGAGGGAAACCGGCTGCGCGACGATGCACGGGCGGCGTGGCCGACGCCGCCCACCCCCACGCAAGGACGTGTCCATGGACCCTGTCTACTGGCATCGGCTGCAATTCGCGTTCACGATCACCTACCACTACCTGTTCCCGCAGCTCACGATGGGCCTCGCACTGCTCATCGCGATCATGAAGACGCTCGGCCGCCGGCCGGGCGGCGGGACGTGGAACGACGCCGCGCGGTTCTGGATCCGGATCTTCGGGATCAACTTCGCGATGGGCGTCGTGACCGGCCTGCCGATGGAGTTCCAGTTCGGCACCAACTGGGCCGTCTTCGCGCGCACGGCCGGCAACGTGATCGGCCACACGCTCGGCATGGAAGGCCTGTTTGCGTTCTTCCTCGAGTCGAGCTTCCTCGCGCTGCTCGTCTGGGGCGAGAAGCGGATCGGGCCCACGGGACACTGGCTCGCCTCGCTCGCGCTGTTCGTGGGCAGCTGGCTCTCGGGCTACCTGATCGTCGCGACGAACGCCTTCATGCAGCACCCCGTCGGCCACGTGGTCGACGCCGACGGCACGATCCGGCTCGCCGACTTCGCGGCGTTCGTGTTGAACCCGTGGGCGATCGCCGCGTGGCTGCACACCATGACCGCCGCGGTGGTCACCGCGTCGTTCGTCGTGGCGGCTGTCGGCGCCTTCTACGTGCTGCGCGGGCAGGACGCGCCGGTCGTGCGCCGCTTCCTCGGGCTCGGCGTCACCGCGGGTCTCGCCGCGGCGATGATCGTCGCGTTCCCGACCGGCGACCACCAGGCCAAGCTCGTCGCGCGCCACCAGCCGATCGCACTCGCGAGCATGGAGGGCCGCTTCGAGAGCGGGCCCTACGCGCGCATCACGCTGATCGGCCAGCCCGACGTGGAGAAGCGCCGGATCGACAACCCGCTCCAGGTGCCCGGCATGCTGAGCTTCCTCGCGTTCGGCGCGTTCCACGCCGACGTGCCGGGGCTCGCGGCGTACCCGCCGGAGCAGTGGCCCGACAATATCGAGCTCCTCTACTACGCGTTCCACGTCATGGTCGGGCTCGGCACGATCTTCATCGGCATCATGGGACTCGCCGCGTTCCTGCAGCTGCGCGGCGCGCTCGTGCGCACGCGGGCGATGCTCTGGGTGCTGGTGCTCGCGTTCCCGTTCCCGTACATCGCCACCACCGCCGGCTGGCTGACGGCCGAACTCGGGCGGCAGCCGTGGCTCGTCTACGGGCTGCTGCGCACGAGCCACGGCGCGAGCCCGCTCGTGCATCCGGGCAGCGCGCTCTTCACGCTGATCGGCTTCGCCGGGCTCTACCTGGTGCTCGGTCTGCTGTTCCTGTTCCTGGTCGGGCGTGAAATCGCCCACGGTCCGGTGTCGGGGCACGGGGAGGTGGGCCATGTTTGAGCTCTGGTACGGCATCGTCGCCGCGATGCTCACGGCCTACGTGATCCTCGACGGCTTCGACTTCGGCGCCGGCGCCCTGCACCTGTTCGTCGCGCGCGACGATCGCGAGCGGCGCACGGTGCTGGCCGCGATCGGCCCGTTCTGGGACGCCAACGAGGTGTGGCTGCTCGCCGCGGGCGGCGCGCTGTTCGTGGGCTTCCCGCGCGTGCTCGCCGCGGGGCTCTCGGGCTTCTACCTCGCGATCTTCCTCGTGCTCTGGAGCCTCATCCTGCGCGGCATCGCGATCGAGTTCCGCTCGCACGTGCGCGACCGCATGTGGCGTGGCTTCTGGGACGTGGTGTTCGCGGCCGCGAGCGCGCTGCTCCCGGTGCTGTTCGGCGCCGCGCTCGGCAACGTGATCCGCGGCGTGCCGCTCACCGCCGACGGCTGGTTCCAGCTCACGCTCTTCACCACGTTCCAGCCACACGGTGCCGTGGGCACGCTGGACTGGTACACGGTGCTTGCCGGTGTCTTCGCGCTCGTTGCGCTGACCGCGCACGGCGCGCACTTCCTCGCGTGGCGCACCTCCGGAGCGGTGGGCGAGCGCGCGCGGCGCGCGGGCCGCGTGCTCGCGATCGTGCTCGCCGCGCTCTGGCCCGTGACCACGTGGGCGACGCTCGCGGTCGATCCCGCATTGCTCGCGGCTCTGCCGCACCGGCCGCTGGCGATCGCCGGGCTGCTGCTCGCGATCGGCGGTACGATCGCGGTCTTCGTGGCGAACGCGCGCGGGCGCATGCTCGCAGCGTTCCTCGGCTCGTGCGCATTCCTCGCCGGCATGCTGGTCGCCACCGCGGCGAGTCTCTACCCGGTGATGCTGCGCTCGACCATCGACCCGGCGCTCTCGCTCACCGCGACGAACGCCGGCGCGACGTCCGCGGGCCTCGCCACCGCGCTGCGCTGGTGGCTGCTCGGGATCCCGCTCGTGATCGGGTACTTCACGCTGCTCTTCCGCATCCACCGCGGCAAGGCGCAGCCGGCGGCGGACGGCGAGGGATACTGAGCCGCGTCATCAATCCCGTGATCTTCGTCTCGCCCGCGCGACGCCCGGCCGGTTCCGCCCGGCCGGGCGTCGTCGCGTCTCGAACTTCCCGCCACTTGCGCCGCCGCCCACGGCATGCGCCCCCTGCGGCCAAACGCGCTCCGAGCCGAGACTTCGACGCGATCTCGCCCGGCGGGAGGCGCGTGCCTTCCGCTCGTCTCCGTCGTCGTCGTGGGAGGGCCGCCGTGAAACTCGTCACCGTCACGCACGATCCCCAGCGGGGCTGGTCGCAGCCGCTCGATTCGCAGCTCGATTCCCCGCACACGCTGGTGCTCGTGTTCGGTTCTCCCGACGCCACGCAGGTCGCGGCGCCGCTCGCCGAGCTCGCGCGCGCGCTGCCGCAGGCGCACGTGCTCGGCTGCTCGACCGCGGGCGAGATCCACGGCGACAAGATCCAGGACGACGGGCTCGTGGCCGCGATCGCGCGCTTCGAGCGCACGGAGCTGGCCGTCGCGCGCACGCACGTGGCGCAGGCGGCGGATTCGTTCGCGGCCGGTGAACGGCTGGCGCGCGAGCTCGTGCGCGAAGGACTGCGCGGCGTGTTCGTGCTCTCGGACGGCCTCAACGTCAACGGCAGCGAGCTCGTGCGCGGGCTCTCGTCGGTGCTGCCGCCCTCGGTCGTGATCTCGGGCGGGCTCGCGGGCGACGGCTCGCGCTTCGAGCGCACGTGGGTGGTCGAGAACGGAGCGCCCGCGCCCGGTGTCGTGTCGTGCGTCGGCTTCACCGGCGATGCCGTGCACATCGGGCACGGCTCCAAGGGTGGCTGGGACAAGTTCGGGCCCGAGCGGCGCGTCACGCGCGCAGCTGGCAACGTGCTCTACGAGCTGGACGGCAAGCCCGCGCTCGAGCTCTACAAGACCTACCTCGGCGACCGCGCCGCCGGCCTGCCCGCGACCGGGCTGCTGTTCCCGCTCGCGATCCGCGCCGCCGCGGGCGACGAGAAGGTGCTCGTGCGCACGATCCTCGCCGTCGACGAAGCCACGCAGTCCATGACCTTCGCGGGCGACGTGCCCGAGGGCTCGCTCGCGCAGTTGATGCGCGCCAACTTCGAACGCCTGATCGCCGGCGCCGGTTCGGCCGCGCTGGCGACCGGCGCGCTGCAGGCGCCCGGCGCGCGCGAGGCCGACCATCTCGCGATCGCGATCAGCTGCGTGGGCCGCCGGCTCGTGCTCGGCGAGCGCACCGAAGAAGAGCTCGAAGCGACGCTCGAAGGTCTGCCGCTCACGGCGCATCAGGTGGGCTTCTATTCGTACGGCGAGATCTCGACCTATGCGTCGGGCATCTGCGACCTGCAGAACCAGACCATGACGCTCACGTCGATCCGCGAGGACCTGCCGCGTGCCGCCTGAGGCGGACGGAATCCTTCATCCGCTGCTCACGCGCCAGATGCGGCGTCTCGGGCTCGCGGCCGACGGCGCGCCGCCGGGCGTCGAGGCCTGGCCCGCGCTGCTCGAACGCGTGAGCCGTTCGTACCGCGAGGCCGACCAGGAGCGCTACACCAACGAGCGCTCGCTCGAGCTCTCGTCGCAGGAGATGCAGGAGCTCTACGCCAACCTGAGCGTCGAGCGCGACCGGCTCCGCTCGTTGATCGCCGCCGTCGGCTATGGCCTCGTGCTGCTCGACCCGCAGGGCCGCGTCACGTTCGCGAACCCAGAGGCCGAGGCGCTGCTCGGCTGGAGCGCCGCCGAGCTCGGCGCGCAGGACGTGTTCGCGCTGCTCGAAGGCGACGCCGCCAATCCCGAGGGCTCGCTGCTTCGTGACGCGTTCGTGCGCGAGGTGATCGCCCAGGGGCTACCCGCACGCGCCGCCGAGGCCACGTTTGCGCGCCGCGACGGCAGCCGCGTGCCCGTGTCGTGGGCGATGAATCCGTTCGAGCAGAACGGGCGCGTGACCGGCGCGTACCTGATCTTCCACGACGACACGCACCACAAGCGGATCGAGGACGAGCTGCGCCGCGCGCTGCACGACGCCGCGGCCGCGAGCCGCGCCAAGAGCGAGTTTCTCGACAACATGAGCCATGAACTGCGCACGCCCATGAACGGCGTGCTCGGCACCATGGAACTGCTGCTCGCGATGCCGCTGCCGCCCGAGCAGCGCGAGCTGGTCGAGGTGGCGCAGCGTTCGGGTGAGGGCCTGCTGCAGATCCTGGTCGACCTGCTCGACTTCTCGAAGCTCGAAGCGGGGAAGATGCAGCTGGAGGAGCGGCCTTACGACGCCGGCGCGCTGGTCGCCGAGGTCGCGCAGCTGCTCGCGCGCTCCGCGGCGCAGAAGGGGCTCGAGCTGCGCGTGCGCGTCGCGCCCGAAGTGCCGCCGCTGCTGCTCGGCGACGCGGCGCGAACGCGCCAGATCGTGGTCAATCTGCTCGGCAACGCGATCAAGTTCACGCAGCGCGGGCACGTCGCCGTCGCGGCGAGCGTGGTGGAAGAAGGCGCCACGGCGTGGTTCCAGCTCGAGGTCGCGGACACCGGCATCGGCATCGCACCCGAGGTACAGGCGCGGCTCTTCCAGCCGTTCACGCAGGCCGACGGCGCCATGAACCGGCGCTTCGGCGGCACCGGCCTCGGGCTCGCGATCACGCAGCGGCTCGCCGAGGTCATGCACGGCCGCGTGTCGGTGACGAGCGCACCGGGAGAGGGCTCGACGTTCCGCGTACAGCTACCGCTGGTGGAAGCGCCCGCCACGGCGATCCCGGTCGCCGCGCCGCCCGTGGCGCCCGAGCCCGAACTCGCCGGTCGCGCGCCGGCCGAGCACTCGTTCGCCGGGCTGCGTGTGCTGGTCGTGGAGGACAACACGGTCAACCAGCGCGTGATCCGGCGGCTGTTGGAGGGCTTCGGCTGCGAAGTCGCGCTCGCCAACGACGGCGTCGAGGGCGTCGAGGCCTGCGGTGCGCATGCATACGACGTCGTGTTCATGGACTGCCAGATGCCCAACATGGACGGCTTCCAGGCCACGCACGCGATCCGCGAAGGCGAAGGAGAAGGCCGCCGCGTGCCGATCGTGGCCGTGACCGCCAACGCGCTCGCGGGCGATCGCGAGCGCTGCCTCGCCGCGGGCATGGACGACTTCCTCACCAAGCCCATCAAGGCCACCGGCCTCGCCGCCGCGCTGGAACGCTGGGTGTCCCACGGCGGCGACGCCGGCGAGGTGCGCGCCGCCTAGGCGCCTTCGCTCCGTTCCACGCGTGCGCGCTGCAGGCCGGTGCAGGGCGCGAGCGCGTCGAGCAGCTGCTGGTGCGTGACCGCGCGCGGGACGCGCACCTCGAGCGAGGCGACCAGCCGGTCCTCGGCGGCGATGCGCTCGCTCTGCAGCACGTGGCTCTCGGCCGGGATCGCGGCGAGCATCGCGATCACCTGATCGAGCGAACGCGCGCCGCGCAGGTCGACCTGCACGCGCCGCACCTGGCGCTGGTCGTCCTTGTCCTCGAAGCGGCGCAGCGTGGTGAGCGCGACGAGTCCGAGCGCGGTGACGAACACGGCGGTCGAGTACATGCCACCGCCCGACGCCATGCCGATCGCGCCCACGAGCCAGAGCCCCGCGGCCGTGGTGAGGCCGAAGACGTTGAAGCCGTTGCGCATGATCGCGCCGCCGCCCAGGAAGCCGATGCCCGTCACGATCGAGGCCGCGATACGCGACACGTCCACCTCGACGTGTTCGGCGGCGGTGTAGCGCTGGTGTTCGATGAACTGCGTCGAGACCACCATGTACGACGCGGCCGCGAGCGCCACGATCATGTGCGTGCGCAGCCCGGCGGGGCGCCCGCGGCGGTCGCGTTCGAGCCCGATGATACCCCCGAGGACCGCGGCCACGAGGATTCGTACGAAGAGCGAGAGATCCGGGATGCCGATTCCCTGCACGAGGACTCCTTGTCGTCGCGGCCGACCGGTCGGGACCCCGCCCGCCGCGCAACTGCGCACGGCTCGGGGCCAAAGAGCGAGGAGTATCACCGCGAGTTGCCGGACCGAAAGCGCAATCCCCGCTCGCTGCCCGGGCGGCTCGCTTACCGCGCAGCGATTCCCGTGTCGCAACTCCCGCGAGCCTTCCACCGCGTGCGACGAGCCCGCGCGCGCGGCCGCGCCCGTCAGCCGGATCACCCGAGGCGACGGCGAGTTCCTGCGCGGCCGTCAGCGGTGACGCACGTAGTCCAGGTCCGTGTCCGCCACCCAGGTGACGCCGCCATCGGTGGAATGGTCGAAGAGCTGGCGCACGTGGTCCGGCCCGAGGCTGAAGAACGTGAGCCGGTCGGTTCGGCCGGGGGGCGTTCCCGGCTGCGGCTCGGCGAGGAACTCGAGTCGCTCTCCGATCCGGTGACCGTCATCGTAGTTCGTGACGTGCCCGGAGTCGTCCATCCAGTTCTGCTGCCAGCATCGCTTCGCCGGATTCCAAGCGTTGAAGCTCTTGCCATTGCCGCCCAGCCGGCCGCTCCAGTTCTCGAAGATCACGCACTGGCCGAGGATCGCTTCGACGTGGCTCGTGCCGGCGGGCCCGTGGCCGCGCAGGTTGTCGGTCACGTCCCAATCGCCGATCCAGAAGTCGAGCTGCCGCGACTCGGGCTGGTACGCGCACGGCTCCTGGTTGCGACGAGCGCGGTCGATCGCGCTCGCGAATCGCGCGTCCCCGCGGATCGCCGTGAAATCGCCGTCGTCGAGCAGCTGCTGCGGCTGGCGGTAGCCCGCGTTCATCAGCCGATCGAGAACCGCGAGCGCCGAGTCCGCCTGGTTCGCGCGTGCGTGGGCGCATGCCGCGTTGTAGAGCGCGATCGCGGCGGGGTAGCCCGTCGCGCTCGCCGTCTTCCAGGCCAGCGCCGAGCGCTCGAAGCGGCCCAGCGAGTAGCACGCCGAGCCGAGCCGGCTCCAGGCACGCGCGTTCGCGGGTTCCACGGTGACGATCGTCTCATAGGCCGTCACGGCGCGGGACCAGTCGGCGTGAGCGAAGGCGGTGTCCGCGGCCGCATGGGCCGCTGCCGGCGTGGGCCGGGGCGCGGCGGTGGCAGTGGCGGTAGCGACGGTGGCAGCGACGAGCGCGATCGCGATGGCGAGGCCCCGAAGCGGGCAGTGGTTCACGGCGGTCCCCTCGATCCCGATCGGGTGGATGGCGCCGCGATCCTACCATCCGGCGAGGGTTGCCGCGTCGGCGAATCGGGGGTGGCGCTGCCCGAAACGCAGCTTGCAATTCGCATTGCGGCAGGGGCCGGGCGGTGCGCCTCGCGGCGATTCCACTGTGATTCCGGGAGCATCCTCTCGTTACAATTGTTCGAACACGCACATCGTCGGCGCCCCCGGGAGACGCCCGGGCCGCCGTGGGTATGGCCGGGAGCCAGCCCACCTCGTGACCCTCGCCACCCTCGAGGCCCCATGTCCGGTCGCCATCCCTTAGCCCTGCTCCTCGCCATCGTGTTCGCGGCGCCCGCGTTCGCCGCGGACGGCCTGCCCACCACGGTGACCACGGCGCCGCAGGCCGCACGCGCGGCGACGACCGTCGACGCCTCGCAGGCGTTCACGTACCAAGGCATGCTCAAGAGCGCCGGGGCGCCGCTCAACGGCACGGCCGACCTGACGTTCACGCTGAGCGATGCCTCCACGGGGGGAAACATCTTCGGGACGCAGTCGCTGACCACGGCCGTTTCGAACGGACTCTTCACCGTGACGCTGAACGACGCCGGGCAGTTCCTCGCCACCGCGTTCGACGGTCGCGCGCTCTGGCTCGAGATCGCCGTGCGCAGCCCCGCGGGCTCGGGCGGCTACACCACGCTCACGCCGCGGCAGGCGCTCAGCGCTGCGCCGATCGCCAGCACGCTGGCGCCCATGGCCGTGATCACCGGAAACAACACGAACTCGGGTGCTGCCGCCCTCGAAGTGAATGCGGCCGCCGCGACGGCCGGTGCGCCGGTCGCCGCGTTTCGCGCCGCAGCAGGAAACAACCTCGTTCTGCGCACGCTCTTTCAGGTGCCCACGGCGATTCAGGGCGACAGTTGGGACGGCGTCGGCGTCGCAGGAGTGACGTGGAACGGGACCGCGGTCCTCGGCAACGCGCTTAGCGGCGGGCTCGCGGGCAAGTTCTACGGCGACGTCGACGTGACCGGGAAGGTGAAGTCGGATCGCTGGCAGTCGCGCATCGCGATCAACTCACTCGGGCCGCTCCCGATCACCAGTGCGTCGTTCTCCACGAAGGGCGGCACGCTGATGCTGAACTACTCGGGCTCGGGCTATTCCAACACTCCCGGTCAGATGATCGGCATGACGGTCACCCTCGACGGCGTGACGTTCGTCGACAACACGGGCATCTACGCCAACTCGGCCAGCCAGCACCTCGCGTTCGTGCCCAAGACCTGGGTCCTGAGCAACATCGCCGCCGGCTCGCACACGATCTCGTTGAGCACCATGAACGCCGCCACGCACACGGATTCCAACGACATCTTCAACGTCACCGTCACGGAGCTGCCGTGGTGACCGCGGCGCTGGCAATGGGCCTCGCGTTCCTCGCGACAGCGGGTCCCGTGACGCCCGGGACGACGGCGCCCGTGCCGACCGCCGCGCCGCAGCAGGCGCGCTCGGCCACCGCCGTCGACGCGGGGCGTGCGTTCACGTATCAGGGCATGCTCAAGAGCGCCGGGGCGCCGCTCAGTGCGACGGCCGACCTGCAGTGCACGCTCTACGACGGCGCCACTGCGGGCACCAGCTTCGGGACGCAGACCGTGACCACCACCGTCTCGAACGGGCTCTTCACCGTGACGCTGAACGATGCCAGCCAGTTCACCTCCACGGCGTTCGACGGCCGCGCACTCTGGCTCGAGATCGCGGTGCGCAGTCCCGCGGGCAGCGGCGCCTACACGACGCTTTCGCCGCGCCAGGCGCTCTCTGCCGCGCCGATCGCGGCGACGCTCGCGCCCCAAGCCCGCATCCAAGCCACCTACACGGGCAGCTACAACGCGGGGCTCAATCTCGCAGCCCCGGCCAATACCTTCAACCCGACTGCGCTGTCCGTCCTCGCGGGCCCGCGGACCTTCACGTGGCTGACGGACGTTCCGGCCGGCGTCCTGTCGGATACCGAATCGGGATACGGAGTGGTCGGGACCACCAACACGGGCACCGGGCTATACGGCCGGACGTTGAATGGCAGCGGTACCGGAACCGCCGGACGCTTCGACGGCGACGTGAGCGTGAACGGCAAGCTGCTGGTGGACCGCTGGCAGTCGACGATGGCGATCAACTCGGTGGGCCCGCTGCCGCTGACCAGCGCTTCGTTCACGACGCACGGTGGCCACCTGATGATCACGTACTCGGGATCGGGCTACTCCAGTGTCGCCAGCACGCTGATCGGCATGACCGTCAAGCTCGACGGCGTCACGTTCATCGACAACACGGGCATCCTCGCCAACAACGCCAGCCAGCACCTCGCGTTCGTGCCCAAGACGTGGCTGATGAGCGGCGTTGCCCCGGGATCGCACACGATCGGACTGACGCCCCTGAACATCTCCACCCAGACCGACAGCGGCGACATCTTCAACGTCACCGTCACGGAGCTCCCATGGTGAACGCAGTACTCGCAATGGGCCTCGCGTTTCTCGCGACGGCGGGCCCCGTGACGTCGGGGTCGACGACGGCGCCCGGCCCTGCCGCCGCGCCGCAGCAGGCGCGCGCGACGACCGCCGTCGACGCGGGGCGTGCGTTCACGTACCAGGGCATGCTCAAGAGCGCCGGGGCGCCGCTCAACGGCACGGTGGATCTGCAGTTCACGCTCTACGACGACCCCGCGGCAGGTTCCAGCTACGGAACGCACTCCCTGACGACGACGGTTTCGAACGGACTCTTCACCGTGACGCTGAACGATCCGCAGTGGTTCTATTGGTGGGCGTTCGATGGCCGTGCGCTCTGGCTTTCGGTGGCGGTACGCAGTCCCGCCGGCAGCGGCGTCTACACGACACTTTCGCCGAGGCAGGCGGTGACTCCCGTGCCGATCGCGCAGACGCTCGTTCCCCTGGCGCACATCGAGACCGCCGATTCGAGCCCTGAAAATGCGGTGATCAACCTCTCGGCCCCGGCGGGCTTTACCAATCCGACGGCGCTCGCCGTCACCGCCGGGCCGTCGATGTTCCACCTGGGGTCGACCGGTCCCGTCGGAGTCGAGGCCGACGTCGCGGCGGGAACCAGCATTCTCGGCACCACGGACACGGGCGTCGCGATCCACGGGCGGACGCTGCACGGCGCCGGAACGGGACTCGCCGGGCGCTTCCAGGGTGACGTCTGGGTGTCCGGCAAGATGCACGTGGACGGCTGGCAGACGCAGGTGGCGATCAACTCGACCGGCCCGCTCCCACTCACCAGCACGCCGTTCCTGACGCAGGGTGGCCACCTGATGATCACGTACTCGGGATCGGGCTACTCCAGTGTCGCCAGCACGCTGATCGGCATGACGATCAAGCTCGACGGCGTCACGTTCATCGACAACACGGGCATCCTCGCCAACAACGCCAGCCAGCACCTCGCGTTCGTGCCCAAGACGTGGGTGATGAGCAACGTCTCCGCCGGCCTGCACACGCTCGAACTGACACGGCTCAACACCTCCACCCAGACCGACAGCGGCGACATCTTCAACGTCACCGTCACGGAGCTCCCATGGTGAATGCAGCGCTGGCAGTGGGCCTCGCGTTTCTCGCGACGGCCGGCCCCGTGGCCTCGGGGCCCGAGGCGGTGACCGTTCGCACCACCACGCCGCAGGCGGCCCGGGCGGTCACGACCGTCGACGCGACGCACGCGTTCACGTACCAGGGCATGCTCAAGAGCGCCGGTGCGCCGCTCAACGCGGTCGCCGAGCTGCAGTTCACGCTCTACGACGACGCGACTGCGGGAAACAACTTCGGGACGCAGACGTTGACGACGAGCGTCTCGAACGGGCTCTTCACCGTGACGTTGAACGATGCGAACCAGTTCGGAGCCCAGACGTTCGACGGCCGGGCGCTCTGGCTCGAGATCGCGGTGCGCAGTCCCGCCGGGGCCGGCGTGTACACGACGCTCACGCCGCGCCAGGCGCTCACCGCCGCACCGATCGCCGCCTCGCTGGCGCCCCTGTCGCGGATCCTGACGACCAACACCAACATGTACACGCCCGCGCTGTACGTCCTGTCGACGCCCGCGACGCCGAGTGGCTCGGCCTACGGCATTCATGCGGTGGCCGAGGAGGCCGGTTTCTACACGAGCTTCTACGCCTCAACCGCGATCCAGGGCGACAGCTACGAGGGCCATGGTGTCGCGGGTTCCACGGGGACCGGCGACGCGATCTTCGGCTATGCGCCCTTTGGCGGACTCGCCGGCAACTTCGTCGGAAATGTGAACATCGCCGGCCAGCTGGTCGTGGATCGCTGGCAGCCTTGGATCGCGATCAACTCCACCGGCCCGCTGCCACTCACGAGCGCCAGCTTCCAGACGCACGGCGGCACCCTGATGCTCAACTACTCCGGCTCCGGTTACACGAACGTCGGCGGCACCCAGATCGGCATGACGGTGACGCTCGACGGCATCACGTTCGTCGACAACACCGGCATCGTCGCGAACTCCGCCGGCCAGCACCTGGCGTTCGTGCCCAAGACGTGGGTGCTGAAGAACATCCCCGCCGGCACGCACACGATCGGGCTGACGAAGCTCAACAACAACACCCAGACCGACAGCGGCGACATCTTCAACGTCACCATCACGGAGCTGCCCTTCTGATGAAAACGACCCGCACGTCACTCCGCGCCCCGCTCGCCGGGGCCATGATTCTCGCGGCCGCGCTCCTGCTGGTGTCCACCCACCCGTCGCACGCTTCGAGCGGCCCCGGCTTCGAGCTCTCGTGGACCCGCGTCGCCAACGGCGGCACGACCACTGCGAGCGGCGGCGCCTTCACGCTCTCCGGCACGATCGGCCAGCACGAGCCCGGTACGCAGACGGGCGGCGACTACTCGCTGTCGGGCGGCTTCTGGTACGGCGGCGCCGCGCAGCAGGGCGTCGACGTGACGCCCACCACGGGCCCGCGCCACACCGAGTTCGCGCTGCACGGCTTCGTCCGCAATCCCGCGCCGATGGCCGACCTCACCGTGTCGTACGCCATCGCCGACGGCGCGCCCGCGTCGCTCGAACTGCTCGACGTGGCCGGCCGCCGCGTGGCCGAGACGAGCGCGCTGCACCCCGGCACCGGCTCGGTGCGGCTCGAGCCCGCGGGTCGCATCTCGCCCGGGCTCTACTGGCTGCGGCTCAAGCAGGCGGGGAAGAGCGCCACCGCAAAAGCGGTCCTCGTGCAGTAGCCGCAAGCGGTCCGTATTCGCGGCATCCGTCACAAGCACCCCGCTCCGGTTCGCCGGAGCGGGGTGCTTACTTTTGGTGCGGGCGCGTCGCGCGCTCGCGCCGCCGTCGCGCCGTCATAAACACGTGCCGGGTGCACACGAGTTTTCAGCCGCTTTCCGATTGTCGGGTGCACCCTGCGCTCCCTAGCGTGCGCCCCCTGGCCACGACGCCAGCGCTGTTCCCGGATCGAGTCCCCCTCACCGGAGGTGCAGATGGCTCCCCATCCCACTGCCGCCCGGCCGCGGTCCGTCGTGATGCAGGCACGACGACTCCCGCTCGCCGCACTCGCGCTCATGCTCGTGCCGATCGTCGCGCACGCGTACGACGCCCCCACGCACCAGGCCATGTCGATCGTGGCCGTGCGTCGCGCCGACTGCAAGGTCGACGACTACCTGAAGAACGAGCTGCTCGTGCCGCAGGGCATCGAGACCACCGCCGGCAGCAACTCGTTCGTCGATCGGCTGCAGGATGGCGCGCGCGACGAGGACGAGCAGTCGACGCCGCGCCCGCGCAACCACTTCTACAACCCGATCACCGGGAACGGGCTCGACGACATCTTCTCGGGCAACTCTTCGCTGCAGTGGGCGTGGGACCATCCGGACAACCAGCAGGACTGGCACGCCGCGCGCGACGCGTACTTCCGCTTCTTCACCGCCGGCACCAAGGCCGAGCGCACGCAGGCGATGGGAGATGCGTTCTGGGACCTGGGCCACGTGATCCACCTGATCCAGGATCTCGGCCAGCCGCAACACGTCCGCAACGACGCGCACATCACGCACTTTCCCGGCGCGCCTTTCGAGGACTACTGCAGCATTCGCTACCGCACACCCGAGACCGTGGGCTCGCTCGGCACCGCGCCGATTCCGCAGCTGGTGCCCGGGCCCGGGCCGTTCGCGAACATCCCGAACAGCTTCTCGGGCTTCTGGGATTCGGGCCAGTACCGCGGCCAGGACGACTTCGCCGGCTTCACGCTGGCCCCCGGCCTCGCCGAGTACTCGAACGCGTACTTCATCACCGACGACACCATGTTCGGCACGTTCCAGCTGGGCGTGCTGCCGCGCGCGGGCATGCCGCCGCTGCAGGTGCGGCTGCGGACGCCGTTCTTCTCGACCAACCACTCGACGAGCGCCAACCATCGCTTCAACGGCCCGCGGCTCGCCGACACGGACCTCGCGAGCTTCTACCCGGCCACGACGAGCAGCGTGACCGTCTACCGCGGCGGCGAAGGCACCACGGGCGCCACGCACTACCTGACGCTCAACACGCGCGGCCCCGGCGGCGCCATCATCCACACCACGCGCAACATCTGCCTGCTGAACGGCGACAACTACATCGGCTTCGACGACAACACCTACCAGGCGTACGCCGAGCAGCTGGTGCCGATGGCCGTCAGCTATTCCGCGGGCCTGCTCAACTACTTCTTCCGCGGCAAGCTCGACATCGAGGTGCGCTGGATCGAGGCGCAGCAGCAGTACCAGATCACGGTCACCAACCGCTCCGGTGCCGATCTCGGCGCGGGCCAGTGGTCGCTCTACCAGGACGACGGCAGCGACAACCGCAGCTCGGTCGGCGCCTCGTTCAACTATCCCGGCACGCTCGCCGACGGCGGCAGCTTCACCGGCACGTTCGCCGCGGCCGAACGAAGCGGCGGCTACACGCTGGTCTTCCACGGCACGCTGGGCGACGAGAAGGACTGGGCCGTGGTCGGCAAGCGCTTCGAACTCGTGCGCGTGCTGATCACGTGGGATCCGAAGTCGGACCAGGACCTCTACATGTGGGGCCCCGACGGCTCGCTGATCGGCTACTACAGCAAGGTGAGCTCGTACGGCGAACTCGACAACGACAACATCGGCGGCACCGGGCCCGAGAACATCACGCTCAAGGACATGCGTGAGGGCAACTACCAGTTCATGATCGATTACTACCGGGACTGGTGGAAGGAGTACTACTACGACCAGCCCTCGAACACGTGCATCCCGTACGACACGCCGATCAACTACCCGGAGGACTACGGGTACGATCCGTGTTTCGAGCCCACGCCGATCACGGTGACGGTGAAGACGTATCACAACGCCGCCTCGCCGGTGCGCACGCAGACCTTCACCGCGGTGTGGCCCGACTACGGCTACTACCTGCCCGGCTCCGGCCTGGGTGAGGGGCAGTTGGACGACGCGTGGGCCGTGGTGCAGACGGTCACGGTCGACGCCGATCGCAACGTGACGATCACCGGCACCACGCCGCAGACCGCGCCGCCGCCGGCGACGCGTCCGTACGTGCGCGCCGTGGCCGCGTCACCGCCACCGTCCAAGGCCGGTGTGCCCACGACGGTGAACCTGACCAGCAAAGCCATGGCCGCGAAGCCGACGGGGGTGAAGTGATGAACGCCCTGAATCGCTTCTTCCGCGCCGCCACCGATGTGCGCCGCAGCTCGTGGCTGCTCGCCTCGGTGGTCGTGGTGCTCACGGTGACGCTCGCCGTCGTCGCGAACGCCGCCAACTTCGCCATGACGCTCGCCACCCCGAACCAGACCGCACCTCCCGGCGGCAACGCCCTCTACACGGGCAGCATCGTCAACACCTCCGGGCACGCGATCACGCTCGACATCCAGGTCGAGTTCCTGACCAGTCCCGAATCCGAACTCTGGACGCTCGATCTCGCGCCCGAGTTCCTCGCGCTGCAGTTGGAGCTTCCCCCGGGCGGCTACAGTGGGCCGCTCTTCACCGCCGGTTGGGACCCCTCGCTCACCGGCGGGCTCTACGGCGTCGGCCGGCTCGTGCTGACCGATGCGAACGGAGTGGACGGCGTCGCCGCGGCGTCGTTCACGCTGAGCACGCCGGGCGCGGGGCCGTTCTGCACGAGCCAGGTGAACTTCCGCGGGCTCGAGAACTCGGTCGGGATCCTCGACTCGCTGGACCACCCGATCGTCGCCAGCGCGAATCCCGTGAACGGCAGCGTGTCGGTGGGCACCACCGACGGCCACTTCTGGAAGACCGCGCTGATCGCGAAGAACGTGGGCTCGCACGCTTCGCCGTCACTGGTGGTGGACGCGTTCCAGGCGCCGCACGTCGCCTACTACGACGAAGTGGCGGGCAGGCTCGTGCACGCGACCAACCCCGGCACCGGCTGGGTGAACGAGACGATCGACAACGCCTCGGGCGCGGGACGCTCGCCGTCGCTGGCGATCGACCAGCTGGGCCAGCTGCACGTGAGCTACTACGACTCGGCGAAGCGGCAGCTGCGCTACGCCGCGCGCAGCAACGGCTCGTGGACGCCCGAGGTGGTGGACACGCTGCCCGGCGCTGGCGTGCGTTCGGCGCTGGCCACGGACGAGATCGGGCAGCCGTACATCGCCTACTACTCCGCCGACGAAGGCAAGCTGCGCCTGGCGCACCGTGCCGGCAACGGCTGGACGACCGAGGTGGTGGACGGCACCGGGCACACCGGCCTGGCGCCGTCGCTGCGCTACCACACCGGCACGTTCTGGGTGTCGTACGGCGACTCGACGCCCGGCCACCACGCGCTGCGAATGGCGAGTGGTGTACCCGGCGCGTGGAGCGCGGCCACGGTGGATTCGGGCGGGGATTGCGGATCGGCGTCGGTGATGACGCTGGACGGCTTCGACAATCCGCGCATCGGCTACTGGGATGCCGCGACGCAGACGCTGCGCTACGCGAGCAAGACCGGCCCCGTGTGGATCCTGGAGGACGTGGCCGCCAACTCGGCCGGTGCGATCTCGCTGGCGCGCGGCACGCACGACGAGCCCGTGTTCAGCTTCGCCGGCAGCACCGACGGCCTGATCCACCTGAGCACGGTGGGCCAGTGCCCCGTCACGATTCCGCTGTTCGGCGAGCCCACCGGCACCGACGCCACGCTGCCCACGGAGTTCGCGGTGATGGCCGCGCGCCCCAACCCGTTCCGGAGCACGAGCGTGATCACGTTCGCGAGCCCCGTGCGGGCCGAAGGCTGGGTGCGCGTCTACGACGCCGCCGGCCGCGTGGTGGCCGAACCCCTGCACCGCTTCATCGAGGCCGGCATGACGCAGGTCACGTGGGACGGCGCGGACCGGTCGGGTCGCAAGCTGCCCGCGGGCACGTACCTCGTACAGGTGCGAGTCGGCGCGAACGTGAAGTCGGCACGGGTGACGCTGATTCGGTGACGCTCTCGCTGTAGGAGAGGAGAGGCAGAGACGCCCGCGCGGCGGTCCGGAAGTCCGGGCCGCCGCGCGGGGGCGTTTGGGCCCAAACCCAAGCCGGTAGGATAGTGCGTCGCACCGTCACCCACCCGCTGTTGGGCGTCCTTATCATCTTCGGGTAGAGTCCCCGCGGCACTGCCAACTACTCCAACGGCCGCCCGATCTCGCGATGCTCCCAAGACTCAGGGCGATCATTCATACGACCCCGAGGATTTCGGTCGCATGTCGCCCCCAGTCACGGATGGCCGCAAGCCCAAAGGGCCTATTCGCCCCAAGCCAGCCGCAGCGATGGTCGCCCCCGGCGGCGTCGAGCGAAAATGTCGCCGCGTTGGCTTCATGATTTGGTCGTCTGACGCGGTCTCCAATCGACCGCCTCGTGGCCATGAGAGGCACCTTCTGGAGGCGGGGCAGATCTTGCCAGTGTGCAGGGGCGACGGGGCATCGCAAACGCAAGGTAGCGCTACATTGCCATGCGGCGGTGGGCAAACGGGCTCCGCTCGACTTCCCGGCGGCCCTACGCGGAGGCGTCGCCATGCCCCCGTCCTCTGATGTGCTGCTCGACCTCATTGTCGATGCGATAAGGCGAGTGAGGTCAATACGCCAAGATTCGCCCATTGTCTGGCTCGTGATCCCCGTGCTTGCCTGGCTGTTTGATGCACAGGGCCTCTTTTCAAATCTTCTGAGTGTAATGGAAAACAAGAGGCAAGCCCGAGCTGCGCGAACACTTCTAGCTCACATATACACTGCCGACGATATCGATCGCTATACACGACATTATGTCAAACAGCACTATCTGCAGCACGCACCAACGCACTATGACGAGCCACGCGATGCGCGCCAAGGCGTCAAGGGGGAGCTGTTCGAATACGTGGATCGCTTTGTGACATCGAAGCAACCAGACGCCAAATTTCTGATGATCTTGGCAGACAGTGGCACCGGCAAGTCGTCATTCTGCATAAACTATGTCGTCAAGCGCTCGAGACGTCCTCGCCCTGGATGCAAGTGGATATTGGATTCGCTCGGCGACCCCAAATGTCTCGATCGGGTTCAGGGTGTCGCCGAGCCGGAGAACGCCATTCTGGTCCTTGATGGTCTGGACGAGGATCCCGCGGCACTCGGCCGATTCCTGGAGCGGTGGGCGGAGATCGAACGGGCCACCATTCGCTTCCGCCGTGTCGTGGTCACCTGCCGACTACAATTCATTACGACGGGTTCCCAGTTGCCTCATAGGTCGATTGTGGTTCGTCGTGCTGGCCCTCAGGCACTGGACGATGACCGTAGGTTCTCAGTCGACCACGTGTATATCTCGCCGCTCAGAGACAGGCAAATCAAGCAGTTCATAGACATGAGCGTACCGTTCTGGCGAAGGAGGGAGCGCAGCGGCGCGATGCGCCTGGTGAAGGCTATCCCACTGCTTAGCGTGCGCCCTATGTTGCTTGGCTATCTGCCGCACCTCGCCAAACAAGATCCTGACAGAAAATGGAGTACAACGGAGTTGTATAGAGAGTGTATTGAGCAGTGGCTTGCGCGAGAAGTCGATGCAGATGATGCGGAATCCGCCGAGAGAAAGCGGCGCCAGTTGTTGGAGCTATCCATGCAGATTGCAGTGAGTATGTGCGTGCCATCGCACGGCTTGTCCTACCGGGCGGTTGACATAGCGACGACGCCGGCAGATGGCGGTACTCCGATTCCAACTGATGCAGACGCTGCGGGCGGCCAAAGGGCTGCTCACGCGCTGGAGATGCCGCTCAGAGATGTTGGTCGTAGTCTGTTGGTGCCCGCGAGCGGTGGTGGATTCAAGTTCGCGCATCGCTCGTTTGCCGAGTATTTTGTTGTAGAGGCCGCGCTTTCCGGCGAGCGGAGGGCGTGGGGGCAAATGAGCGACATGATGAGACTGTTCTTGAGTGAGCGTCTCGAAGCCTATTGGCCTGAGTTGTCGCGTGGCGTGAGGCTTCAAGGAACTGCGTGGACCCTGGGAGGCGTGGCCGACAATGCAAAGCTGGACATAGTCGTGCCTGAAGATGCGCGCTACGTACTGCTAAGTAGGCTGCTGGAGTGTGCAGATGCGCTCGGAAGGGCTCATGAGCAATATTATTCCAGCATAAGATTTGCGTGGGGTGACGAGAAGGTGCGCGGGACAGCAGACAATGCGGTGCAGGGCGGGGCGGTGAGTATCAGCGGGCGGGCAATCGGAAGCGACTGGTATAGATTCGAGGAAGAGGCGAGCCCTCGCAATGGAAATGAGCCGACATTCTGGGTGGATGTGCTGCCACCGCGATGTGAATATGGCTCTGGTACGTTCCAAGTTGGTTGGAACTCTGCGGGTCGTGTGCGACGTGCAATGTTGTATGAGTCCGAGGTGGAGTTGCTTGTATCGGGGAGTCAGAAGACGGCAAAGCGTGAGGTGGTTAGGTGGCGGCGAGTAGGGGTCGCTGAACTCTTGTGCAGTAATGCTCTGGTGTTTGGCGCGTTGCGCGAGAGAACTGCGGCGGGGATGGCGAGCTTCGAGGCCGGAACATTGCGATTCAAGGTGCGAGGCACGGGGCAGGCGGTCGTCATGAAGGGCGCAACATGCGAAGGTATGGTGTGGGATCCCAGTTCGGGGTCGTATGAGATTCAGCTGTCGGACCCTTCCCACGCCGAGTGAGGACGCGAGTGAGCGTGACCCGATCTCGTGGACACCTTTCGAAAGGGGTCTACGATGTCCAGCATGTCCAAGAACGGTGGTCGCCGCCAGCGGCGAGTGTTCAGTGTGGAGTTCATGGCGGGCGTGGCGGCAGCTGTCGATACGTTGCTGGGCGTAACAGTGCGCGACCTTCGCGCGAGCGTTCTGCACGAGAACGACACTGCCGAATGTGAGCTCGCTGCAGTTCGGCGGCTTGATGACAGCTACTCGAGTCTTCGACGAGAAATCGACCGCGCGACAGGAATCGGCCAACTGATGCCGAAGTAAGCGCGGACTCGGCTTCAGGTATCTTCGAACCCGCCTTCGCTCTAATTCCTCAGCGTCACCTGCCGCACCCAGACGCCCCGCACGCCCTGCTCCTGGCCGGCCAGTGCTCGGAACTTGCCGAACACCTCCGTGCCGCGTGATGCGCTGCCAGCCGACACCGGCAGGTCCGCGACGCCGCCGACGCCTCGCAGCTTGTCCAGCGGGGCGGCGCCGACGCGGGCGTAGCTGATCGGGCGGTCGGGCGAGACCGCGGGCAGCGTTGCGAGCTCGGCTTCGAGTTCGGGGACGGGTTGTGGGCTCGCCACCACGAGGAAATGCTCGTGGCCGCCGCGGCTGGTCACGACCCAGCCGCTTTCCTTGCCGGCGCGCGTGCCGGGCATTCGCACCGTGGCGCCGGCGGCGATCGGGTTCTTCTGGTCGAACAGTGGTTGCGGGAACAGCAGGTACGATTCGCCCTTGTCGTCGGCGTTGAGCACGTAGACGTACGCGGGCTGGCTCGCGCGGAACTCCAGCAGCAGCCGATCTCCGGGCTTCACGGCGTCGCCGTCCACCAGCGCGGTGGTCGAGCCGGCGTCGCCTCGCATCAGCGTCGCGCTCACGTCGTATGCGACCGGCGCCACTGCCGCAAGCGAAGGTGCGGGCGTCGGCACCTCCGTCGTCCGCGGCCGCAGGCGCGGCCACGCGAGCAGCGCGGCGACGGCGACCACCGCCCCGATCGCCAGCGGCAGCGCGAGCTGGCCGCGTCGCGACGCGGTTACCGCGCGCGCGCCGCCCATCGTCCCGGCCGCGCTGCCCGCGACGGTCGCGTCACGCGCTGCCGCGCCCGCGTCGCGCGCGCCGACCGCCCCGGCGCCCGCATCCGCCACGCACGCCTCCAGCGCCGCGCGCGCGTCGGTCGCGCTCGCGAACCGCGCCGCCGGAGCTGCCGCCATCAGCCGCTCGATCGCGGCGACCAGCGCTGGCGGCGCACCCGGGGCGTCGGCGGCCAGCGCCACCGCGGGCCCCGCGGCGGCCTCCGCACGTAACGCCTCCAAAGAAGAAGCCGCGAACGGCGCGCGCCCGGTCAGCGCGCGCCGCAGCGTGACGCCGAGCGCGTACAAGTCATCCGAAGCGCACGCGACAGCGCCAAGAAGCCGCGCGGGCGACATGTACGCGGGAGTGCCCGAAAACGGCCGCGCAAGCCCGGCAGCAGAACCCGCATGCTCCCCGAGCCCGAAGTCGACGAGCACGAAGTGGCCGTCGTCGGTGGCGATCACGTTCGCGGGCTTCACGTCGCGGTGCAGCGCTCCGGCGCCGTGCACGGCGGCCAGCGCGCGCGCCATCTCGGCGCCCAACTGCGCCACGCGCGCGGGCGCGAGTGCTCCCATGCCGAGCAGCACTTCGAGCGAGGGGCCGCGCAGGTACTCCATCCAGAACCCGGCGCGGCCGTCGTGTTCGGCGGCGCCGTGCACGGTGACCACGTGCGGATCGCGCACCCGCGCCAGCGCGCGTGCTTCGTCGAGCATGGTGCCGACGGGCGCTCCGGTGCGTGCGAGCTTCAAGGCGACCTCGCGCCGCAGCGAGGGGTCCCAGGCGCGATACACGCTGCCGTCGGCGCCTTCGCCGGCCTTCTCCAGCAGCAGCAGCTCGCCCCAGCGGCCGCCCTCGAACAGGCCGCCGTCGTCGGCGCCGTGCTGCAGCGAGCGGTGAAAGTCGGCGACGCGCGAGAGGTCGTGCAGCGTCCGCACGTGCTCGCGCTGCTTCGCGTCGGCGGCGCCTTCGGCGCGCGCCCAGTCGGTGGGCTCACCGTTGGCGATCGACTCGAGCAGTTCCTGCAGTGCGCGTTCGTCAGGCGTCATGTCGCATCGCCTCCGCCAGTCGTCCGAGCGCGCGCGTCACGGCCATGCGCACGGCATCCCTGCTGTCGCGTCCGGTCATCACGCGGATCTCCTCGTAGTTCCAGTCGAGCTCCACCTTGAGGTGGAGCAGGTGCTGGTCCTCGGGCGAGAGCGTCGTGAACGCGCGTTCGTATCGCTGCGCGAGGTCGGCGCCGATCGCCAGTTCCAGCGGCGAGGGCCCGGCATCGGGGAGCGAGTCGGGCACTTCACCGGGTCCGGGACGCCGGTCGGCGTATCGGATCCCATCCCGAATACGATTGAGCACGGCGGAACGAACGTAGGCCTCGAACCCGCCGGGGCCGCGCAGTTCGACCCGGTCCAGGTTCTCGAACGTCCGCAGCAACGTCTCCTGCACCAGGTCGACGGTGTCGAACAGGCTCCGCGCGCGCGCCGGGATCCGGCCGCTGGCCCAGCGGCGCAGGCGCGGCAAGTAACGCGCGGCCAGCGACTCCAGCGCATTGCGGTCGCCGTCCTTGGCGCGGCGCAGCAAGCTGGTCGTCGACTCGAGCGCGTCGCCCGGCGAGGGCGGCAATGGAGCGGATGGAGGGCTCATGGCGTCTCGGGGTCCCGGGGTGCTTCCGGCTGGCCGTTCATTGTAGAGGGCGCCACGCCTTGCTGCGAAGAACTGATCGCGAGCCGGGCCTTGCCAGTGCTAGCTTGCCCGGATTCGCCGCCCGGGCCGGCGTTTCCCGGCAGGCCCGATCATTCCCCGGAGGACCGCCCGTGATGCGCCTGGCCTGCCTCGCCGCACTGTTCGCGCTGCTGCTGGGTGGCTCGTTCTCACCGTCGGCGGCGCGTCCCAAGGCTCCCGCGGGGCGGGACACGGTGGTCGTCCAGGCGGAGTGGGACAGCCTGATCGCGCTCCAGTCGGCGCGCCGGTACGCGGTGGTCGACAGCGTGGCGCAGGCGCTGATCGCGCGGATCGAGGCGTCGCCGCACCCGGACACGCTCGACCTCACGCACGCGCTCTCGTTCGTCGCGGCGGCGCGCTACTCGCAGCGGCTGGTCAACGACGGCAAGGCGGGCGACGCGATCGAGCGGCTGATCACGCTGCGCGCCCGGCACGTGCCGCCGGGCGAGAAGCTCATGGTGTGGGCCGAGGGCTGGGCGGCGCGTTACTTCGACGACGTGGGCCAGCACGACAAGGCGTACGAGCACGCGCGAGGGTTCCTGGACCAGCTCCGGGCGCAGTCGCCCATGGACACGCTGCGCGTCGCGGCGGCGACCCGCCGCATGGCGCTGGCGCTGCACTTCCTGGGGCGCGAATCCGAGGCGCGCGAGCAGTTCCTGCGCGCGATCGAGATCGCGCGCTCCAAGACGATCCCGACGTGGGAAGAGCAGCTCGCCACGCTGGGCGAGTACGGCCAGTACCTGAGCGATCTGGGCGAGTTCGACGCGGCGCGCGACTACCTGAACCGCGCGCGAGAGATCGGCGAGCACCACAAGGAGGCTGCCGCCCAGCTCGACGAGGTGTTCGGGCGGCTCACCACGCTCGAGCAGCGCGTGGGCAACCTCGCCGACGCGGTGGACCTGGCGCAGCGCTCGTACGAGCTGACCCGCGTGCGCTTCGGCGAGAATGCGGCGCCGACGCTGCGGGCGCGCGTGCGGCTGGCGTACCGGATCTCCGACCTGGGCGATCACGCCGAGGCGCTGCGGCGGCTGCGCGAGATCGCGCCGGTCATGGCGGAGCAGATCGGCCGCACCAACCCGCAGGTGATCAACGTGCGCATCTCGGCGCTCGAGGACGCTGCTGCGGTGGGCGACACGACCGGCATGCGCGCCGAGCTGGCGGCGCTCTGGCCGATCGTCATGTCGACGGCGACGCCGCTCTCCAACGCCACCTACCTGCACGCGATGGGCTCGGTGGTCGCGCGATTGCGCGGCGACGAACGCGCCGCATGGGATTCGCTCGAAGTGGCGGTGCGCGGCATCTGGCCGGAACGCACGCGCTGGGGCGGCCGCCTCGCCGATCTCGCGAGCGAGGAGGCGGTGCTGCTGGCGGGGCCCGGCGACCGCGACCGCGCGGAGCAGCTCTTCGCGCGCATCGACACGCTGACGCGCGAAACGAGCGCGCGCGCGGCGGCGGAGTGGCCGCACTGGCTCGAGTCGCGCGCGGGACTCGAGGCGCGGCTGGGGCTCGCGGACTCGGCGTGGACGCACGCGCTGCAAGCGGCATCGCTGCAGCGCGAACGGCTTCGCTACCAGGCCTACGCGCTCTCCGACCACCAGGCGGTGCAGCTGGCCGAGCAGTCGGTCACCTCGGGCGACGTGCTGGACCAGCTGGCGAGCGCGGGCGATCCGGCGCGCGCGGCGGCAGCGTGGGAGCAGCAGATCCGCTGGCGCGGGCTGGTGCGCGAAGAGGTGACGTCGCGGCGCCTCGCGGCGTGGCAGGCGGCGGACACGGCGGTGGCGGGAGCGCATGCGCGCTGGCTCGCGGCGCAGCGTTCGCTCGCGCAGCTCGTGGTCTCGGGTGCGGCGCACCCCGACGATCCGGCTACGGCGGAGCGCTTCGCGCAGGCGCGCGCGGCGGCCGACGCGGCCGAACAGCAGATGGGCCGCGCGGTGGGCGGCGCTTCGGTCGACACGGTGACGCTGACGCACGTGCTCTCGCACCTCTCGCCGCGGCAGGCGCTGGTCGGCTTCGCCACCGCGGGCACGGGTCGCGACGCGCGCACGCTGGGCGCGTTCGTCGCCGTGGCGGGCGGCACGCCGCGCTGGGTGACGCTGGGCGACGAGGGCGCGCTGGGCGACGCGATCGCGGCGTGGACGGCCGCGCTCGCGACGCCACCGTCGGGCGCGCCGGCCGCGATCCGCGCGGCGGAGCGGGCGTGCCGCGCGAAGGGTGCCGTGGTGCGCGAGAAGCTCTGGGCGCCTGTGCTGCGCGCGCTGGGCGACGTGACGGACGTGTTCGTGGTGCCCGAGGCCTCGACGTGGAACGTGCCGTGGCTCGCACTGCCGGTGGGCGAGGCGGGCTACGTGGCCGACGCGCCCTACGTGGTGCACCTGCTCAACGCCGAGCGCGAGCTGCTGCGGCCGTCGCTGCCCGCGAAGGGCGGGCTGCTCGCGGTGGGCGATCCGGATTTCGACCTGACGCCGGCGGCGGCCGACACGAGCCACGCCGCGACCCGCTCGGGTGTGACGGGCTGGCCGTGCGCCGACGGACGCCCGGCGCGGCTGGAATCGCTGCCCGCGGCGCGTGCCGAGGTGCAGGCGATCGCGGCGCTCTGGCCCGTGCGCGCGGGCGCGTCCGAGCTGCGCGTGGGAAATCGCGCCGACGAAGCGGACTTCAAGCGCGAGGCGCCGGGCCGCGCGGTGATCCACCTCGCGACGCACGGCATCGTGCTCAGCGACACGTGCGTGGCGGTCGGCAGCACGGCGCTGCGCGGTGTGGGCGGTGTGGCCGCGCTCGCCGCGCCGTCGCAGTCGCCGAAGCGCGCGCCGGGCGCGAGCGCCGCCGCGCCGCGTGCCTCGGCGCCGCGACAGGTGCCGGGGCACGTGTGGCTCGCGTTCGCGGGCGCCAACCACGCGGCCGACGGCGCGCACGACGAGAACGAGGGCCTGCTTACCGCCGAGGAGGTGGCGACGCTCGACCTCGCGGGCACCGACTGGGTCGTGCTCTCGGCGTGTCATTCGGGCGAGGGCGAGACGTGGCTGCGCGAGGGCCAGTCGGGCATGCGCCGCGCGTTCCACCTTGCGGGCGTGCGCACGGTGATCGCGAGCCGCTGGGCGGTGGCCGACGCCGCGACGCGCGAGT
Organism: Candidatus Eiseniibacteriota bacterium; assembly: GCA_044223005.1. GTDB lineage: Bacteria > Eisenbacteria > RBG-16-71-46 > RBG-16-71-46 > RBG-16-71-46 > CAIXRL01. Next base: position 307,992 of record JBGAML010000002.1, read on the forward strand.
GGATGGTGGCGCTTTATCGCGGGCGCTCGCACGGGCTCGCGGCCGCGCCCGCGGTTCGCGCGGCGGCGCGTGAGGTGCTGGCCCGGCGCCGCACCGACGGCCGCTCGACGCACCCGTTCTTCTGGGCGGGTTTCGAGGCCTCCGGGCGGTAGCCGCGCGGCGGCTCGGCCCCCGTGTTCGCTCCGGGCGGGCGGGACGTAGGGAGAACGCGAGCCCATCCGCGCGCGGTGCGTGGGTGGTCCGACCCACCCTCGAGGAGCGCCCCATGCGCCGCCGCATCGCCGCAGCGATCCTGCTCACCGCCTGCTGCTGTGCCCCGCTGCCCACGTTCGCCCAGTGCGAGCGGTGGCTGCCCGGCCCGTTCGACAATGGCACCGCCAGCAGCGTCGTCGGCAAGCTCTATTGCTCGACGTCGTGGGATCCGGACGGCGACGGGCCGCTGTTCCCGCGCCTCGTGGTGGCGGGCAGCTTCACCTCGATCGGCGGCGTCGCGACCCACAACGTCGCGTGGCGCGATCCCGCGACGGGAACGTGGAACGCGTTCGGTCCGGGGATCACCTTCACCGTCCGCGCGCTCGCGGTGCTGAACGGCCAGGTCGTCGCGGCCGGCGATGGCGACACGAATCCCGCGGCCGACGACGACAACGTCCTGCGCTGGAACGGCGTCTCGTGGGCGAGCCTGGGCGGTGGTACGGCGACGGGCAACGTGAACGCGCTCGCGGTCTGGAACGGCGAGCTCTACGCGGGCGGCTACTTCGTCGCGAATCCGTCCTGGGCCGACCCCGTCAGCAACATCGGGCGCTGGGACGAGGCGACCGCGACGTGGCAATCCGTGGGCGGCGGCACGGACGGCACGGTGTCCGCGCTGCACGCCTGGCAGGGCGTGCTCTACGCGGGCGGCTCGTTCCACCACGCGGGCGGGGTGGCCGCGAACTACATCGCGCGCTTCGACGGCACGTGGCACGCGCTGTCGAGCGAGCCGAAGTACTACGTCAACGACCTCGAGGGCGGTTACAACGGCGAGCTCCTCGCGGCCACGTCGTTCACCGGCGCGAATGGCGCGACGACCCCGGCCGTCGGGGGCTGGAACGGCTTCAGCTGGAACGTGCGGGCGGTGCAGGCGGTGCCGAGCGGCATCTTCCTGACCTGTGGCATCTACAATGGTTCGATCTACGCCGGCGGATCGTTCGAATCGCTCGATGGGATGTTGGCCGGAGGCGTGGCGCGATGGGACGGCACGCGCTGGGTGTCGGTCGGCCAGGGGGCCGTGAATCACGCGGCGGTGATCTACGACCTGGCACCCTACAACGGCGAGCTGCTCGCGGTGGGCGACGTCCAACAGCTCGACTTCATTCCCGTGGGCGGCATCGGCCGCTGGAACGGCACGGAATGGGGAGCGTTCGGCGGCTATTCGGCGCTGAGCGTGGCGGCGATGACGCCGTACAACGGCCGCCTGGTCGCGGGCGGGTACTTCCATGCGTACGCGGGCACGGGACCGTCCGTGTCGAACATCGGCGCCTGGCGAGGCACGACGGGGCTCTCGGCGTTCGGCACGGGGACGGACGCCGACGTCACGGCGCTGTGCGCCTACACGTCCGGAACCCTGGTGAATCCCAGCTACGAGCTGGTCGCGGGTGGGTACTTCACCGTCGCGGGCGGCCTCGCCTGCAATCACGTCGCGCGCTGGATCGAGAAGACGACCATCATCACGCCTCCGGCGTGGGCGCCGATGGGCCAGGGGTTCAACGCGGCGGTGAGCGCGCTCGAGCGCTACAACAGCGCGCTCTATGCCGGCGGCAGCTTCACGGCCTCGGGCGCCACGCCGCTCGGCCACATCGCGCGCTGGAACACGGCGGCCAGCAGCTGGGAATCGGTCGGCAACTTCGACGGCTCGGTCGAGGCGCTCAAGGTCTGGAACGGCCAGCTCTACGCCGGCGGCTCCTTCACCAGCGTGAACGGCGTCCCGACCGGTGGACTCGCGCGCTGGAACGGCTCGACGTGGTCCGCATGCGGCGGCGTCTTCTCCACCGGGTACGTGCATGCGCTCGAGGTCTACAACGGCCAGCTCGTGATCGGCGGGGAGTTCACCGGCGTGCCGGGCAGCCCGAACCTCGCGACGTGGGACGGCACCAGCATCTCCACGCTCGGCTCGGGCGGCACGAATCGCGCCGTCCACGCCCTGCGAGCGGCTGGGACCCGGCTCTACGTGGGCGGCGAGTTCCTGCTCGCCGGCGGCCTGTCGTGCCAGCACCTCGCCTGGTGGGACGGGACGTGGCACGCGATGAGCGGCGCCACCAACACCGTGGAGTCGATGTGCCTCTACAACGGTGAGCTGCACGTGGGCGGCAGCTTCCAGTACGTGGACGACGGCCTGCTCCGCGCTCCGACGTGGGCCCGCTACACCGAGACCGGCGTGCCGTGGTTCGCGACGCAGCCCTCGTCGCGCAACGTCGCGCCGGGGACGAACGTCACGTTCACCGCGTCGCCGCCGCCGGGCTACAGCGGCTACTCGACGCAGTGGTACCGCAACGGCGTCCCGCTCGCTGACGGGTTCACGGGACATGGTTCGATCGTGTCGGGCGCGCACACGAGCACGCTCGAGATCGACTTCACCAACGGCCAGACCGACTGGGGGAAGTACCACGCGGAGATGAGCAACAGCTGCGGCAGCGTGCAGAGCGTGGACGCGACGCTGTCGTTCGACGGCTACGCCGACGTGGCGCCGGGCGGCACGCTCCAGACCGCGTTCGCCGCCATGGGCCCCAACCCGAGCCGCGGCGCGACGACGCTGCAGTACTCGCTCGCCCGCGACGCCGACGTGCGCGTGCGCGTGCACGACATCGCGGGCCGGCTCGTGTGGTCGCGCGAGCTCGGGCACGTGGCGGCGGGCCGCCACGCCGCGGAGTGGGACGCCCGCGACGCGGGTGGCGACCGCGTGCGTGCGGGGCTCTACCTCGTGACGCTCGAGGTCGACGGCGCGCGGCTCGCGGCGCGGCGGCTCGTGGTGACGAGGTAGGGCAGCGGGGCCGCGCGGCGGGCAGGCTGCGCGTGAGGCGAAGCGAGGCGGGCCGGGACGCGACGAGGCGCTCCGGCCCGCGGCGTTTCGGGTGCGAACGGCGTCTCGTGAAGGAGTACGATCGGTGCGCCGAAAACGAGCGGCATCGTGTCCGACGTGCGCCCATCCCGCCCCGGAGGCCCCATGCGACTGCGCTTCTCCGCCTGCCTGTTGCTCCTGACGCTCGTCGGACCGGCCGCCGTCCGCGCCGCCGAGGCCCCGTGCCCGGCCGCGATCAGCGGCTCCGGTTCGGCGACCTGGTATTCGCCGCCCGACGACGCGAGCGTCGCGTGCGGCCTGCCGGCGGTGACGCCGGGGGAATACACCGTCGCGGTGACGCCGTCACGATGGGCGGGCTCCGGGATCTGCGGGCGCTGCCTCGAGGTGACGGGGCCGCTCGGGACCATCGTGGCCCGCGTGCGCGACGAGTGCCCGAGTTGCACGAGCGGGGATCTCGACATGAGCCAGGCGGCGTTCGCCGCGATCGGCAACCCGCTGCTCGGCATCGTTCCCATCACGTGGCGTTCGACGCCGTGTCCGTTTTCGACGCCGGTCAAGATCTCCATCGATCCGGGCTCGAACATCTACTACGTCGCATTCAAGGTCCTGGAGCACCGGTTCGGGATCGACTCCGTTCAGGTGAAGGAGAACGGCGGTCCGGGCTACTTCACGGCGCCGCGAACCACCTACGATTCGTTCGTCGCGACCACCGGCACGGCGCTGGCGTTCCCGCTCGCGCTGCGGCTCTTCGACGTGCACGGCCAGGCCATCGACGAGACCATGACGTCGGCGGACCTGGCGTCGGGCGGCGTGTACGCCGGCACGCACCAGTTCCCGAATCCGGTCTGCCTCACCGCCAGCGCGCCGCCACCCGCTGCGAGCGCCATGCCCGCGGCCGCCGCACCGAACCCGTTCGCGTCGGCGACGCAGCTGCGTTTCACCCTCGCGCTCGATCAGCCGGTGCGCGTGGAGGTCTTCGACGCGGGCGGCCGCCGCGTGCGCTCGCTCGCGAACGGCGCCATGACCGCGGGGCCGCACGCGCTCGCGTGGGACGGGCGCGACGGCGCGGACCTCGTGGTGCCGGCGGGGCTCTACCTCGTGCGCATCATGGGCCGCTACGAGTCGCACGTCCTTACCGTCGCCCGCATGCGCTGACGCGCCGTTCGCGACATGGGCCGGGGCGCTCACCGCGCTCCGGCCCGTGGTGCGTGCGCGCCGCGCCGCGTCTATCGCACGATCTCGAAACGGCGCACGAGCGTGCGGCCCGCGGCCTCGAGCCGCGCGAAATAGATGCCGGGCGCCGGCGCCCTCCACGTCGCGCGCACGTGACCCGCGGCGTATTCGCCGTCGGCGAGCACGGCGCACTGGCGGCCGCCGACGTCCAGCACGCGAAGCCGCGCGTGACCCCGCGACGCGAGGCTGAAATCGATCGCCACCGTGCCGGGTGAGGGATTGGGGGCGATGGGGGCGAGTGCGAGTGCCGTGATCTTCGTCCGCGGGACGGCGGTCGACGCGGCGGCGGGCACGTACACGGCTTCGACGCGGTGGTTCGCGCGGACGCCGGTGAACGTGAAGCGGGTCAAGTCGCCCTGGTCGGCGCCGTCGACCAGCAGCGAGGCGATTTCGTGCCCGGGCTGCGGCGTCGCAGTCACGGTCACGTTCGCACCGGCGGCGACCGTCGTGGGGCCCGCGGGCGCGACCGAACCGCTGCCGGTCGCCGCGGTCGTGAGCGTGAAACTCGTGGGCACGCCGTCGGGTTCCACCGCGCCGGCGTAGCCGCCCTCGAGATCGGCGCTGCGCGCGCCGCTCTCGGGGAGCAGCGTGGGATCGAACGTCGCGAACGTGGAGTCCGCGAAGCGCGGGCTCGCCCACACGAACTTGTCCGGCAGCCCGTAGCCCGGGCCGCTCGCCGGCGCGCCCGAGACGGTTCCGAGCCGGATCGCGTGGCCCGGCGTGCCGCCGGCCGAGTAGACGACGCCGCCCGAGTCCACGAACACTCCAGTCTCGGGCATCTCGATGGTCGCGAGCGAGCCCGCGGCGTTGGGGGCCGTGGAGTAGAAGATGTTGCCGACGATCTTCGTGCCCGACGCAGCCACGTACGAGTTGAACTTGGCGACGGTGGGATAGGTCGAGAGGAAGGTGTTGTGGCGGACGACGCAGTTGCGCGTGATCTTGCCGAACTGGAAGGCGATCGCGCCGTCGCAGCGGACCACGTTGAACTCGATCGTGTCGGTGTTCGCGTCCTCGGTGTAGCCGAGCCCGTAGGTTTTCGGGTTCGCGAGGTTGAAGACGTTGTGCCCGAGGTAGTGGTGGTGCACCGAATGCTGGATGTGCCCGTCCTGCGACAGCCCGAAGTTGACGCCGGCCGTGCCGTGCGCGTTCACCACGTTGCCGATGTAGCGGTTCCACGCCGAGCTGTCGCGCCAGCCCCAGTAGGCGACCGTGTTCGCGTTCGAGTTGAAGTCGAGGTTCCAGGTGTTGCCCTGGAACGAGTTGAAGTAGGAGAAGTAGGTCTCGGAGGCGAACGCGAACCCCGAGTCGTTCTGCGTGAAGTTGAATGTGTTCCCGGCGAACGTGTTGTACTGCGCCCGCATCAGGACGATGAACTGCATGTCGGCGTTCAGCGTCTTGGTGTAGTCGAAGCGCGAGTTCTGGATCAGGTTGCCCGTCACGCGGCAGTCGTAGTCGCGCGTGTCGCCGCCGTCGGCGTTGCCCAAGTCGTCGCGCATGTTGATGTGGCAGTCGAGCCCGGAGAGCTGCAGGCTGTCGTAGACGCAGTGCTTCGCGACGGCATCGAGGCTGCCCGTGCCGTGGACGCCGATCAGCGAATCGAAGCGCGCGACGTACAGGTTGCCGCCGAGCTTGCGGCTCGAGTACGGGCGTGAACCCGCGCCGGCGCTCGTGGCGATCCACTTCACGGTGACGTAGTCGCCCCAGTCGCCCGAGCCGCCCTGGCCCGCGCGGTCGAGCCGGATGCCCGCGACGACCGCCGAATCCGGCGCGGCCATCGAGCCGCAGTACGTGATGCGCTGGAGCGCGGTGCCGTTGGCGTGCGGCTGGACCGGGACCGTGTACGTGCCCGGGGAGACGAGCACGAGGTCGCCGGCCACGACGCCGGCATTGGCCGCGAGGAGCCCGGCGTCGTCGTGCACGAGCCACGTGGTGGCGTGCACCGCGGCGTGAGGGAGCGCGGCCAGCGCGAGCGCGAAAACGGCCATGCGGGCACGCGCGAACGGGGGGGGAGCGAGTCGCATCGCGGAAGAGTCCGTGTTGCCGGCCCCGCGATGCAACGAACGTTCGCGTCAATTCCGAGTTTCGACACGCAAACGTTGCGCTCGACTGGGGTCGCGTTCGCCCGCGCTGAACGCGCGGTACGTGCGGGGCGTGTATCGTGTCGCCATGACGCTCGAGGATGCGGCCACGCGCCACCTGCACGAGGGACTCTGGGGCTGGGATCCGACGCCCGGAATCGTCGCCGTGTGGGCCGAAGCGGGCGGGCGTGCGACCGTGTGGCGGCGGCTGCCGGATTCGGGCGAACTGGTGCGCGAGGAGGAGCGTTTCCGGCCGTGGGCGCTGCTCGACCGGCTGGACGACCTGCAGCACCTGGGCGAAGCGCTCGCGCCCGAGGGCGACCGGCGCGCCGCGGTGACGTGGCGCGAACTCGACGGCCCGGGCCAGCTGCGCTTTCGCGTGAGCGCCGACGACGGTCGCATGCTGACGCGCACGATCCTGCGCGGCGCCTCGGCGCGGCTGGGCCGCGAGGTCGAGAGCCTGCGCGATCTCGGCAAGGAGCACGTGCTCGCGCTGCCGCCCGAGGAGCAGTACCTCGTCGCCACCGGGCGCACGTACTTCCGCGACCTCGCGTACGACCAGCTCCACCGGCTGCAGTTCGACCTCGAGACGACCGGGCTCTTCGCCGACCGCTCGCGCATCTTCATGGTGGCGATCCGGCATCCGGACGGCCGCGAGGAGGTGCTCGACACGCCGCACACCGACGATGCGTCGGAGGCCGACCTGATCCGGCGGCTGGTCGCGCGCATCACCGCGAGCGACCCGGACGTGATCGAGAACCACAACCTGTTCGGCTTCGACCTGCCGTTCCTGGCCGAGCGCGCGCGCCGCCTGGGGGTTCCGCTGCCGCTCGGGCGGATCCCGTCGCTGGGCCTGCGATCGCGGCCGACGCGGCGCGACGCGGAGCGCATCGTGATTCCGGGGCGCGAGTGCATCGACACACTGGACGCGGTGCGCCGGTACGACTTCGCGATCCGCGAGCTGCCGGGCCATGGGCTGAAGGCCGTGGCGAAGCACTTCGGGATCTCCGGCCCCGAGCGCGTGCTGATCCGCGGCGATCTCATCCACGCGACCTTCCGCACCGACCCCGAGCGCGTGCGCCGTTACGCGACCGCCGACGTGGTCGAGGTGGCGGCGCTGGCGCGGCTGCTGGGCGGCGCGGCGTTCGCTCTGGCGCAGATCGCGCCGCGGCGCTACGAGAAGCTGGCCGACGCGGGCGCCGCGACGGGCGTGATCGATCCGCTGCTCGTGCGCGCCTACCTGCGCGCCGGCCATGCGGTGCCCGCGCACGCGCCGAGCGACGGCACGACGCACACGGGCGCGGCGCTGCACCTGTTCGCGACCGGCGTCGCGACGCGCGTGGTCAAGGCGGACGTCGCGAGCCTCTATCCGTCGCTCATGCGCGCGTTCCGGATCGGCCCCAAGCGCGATCACCTGGGCGCGCTGCTCGCGCTGGTGGACGGGCTCGTCGAGCGCCGGCTCGCCGCCAAGGCGGCGGCGAAGATCGCGCCGCCGGGCTCGGCCGAGCGGTTCATGCACGAGGCGATGTCGGCGGCGATGAAGCTGGTGGTGAACACCGCCTACGGCTACCTCGCCGCGGGCGGGGAGCTGACGCGTTTCGCCGACGTGCACGCCGCCAACGAGGTGACGCGCCGCGGCCGCGAGACGCTGGGCATGATCTGCCGCGAGCTGGCCGCGCGCGGCGTGACACGGCTGGAGGCCGACACGGACGGCGTCTACTTCGCGGTGCCGCCGGAATGGACCGAGGCCGACGAGCGCCGCGTCGTCGCCGAGGTCGCGGCGCTGCTGCCGAAGCTCGTGCAGCTCGAGTTCGAGGGCCGCTACGCCGCGATGCTCTCGCACGAGCCCAAGAACTACGCGCTGCTGGGCTACGACGGCAAGCTCACGCTGCGGGGCGTCGCGTTCCGCTCGAGCCGCGCCGAACCGTTCGGCGAGGCGTTCCTGCGCCGTGCGGTCGGCTGCCTGCTCGCGGGCGACGTGGCCGGCGTGCGCGAGGCGTACGTGCACACGCTCGACGCGCTGGCGGCCCGCGCGTACGCCACGCACGACGTGTCGGCGCGCGTGCGGCTGACCAAGAACGCCGCGCAGTACGCCGCGACACGGGGCTCACGCCGCGAGCTGCCGTACGAAGCCATGCTCGCCGCCGGCCGGCGCGAGTGGCGCCGCGGCGAGCGCGTGCGCGTCTACCGCACGCACGGCGGGGGAGCCGGCTGGGTGCGCGAGCGGCCCACCGCCGACGACCCGCGTGACTACGACGCCGCCCACTACCGGCGCGTGCTGCGGAAGAACTTCGTCGCCCGCCTCGCCCGCGCGTTCACCCCCGAGGACTTCGCCGCACTCTTCGAAGACCCCACGCAGGGCACGCTCTTCGGCGTCGACAGCACCACGGTGCGCCCAATCCTGCGCGAGGTGGAGGGCGGGGAGTCGCCGGGGTGAGGTGGCAGGAGTAGGCTCGCGACGCGCGTCTCATCTCTTGCCGTCCCCCGGTCAGGAGTCGGTCTTGCGAATCGCAGTGTTGGGGCTCATCGGTTTCGCCCTCAGTTTTGGGGTCGTCGTGCAATCGGCCGGCGCAGCAGCGCAGCCGGACTCGGTCGTGTCGTACTTCTCGCGGAGTGCAGATGGCTCGCGCGACGAATGGCGTATCTGGGACTCGCGCACGCGGAGGGACGCGCTCTTCCTATCGACGACGGCCGAGGCGGGATTCGAAGGCGTGCGCTGGGACAAGACCTTCGATCACGCCTGGTTCTCCAGGGGCGACTCGATCTTCGTCGTTCCATGGCGGATCGGCGCCAGGCCGCACGCCGCGGCAAGCCTGCCTTCAGGCAGTCCCATCTGGTGGTTCAACGCCGACCTGCGTCGCTGGCAGTGCGTTCGATACCTGCTGTTGGACAGTCGGCGCGGTCCAGTCGATTCGCGCGTCGCGGCCGAACTCCTGGACTCGGACTCGACGGGATCGAGTTGGCGCATGGTTCGTCGAGACACCATCAGCCGCGACGAATACGACTCCGAGTTCGACGTGTCGGATTGGCCGGAAGCTCGCGGAGGGGTACGCACGAACCACACGCGCTCTCCGGAGGATTTGAGAGGGGAGCCCGCCGCCGTCGAGGGTGGCGACGTGTTCGACACAGCTCAGGTGGTGCTCATCCACGATAGAGCTCTTTCGGACGAAGCGCGCGCGCGCCTCTCGTGGTTCGTGAGCTTTCTCACAACTCCCGTCCGCGGCATCAGCTATTCTTCCTTCGAGGCAGGGGCTCCGGAGGAGGACTTCCTCACCGGGCCCATTTGTTACGTCGACCTCGAGCACAGAGTGAGGCGCTGCCTGACCGAGGCCCCCGCGCGAGGGTTCCTGTTCAGCCAGTACCGGAACTTCATCCTGCTGCCAACGATTCCCGCCCCGGTGATCCTGGACGACACAGGGAGGATGCTCCTGCAGATGTCGGAATATGCCAGCGACGCCGTCTGGGTCCCGCGACCGCGGCGCTGAGATGTCGCCCCGCGTCCCGCGCGCTGCTACGCTCCACCCATGAAGCCCGAACCGCATCCGCCGACGCCCACGGGGCCGATCGCGCTGAAGCCGATCGGCGTCGTGCGCTCGGAGTTCGTGTCGCCGGTGGGCACCCCGATCCAGCCCGCGTTCGGCCGCGAAGCGACGGGACAAATCGTGATCGAGCCCGAGTACGAAGCGGCGCTCGACGACATCGAGGGCTACGACCGGCTCTGGGTCATCTTCTGGATGACGGGCGTGCGCGGGTGGAAGCCGCGCGTCGTGCCCTACCACGACACGCGTGAGCACGGCCTCTTCGCCACGCGTTCGCCGGCGCGGCCCAACCCGATCGGCATCTCACCGGTGCGGCTCGTGCGCCGCGAAGGCCGTGTGCTGCACATCGCCGAACTCGACATCCTGGACGGCACGCCGGTGCTGGACCTGAAGCCCTACGTGCCGGAGTTCGACGCGCACCCGGATGCCCGCTCGGGCTGGTTCGGCGAGGCACGCGGCGGCCGCGGCACCGCGGACGAGCGCTTCCACGAGGAGAAGTAACGCCCCTGCCGCGCGGCGGGCGCATTCCGCTCTTGCCTCGGGCGCCCTCGACTCGGCAGCATGTTCGCCCCGGCGGCAGCGCTCGCGCGTCCCGCCGGGACGAGCCGCACCCGACGCCGTCCGTCCCACCTCCGCGGGAGCCCTGCGAGTGAACGCCCTCGATCCCCGTCGCACGATCGCCGAACTGAAGGAACTCCGCAGCTTTTCCGCCGACGAGAACGGCGCGCAGCGCATCGCGTTCACGCCCATGTGGTCCAAGGTGCGCGAGTGGCTCAAGTCCAAGCTGGCGACGCTGCCGGTCGAGACGCACGTGGACGCGGCGGGCAACCTCTGGAGCACGTTGAAGGGCCGCTCCGAAAAGTGCGTGCTGATCGGCGGCCACATGGACTCGGTCCCCAATGGTGGCTGGCTGGACGGCTGCCTGAACGTGCTCGCGGGGCTCGAGGTGCTGCGCCGCATCGATGCCGAGTACGACCACGTGCCGCCCGTCACGGTGCGGCTCGTCGACTGGGCCGACGAAGAGGGCGCGCGTTTCGGCAAGAGCCTGTTCGGCTCGTCGGCGTGCTCGGGCAACCTCGACGTCGCCGAGGCGCGCGGCCTCGTGGATCGCGACGGCATCCGGCTGCCGGATGCGCTCAAGAACGTCGGCATCGACTTCGAGAAGGTGACCGAGAGCGGCCGCGAACTGAAGAACGCCGTCGCCTACCTCGAGCTGCACATCGAGCAGGGGCCGGTGCTGCTCGACCTGGACCTGCCGCTCGGCGTGGTGCTCGGCACCTACGGCGTCGAGCGTCACGCGATCACGTTCCACGGCCAGGCGGCGCACTCGGGCAGCACGCCCATGAACCGCCGCCGCGACGCGTTCCTCGCCGCGGCCAGGATGTCACCCGAGATCTACGCGATCGCCGGCCGCCAGGGTGGCGTGGGCACGATCGGCTCGTGCACGACCAAGCCCGGCATCGTGACGAGCGTGGTCGAGGAGTGCCGCATCACGCTCGACCAGCGCCACCTCGACGCCGCCGCGCTCGCGCGCGCGCTCGCCGAGGCGCGGGCCGCGAGCGAGCGGTTCGCGAAGGAGGGCAACGTCGAGGTGGCGTGGAACCGGCTCTGGAGCATCGAGCCGGTGCTGTTCGATCCGCAGCTGCTCGGCTTCTGCGAGCAGGCGATCGCCGAGACGTGCGGCGAGGTCCACAAGCTGCCCTCGGGCCCGCTGCACGACGCAGCCGAGGTGGCTCGCGCGGGAGTGCCGACGGTGATGATGTTCGTGCAGAGCCTGCACGGCATCAGCCACAACAAGATCGAGGACACGAAGGAAGAGCACCTGGAGCTCTGCGTGCGCGCCTTCGACCGCCTCGCCGAGAAGACGATCCGCGCCCACGCCTGACCGGCGCCGGCGCGCCCTCGACGCAACGTCCGCCCGGCCTCGCGGCCGGGCGGGTGTTCGTGCGTTCGGAGCGGCGTCAGTGCGCGGGCGCGTTCTTCGGCGGCAGCGAGTAGCAGTAGGCCGGATACCCCGGCACCGCGTCGCGCACGCGCCGGTAGATCGTGGCGCCGCGCTGTTGCGTCTGCTGGAAGTGCGTCACGATCTCGAAGCCATTGAGCTCCGCCACGGTGTTGAGCCATCCGGTCGAGAGCATGTAGAGGTTGGTCGGATCGTTGTTCACCGAGCCCGGCGGCAGCAGCAGCAGGATCGGGTCCGGCACGTCGAGGATCAGGCCCTCGAACGCGACGATGTCGCGCGACATCTGGAACGCGTTGATCGCCGCGGTGAGCGGATCGTTGACGTGGTAGAGCACGCCGTAGCAGAGCACCACGTCGAACTGCTCGTCGAGCGGCTGGTAGATCGAGCGCTTCACGAACTCGACGCGGCTCCGGAAGTGGTCGTGCAGGAAGTCGAAGCCGTCGGTGCCGCCCCAGCGCACGTCGGGGTCGTCCATCGCGACCACGCGCGACGCGCCCCGCTGCTCGGCGCGGAAGCTGAAGTAGCCGTCCCAGCAGCCGATGTCGAGCACCGACTTGCCGGTCAGGTCGAGCGACGGAAAGAGGAACACGTCCTCGAGCCGGCTGACGTCCGAGAGGCCCGGGGTGAAGCGCCCGTCGCCGAGCGGAACCCGATGCCACCACTGGATTTCGTCGATTCCCTTGAGCGTCTGCTTCATGCGATCCCCCTCGGACGCGGTTCTGCCGCGATCGCGCACCCCGGCGGCGGCCGTCGTGGCCGGGCCGAGACACGCGGGGGTTTTCGGCGCCTCGGGGCGGCGGCTGCACCCTCGCGAGAAGCCGCTCGCGACGGCGCCATTCCGCGCGAGTCCGGCCGCCGGGTCGCGCATCGGAAGCAGTCCCCGGCCGTCTTCACGCGCGTTCCCGCTGCGGTGGTCCATCCTCCCCGGCGCGTCGCGGACGCGGCCCGTCCGGCCGCACCGGACCCCACCCGCGCACCAGGAGTTCCCGCCGTGTCCCGATTCTCCCGAGCGCCGCTCGCGCTCGCGCTGCTGCTCGCCTCCGCGTCACCCGCCGCCGCGCAGTGGTCGCGCGTCACCGACCTGCCCGCCACCACGATGTACGCCGTGCGCGTGGTGGGCGACACGATCACCGCGAGCGGCGACAGCACGGTGCACGTGAGCACCGACGGCGGCGTCACGTGGACGCACTCCGCCGTCGTCGCACCGGGCGTGACGAGCGTGCAGGTGACGCTGGTGCGCGACCACCGGCTTTATGCCGCTACGTACGGCAACGGCGTCTTCACGAGCGACGACCTCGGCGTTTCGTGGCAGCCCTACAACACCGGGCTCGTCGGCGGCTTCTTCGATTCGCAGCTCGACGTGGTCGACATGGTCTTCCGCGGCGACAGCCTCGTCGCGGCGACGGCGGGATCGGGCGCGTGGGTGCGAAGCGTGCGCGGCGGGGGATGGTCGCCGTTCGGCAACGTGTTCGAACCCAACCAGTCGTCGAACATGAACGCCGTCGCCTCCAACGGCACGCAGCTCTTCGCGTGCGCGGGCTTCAACGGAAACGCGTTCTGGCGCGACCCCGGCGATCCCGACTGGACGATCACGTGGCTCGACAACGTCGGCATCCTCGCCGGGCTCGCGCCGCTGTCGGCGATCTGGACGGGCCACCGCTGGGTGGTCGGCACCAACCGCTGGGTGTTCCGCAGCGCCACCGGGCACGAGCCGTGGTCACTCGCCGATCCGGGGCTCGGCACGTTGTTCATGACGTCGTTCGCGCAGCGGGGGAGCGATCTCTTCGGCGCGTTCACGGTGCCCAACTTCACCGAGATCATGACCAGCCGCGACGAGGGCGCGACGTGGCAGCCGCTCGACGACCAGCCGGGCGTGTTCGTCTTCAACCTCGCGCGCCGGGGCTCGGATCTCTACGCCGCGCGCGCCGACGGACTCTGGAAGCGCTCGATCGCCGACGTCTCCGCGCCCGGCGCGGTGCCGCCCGCGCGGCTCCGGCTGGCGCTGGCGGCCGGCCAGCCGGTGGGCGACAACGTGCGCCTGCGCATCGAGATGCCCGGCCCGGGTCGCGTGACGCTCGAAGTCTTCGACCTCGCCGGCCGGCGCGTCGCCGCGCTCGCCGAGGCGGCGGCCCCGGCGGGTGCGTACGAGGTCTCGCTCGATCTGCGTGCGCTGCCCGCCGGCGTCTACCTGGCGCGCGCGAGCGTGGCCGGCGAACAGGCCGGCACGCGGCTCGTGCGCGTTCGGTAGCGGCGGTGGCGCCGGGTCACTCGCTCCAGACCAGGCGCCGCGTTTCGCTGAGCGGGCCGGCCTCGAGCCGCGCGAAGTAGACGCCCGGGCTCGCCGCGGTGCCCTGCTCGGTGCGGCCGTTCCATTCGAGCGAGTAGGCGCCCGCGGCGTGGAAGCCGTGCGCGAGCCGCGCGACGGTGCGGCCCTGCGTGTCATAGAGCGTGAGGCTCGCGTCGCCGTCGTGCGGCAGCGCGAACGCGAGCTGGACGCGGCCGAATGCGGGATTGGGCGTAGGCGCGGCGAGCGCGCGCGTCGCGGGCGCGGAGCCGACGGCGAGCGTCGAGGCCTGCGGCAGGAGCACGACCGCGCGCGAGATGCCGCCCTGCGTCGCCGTCGCGAGGATCCAGCCGTCGGCGTTCATGTCGGCCACGTCGGTCAGCGTCCAGCCGGCGCCGCTCGCGTCGAGGCAGGCGCCGAGGTCGAAGATCGCGCCGTCGCGCCAGAGTACGATGCGCGTCTGCAGCGCGACCCACGGGAACACGGTCACGTCGATGAGTGACGACGAACCGAGCACGGTCGCGCCGTCGGCGCTGACGACCTGCGCGCGGGATTCGTTGTAGCCCGGCCACATCGGCAGCTCCGTCGGCGTGTGCAGCGTGTCGCGCGACCAGCGGGTCGCCCGGTCCAGCCCGAACGGATACATGGTGTAGCCCACGGCGTCGCCGGCGTCGTTCCAGTCGCCGGGCATGCTCTGGTTCGAGTTCGCGAGCGGCTCGAGCAGCACGGGTGTGTGCCCGGCGTCCGCGAGCCAGAGCGAGGCGCGATCGCCGATGCCGAGATTGGTGCGGCCGAAGACGCGTCCCGAGGCGTCGATCGCTTGCGCCTCGGTCCAGCCGAAGACGGGATCGCCGCTCGGGTGCATCGGCAGGAAGGAGCGGTCGAACCGGCCGGGCTGGCCGGCGCGCTCGACCCAGATGGCGGCGTTCCAACCGCCGCCACCGCCGCTCTTGGTGATCATCCCGCAGATGGTGCCGGCGTCGTTCACGTCGAACGCATAGACGTTGGCGTTGCCGTCGCCGCCGCGGTCGAGATCGAGGATGTCGCCGGCGCGCCAGAGGATCGGCCGCGGCTGCGGGTCGGCGGTGTTGCTCCAGCCGACGATCCAGCCGCCGGCGTTCATGCCGCTCGAGAAGCTGCCGTCGAAGCCGGTGAGCCCGAGCAGGTCGGTGACCGAGACGACGCCGCCCTGCGCGGTGAGGTCCCAGCGCGTCGCGTGGCCGCCGAACGTGCCCGGGAGGTCCGTACCCCCGAGCACCGTGGGACCCGGGCCGAAGTGGCGCGGCACCGACGACGTGCCGCCCGGCAGCATGCCGAGATCGACCAGGTGGTAGAGCGGGGCGGCGGACGCGGCGGCGGCGAAGGCGAGCGCGACGGCGGCGAGGACGGCGGTGCGGCGCATGTTCTCCTCCGGGAGGGTTCGGCGCGGACGGGGGAGGTCGCGCCGGAGAAACGTGTTCAAACTTACAAGTGGAGGAGGATGGATATCGGGCTTACGCGCGGCGCACGCGCGCGTGACCTCCCGCTGCCCCACAGGTCGCCCGGCGCCCCGGGCCGGTTCGGCGGTGCGAAACCGCGCCCCCGGCGCGGCGCGTGCCCGCCGCCGCGTGCCGGTGCTATCGTCGCCCGGATCGCGCGCGGCCCACCCGTGGCCGCGCACCGTGCGTCGTTCCGCCGCGGCCCGCCGCGGCACACCGGAGGGTCGCGGATGCGTCGCGTCGTGGGCTGTGTGCTGGCGGTGCTGGTCGCGCTGGCGATGGGAACCGGGGTCGCGCAGTCGGCGCGCCCGAAGATCGGGCTCTCGCTGCCGACGCAGCGCGAGGAACGCTGGGTGCGCGACAAGCAGGCGATGGAGGCCGAGGCCGCGCGGCTCGGGATCGACCTGCGCGTGCAGGTCACGGACAACGACGCGGCGCGGCAGATGGCCCAGTGCGAGAACCTGATCGCGCAGGGCGTGCAGGTGCTGATCCTCGCGCCGCACGACGCCTCGAGCGCCTCGGCGATCGTCGAGAAGGCGGCGCGCGCGGGCATCCCGGTCATCAGCTACGACCGCCTCGTCACCGATTCGCCGCGCGACTACTGGTACCTGTCGTTCGACAACGTGAAGGTGGGCGAGCTGCAGGGCGAGTTCCTCGCGAGCCGCGTGGCGAAGGGCAACATCGTCGTGCTGTCGGGTTCGCCGACGGACAACAACGCGAAGCTCTTCCGCCAGGGCGCGATGAACGCGCTCGCGGCCAAGATCAAGAGCGGCGCGTTCAAGGTGGTCATGGACCAGCCCGTCCGCGACTGGCAGCCCGCCGAGGCGCAGCGGCTCATGGAGCAGGCGCTGACCGCCAACGCCAACCACGTCGACGGTGTGCTCGCGCCCAACGACGGCACCGCGGGCGGCGCGATCCAGGCGCTGGCCGCGCAGCACCTCGCCGGCAAGGTGCCCGTGACGGGGCAGGACGCCGAGGTCGCGGGTGCGATTCGCGTCGTGCAGGGCACGCAGAGCATGACCGTGTTCAAGGACACGCGCCTGCTCGCGAAGCAGGCGATCGCCATGGCGCTCGCGCTGGTGCAGAAGAAGCCGATCGACACCGGCGGCCGCACCGTGAGCAACAACAAGCACCCGATCCCGTCGGTGCTGCTCACCCCGAAGGTGGTGACGCGCGAGAACCTCGACGCGGTGCTGATCGCCTCGGGGTACCTGCGACGCGAGCAGGTCTACCGCAAGCCGTGACGGCGGAGCGCCGGATCCCGTGAGCGACGTGCTGCTCGAGGTGCGCGGGCTGACGCGCGATTTCCCCGGCGTGCGCGCGCTGGAGGACGTGTCGTTCGACGTGCGCCGCGGCGAGATCCACGCGCTGGTGGGCGAGAACGGCGCGGGCAAGTCGACGCTCCTCAAGATCCTGGGCGGCATCGATCCCATGGGCGGCTGGAGCGGCGCGTTCGCGCTGGACGGCCGCCCGCAGCACTACCGTTCCGTGCGCGACGCGGAGGCCGCGGGCATCGCGGTGATCCACCAGGAGCTGGCGCTGGTGCGCACGCTCTCGGTGGCGGAGAACCTCTTCCTGGGCGCCGAGCGGCTCGCGGCGCCGGGCGTCGTGGACTGGCCGCGCACGACCCGCGACGCGGAGGCCGCGCTCGCGCGCGTCGGGCTGCGCGTGAGCCCGGCGACGCGCGTGAGCGAGCTGGGCATGGGCGAGCAGCAGTTGGTCGAGATCGCGCGCGCGCTGACGCGCGACGCGCGGCTGCTGGTCCTGGACGAGCCGAGCGCGTCGCTCGCCGAGGCCGAGACCGACCGCCTGCTCGAGATCCTGAACGGCCTGCGCGCCCGCGGCGTGAGCGCGATCTACGTCTCGCACCGCCTGGGCGAAGTGCGGCGCATCGCCGACCGCGTCACCGTGCTGCGGGATGGTCGCGTCGTCGAGACCGACGACGTCGGGCGCATGAGCGAGCAGCGCATGGTGCGCAGCATGGTCGGGCGCGAGCTGGGCGAGCTCTACCCGCACCGCGTGCGCGAGCCCGGCGAGGCGCTGCTCGCGGTCGAGGGCTGGACGGTCGCCGATCCGGCCGACGGCCGCACGCGCGTGCGCGACGTGTCGTTCGAGGTGCGCCGCGGCGAGATCCTCGGAATCGCCGGGCTCGTGGGCGCGGGCCGCACCGAACTGGTGACGAGCCTGTTCGGCGCGTGGGGCCGGCCGGTGGCGGGCCGCATGCGGATCGGCGGGCGCGAGGTGCGCGTGCGCGATCCGCACGAGGCGATCGCGCTCGGGCTGGGGCTCGTGACCGAGGACCGCAAGCGCGGCGGCATCGTGCCCGAGCTGGACGTCGTGCGGAACACGACGCTCGCGAGCCTCGCGCGCGTTTCGCGCGCGGGCGTGATCGACCACGCGGCCGAGGCGCGCACCGCCGCCCGCAGTGCCGCCGAGCTGCACGTGCGCGCTTCGGCGCTCGACCGGCGCGTGCGCGAGCTCTCGGGCGGCAACCAGCAGAAGGTACTGATCGCGCGGGCGCTGCTCGCCGAGCCGCGCGTGCTGTTCCTGGACGAGCCCACGCGCGGGATCGACGTCGGGGCGCGGGCCGAGATCTACGAGATACTCGAATCGCTCGCCGACCGCGGCGTGGGGGTGGTGATCGTCTCGAGCGACCTGCCCGAGGTGCTCGGCATGAGCGATCGCGTGCTCGTGATGTGCGAAGGCCGCGCGACCGCCATGCTGGCGCGAGCCGAGGCGACCGAGGAGCGGGTGATGGGCTTCGCGACCGGGGCGATCGCGGTGGCGGCCAGCGGGAGGCGATCGTGACGGCGCGAGGCGGCTTCGCAGCGGGATTCCGCGCCAACGCGCGGCAGTACGTGATGCTCGTGGCGCTGGCCACGATCTGGATCGTGTTCGCGTTCCTCACTGACGGTACGTTCCTCACCGCGCGCAACGTGTCGAACCTCGTGGTGCAGACGGTGACGACCGCGATCCTCGCGATGGGCATCGTGCTCGTGATCGTGGCGGGACACATCGACCTCTCGGTCGGCTCGGTGCTCGGCTTCACGGGTGCGGTGTGCGCGACGCTCATGATCTCGCACGGCTGGGGCGTCGTGCCCTCGATCCTGGCGACACTCGCCGTGGGGCTCGCGATCGGTGCGTGGCACGGCTTCTGGATCGCCTACCGGCGCGTGCCCGCGTTCATCGTGACGCTGGCGTCCATGCTCGCGTTTCGCGGGTTGATCATCGGGATCACGGGCGGCCAGACTCAGGGGCTCGAGATGGCGCGCGAATCCGTGGCCGCGAGCTTCCAGCGGATCGGCCAGGGTAACCTGCCCACGTGGCGGCCCGCCGTCGAGGGCCAGTTGCACGACACGACGCTCGCCGCCTCGCTGCTGGTGCTCGCGATCGTGGTGGCGATGCGGCTGCGCGCCCGCGCCGCGCGGCGGCGCGACGGCCTGCCGCCGGTGCCGGTGTGGATCGAGGCGGCCCGGCTCGCGCTGCTGGTCACGGCGGTCGCGGGCTTCGGCGGCGTCATGACGTTCTACCAGGGCCTGCCGTGGTCGGTCGTGCTGCTGCTCGCGCTCGCCGCGGTCTTCAGTTTCGTGGCCAACGACACCACGTTCGGCCGCCGGCTCTACGCGATCGGGGGCAACGCCGAGGCCGCGCGGCTCGCCGGGATCGACGTCCCGCGGACGACGCTGGGCCTCTTCGTCACCATGGGCGTGATGAGCGCGCTGGCGGGCATCGTGACCACGTCGCGGCTGAATGCGGCGACCACGTCGGCAGGCCAGAACGCCGAACTCGACGCGATCGCAGCCGCGGTGATCGGCGGCGCGTCGCTGATGGGCGGCGAGGGCACGGTGGTGGGCGCGCTCGTCGGCGCGCTGGTGATGGCGTCGCTCGACAACGGCATGAGCCTGCTGAACCTCGACATCACGTGGCAGTACGTGATCAAGGGACTGATCCTGCTCTTCGCCGTGTGGGCCGACGTGGCGCAGCGCAAGACCGCGCGCTGAGATCGTCCGGGCGCATCCGCCTCAGCGGCGGAAGCGCCCGTGGCCGTGACCGAAGCGGAAGCCGAGGTCCACGAACACGCCCGGCCGCCAGGGCCCCCAGTAGGGCGCGTAGTACCACGCCGGGTAGGGGCCGACGTACGACACGTACGGGTGCGGGCCCCACTCGGGGTCGAAGGCGGGGGCGAGGTCGCGGCCCTCGGTCTGCAGCATCGCCGAGATCACCGCGTCCGAGACGCCGGCATCCTGCAGGTCACGGATGTCGCCGCCGTCCAGGTGGAACGTCGCGCCGCTGTACCGGATCTTCTGGACGATCAGCGAGTCGGCGATGCCGGAGCGGTGCATGAACACGACGTCCTTCGTGTTCATCGCCCAGGCGGCCGTGGCCGCCAGCATCGCGGCCAGGGTGAAGAGGACGAGGCGCCTCATGGCGAGCCTCCTTCCTTCCCGGCACGTGGGCCGGGATCGTCGCGGGTGTGGATCGCGCGGCCTTCACCCGTAGAGACGTACGAGCGCGCGGAAGGTTGTGGTGCCGGCGTCAGGAATGGCGTGCTGCCCCGGCCTCACGGAACCTTGTCGCGATCGTGTGCGTCCAACCGTCGGGAGGAGGGCACGCGGCGTCGCGACGTTCGCGCCGGCCCCCTGCACGCCGCGGTCCACGGCCTCCCGCGTGGCGCACGCGCGCCGCGCGATCGTCGGATCCAACCCGGAGCCGTGCCATGCGCGCATTCGCAGGGGGTGCGTGGATCGTGTTCGCGGTGGGCCTCGCGGCCGCGCCGCGACTGGTGCACGCGGACGTCACGATCGTCGGGCGCTACACGTTCGTGAGCGGCGATACGACCACGCGCGCGAGCTACTTCAGCTCGCGCCGCATCCGCGTCTCGACGCCCGACGGGCGCGAAGTCGTGTTCGATTCGAAGACGCAGCAGTTGACGCTGGTCGACCCGGCCCGTCACGTGTACTGGACGGGGCCGCTCGCGCGTGCCGACAGCGTCGTGGACGTGATCGACGGCTCGCGCTGGGCGGCGATGCTTCGACACGCCGGCGGCGAGGTGAAGGACGAGTGGGCGCGCGACATGCAGTTCCCCGCCGACTCGGTGTTCGTCTCGAACCCGTTCGGCACCCGCACCATCGCGGGCTATCCGTGCAATCGCTGGACGATTCGCGCGGGTGGCCTCCTGAGCGGCGAGTACTGGGTCGCGTACGCGCTCGACACCGACGACTTCGAGCAGTCCATGCAGGACGTGATGCTCGCCGCGTTCCGGGACCCGGTGGCCCGTGGCCTGATGAGCATGTACTGGGATTCGCGCGCGACCGACGGCCTGCCGCTCGCGTCCACGGTGACGTTCACGTCGCCCACGCAACGCGGCACGTTCCACTGGGAGGCGCTGTCGGTGAGCGACGCGCGCATCCCGGAGAGCGCGTGGTCACCGCCGCCGGGCTGCGTCCCGGTGCAGCTCTCGGCCGAGGTCGCGGGTGAGTGAGCACGACGCCCCGGTGCCGATGCGGCACCGGGGCGTCGTCGTCCGGCGGGTCGTCCGATCAGGCCTCGTGCGCCTCGACGAACCAGAGGTCCTTGTCGACTTCGCGCGAGATCTCGGTGGCGAGATCGGCGCTGTCGGCGTCGCCGGCTTCGGCGAACTCGTCGATCGCGGTGCGCACGTATTCGCCGAAGGTCGCGAGTGCGGCAGCGACGAGCGCGACGTGCTCGTGGTCGGCGACCACGTCCGTCGGGTAGGGCTCGAGCCGCGTGGCCTTCGCCGCGGCCTGCAGCGTGCCCGTCGGCTGGCCGCCCAGCGCGGCGACGCGCTCGGCGATCGTGTCGGTCCATTCGCCGCCGTGCTCGTAGACGTCGTCGAAGAGCTTGTGCAGCGCGATGAAGTTGGGGCCGCGCAGCGCCCAGTGGGCCTGCTTGGCCTGCATCGTGAGATCGGCGGCGTCGGCGAGCAGCTGGTTCAGCGAGGCGCAGACCTTCTTGCGCGCCTTCTCGGGCAGGGTGTTGCGGGTCTTGTTCATGTCGTGAGCCTTTCGCGTCGTGCGTGCCGCACGGGCAGGCCGCCCGCGCGGGATGTCGCGGCCGCGAAGACCGTAGACCCGGCGGCGCCGGGGCTCAACCGCGCCACACGTGCCCCGCGCTTGACCGGGTGCGCGGGCTCGCGCACCCTCGCCCGACTCGATTTCCGCGCTGGGCCGCCCCCGCGAATCGCGCGCGGGCCGGCGTCCCCGCGCCCGGCCGGGAGGGCGGTTCCATCCACCGCGAGTACGTCACCTCGGGCTTCCTCGCGCTGCGCACCCCGATGCTCCCGTTCTCGACGCTCGAGACGTGGGCGGCGGGACTCACGTGCGCGCGCGATCCGGACGACGCGGCGTGCTGGCGGCGCGATCGCGAGGCGGCCCGCGCGGTGCTGCGCGCGCACCTCGCCGAGCCGCTGGTGCACGAGGCGATCGCGCTCGCGTCGCCGGCGCTGCTCGAGCGGTTGCCGGCCTGGCTCGCCGATCCCGATGCGGAGCCCGGTGTGGAAGCGGGCCTGGTGAAGTACGTCTCGCGCATGGCGGCGCGAGCGACGCCCTTCGGCACGTTCGCGGGCACCTCGCTCGCGCGCATCGGCGGCGCGCCGCGGCTCGAGCTGCCCTCGCGCCGCACCGCGGTGCGCCATTCGCGCCTGGACATGGACGCGCTGAGCGAGGTGGTGGCGGTGCTCGAGCGTGATCCCGCGATCCGCGCGGGCGCGACCTACTCGCCCAACACGAGCCTCTACCGGATCGGCGACACGCTGCGCTACGCCGAGGCCCGACGGCGCGACGGCGTGCGGACCTACTTCCTCGTGAGCGTCGAGGCCAACGACGCCGTGGTCGCACTGCTCGACGCGGCGCGTGGCGGGGCGACGCTGGACGCGCTCGCGGACGTGCTCGCCTCCGACGAGCTTCCGCGCGAGGACGTGCTGGCGTTCGTGCACGAGCTGGTGGACGCACAGCTGCTGGTCGCGGATCTGGGGCCGGTCGTAACGGGCCCGGACGCGTTGGACGAGCTGATCGGCCGGCTCGATCGCTTCGTGCCCGCGCACCCGGCCCGCGCGACGCTCGCGGCGACGCGCGACGCGCTGCACGCGCTCGACGCGGGCGGGCTGGGCGCGCCGGATACGGCGTACGCGGCGATCGCCCGCGGGCTGGCCCCGCTGGTGGACGCCGATCCCGCGAAGCTGCTGCAGGTGAACCTGCACCGGCCGGCGCCCGAGGCGGCGCTCGACGAGGGGCTCGTCGACGAACTGCTGCGCGCCTCCGACCTGCTGCTCGGCCTGTTCACGCGCGGCCGCACCGACGGCCTCGAGGAGTTCCGGCGCGCGTTCGAGGGACGCTACGGCGATCGCGAAGTCGCGCTGGTCGAGGCGCTCGACGAGGAGCACGGCATCGGTTTCGGCGCGTCGCAGGGGCCGGACACCGATCCCTCGCCGCTGCTCTCGGGGCTGCAGCTGCCGAGCGCGCCGGGCGAGAACCGCCCGCGCTTCGACGAGCGGCTGGAGTTCCTGCAGTGGCGCGTGGCCAGCGCGATCGCCGCGAACGCAGCGGAGGTGCGGCTCGAGCCCGCCGAGCTGGAGCGGTTTCGCGATCCCGAGAATCCCGGGCTGCCGGGGGCGTTCCACGTCATGGCGGTGCTGCTTGCGGGCGATCCCGGCGACCCGGCCACGCCGCGGGCCGTGTTCGAATCCGCGGCGGGGCCCTCGGGCATCCGCATGCTCGGGCGCTTCGGCCACGGCGATCCCGAGCTGGCCGAGCGCATGCGCGAGCACGCGCGCGCCGAGGCGGCGCTGCGGCCGGACGTCACGTACTTCGAGATCGTGCACATGCCGGAGGGCCGCGTCGGCAACGTGATCGCGCGGCCGCTGCTGCGCGAGTACGAACTCGCCTGGCTCGGGAGCTCGGGCGCACCGCCCGAGCGGACGCTCGACGTGAACGACCTCACCGTGCGGCTCGAGTCGGGCCGCATCGCGCTCCGCTCGCGCCGGCTCGGCTGCGACGTACGGCCGCGGCTCACGTCCGCGCACCAGACGGCGATCCGCAGCCTCGGCACGTACCGCTTCCTCGCGGCGCTGCAGGCCGAGGGCGTGGCGATCGGGACGGCGTGGCCGTGGGGCCCGCTCGAGTACCAGCCGCGCCTGCCGCGCGTGCGCATGGGGCGCATCGTGCTCGCGCGCCAGCGCTGGAACGCGAGCGCCGACGAGGCGAAGCGCCTGCACGGGCGCACCGGACACGACGCGTTCCGCGCGGTGCAGCGCTGGCGCGCCGAGCGCGGGCTGCCGCGCTTCGTCGGGCTCGTGAACGCCGACAACGTGCTGCCGCTCGATCTCGACCAGCCGCTGTCGGTGGACGCGTTCCTGTCGGAGCTCTCGGGTCGCGATCCGTTCACGCTCGAGGAGCTGCTGCCGGGTGCGCGGCCCGATCCGGTCGAATCGCCCGAGGGCCGGCTCGCCGCCGAGGTCGTGATCCCGATCGTGCGCCGTCCCGTGGCGCCGCCGCCGCGGCCGGCCGGCGCGCTGCGCACGCACGCCGCGGGCGAGAGCGCGTTCGATCCGGGATCGGAGTGGCTGACGGTGAAGCTCTACGCGGGGCCCGCGGCTGCCGATCGCGTGCTGGTCGAGGCCGTGGCGCCCGCGTTCGAGCAGCTGCTCGCGGACGGCGTCGTGCGCGGCGGCTTCTTCGTGCGCTACGCCGACCCCGACACGCACCTGCGCGTCCGCCTGCAGGGCGAGCCGCAGCGGCTGCTGGCCGAGGCGTTCCCGCGCCTGCGCGCGGCGTACGCGCCGTTCGTCGACGCGGGCACGATCCACCGCGTGCAGCTCGAACCCTACGTGCGCGAGACACTCCGCTACGGTGGGCCGCGCGGGATCGTGGAATGCGAGGCGATCTTCCGGCACGATTCGCGCGCGGCGATGGCGTTCGTCGCCGCCGCGCCCGGCGAGCGCGGGCTCGACGCGCGCTGGCGGTTCGTGCTGCTCGGCATGGACCGCCTGATGGAGGACTTCGGGCGAACGCTGGAGCAGCGCCGCGCGCTGCAGTCCGTGCTCGCGCGCGGCTTCGCCGACGAGCACCGTGTCGACTCGCCGGCGCGCAAGCGCATCATGTCCCGCTGGCGCGAGGAGCGCGCCGGGATCGAGGCGCTCCTCGCGGGCGCGGTTCCCGACGACTCGCCGCTCGCGATCGGGGCGGCGCTGCTCGCCGGCCGCTCGCGCGCGATCGCGCCGCACGTGGCGGCGCTGCGGGCGCTGGACGCCGCGGGCGAGCTCACCGTGGGCGTGGACGACCTGCTCGGCAGCCTGCTGCACATGCACGCCAACCGCGTACTGCGCTCGTCGGCGCGCGCGCACGAACTCGTGATCCACCACTGGCTGGAGAGCGCCTACGCGTCGCGGCTCGCGCGCGGGGCCGGGGAGGGACGCGCGTGAGCGCCGACGACCGCGGGCACGATCCGCTCTTCCGCCGCGAGGCGGTCGAGGACTACCTGCGCGGCCGCGACCACGGCCGCCTGCTCGACGTGTCGCCGTTCTGGTCGGTCTGGGCGTTCGGCCTGCTCGTGCTGGTGTTCGCCGGCGCAGTGGCGTTCGCGGCGTTCGCGCCGATCGGCACGGATGTGCGCTGCGTCGCGGTCGTGCGCGCGGACGCCGCCGGCGCCGCCGAGGTGCAGGTCGCGCTGCCGGCGGACGTGCCGGCGCCGCCGCCCGGCGCGCGCGTCGCGATCGAGTTCGGCGCCGGCACGCCGCTGCGGCGCGTGCTGCACGCCGCGGCGGTCGGCCCGGTCGTGGACCCGGCGGCGGCGCGACGCGCTGGGCGCCGGCGAGGGCGCGATCGGCGGCCCGGTGCGGCTGCTGCGCGCCCCGCTGCCGGCGGACGCGGCGCTGGCGCCGGGCGCGCGCGGCGCGGCGTGGGTGCGCACCGGCACGACGACGCTGCTGCGCGCGCTCGCGTTCGAACGGAGCCGCCCGTGACGATCTTCCCGCGCTTCGGCCGCCCGCGCGTGCCGTTCGTCCAGCAGCTCAACATGGCCGACTGCGGCGCGGCGAGCCTGGCGATGGTGCTGGCGTACCACGGCCGGCACGTCACGCTCGACGAGGTACGCGAGCGGATCGGCCCCGGCCGCGACGGCGTCTCCGCGTACGAGATCCTCGAGGCCGCGCGCACGTTCGGTCTCCGCGGTCGCGCGGTGCGGCTCGAGATCGGCGAGTTTCACCTGCTGCCGCCCGGGACGATCCTGCACTGGCGCATGACGCATTTCGTCGTGCTGCAGGGGGCGCGGCGCAACGGTGCGGACATCATCGATCCCGACGGCGGACCGCGCGCGGTGGCCGCGGACGAGCTCGACCGCTCGTTCACCGGTGTCGCGCTGCTGTTCGAGCCGACCGACGAGTTCGAGGTGCAGGCGCGCGAAGCGTCGCGCCTCTGGCGCTACGCGCGCCGCGTCGCGTTCCAGTCCGGGCTGCTCGGGCGCACCGTGCTGCTCTCGCTCGTGCTGCAGCTGCTCGCCATGGCACTGCCGCTGCTGACCGGCACGGTGGTGGACCGCGTGCTGCCGCGGCAGGACGTCTCGCTGCTCGGCGTCCTTGCCGCGGGCGTGGGGCTGGTGGCCCTCTACACGTTCTTCGCGTCGTTCGTGCGCGCGCACCTGCTGCTCGCGCTGCGCACGCGTCTCGACCTCGAGATGTCGATCGGCTTCCTCGAGCACCTGCTGCGGTTGCCGTTCCCGTTCTTCCAGGTGCGGCAGACGGGCGACCTCATGATGCGGCTCAACTCCAACGCCGTGATCCGCGAGGCGCTCACGTCGGCCGCGTTGACGGGCGTGCTCGACGGCCTGCTCGTGACCGGCTACCTGGTCGTGATCCTGTTCACGCACTGGGGCCTCGGGCTCGTCGTGCTCGGACTGGGCGCGATCCGGCTCGCCGTCTTCTTCGCGTCGCAGGGCCGCTACCGCGAGCTGATGGGCGAGGCGCTGCAGGCGCAGGCCGACGCGAGCAACTGGCAGGTGCAGGTGATCGAGGGCATCGAGACGCTCAAGACCTCGGGCGCCGAGCGCCACGCGACCGAGGTGTGGTCCAACCTGTTCGTGGACCTGCTCAACGTGACCGTGAAGCGCGGCCGGCTCTCGGCCGTGGTCGACTCGCTGCTGCTCGCGCTCGAGGTCGCCTCGCCGCTCGTGGTGCTGCTGCTGGGCGCGCACCTCGTGCTCACCGGTTCGCTCTCGCTCGGCACCATGCTCGCGGTCGCCGCGCTCTCGGGCGCGTTCCTCGGGCCGCTGGGTTCGCTGGTCGCGAAGGCGCTCGAGTTCCAGCAGCTCGGCAGCTACGTCGAGCGCGTCGAAGAGGTGCTGAATCGCGGGCCCGAGCAGCCGGGCGCGCTGCCGCCGGCACCGAAGCTCGCGGGCGCCCTCGCCCTGCGCGGCGTGCGCTTCCGCTACGCCGACCAGGGGCCGTGGGCGGTCGACGGGGTCGATCTCGAGATCGCGCCGGGCACGCAGGTCGCGATCGTCGGCCCCTCGGGCTCGGGCAAGTCGACGCTGGCCCGCCTGATCGCCGGGCTCTACGTGCCGACCGAAGGCCAGATCCGCTTCGACGGCGCCGACCTGCGCGAGCACGACCTCGTCTCGCTGCGGCGGCAGATCGGGTTCGTGCCGCAGCACCCGTACCTCTTCGGCGCCACGATCCGCGAGAACATCGCGCTCGCCGACGCGAACGTCGAGCTGCGCGCGATCGGGCACGCCACGATGGCCGCCGACTTCGCCGAGGAAGTCGAGGCGATGCCGCTCGGCTTCGAGACGCGCCTCGTCGCCGGTGGCACCAACCTCTCGGGCGGCCAGCGGCAACGCATCGCGCTCGCTCGCGCGCTGCTGCGGCAGCCGGCGCTGCTCGTGCTCGACGAGGCGACGAGCCACCTCGACGCGCGCTCGGAGCGCCGCGTCTACGAGAGCCTGCGCACCCGGCCGTGCACGCGCATCGTGATCGCGCACCGGCTCTCGACCGTGATCGACTCGGACTGGATCGTGGTGATGGACCGCGGCCGGGTCGTGGAGCAGGGCCGGCACGAGGACCTGCTCGCGGCCGGCGGGCTCTACGCCGAGCTCATCCGACCGAATCGAGCAGGAATAGCCGATCCCACGCCGGATCCTGGTCGCTGATCCCCGCCAGCAGCGCGAGCCCGATCCCCGCGGCCCCGGGCAGCATGCCGGGATCGTCGAGGTACTCGCCGTCGTGGTTGCGCTCGAAGCAGAAGATGGGGAAGCCGGCGATGTTCGGCCGGTCGTCGACGCGCTGCAGCGTGCGGTCGTACCACGCGATCGCCGCGTCGCGGCAGGCGGGATCTCCGGTCTGCTGCGCGAGCCGCGCGAACGTGTGCGCGAGGCCCGCCGCGCCGTGGCAGAAGCCGGCGTCGACGACCTCGGTGGTCTCGATCGGACGGGCGATCGCGTGGTGCGCGGCGTCGAGCCCGGCGGCCACCGCGTCGCGATCGCCGAGCACGCGGCCCGCGGCCACGAGCGCGGCGGCGACGCCGGGGTCGCCGTAGCACCACGCGACGCGCGCGGGCGCGGGATGGAAGCCGTCCGCGACGTAGTCCGAGAACGCGCCCGCCGAGCCGGCCGGCAACCGCTGCGCGCGCAGCCACGTGGTGCCGGGCGCGAGCAGCGCGAGCGCGCGTTCGCGCAGTTCGGGGAACTCGGCGAGCCGCGCGAGGATCGCGAGCACGCCGGGAATGCCGTGCGACATGCCGAGGTTGTAGTAGCGGTCTTCCGGCTTCACGTCGTCGGCCATCGCGCGCCGCGTGAGCCCGCCGCTCGGCCACGCGGTCCCGCCCGGCATCGGCGTCGCCATGCGCTCGAGCCGCGCGAGGATGCGCTCGGCGAGCGGCAGCGCGGTGCGGCGCCCGCGCCGCTCGAGCGCATAGACGCCCAGCCCCGCGAGTCCGCCGATCAGGTCGTAGCAGGGCCGGAACTCGGGATTGTCGAGGAAGCCGATCAGCTCCTCGTCGAGTCCCTCGATCGGGTCGTCGTCGTCCGCCGCGTCGAGCAGGCGCAGCACGTGCTCGGTGGTCCACGCGACGCCCGGGAAGCCGCAGTAGAGCGATTCGTCCATGCGCATCTGCGGCAGGAGCTCGATCGACTCGCCGAGGAAGCGGTGCGCGGTTTCGGCGGCCTGCGGCGAGCCGGTGACCACGTGGTACCAGGCGTGGAAGAGCGAGAAGCCGCAGCGGCCGAGCGCGAGCGAGACGGCGCGGATGCCGTTCGGGTTCGGCGGGGAGGCGAGCAGCCAGCTGTCGGCGTCGACCGAGAGCGCGGCGGCCAGCTCGGCGAGGCGGGATTCGGCCTCGGCGCGGCGCGCGCCGGTCAGCAGCGGGGACCAGGGGGACATGGAGGGCCGTCCGGAAACTGGAACCGCGCGACCCCGGTGCCCGGGATCGCGCGGTTCCGGTTGGGGCGTGGTCTCAGCAGAAGATGATGCAGGTCGTGCGCGAGCTCGTGTGCGTGCAGGTGCAGCCCTTGGTCGTCAGGGCGGCCCCTTCGACACGCTTCGTCTCGGCTTCGGTCAGGCAGCGGAGCGTCTCGCGGTTCAGCTGGAGCTTCTGGACGGGGGCCTTCTTGTTCTCCATGAGCTGCCTCCAGTGGAAAGGGCCTCGAAACTCGCGGGACGTTCGCCCGCGCGAGCGGGGAGCATAGGCGAGGCGAGCGACGCGTCTCAAGAGCCAAGTCGCGGCGGGCGGCCGGGGTTTGGTGACGCGCAACTCGAGGGTTGTGCTCGGAAGATTGCAGGTGACCGGGGCCCGCACCCACGTGGTGCGGGCCCCGAGCCGTTTTCCGGCCCGCCACTACATCGCGTACTTCCGCAGCGCCCGGTCCCCGTTCGGGATCTCGCGCGTCTCGATCTCGCGCCCGTAGTACTGCCGCCACCGCTCCGGCACCGCGAGCCGCGCGGGGAACAGCCGCCCGTGCAGCATCTCGCGCACCGTCTGCGGCCGGTCCATCAGCTGCAGCCGCATCGCGGGTGTCTCCGTGTGGGCTCGCTCGCTGAAGTACTTGCCGTAGTTCCGCCACACCAGGAACCACCACAGCCGCTCCACCGCCGCCTGCCGCCGCTTCGAGAACGCGATCGTCTCGCGCCGGTGGTTCGCACCGCAGTGCCGGATCAGCAGGTCGAGCAGGTTCACCTCGAAGAGCGGGTTGCGCGGCGTCCGCGCCGC
Organism: Candidatus Eiseniibacteriota bacterium; assembly: GCA_044223005.1. Classification (GTDB taxonomy): domain Bacteria; phylum Eisenbacteria; class RBG-16-71-46; order RBG-16-71-46; family RBG-16-71-46; genus CAIXRL01. The sequence continues at coordinate 337,835 of JBGAML010000002.1, forward strand.
CCGTGAGCTGATCGTGTGGTGCTCGATCGCGTG
>JBGAML010000003.1:0-329399 GCA_044223005.1 Candidatus Eiseniibacteriota bacterium
CGCTAGTGAGGTGAGGGCAGGATGCCCGAGCCGAACGTCCCCTCTTTCGCGGTACCACGCCCTCGAAGCGGTGGGGCGGACGACGAAGCGCTCCCGACACGCGACGAACGAGCGACACGACGCCACGGAGAGCACCACGAACAACGCACCCAACGCACACGGCAGAGCGCGACCGAGAACGCGACGCCGCGTGACGAACGTCAGTCGTGCGCGAGCGCAGAAGCCGGGCGTTCGGTGCGGGAGGCTCCGACGCTGGCGGCGATGACGCTCGCCATCGCGAGGAGCTGGAGCGGCGTCAGCCATTCGCGCAACAGGAGCGCCGCGACCGCCGCCGCCACGGCCGGCTCCAGGCTCATCAGGATGCCGAACACGCGCGGCGAGAGCGTGCGCAGGGCGATCATCTCCAGGCTGTACGGGATCACCGAGCTCAGCAGGCCCACGAGCGCGCCCGACGCGACCAGCCGCGGTTCGAGCAGGCGCGCGCCCGCCGCGTGTATCGCGAACGGTGCGACCCCCAGCGTCGCGATCGTGCTCGCGACCGCGAGGCCGTCGACGCCCGCCCAGCGGCGGCCCGTCGCCGCCGTCGCGACGATGTAGATCGCCCAGCACGCGCCCGCCGTCGCCGCCAGGCCGAAGCCCGCGAGGTCGAGCCGGGTGCGCTCCGCGCCGAAGAGCGCGATGCCCACCGCCGCCAGTCCCACCCAGAGCAGGTCGCGCGGGCGCCGGCTCGCGGACGCGGCGAGCAGCAGCGGTCCCGTGAACTCGATCGTCACCGCGACGCCGAGCGGGATGCGCGCCATCGCTTCGTAGATCGACCAGTTCATCGCGCCGAGCACGCCACCCAGGGCCAGCACCGGCCACCAGTCGGACGCCGGCCGGCCGCGCCAGCGCGGGCGTGCGAACGCGAGCAGGATCAACGAGCTCGTGCACAGGCGCAGGAACACCATGCCCACCGGCGGAATCACGGCGAAGAGGCCCTTGGAGATCCCGGCGCCGAACTGCACCGACAGGATCCCGATCAGCACGAGGCCGACGGGAGAGACGCGGGGCCTGGGCACGGTGCCGCCGCGGCCGCTACGCGCCGACGGTCGTTCCGATCGTCACGCCGCGTTCGCGGAGCAACTCGCGGATCTTCGTCTTCACCAGGTCGATCGCCACCTTGTTGTGGCCACCGCCCGGGATGATCACGTCCGCGAATCGCTTGCTCGGCTCCACGAACTGCAGGTGCATCGGGCGCACGCTCTCTTCGTACTGGCGCAGGATCGAATCGACCGCGCGGCCGCGTTCGATCAGGTCGCGGCGCAGGCGGCGCACCAGGCGCACGTCCGCGTCCGCGTCGACGAAGAGCTTGATGTCCATGAGCGCGCGCAGTTCGGGCTCGTGGAAGATCAGGATGCCTTCCAGCACCACGACCTCGTGGTCGCTGATGCGGCGCGTCTCCGGCAGCCGGCAGTGCTGCGTGTAGTCGTAGACCGGCTGTTCGATCGCGTTGCCCTCGAGCAGCTCACGCAGGTGCTGCACCAGCAGCGTGTTGTCGAAGGCGTCCGGATGGTCGAAGTTGCGCGCCTCGCGATCCCGGAACGGGATCTCGTCGAGGTTCCGGTAGTAGGAGTCCTGGTCGATGACGACGACCTTGGCCGACCCCAGCTCGCGCACGATCGTGCGCGCCACCAGGGTCTTGCCGGAACCCGATCCTCCGGCGATGCCGATCAGGATGCGTCGCGCCATGCCGCTCGCACGTTAGCAGCGCCGCGAAGCGACGGTCAATCCGGCGAGCGGCACGCGCGCGTTTCAGTGTTTCGGCAGCAGGAGCAGCGCGACCTGATGCTGCGGTTCGAGCATCCAGTCGACGAACCCGAGCGGCGCGAGCCGTGTCTGCTCGAATCGCGTCCGGTACTGGTCCCAGAAGGCATCGCCCTTCCAGAGAGCCTGGGTGGCGGCCGTGATCGCGATCGTGTTGAGAGGCGAGACCTGCACGCGGGCCATGCGCCGCACCGGCGGCGGCAGGGGGCCGCCCAGCAGCCAGTCGACGCTCGCCTTGGTCGACTCGAACATGTCGCGGAGCATCACCTTGTCCCGGACGTCGTACATGGATTCCTGCCAGTACGAGAGGACATCCTGCGCGGTCGCGAGCGGCCGGGCCGGTGGCACGTTGAAGCGCACGAGCGTGGGGTCTTCCATGACGGCGAAGTTGAACGCGCTGCCGATCGGCGGCATGGGCCGGCCCCCGCTCTGGTACCAGCTGCCGCCCGCGATCAGCGAGGCGAGGTAGAAGGACGGGTGCAGAGTGTCCTCGAGCGCGGGGGCGATGACGCCCACCGCGCCGATCGGGGTCGTGAGCCCGGGCAGCGTCGCCTGGTGCCAGCCGCTCTGGCGCGCCGGGAGCGCCGCTTCGGCCTGGGCGGTGCCGGCGGGAATGTCGCCGAAGAGGTCGTGCACCAGAGCGCGCAGGTCCAGCCCCGTGAAATCACCCGCCAGCGACAGCGACGCGTTGGCTGGAACGTAATATCGTTTCAGCAGTTGCGTCGCCTCCTCCGGCGTCAGCGATGCGATGCCCCTGGCTGCGGCGGCGTCGAGCAGCTGGGTATCGCTCGCGCCCTCGGCCACGCCACGGATGCGGTGGTAGAGCACCAGCGTGGGGTCCCCGAAGAGCGTCTGGGCGGACTGTGCGCGGACGTACGCGCGGGCACGCGAGAGGCTGCTGTCACTGATCTGGACGCCGTGCGCACGCGCGGCCACCTGCTGGAGCACGCCCGGGAACCGCTGGCGCGACGCGATTTCCGAGAGCACCGTCACGTAGTCGTTGGCACGCAGGTCCCAGCCGTCGGGCCGCACGCTGGAAAGCTCGTCGCGACTGCGCTCGGGGACGTCGCCGGCCGCGGAGGTGAACTGCAGTTCCGCCAGCATCGCGGCCAGGCCCGGCCGGTTGGGCGGCATCGCGAGCTGCCCGGCGCGGTACCCCATGGCGATGGCGACGCCGGAGGCGCCGGGGATGTTGCGGACGCGCACTTCCAGGCCGTTTTCCAGCCGCCAGCGTTCGGTCGTCGTGCTGTCGATGCCGACCGCGGCGTGGGCCGGGGTCGCCAGGGCGAGAGTCACCGCCACCAGGGCGGCTGGGACGATCGAGGCGAGAATCGAGCGGGACACGGAGTCTCCTCGGGGCGCTGTGGATAACGGGGGAGCGGACACCGGCAACCGGCTGCCGTTGCGGCGGGAAAGTCTACCACGGGTCTCCGGACAGGTTTCGGCAATGTTGTGAGGAACGCCCGGTCCGACTAGACTGCACCGTCCATGACTCATCCTGATGAAACAACCGTCCGGCGGCTCGTTCGCGAGGCCATCGATCGCGCACTCGGGCCCGAGTCCGGGGCGCCGAAGGCCGCCCCCGCGGAAGCGCCGGCCGCTCGCCCGATCTCGCCGAAGCGGGTCGCGATCGGATGCGACCACGGCGGTCTCGCGCTCAAGGACGTCCTCAAGCGCGCCATCGCCGAGGAGATGGGCTGGCAGGTGCAGGACTGCGGCACGCATTCGAGCGACGCGGTCGACTACCCGGACTTCGCCGCGGCCGTCGCGCGCGAGGTGGCCTCGGGGCGCGCGGCGCGCGGGATCGTGATCGACTCTGCCGGCATCGGTTCGACCATGGCGGCGAACAAAGTCGCGGGCGTGCGATGTGCCCTCTGCCACGACGACGCGACGGTGCTCAACAGCCGCGAGCACAACGACGCGAACGTGCTCGCACTCGGGGCGCGGGTCGTGAACCGGGGAGCCGCGACGCGAATGGTGAGGCTGTTCCTCGAAACGGATTTCGCCGGCGGCCGCCACGAGCGCCGGGTACGCAAGATCATGGCGTTGGAGCGAAGCCAGGGCTGAGCTCCGACGCCTGAATCATTTTCGGGCGCCGACGACGCGCCGGGAGTAAGAACCAACCGATGAAGCTCTCGCTGGACGTCATCCGCCGCCTGCCCAAGACCGAACTGCATTGCCACCTCGACGGCAGCGTCCGTCCGCGTACGGTGCTCGAGCTCGCGGAGCACCAGGGCGTGAAGCTGCCGACGACGAACCTCGTCAAGCTCACGCGCCTGATGCAGGCCGGCCGCCGCACCCGCAATCTCGGCGACTACCTCAAGATCTTCGACATCACGCTGAGCGTGATGCAGGAGAAGGACGCGCTCTACCGGATCGCGTACGAGCTCGTCGAGGACTGCGCCGCGGAGAGCGTCCGCCATCTCGAGGTGCGCTACTCGCCGATCCTGCACCGCAAGAAGCGACTGTCGTTCGAGGACATCGTCGATCCGGTGATCGCGGGACTGCGTGACGCCGGCGCCAAGCACGACGTCTCGACCGGCGTGATCATCTGTGGCATCCGCTCGATGCCGCCGCGGACGTCCGTGGCGCTCGCGGAACTGGCCGTCGCCTACCGCGGCCGCGGCGTGCTCGCGTTCGACCTCGCGGGCCAGGAGCGGGACTACCCCGCCAAGGCCCACCGCGAGGCGTTCGCGATCGTGCACAAGAACCACATTAATTCGACCGTCCATGCCGGCGAGGCCTTCGGCCCCTCCAGCATCGCTCAGGCCCTGCACTACTGTGGCGCGCATCGCATCGGCCACGGGACGCGGCTGCTCGAGGACGACGACCTGCTTCGCTACGTGCGCGATCACCGTGTGCCGCTCGAGATGTGCCTCAGCTCGAACGTGCAGACGCGCGTGGCCAAGACCCCGTCGGCTCACCCGTTCGGGCAGTACTTCCGGCAGGGACTGCGGGTGACGCTGAACACGGACAACCGGCTGATGAGTGCGACGACCGTCACCGAGGAAATCGCACTCGCGGCCCGGGCGTTCCGGCTCAGTCCCTACGAGATCAAGCGCATCATCATCAACGGCTTCAAGAGCGCCTTCATGCCGTATCCGCAGAAGGCGCGGATGCTGCGCGAGGTCAACCTCGAGATCGATCGCGTCTTCATGGACGCGTTTCCACAGGAGTACGACCTTCGCGGAAGTTATTGAGCCCCTTCGGGGACGTTCGCGTCGCCGCAACTGGTAACCGAATGGCTACTTGTCCCCCGGTTCGGGCCCCGCTACGGTCGGGCTCCTTACCCCAACACCGTGTGGAATCCATGAGACTTCTACGCCAATTCCTCCTCATCGGCGCGACGCTCCTGAGCCTCGTTCCGCCCGCACATGCGGCGGACGTCGGGACCGTCGCGGGACGCGTGGTCGACAAACGCACGGGCCACGCGATACCATTCGCATCCGTGTCCATCCCGGCCGCCAAGCGCGGCGGGCTGACGGACTCGGAAGGCCAGTACACCCTTCCCGGCGTGCCGCCCGGAACGTACGAGGTGAAGGTCCAATTCCTCGGCTACCGGCCCGGCTCCAACCCCGCGGTGGTCGTCGCGGTCGGCAAGGTGACGACGGTCAACTTCCAGCTCGAGGACATCGTCGTCCGCGAGGAGAAGGCCGTCGAAGTCACTGCCGAACGCCGGCTCGTCGAGGTGAAGCAGGGTGCGACCGTCCGCAGCGTCAACGCGAACGACATCCGCAACCTCGCCGTGACGACGGTCGGTGACGTGCTCCAGCAGCAGGCGGGCATCAGCACCGACGCCGAGCAGATCCACATCCGTGGCGGCCGCGCCGACGAGACGGTCTTCGTCGTGAACGGCGTCGCGAACCGCGACCTGGTGACCGGCCAGTCCACGGCCGGCCAGCTCAACGCGCGCTCGGTCTCCGAGGTCAACGTCGCCACCGGCGCGTACGACGTTCGCTACGGCAACGCGCTCTCCGGCGTCGTCGAGATCAAGCTGAAGGAAGGCACCGACAAGTACCAGATGGGTGTCACCACCGCGACGGGCAGCTACGGCGGCCGCATGTGGCAGACGGTGACGAGCGGGCCGGATCCGCTCTTCTCGCCGATCCTGCGCCGGATCGGGATCAAGATCCCCGGCACGGTGACGTCGCTGGTCGACCTCTCGGGCTCGCTGTCCGAGACGCGCTACAGCTATCTCGGCACGTCGGGCATGTCGCTCCTCGACCGCACGCTCCGGCCGCCGGTGCTGCACCCGCGGCTCAAGTCCAGCTACGAGGACTCGTTCTTCGGCCACAAGTTCACGTACCCCGACTACTGGTCGCCCGCCGAGGACAATCGCTGGGCCGGCCGCTACGGGCTCTACTGGAAGCCGAACGACCGCGACAAGCTGAGCTACACGTTCTCCAAGCGCATCGCGATCGACCAGGGCTTCAGCCGCACGTTCCTCACCGCGAACGGCGACCTCGGCGATCCCGCGTACCCGTGGCAGTGGTATCACCGCATCGGCCACGCGGCGACGTTCTTCGAGGACAACGTCCAGTCGAACCTGCAGTGGCGCCGCACGCTGTCGACCACGGGCTACACCGAGGCGCAGATCTCGCGCTACTTCTTCGCGCAGCGCCAGGACGTGGCAGGCAAGCTGTGGCAGGACTACGTCGAGCCCGACGATCGCTCGGCGTTCCCGGTCGGCGACCCGCGCCGCGACGACTACTTCCTCGACACCGGCGACAACTATCAGTGGTCCGACCGCCGCACGACCAGCTGGGGCCTGTCGTGGAGCGTCACGCAGCGGCTGCACCACAACGAGATCGAGGCCGGGTTCGAGCACCAGTTCCAGACGGTCCAGTACTTCGACGTCGAGAACCCGTGGATCTACGACCCCAACGGTCTCGGCTCGAGCCACGACCAGTGGCTGGTCCACCCGTGGGTCGGCGACGTGTTCCTCCGCGACCGGATCGAATACGAAGGCTTCACGGCCAACATCGGCGTGCGCGGCGACTACTGGGTGATCGGGCGCGAGGCCGAGGAGGCCATGGCCGACACCACGCGCCACAACATCTCGGCGACGCAGCGCACCGGCTTCTACAGCGACACGCAGTCGTTGTTCGGTCGCCGCATGAAACTGCACATCTCGCCCCGCGTGATCGTGTCGCACCCGATCTCCGAGAACAGCAGCTTCTTCTTCAACTACGGCGAGTTCACGCAGACGCCGTCGTACCGCTACGTGTACTCGAAGCTGAACTCGATCTCGAGCGAGTCGTTCCCGCTGCAGGGCAACCCGAACATCAACCCGCAGGTCTCGGTGAACTACGAAGTCGGCGCCAAGGACCAGTTCCTGCCGACCACCGCGATGAACGTCACGTTCTTCGTGCGTGACGTCTACGACTACCCGAGCGCCACGCGCGTCGACCCCGTGTCGGGCACGAACCTGCAGTCCTACTTCGTCTACCTGAACGGCCACTTCGCCCGCTCGAAGGGCGTCGAGGTCGAGATCGAGAAGCGCCGCTCGAACCACTGGGCGGGCAAGCTCTCGTACTCGTACCAGCAGACGAAGGGCAAGAGCAGCAACCCGAACGAGGAGCGCGCGCTGCAGGAGATCGGTGGCAGCTCCGAGACGCGGCTGTCCGAGGTGTTCGTGAGCTGGAACCGTCCGCACAAGCTCACGGCCAACTTCGACGCGCGCTGGGACAAGGACGGCCCGCGCATCCTGCCGTTCATGAAGCAGTTCGGTTTCAACTTCTTCGTGCAGGGCATGTCCGGACGCGCGTACACGCCCAAGGACATCAACAACATCAACGCGGTCGGCCTGCCGTACTCGCACAACGCGCCGATCCAGTTCACGACCGACTTCAAGATGAACCGCTACTTCAAGGCGGGCTCGCGGCGCTTCGACATCGCACTGCAGGGCACGAACATCTTCAGCAACAAGCTCGTCTACCGCGTCGACCCGATCACCGGGAAGGGCTACGTCTGGGGGCAGGGGCAGTTCGACTCGGCCAACATCCGCGGCCTGAACGACTACGTCTACACCGGTACCGTCAGCGATCCGTCGAACTACGGCAGCGGTGCCCAGTGGAGGCTGCAGCTCGATGTGGACCTCTAGCCTCCGCGCGGCTTTCGCCGCCACGTTCGCGCTCGCGCTCCTCGCGCCGCTCGCGTCCGCCCAGGGTGACCTCGGCGGCCAGCGTGCCGGCACGGCTTCCGGTACGTTCCTCCAGATCGGCGTCGGCGCCCGCGCCGTCGGGCTCGGCGAGACGTTCGTCGCCGTCGCCAACGATCCGAGTGCCATCTACTGGAATCCCGCCGGCCTCGCGTCGCTCCAGCGCCGCGAAGTCGCCGCGTCGCACACCGACTGGCCGGCCGACATCCACTACGACCACGTCACGTACGTGCTGCCCTCGCGCAAGCTGGGCGGTTCGCTGGCGATCCAGTTCGGGATGCTGTCCACGAACATCGCGGAGACGACCGAGCTGCAGCCTTACGGCACCGGCCGCTCGTTCGGCTACTCCGACATGGTGGTCGGGGTCGCGTTCGCGCGGCGCTGGACCGACAAGCTGCTCGTCGGCGCCGGCGCCAAGTTCATCCGCGAGGACCTGGGGTCGCAGGTCGGCGGGCCCGTCACCAAGGCGGCGCTGTTCGACATGGGCTCGATCTACTACCTCGGGCTCGGCAGCGTGCGCATCGCGACATCGCTCACCAACTTCGGTTCCGAGCTCAAGCCGTCGGGCCACTACGTCTCGCCGTACTCGGGCGAGGTCCGCAACTACGACGGTTTCGATCCGCCGCTCATGTTCCGCTACGGCGTCGCGTTCGAGCCGATCGAGAAGGCGAACCAGCGCCTCACGACCTCGTTCGAGGTCGACCAGCCCGCCGACAACGAGCAGCAGCTCAAGGCCGGCGCGGAATGGAACTACGCGCGCACGTTCGCGCTCCGCACGGGTTACAACTTCCGCGCCGACGAGCTGAAGTTCAGCGCCGGCGCCGGGTTCACGGCCAATCTCGGCACGCTCCACGGCACGCTCGACTACGCCTACACCGACGGCGGGTTCCTGGGCGCGGTCCAGCGCGTGACGCTGGGGGTTCGTTTCTGATGCGCCGCTCGATCGTCGTTCTCGTTTCGCTCCTCGTCCTCGGGCTTTCGCTCGCGGGGTGTGGCGGCAAGTTCCAGCTCCCGACCGAAAAGAAGGTGGCGGCGGTCCCCACGGACAAGAGCTACCAGATGCTCGCGACGTGGAAGGGCATGACCGGCATCCGCGACCTGCTCGTAACGCAGGGCAAGGGCTCGCAGCTCTTCATGGTCTTCTCCAAGTACCCGCCCGCCGACACGCTCGACGCGCTGCGGCTCTCGAACCCCACGTTCGTGCCGCCGGTGCAGGGTGGCTGGGCGGCGCCGAGCACGCCGCAGGGCGCGGTCTACCTGTACGCGTTCAGCACGCCGACCAACATCGGCCCGCCGTACTTCACGCCGCCCCGGGGGCTCTTCAACCCGATCGCGGTGGCCGCGGCGCAGAACCGGCTCTTCGTGCTGGACCAGGGTGACTCGTGCGCGGCCCGCTACGACGTCCGGCGCGGCACCTGCATGGCGGACGAGGACACCACGCACGCGACGGGGCATCCGTTCCCGGACATCATCCGCAACTACAACGCGGTGTGGCGCGTGCGCGAGTACCCGCTCGGCGGCGGGGACACGCTCTCGACGTTCACCGACACGACCTTCGCGCAGGTCTACGGCATCGGCGCGGACGACCAGGGACACGTCTACGTCTCCGGCGTCGCCTGCCTGCTCGACACGCTCAAGGACGACCAGCGCATTCGCACGCGCAAGTTCCTTTCGCGCATCTTCCGCTACTCGCGCGGGCCCAAGTACACCGGGCTCGTGCCCGACGGCCTCAACTGGGACGTCAACATGCCGGGCGCGCAGTGGCACCGCGACACGACCTGGGTGGTCTTCGACGGCACCGGGGCTTCCTCGGTCAACGACCCGCGCGGCATCACGTGGACGTCGACCGGGACGGGCGGGATCTTCATCGCCGACAAGGCCAACAACGCGGCGAAGCTGGTTTCGGCGAACCAGATCGGCGTCGGGTTCGTGAAGTTCGACGGCCGCGAAACGGAAGTGAACTTCGACTCGCCCGAAGCCGTGGCCATGGACCTGCAGGCGTTCATGTACGTGGTCGACCGCAACAACCGTCGCGTCGTGCGTTACGACTCGAACGGCAACTTCATCCAGCAGGTCAACGTCGAAAACAACACCGACGGCCTGCCGCTGCTCGATCCGATCGCCGTGGGCGTGGACGACTCGCTCGCGTACATCGCCGATCGCGGTCGCGGCCAGGTCATTCGCTACAAGAGGCGTCCGTGAAGCGCATCCTCCTTCTCCTGCTGCTGGCCGCCACCGCGGCCGCCTCCCGCACCGTTTCCGCCGTGGCCGACGAAGACCACGGGCCGCCGCGTTCGACGTTCGCCGTGCCCACGAGCGCCACGGGCGCGACCGGGGCCGCGGATTCGATCGCGTACTCCGTCCGCATCCTGGACAAGAACAAGCTCGGGCTCACGCTGACGAACTACGGGTTCATCGGGACCAACTTCACGTCCCGGTCGCCCTCGTTCGAGTACCCGCTCGGCTCGGGGCACCACCACATGGTGCGTGGCGGCATCTGGATCGGCGCCATCGCCGTGGACGACAACGGTGCCTTCACCGGAGTCGCGACGTCGGCGGTGGACGGCTCGGCCGGAAGCGCGAGCGCCAATGCGACCGAGTTCACGCCGGCGACCAACTCCGTGTACGCCCGGTCGACGCTGCCCAACAGCCGCTACTTCAAGGAAGGCGCGGTCAGCGAGAACGACTTCATCTCGCAGTTCAGCGACTTCCCCGGCAAGCGGGCCCTCGACAACTCCCAGGACTCGCGGCCGATGCACGTGGTGGTGACGCAGTACAACTACTCGTGGTCGTTCTCGAACTACGCGCACATCGTGTTCTTCCACTACGTCGTGCGCAACGACGGCCCGCCGCTGCACGACGTGTGGCTCGGCATGTACGACGAGCTCGCGAGCGGCAACATGAACAACTCGGCGTCGGTGCCGCCCTCCGGCTGGTTCCGGAAGAAGCAGATGGGCTACGTCGACTCGCTGAGCATGATCACCGAGCGGTACTGCGACCAGAACCTGAACTTCCCGACGAACTGCCACTACTTCATCGTGCCGGAGATCGCGGCCGTGAAGCTGCTGGGTGTGAGCCCGGGCAACGTCCGCGACACGAACGTGACCAAGACCACGTTCGCGTGCTGGAGCTACTCGCCCGGTGACGCCGCGCGTGACGAGGACGTCGAGAAGTACTCGATCATGAGCACGGGCCAGAAGCTCGCGCTGAACCCGATCCCGGACAGCCTCGCGCCGCTGCTCGGCGACCCCGTGTCGCTGCTGGCCGCGGGTCCGTTCCACGAGATCGATACGGGCGACAGCGTCTCCATCGACTTCGCGTACCTCGCGGCCTCGAACCCCACGTTCGTGTCCGACGTCGCCACGCCCGACCTGATCAAGCGCGCCCAGGTGGCGCAGCGCGCCTACGACCTGCACTACGTCGTGCCGCTGCCGCCGCCGTCGCCGCGGTTCAAGGTCGTCGTGCGCAACAATGCCATCGACTACTACTGGGACCACTCGCCGGAGAGCTTCATCGACCCGACGACGAGCAACAACTTCCCGGACTTCGAGGGCTACCGCGTCTACGTCGGCGAGAGCCGGGACGACCTGCGGCTGCTGCGCCAGTTCGACCTCGCGACCGGCCCGGCGCACAACGACACGACCGGCTTCAACACGGGCTTCTCGGCGGTCCAGCTGGCGACGCCCGTGGTCATCGACGGCGTGACCTATCACTACAAGTTCACGGTCGACCACCTGCGCAACGGCTTCAAGTACTGGACGGCCGTCACCGCGTACGACGTCGGAACGAGCGAGATCGAGTCGCTGGAGAGCGGTATCGCCCAGAACGAGCAGATGGTCGTTCCGGGCCCCGCGCCGGGCGAACTCGACGCGCAGGCCGTGACGGTGTACCCGAATCCCTACCGGGTCGAGACCGCGTGGGACGCGGGCCAGCAGGCGCGTTCGCACTACCTGTGGTTCGCGAACCTGCCGCAGCAGTGCAAGATCAAGATCTACACGCTGTCGGGCGCGCTCATCTACGAGACCGACTTCGACGGCAGTACCTACGACGGCCGGAATGCCCGCGGGATCTACCAGCCGGGCAACGACCTCACCATGCACCTGTCGGGCACCACGTTCGGATGGGACCTGATCACGCGCGAAGGACAGGCGGCCGCGACCGGCCTCTACATGTGGGCGGTCGAGGACAAGCACTCCGGCAAGCGCCAGTCGGGCAAGTTCCTGATCGTGAAGTCCGACCGGGAGAGCTTCTGACATGCGCCGCCTCATCGCATCGCTCGCCCTCGCCGCCGGCTTCGTCGCCGTCCTCGGCGCGATCACCGGTTGCGCGCCCAAGCTGACGGGCGCGCTCAAGGCCAACAAGGCGCCGCACACGCGCATCTTCGTCGAAGGACCCGTCGACTCGGTCAACCACGTCGTACACCTGCACTGGCTGGGGACCGACGAGGACGGTTACGTGCGCGGCTACGAGTTCAAGGTGGTGAACCCGCTCGACACGGTTGCGGCGGATTCCGCATGGCGCACCACCACGAACACCGACTCGCTCTTCACCATCTACAGCCCGCAGGGCGGCGCCTCGCCGGTGCTCTACGTGCGCTCGATCGACAACGAAGGCGCGAAGGACGCCGTGCCGGCACGTCAGCCGTTCCTGTTCCGGAACACGGCCCCGATCGTGAAGCTGATCCTGAAGCCGAATCGCACGGACAAATCGGACAGCACGTACGCCTCGGTCACCGTGTCGTGGACCATCACCGACCCCGACGGCGATTCCACCAAGGCCGTCTACCAGGTGTGGCTCGACGGCAACCAGGCGACGCCCGAGGTCACGACGGAATCGCGCTTCACCATGCCGAGCGACCGCTTCCTGCAGGGAGGCACGTACAAGGACGGCTTCCGGACGCTCTACGTGCGCGCCATCGACGACGGCGGCATGGCCGGCCCGCCGGACACGGTGCGCTGGTTCGTGCGGCAGCCCCGTCCCGGTGCCGGTGCCCTGGGCAGCACGCACGCGCGACTGCTGATCGTCGACGACGTGCCCAAGGGCGCGAACAGCGGCTTCCGCAACGACACGCTCTTCTACAACGCGGCCAACCGCGCGGTGGGCGTGGGCAACTGGTCGGTGCTGCAGCTCGAGACCACGATCCCGTTCCACTCCGCGAAGGACATGGAGCAGACGTTCAAGCTCTTCGACGCGGTGGTGTGGTACCGCGGCGGCGAGATCACGATTCCCAACATCCTGTTCAACTACCAGGACGGCCTCGGCGCCTACCTGACCAGTGGCGGTAAGCTCTTCCTCGAGGGCCTGTACCTGTTCCGGGGCCTGAACGCCGAAGGCGGTCTCACCGACGACTTCGCGACGCAGTACCTGGATTGTGACGGCTTCCGGAAGTGCTTCCAGAACGCGCTGCAGGACTCGTCGATCGGCTGGGGCAACTCGAACGGGTCGAAGTTCTTCAGCACGATGTACGCCGACAGCAGCCTGCAGCAGGGGCTCTCTTCGCGGACGTCGCCCTCGACGCCCGGCGTTCGCGTCTTCAACGTGCGCCAGAAGTCCGAGATCGCGTTCGTGGGAGCTCCGGGCGCCGTGACGCCCGCCCTGGCCGAGAGCCTCGCGGTCGGCGTGTCGGTCCCCCAGCCGAACGGCGGACGCGCGGTCATCATGACGGTCCCGATCGAGACCTCGCTCCCAGTCGTCAACGGCCCCGCGCCACGCATCCTGGCCAAGATCTTCGCCCAACTCGGGCTGTTCTGAGACTCCCCGGGCGGAGAACGTCGCAGTCCAAGTGAGACTTACGGGCCACCGATCCTGACCGGATCGGTGGCCCGGTTCTTGGGCGGCCGGTGGCCCTCCGGTTCGGTTTACCCACACCCTGAAACGTGCAGGTAACCTTTTGGAGACATGCATTTTGGCTCGACCGGACAAGCGCGCCGCTGCTAAACTCAATGACGTTGTAAGCTGCTCGGTTGCGTTCGCCCCCCACGGTCTGCTGCCTGTTTGGGTTGCTGCTAATGGACGGCAGGAGGGCCATAACGCCAAGCCAACGTAACCCCGACCGTAACTCGCCCACAGCGTTTCAACTTCAACCAGGGGTGCCCCAATGAAGAGACTGTTTGCCAGCTTCCTCGGGATCGCCGCTCTCGCGCTCGTTGCCGGCAATGCCCAGGCGACGAAGTGGCCCCCGGGCCCGCTCGGGACGTGCACCGATTCGGCCACGGTCATGCAGGTGCAGGACACGACCCTTGCCAGCGCCGCGTGCCACGCGGCCACCGGTGACACCGTGCTCGGCGTCGCCGGCATCATCACCGGCTTCGACGCGATTCCCACCGGTTTCGGCTTCTACATCGAGAACTCGAACGGCCAGAAGTGGTCGGGCGTCGACGTGTTCACGCACGGCACGAACTTCAAGCCGATCATGAACCTGCAGGTCGGTGACTCGATCGTCGTCGAGTACGCGGTGACGGCCGAGTTCCAGAACGGGACCGAGATCTTCGGGCCGAACAACAACTTCTCGGCTCCGAACATCATCCTGCGCAAGGTCAGCTCGGGGAACCCGCTGCCGCCGTTCTTCGTCGGCACGACGACCCAGCTGAAGGAAACCCCGACCAACACGTTCGCGGAGCAGTACGAAGGCATGCTCGTGCAGGTCAACGAGACCGCTCCGAACAACCTGAAGGTCGCCCGCATCGGCAGCCCGCTGCCCTTCCGCACGTTCCTGATCGTGGATTCCACGGCGCCCGGCGACTCGATCCTCGTCGACGGTGGCACGCTGACGTCGTACACGGTGCCGCCGCTCGGCAGCCGCATCCAGATGGTTCGCGGCATCCTCGAGCAGCGTACGCGCGGCTACCGTATCCAGATGCGCGACGGCAACGACATCATCGACGTGACGCCTCCCGGCATCACGGATGCCTACCCGGTCGCGGACAACCAGATCCGCGTGACGTTCGACCGTGACGTGACGACCGCGTCGGCGACGAGCGTCGGCCTCACGGGCATCTACTCGCTCGGTTCGTTCGGGTCGGTGGATGCGGCGGTGATGGACGGGCAGTCCGCCGTCATCCTCACCATCAACAACGGCCTCGGCCACGGCGACAGCGAAACGCTGAACGTGCTGGCCGGCCTCGTGGGTCTCGGCAACGGCGTCGCGACGACCTCGACCACCTCGCTGCCGTTCATCAACGGCGTGCTGTCGGTGCGCGAGATGTCGCAGCCGAACGCCGACTCGCTGCTCGGCACGCCGTGCGTCGACAAGTCCAAGTTCGGCGGTGGCGGTGGCCAGATCACGCAGGGCGCCTTCGGCACGCGCGCCACGCTGCAGGGTGTCGTGACGGGCCAGTACGGCAACCTGTTCTACACCGAAGACCAGAACCCGGCGGCCGACGGCCAGCACGGTGGCATCACGGTCTTCGCTCCGCCGCAGCCGCTCACGCCCGGCCACAAGTGGCTGGTCGCCGGCAACGTGCAGGAGTTCTTCGGTGAGACCGAGTTCACGGGCATCTCGTACGTGAAGGACCTGGGTGCTGCGTCGATCCCGGATCCGATCGTCGTCCCGATCATCGTGGTCTCCAAGGACACGTGTGACACGGGCGGCCTCGCCAGCAACGGCAACGACGGCGAGGACTACGAGGGCATGCTGGTCAAGCTGCCGTACAAGAACGTGATCCGCCGCTTCGTGACGGGTGGCATCGCGCGTCCGGGTAACGGCTTCCACGTCCAGGAGCTGGTCCCGGCGGCGAAGGGCGACACGATCTTCGTCGACAACGTGAACAACGTCCTCGGGCCGTCGACGGCGGCCGACTCGCTGAACCCGAACTACCCGCCGTTCGGCACCACCGTGTCGATCACGGGCGTCGTGCACTACTCGAACGGCAGCTTCCGCGTCGCTCCGCGTTCGACGGCGGACATCCTCCGTCACGGCGTGGGCGTGGGTGTCGGCTCGAACCCGACGAAGCTCTCGTTCTCCGTGTACCCGAACCCGACTCGCAGCGCGCACATCGCGTTCACGCTGCCGGCCGCCACGACCGTGGACCTGGGCGTCTTCGACGTCACGGGCCGCCGCGTGGCCACGCTGGCCAGTGGGCGCATGCCCGCGGGCGAGTTCTCGCGCTCGTGGAATGGCCACGACGCCGCCGGCAAGTCCATCGCGGCGGGCGTGTACTTCTACAAGCTGCGGGCGGGCAACGACGAGCGCACCATGCGCGTCGTCATGCTCGGCAACTGACGCGACGCATCACTCCGGCGGCCGGCCGTCCTTCGGGACGGCCGGCCGCTCGGCTTTTCGGGCGGTTTGACGCGGCGCCGGGACCGGCTTGATCCCCATGCGATGTGGCGGGAAAGTGGCGGCATGTTCCCCCACACCCGAGTCCCCGCTCTCACGCGCGCGCTGCTGCTCGCCGCGCTGATCGTTCCTTCGGCCGCCCGTTGCGTCGCGGCCGCGCCCGCCAGTCCCTACGACACCACGACGGCTTCGCGGCCCGGTCGCCCCGGCCGGATGCGCGACGGCCGCATGCGCCTCCCGACCGGCTGGCATCTCTCGCCGGCCGGCCGCGGCGTGAAGGTCGGCGAGTTCCCGATGGGCCTCGCGGTGAGCCCCGACGAGCGCTTCGCGGTCGTGAACTGCATCGCCGGCGAGTACGCGTCGATCGACATCGTCGATCTCGCGAACGGTACGCTCGTCCAGAGCGTGCCGCTGCCGGGCAGCTGGCTGGGGCTCGCGTTCCTGGGGCGCGACCGGCTCGCGGCGAGTGCGGGCGTGCGCAACCGCGTGATGCTCTACTCGTTCGTGGACGGGCACGCGACGCTCGCCGACTCGATCGTGATCGGGCCACCGTGGTCGGCGGGCGGGCAGTATCCGCAGGGCCGCGTGATCGACTACGGCCCGGGCAACATCTGGCCGACCGGGCTCTCGGCGGATTCGAGCGGCCGGCGGCTCTGGGTCGCGTCGCGCTTCGATTCGGCGCTGCGCGAGGTCGACGTCGACGCCCGCAGCGTCACGCGCCGGCTCGCGCTGGGCGGCGTGCCGTGGACGTGCCTCGCGTCGCGCGACGGCCGGCGCGTGTTCGTGTCGCTCTGGAGCGCCTCCGAGGTCGCGATCGTGGACGCCGCGACGCTGCGCGTGACCGCGCGCGTGCCCGTGGGCTCGCATCCCACCGGCCTCGTCGAGTCGCCCGACGGCGCGCGCGTGTTCGTCGCCGAGGCGAACCGCAACACCGTCTCGGTGATCGACGTGGCGGCCGCGCGCGTGGCCGAGGTGCTCGACGCGTCGCCGCTGCCCGGTGCGCCGCCCGGCGGGACGCCCGACGGCGTCGCGCTCGATCGCACCGGCACGCGGCTGTCGATCGCCAACGCCGGCACCAACTGCGTCGCGATCTTCGACGTCTCGCGCCCGGGCCGCAGCCGGCCGCTGGGTTTCGTGCCGGTCGGCTGGTACCCGACGGCCGTCGCGGTACTGCCGTCGACGGGCACGCTCGTGGTCGCCAACGGCCGCGGCACCGGCTCGCGTCCCACGAACGTCGCGCCGCCCGACACGGGCGCGTGGTGCCGCTACCTCTCGTGGATGCTGCGCGACCGCGGCTCGCTCTCGATCGTGCCCGCGCCCGACGCGGCCACGCTGGCGGCCGCGACGCGCGCCGTGTACGCCAACCGCCCCGAGGCGCCGCCGCTGCCGAAGGGGCCCGTGCCGCGCCGGCCGGGGGAGCGGACGCCGATCCGCTATGTCTTCTACATCTTCAAGGAGAACCGCTCGTACGACCAGGTGTTCGGCGACCTGCCGCAGGGAGACGGCGATCCCGCGCTCTGCACGTACGGCGAGACCATCACGCCCAACCACCACGCGATCGCGAAGCAGTGGGTGCTGCTCGACCACACCTACGTCGAGGCCGACGGCAGCGCCGACGGGCACAACTGGGGCATGGCCGCGTACTCGACGGACTACGTCACCAAGTCGGCGGGCACGAGCCCGATCTACGACTACGAGGGCGGCAATCCACTGTCGTTCCCCGAGCCCGGCTACCTCTGGGACGCCGCGATCCGCGCCGGCGTGAGCGTGCGCAGCTACGGCGAGTACGTGTTCAATCCCGACGACCCGCGCGACACCGTGCGCGCCGCGGTGCCCGCGCTCGAGGGCCGCATCGCGCCGAAGTACCGCGGCTACGACACGTCGTACTCGGATCTCGACCGCTACGCCGCGTGGCTCGAGGAGTTCGACCGCTACGATCGCGACGGCGGCCTGCCGAGCCTCTCGATCATCCGGCTGCCCAACGACCACACCGAGGGCACGTGCACCGGCCGGCCGACGCCACGCGCGCACGTGGCCGAGAACGATCTCGCGCTCGGCATGATGCTCGAACGCATCAGCCACAGCCGCTACTGGAAGGAGTGCGCGGTGTTCGTGATCGAGGACGACGCCGCCAACGGGCCCGATCACGTCGACGCGCACCGCACCCCGGCGCTGGTCGCGGGGCCGTGGGTGAAGCGCCGCGCGGTCGATCCCACGCTGTACACGAACAGCGGCATGCTGCACACGATCGAGCTCATCCTCGGGATGCGGCCCATGTCGACGTTCGACGCGACCGCGACGCCCATGAACGCGTGCTTCACGAGCCGCCCGGACTTCACGCCGTTCGTGCACGAGAACGCGCGCGTCGACATCCACGAGACCAACGTCGCCGGCGCCTGGGGCCAGGAGTGGTGCGACGGCCAGAACTGGAAGGTGGCGGACGCCGTGCCCGCCGCCGGGCTCACCGAGGTGCTCTGGCGCGACGCCCGCGGCGCGGGCGCGCCGCTGCCGCCGCTCGTGCGCTCCGCGTTCGCACTTCGCTCCGGGGCGGGCCCGGCCCGCGAGGACGACGAGGACGACGACGACTGACCGGCGCCGGCGGGCCTGCGCGCCCGCCGGACCGCCGCTTTGCCGTCCGTCCGGCGCACACCCTATACTGCCGCGTCCCGCCATTCCCCACAGGGGAACGGCGTATCCCGTCCCTTGTACTCGGGAGATTGCGGTTCTGGATCGCTAAGGCGTTGGCCGTCATTCCGTTCTCGGCCGCCGGCCGTCATTTTCGTCTACCGGCGCTCGAGCGAATCCGTTGAGCCTCGATTCCTGCAATCCCCCGAGCACAACCCAGCCCCAGCGGCCCCGGAGAACCCCGCACCCGTGACACCCGACAAGCCGCGCGAGGCCCGCCGGGTGGCCGATTCGGCCACCGAGATGACGCAGCTGGTCCTGCCGCAGCACGCCAACGTGCACGGCACGGCGCTCGGCGGCACGGTGATGCACTGGGTCGATCTCGCGGCCGCGGTGGTGGCGAACCGCCACAGCCGGCGCCCGGTGGTGACGGCGGCGTTCGACGAGATGAGCTTCCTCGCGCCGATCATGGTGGGGCAGGTGGCCCTGCTGCACGCGCGGCTCACGCTCGTCGACCGCAGCAGCATGGAGATCCGCGTCGACGTGGAATCCGAGGACGTCCTGACGGGTGAGCGGCGCCGGACCGGCACCGCGTTCGTCACGTTCGTGGCCCTGGATCCCGTCACCCGGCGGCCCACGCCGGTGCCGCCGCTGGAACTGCAGACCGACGCCGAGCGGGCCGAGCACGAGCACGCGCTCGCACGCCGCCGGCAGCGACTCGAACATCGCAAGGCGCATTCGCGCGACTGAAACGCGCGACGCGCATCCGAAGGCAGGACGACGACCAACGCCGGCGCGGATCCACGCGGCGGCTCGCAGGGGAGGAACGATGGCCATCTCGATCGTGGTGCCGCAGCTGGGCGAAAGCGTCGCCGAGGGCACCGTCGCCAAGTGGCTGAAGGCCGTGGGCGACAAGATCCGCAAGGAAGAGCCCGTCGTGGAGATCCAGACGGACAAGATCAACGTCGAGATCCCCTCGCCGGCCGAAGGCACGCTGACCGCGATCACCGTCGCCGAGGGCACCACCGTGCTCGTCGGCACCGAGATCGGCACCATTGCGGCGGCGAACGAAGCGGCGGCGGCTCCGGCGCCTGCTGCGGCTCCGGCGGCTGCGGCCGCGGCTCCGCGTGCCGCCGCGGCGGCTCCGGCGCCCGCGGCGTCCGCGCCCGTGCCCGCGGGCAACGGCCACGCGGCCGAGGCCGCGATCGGTTCGCTGGACGACCGCACGCTCTCGCCGGCGGTGCGCCGGCTCATGCGCGAGCACGGCGTCGCACTCGCCGAGATCCGCGCGATCGCGGGTTCGGGCGTGGCCGGGCGCGTCACGCGCGACGACCTGCTCGAGTACGTGTCGCGCCGCGGTGCGGCTCCCGCGGCCGCCGTCGCTCCGGTCGCGGCCGCCGTCGCCGCTCCTCCGGCTCCCGCGGGCCCGCTACCGGGCTTCCTCGCGGGCAGCGTCGCTCCGGCCGCGGGTGGGCCGCGCGAGGAGACCATCACGTTCTCGCGCATCCGCAAGGTCATCGCCGAGAACATGGTGAAGGCCAAGCACACGGCCGCGCACACGCACTGCTTCGACGAAGTCGACATGAGCGCGATCGTGGCGCTGCGCAAGGAGTGGGCGCCGAAGCTCGCGACGCAGGGCGTCAAGCTCACCTACATGCCGTTCTTCATCAAGGCCGCGGTACTCGCGCTCAAGGAGTACCCGTGGATGAACGGCGCCGTGAGCCCCGCCGGCGACGCGATGATCGTCAAGCGCTACTACAACATCGGCATCGCCGTCGGCCGCGACGACAAGGGCCTCATCGTGCCCAACATCAAGGACTGCGATCGCAAGAACCTCGTGCAGATCGCGGGCGAGGTGAACGACATCGCCTCGCGTGCGCGCGCCGACCGGCTCACCATGGACGAGATCCAGGGCGGCACGTTCAGCATCAGCAACGCGGGCGTCTTCGGCGCGGTCAACTCGGCGCCGGTGATCAACGTCCCGGACGTGGCGATCCTCGGCGTGCACAAGATCGTCGAGCGCCCCGTGATCAAGAACGGCCAGATCGTCGCGGCCCCGATGATGAACGCCGTGATCGGTTTCGATCACCGCGTCATCGACGGCGAGCTGGCGGTCAAGTTCCTGCGCCGCGTCTGCGAGCTGCTCGAGAAGCCCGAGCTGCTCTGGTTCTACGCCTGATCGCGCCGCCCGCGGCCCGGCGCACCGCGCGCCGGGCCGGGGCGGTCGCGTGACCGCGGCCCGAGGGCCGCTCACCGCCATGTCCAGCGCCCGCGATTCCAACCGGCTCACCGTCTGCGCGCTCGGCGCCACGCCCTATCGCGAGGGCCTGGCGCTCCAGGATGCGCTCGTGCGCGCGCGTGCCGACGGCCGCACGGGCGACTGGCTGCTCTACCCGGACCACCCGCCCGTGCTCACCATGGGCCGCAGCAGCTCGGCCGGGAACATCCTCGTCGACC
Source organism: Candidatus Eiseniibacteriota bacterium (assembly GCA_044223005.1). GTDB lineage: Bacteria > Eisenbacteria > RBG-16-71-46 > RBG-16-71-46 > RBG-16-71-46 > CAIXRL01. The sequence continues at coordinate 21,324 of JBGAML010000003.1, forward strand.
CCGAGACGCTGGCCCGTTCGGGGGTCGAGGTGTTCGAGGTGCCCCGGGGCGGCGACGTCACCTGGCACGGCCCTGGGCAGCTCGTCGGCTACCCGATCGTGGCCCTCGATCGGGTCGACCGGGACCTCCACCGCTGGCTCCGGACGCTCGAGGAAGCGCTCATCCGCGCACTCGCCCGCTGGGGCATTGCCGGAAACAGGATGGAGGGGCGAACCGGCGTTTGGACAAGCGATTGCAAGATCGCCTCGCTCGGCGTCGCGGTCCGCCGATGGGTCGGATATCATGGTTTCGCACTGAATGTCCGTCCGGACCTGTCGGGGTTTTCGCTCATCCATCCCTGTGGTTTGCCGGGGGTCCGCATGACCTCCATGGCGGACCTGCTGGGGGACCGGGCTCCCTCGATGCCCGAAATCCGGTCTGCGGTCTCTCACGAACTGGTGGCACTGCTCGGCTACGACGGCCTCGACGAGGCCCCGCCGGAAGCCGCACACGCCTTCCAGTCCGGGTCGGAAATGGCCGATGCACCGGGTTCCGGGACGTCCCCGGCCCCGACATCTCATCAAGCTCCAGGAGGTTCAGGATCATGGTCACGTTGACGGAAGCGGCCTCGAACAAGCTGGCCGAGCTGCTCGCGCAGCAGGAGAACGTCGTCGGTCTTCGCCTGAGCGCCATGGCCGGTGGCTGCAGCGGCTACCAGTACGGCATGGAGTTCGCCGAGGCCGAGCGCGAGGGCGACTGGGTCGGCACGTTCGGCAACGTCAAGGTGTTCGTCGGCAGCGACAGCCAGCAGATCCTGAACGGCGTGAAGGTGGACTACGTCGAGTCGCTGCAGGCGACCGGGTTCACGATCCACAACCCGAATGCGGTACGTTCGTGCGGCTGTGGCAAGTCCTTCGAGACCGAGGAGAGCGCCGCGTCCGGTCACGGGCACGGACACCACCATTCGCACTGAGGAGTCCAGCGTGCGCATCACGCTGTTCGGGGTCCAGGAAGCGAACCAGCTGCTCGCCGAGATCCGGCCGAAGCTCGAGCGGCTGTGCGCGCAGAAGCGCGAGTTCGACCGGCTGGAGATGCGGCTCGGGGTGCTGCAGGTCGCGACGCACGGTGCGGCCGAGGACAACCCCGACCGCATCGAGCTCGACCTGCTGGGCCAGAAGCGCCAGCGGCTGGGCGAGACCATCACGCGCGGCATCGGCGAGCTGGCCGACCGCGGGGCGATGGTGAAGGACCTCGACGTGGGCCTGTGCGACTTCTACGCGCTCATGGGCGACCGGCTCGTGTACCTGTGCTGGAAGCTCGCCGAGCCGGAGATCGCGCACTGGCACGGGCTGGACGAGGGGTTCGCGGGGCGCAAGCCGCTCAAGAGCGCCGAGCTGGAGTGAGATGAGCACGCTCGACGCCAGCACCGCGGGCACGCGCCCGTTCTCCGAGTACGCCGCGCTCGACGCCGAGACGATCCGCCGCCGCACCTGGGACGCGAAAAGGCGCCTCGGCAAACGCGCCGTGATCCTCGGCCACCACTACCAGCGCGAGAGCGTGATCGAGTTCGCGGACTTCCGCGGCGACTCGTTCAAGCTCTCGCAGCTGGCGGCGCAGCAGGGCGACGCGGAGTTCATCGTGTTCTGCGGCGTGCACTTCATGGCCGAATCGGCCGACGTGCTCCGCAATCCGCACCAGACCGTCGTGCTGCCCGACGTGAAGGCCGGCTGCTCCATGGCCGACATGGCGGCGCGCGTGGACGTGGACGACGCGTGGGACCTGCTGGTCTCCGCTCACGGCGAGACGTTCACGCCCGTCACGTACATGAACTCGACCGCGGCGCTGAAGGCGTTCTGCGGCGCGCGCGGCGGCGTGGTCTGCACGTCGAGCAACGCGGGGCGCGTGCTCGACTGGGCGTGGAAGCAGCGCCCCGGCGTCTTCTTCTTCCCGGACCAGCATCTCGGCCGCAACACCGCGTTTGCGATGGGCGTGCCGCTCGAGCGGATGGCCGAGTGGGACTGGCGCACCCCGGATCCGCGCACGGCCAACGCCCGCGCGCTCGACCGGGCCACGCGCATCGTGCTGTGGAAGGGTTTCTGTTCCGTGCACACCAAGTTCACCGCGCAGCAGGTCGCCGAGGCCCGCGAGGCCGACCCGGCGGTGAAGGTGCTCGTGCACCCCGAATGCCCGTTCGACGTGGTGCAGGCCGCGGACCTCGTGGGCTCGACGGAGTTCATCATCGAGCAGGTCCGCGCCGCCGCGCCCGGTACGCACTGGGCGATCGGGACCGAGATCAACCTGGTGCACCGGCTCACGCTGGAGCACCCGGAGCAGCGGATCCACTCGCTGCAGAAGAACGTCTGTCCGTGCGCGACCATGAACCGGATCGACCCCGCGCACCTGCTGTGGACGCTGGAGAACCTCGCCGAGGGCGCGGTCGTGAACCCGATCCGCGTGCCCGAGGAGGTGCGGCGCGACGCGCGCGTCGCGCTCGACCGCATGCTCGAACTGAAGGGCGACGGCGCCGTGCGCGGCGCCGAGCTCGCGAAGGATTGATCGCACCATGTCCCCGAACGATTCCCCGGACGCCGCCTCGCCGGAACTCGTGAACATCGGCGAGCCCGCCACGCCCGAGATCGGCGTCGTCGGCGCGCCGCGCCCCGCCGTCCCGCAGCGCGTGCCGCTCGCGCCGCGCACGAAGGGTTGCGCGTCCGGCGCCGGTGTCGCCGCGCCCGGCGAGTTCCGCCGCCTGCCGCCCTGGCTCAAGATCCAGCTGCCCGGCAAGGGCGACTACGCCGAGACCAAGGCGCTCCTGCGCGAGAAGCGCATGGTCACCGTGTGCGAGGAGGCGCGCTGCCCGAACCTCGGCCACTGCTGGGAGCGCGGTACCGCCACGATCATGATCCTCGGCGAGCTCTGCACGCGCCGCTGCGGCTTCTGCGCCGTCGCCCCGGGCAAGCCCAACGGTTGGGTCGACTGGGACGAGCCGCGCCGGGTGGGCGAGAGCGTCGAGATCATGAACCTGCGCCATACGGTCATCACGTCGGTGTGCCGCGACGACCTGAAGGACGGCGGCAGCACGATCTTCGCGCGCACGATCGAGGAGATCCGCAAGCGCTCGAAGACCGTGATCGAGGTGCTGATCCCGGATTTCCGCGGCAGCGCCGAGGACCTGCAGCGCGTGATCGACGCCGGCCCCGAGGTGATCAACCACAACGTCGAGACCGTCGAGCGCCTGCACCCGGTCGTGCGTCCGAGCGCGCGCTACGAGCGCTCGCTGCAGGTGCTGCAGCGCGTGAAGGCGAGCGGCCGCGGGATCAAGGCCAAGAGCGGCATCATGGTCGGCCTCGGCGAGACCTCTGACGAGATCCAGAAGACGCTCGAGGACCTGCGCGCGCACGGCTGCGACCTGCTGACGATCGGCCAGTACCTGCGGCCGTCGCCCATGCACCTTCCGGTCGTGGAGTACGTGCACCCCGACCAGTTCGCGCACTGGCAGCGCGTCGCGGAAGGCCTCGGCTTCGAGAGCGTCGCGAGCGGCCCGCTCGTGCGCTCGAGCTACCACGCCGACCTGCTCGCCGGCACGGTCAAGCCGGGCGAGGTCTCGAAGAGCTGAACCGGGGTTTCGCGCACGCACGAGGGCCGGCTTCCGTGGGGGAGCCGGCCCTCGTGCCGTTTCCGGCGCGAACGTGCCGTGACGGCCGGAGGCGCTGCGCGTAGACTGCGCTCACCCCCGACCATCGAGCTCGCGCTCCGCGGGGCAGCCATTGGCCGGCCTTCGTCACGGGACGCGCGCGACCGTGTCTTCGCGACCGGGAGGCCGCCCATGTTTCGCCTGCGCCCCGCATTCGCCGGGTTGCTGCTGCTGCTGCTCGTCCTCGCCGTTCCCGCACGCGTGGCTCGTGCGGCGAACGACTCCGTCACTCTCGATTCGCTGCGGGCCGGGCTCGAGCTGGCCATGGCGAACGAGGACGAAGCGGCCGCCGTTCCGCGCATCGTCGCGATCCTGCGCCAGCATCCCGGGGACGGGCGCGCGCTCACGTGCATCGGTCTCCTGCCGTCGTCGCGCCTCGCGGGCGTCCAGGCGCTCGGACGGCGCCTGCAGCCCGGGCCCTGGCCCGACGCGCGCGGTGCGGTGCTCGCGCCCGCGGACGTCGAGCTCGTCCTCGCGATGCTCGGCAACGTCACGAGTTACTACCGCACCGCCACGGAGCACACCGATCGCGCACTGAAGTTGCGGCCCGGCTGGGGATGGGCGCGCGCCATGCGCGGCCGCATCGGGGTCAACGCCTGCGCCCCGATCGCCGGCGTGCGCGCCGATCTCGCCGCGGGACTCGCCGACGCCGAGGCCGGGCCGTACCTGGCGGCCTGGCTCGCCTACTCCGCGTTCCTGGGCGAGGGAGCCGCGCGGGGCATGGACCCCGACTCGCTGCTGGCCCGCGTGCCACCGGACCGTTGGGGGACCGCGAATCGCAGTTCGCTGCGCTTCTACGAGCTGTTGATGAACGGCGGTGTGCGGTCGGTGGCGACCTGCGACAGCAGCTGCCGTGCGGCGTTCGCCGAAGCCGGCATGCTGGACCCCGAGTTGGTGGACGACGTCGCACAGGCGCTGCGCGCGCTGCCGTTCGAGGACGAAATGGCGTTTCTCCGCGCGCGCACGCTCGACCGGCCCGCCCGCGAGCACTGGCGCCGGATGCTCGTGCGCGCGTGCACCAGCGCCGGTCTGGCCACCCAGGCGGATTCGGTCGCGAACGGTGCGAGCCGGGCGCTGCCGGAGATCCTGCAGGCGCGCGTGCTCTCGCTCGGCGAGCGCGGCCGCCGCGACGCCGCGCTCGCCGCAGCGGACTCGCTCGTCGCCATGTCGCTCGATCGCGAGTTCGTGATCAGCGCCCAGAACGCGTACACGATGTTCGACGATCGCGGTCGCCAGGCGACCCTCGCCTCGCTCCAGCGGACGGAGAACCCCGTGCAGCTGGTGCAGGACGACCTGCCGGGCCGGATGTCCGGCGATCCCGTGCACGCCACCGCCGTCCTCGATTCTCTCGATCGCGAGTTGGACTCGCCGAACTGGGTGCGTTCCAGCCGGCTCGAAATGCAGGAACTCCGTGGGGACCTGCTGCCCATCGAACGCATTCCGGGCAACTCGCCCGCCGTGCGCGCGACCATGATGCGATGGCTGGCGAGCGTGGACGGCGGCATGGGGCGGCTCGATCGCGCGCGCGCGCTGCGCGCCGAGGCCGACCGGCTCGCGCCGACGCTCCGCAACGAATGGACGCAGCTGTTCGCGGAGTGCCTGCAGCGTCGCGATGCGCGCGCGCTCGCCGAGCAGTTTCGAGCGGCCGATGCGAAGGGGCAGCTCGGCCCCCAGGAGCTGGATGACGCCCTGTGGCGCGCGCGCACGCTGCTCGATCGCGCCCTCGTCGAGACGATCCTCGAGCGCGCGTTGCGCGGCCCCGGGAGTCGCGAGCCCGGTTTCCTGGCGTCGTACGCGGCCGCCGCGCTGTTCCTCGATCGTGCCGCCCAGGCCGACTCGCTCATCGCCGCCGCACGCGTGCGGGGTGCCGGGACGCGGGCGGTGGAGGCGCAGCAGGCCGTGTTGTGGCACGCGAAGGGCGATCGGGTGCGCGCACTCGACCGGCTCGGGCAGCTCGCCAAGACGTGGCCGGGGGACGCGTGGCTCGCGTCGCTGAGCCTCGCCTCCTCGGACCAGGCGGCCCCGTCGCAGGACGTCGAGCGCACCCACGACGAGGAGAACTTCCGCGGCTTCTCGTTCGACATGGCGGACACCACGGGGCTCGCCCGGCTCGCCGCGACGTCCGACACGTGCCGGATGGGGGACTTCGTGTTCCTCCGGTACCAGAACCAGTACGCATGCGAGTTCGGCGATCGCGTCCAGGAGCGGAGGCACTTCGTCATCCGTCTCCTGACCGAGGACGGCGTCGCGTCCTTCGCGTCTTACCGGCTCCCGTTCTCGCCGCTGGAAGGCGCGCCCGTGGTGATCTGGGCGCGCGTACGCCATCCCGACGGACGGGTGGTCGACGTGCGAGCGAGCGACATGCTCGTTTCGTCGGCGAACGAAGACGCGAGCGACGTCACGGACCAGCGCGCGATCGTGATTCCGTTCCCGGGCCTCAAGCGGGGCTCGGTGGTGGACCTGTGCTGGTCGCAGGCGAACGTCGCGTCGATCGGCGCGAACGTCTCGTTCCGCTGCGTGATGAACGCCGAGGCGACGTTGCTGGACGGTGACGCGGAAGTGCGCGTGCGCAAGGGGCGGGAGATGCACCTCGTGCGGGGTGGCGGGCTCGGCGAGCCCGTGACCCGCGAGAACGCCGACTGGACGTACACGCGTTGGCGGGTCACCAATCCGCCTCCGATCGAAGCCGAGGATCATTCGCCCAGCCTGTTCGAGACCAACCCGTGGTTCGGTGGCACCACGGCGGGCTCCTGGGAGGACGCGGCCGAGAGCTATCGCCGAGCGTTCTGGAACCGCGTCGCGGCGGACGACACCCTGAAGCGCGTCGCGCTCGCGCTCGTGCGTGGCGCGAAGACGCCCGGAGCCCGGCTCGACTCGCTCTACCGGCACGTGTCCCAGGACCTGCGCTACCTCGCGATCGAGATCGCGGGCGGGCGCGTCCTGCCGACGCTTCCCAACGAAGTCGAGCGGCGCGGATTCGGGGACTGCAAGGACAAGTCGGCACTGCTCGTGGCCCTGGCGCGCTCGCTCGGCTACACCGCATGGCCGGTGCTCGCACGCTCGCGCGCGACACGGCCCATTCGCGCCGATTTCGTCGAGGTCGAGAACTTCAACCACATGATCGTCTGCGTGCGGGGGCCGGACGGGGACCACTTCTGCGATCCGACGACCGGAGGCACGTGTTCCGGCGTGCTCCCGCTGGGCCTGCAGGGGACTCCGGCCCTGGTGCTGCCGGACGATCGGCCCGCCTACGAATGCCTGCTGCCGGCCGATTCGAGCCGGGCGCACGGCTATCACATGACGATGGACGTTCGCCCCGGCGCCGACGGGCTCGCGAAATGGAACGTCGTCGCGAGGCTCCGTGGCCAGCCGGCCGAGGACTTTGCCGGCCAGCTGCAGGACGCCGACTCGGCCGACGTGACGAAGCTCGTGACCCGCCTGCTCGGCTACGGCGTGCCCCGGCATCGCCGGCTGGTGTCGTGGCGGCTGGACGGCCGCTGGTGCGGCGGCATGCAGTGCTCGGCCACGTTCGAGGATTCGTCGTGGGGGGGCGACACGAATACGCGCCAGCTGTTCGTGAGCAGCGAGGTCGCGGACCTGTTCATGGAGTTCCCGGACCCGCAGGGACGCCGCGCCGACGTACAGCTGCTCTACCCGCTGAGCGACACCGTGATCGTCCGGCTGCACGCCACCCCCGGATGGGAGATCGGGGGCGACGTCGCGCCGTTGCGCGTCGACGGTGCGCGCTGGGGTGGCGCGATCGAGGGCGGGGTCGTGACCGCGGGCTCGGACCGGTGGCTCGAAGTCCGGCAGCGTTTCGACATCCGCTCGTCGCGCCTGACGGCGGCCGAGTTCACCCGATTCCACCACGACTGGAGGACCTTCGGCGCCGGCGTCGACCAGCCTTACCGCCTGACCCGCTCGGTCGACCGGCGGCGCCTGGCGACGCTGCAACACTACGTCGACGAGCATCCCGACGACGCCAACTTCATCGTCCAGGGCGCCTACCAGCTCCTCGGGCGCGATTTCGGTGGCGACGGACCCGCGGGAGAGGAGCGCCGGCACGTCACCGAGACGTGGTTGCGCGACGTCCTGGTGCGCCAGCCGGACCAGCTCATGGCGGCGTTGGTCCTCGCCGGTGCGTACGCGCGCGACGGGCACTACCGGCGCGCGGATTCGCTGCTGGATGCGCTTCCCGATGCCCAGAAGTCCGAAGTGATCGTGCTCGGCGTCCGCTACCAGCTCAAGAAGCAGCTCGGGGATTCCGTGGCGGTGCGCGCGCTGTTCCGGCGCGCCGAGCGCTTCGGGAGCGGCGACCAGATGGCGCTCGAACGCGTGACCCTGCTGGCGCAGTACGGGACGCCGGCCGAAGCCGAGGAAGCGGCCGAGCGTTACCAGACCCTCGCGGCGGATCCGGACACGGCGGCGATGTATCTGACGCTGATCCTCGGGTACTCCGCCACCGGCCACTGCGACGAGGCGCGATCCATCCTCGCGCGGTTCCGTGCGCTGCCGGACACCTCGCAGGTCGGGCTCGCCGCCGCCGGGCTCGCGATGGACTGCGGGCCGTTGCGCGCGAGCATCTCCGAGTACGAGAAACTCTGGGAATCCGACCCGATGGCAGCGGGGATCTGCAACAACCTCGCATGGGCCTACGCGCTGGTGGGCGAGAACCTCGAGCGCGCCGAGATGCTCGCGCGCACGGCGGTCGCACTCGAGGACGACGGCTCGTCGGCGCGCAACACGCTGGCGCTGATCCAGATGCGAACCGGCCGCTGGGTGCAGGCGACCGCGTACCTGCGACAGCTCCTCGAGGAGGACGATCGCCCCGGTAACGTGACGGCGAACCGGTTCCTGCTCGGGATCTGCGAACACCACGCCGGCCGCATCGACGCGGCGAGGGCGCTCTGGACGAGCGCGCTCGCGAGCGGCGAGGCCAGCCGGTGGACGCGAATCCTGCAGCACGCGCTCCAGCTCTCGCAGGCGGGCGACGACCCGATGAAGTGCGTCAACGAGACGGAGATGCTCTTCTGAATCGCGATCGCCACTCGAAGACGACAAGACGCCGGCCCGGAATCCCAGGCCGGCGTCGTGTCATGCCGTGAGTCGTTCGATGCTCAGTCGTCCGAGTCGAGCCACTTCTTCCAGGCCTGCTCGTTGAACGGGCGGCCGAGGAAGTCGGCGACCAACTGCGCGGCCGGCTTGCTGCCGCCGGGCGCCAGCACCGTCTCGCGGTAGCGCTTGGCGACGCCCGGCGCGAGCAGGTGGTCCTTGTCGAACTGCGAGAACATGTCCTTCGCGATCACGAGCGACCACATGTACGTGTAGTAGACGGCCGAGTAGCCGTTCAGGTGGCCGAACGCGCACTGGAAGTGCGTGCCGTCGACGAACGGGAACGGCTGGTACTTCTTCACGAGGCTCGACATCAGGTCGGTCGAGCTGATCGCCGCGGGATCGCCGTCGTAGCAGCCGAGCGAGGTGCCGGCGTAGACCATCTGGCGGCGGACGTCGAGGCCCTTGCCGAAGTCGTTCGCGCGGTTCATGCGCTTCACGAGGTCGGCCGGGATCGCCTCGCCGGTCTGGTAGTGCTTCGCGAACGTCGCGAGCACCTCGGGGCTGCGCATCCACTCCTCGAGCATCTGCGACGGCGCCTCGACGAAGTCCTGCTCAGTCGTGATGCCCGCGATGCCGGCCCAGCGGCCGTGGCTCGCGAACATGTTGTGCAGCAGGTGGCCGAACTCGTGGAAGAACGTGTCGACGTCGTCGACGTCGCACAGGCCCGGGTCGCCGGGTTTTCCGCCGGGCAGGTTGCAGACCAGGGCGGCTTCGGGAATCTGCCGGCCCTCGAGGCCGGAGCGGATGTCGAACTGCGCGGCGTGGTTGTACTTGTTCGCGCGCGGGTGCATGTCGAGGTAGAAGCGGCCGGCGAGCTTGCCGTTGTCCCACAGCTCGTAGCACTCGACGGACGGATCCCACACCGGCACGCCGGTGATGCGCTTGAACTGCACGTCGAACAGCCGGCTCGCGATGTCGAGCACGCCGGCCTTCACGCGGTCGTAGGGCAGGTACGGGCGGATGCTCTGCGAATCGAAGTCGTACGCGGCCTTGCGCAGCTGCTCGCGCGCGTACTGCGACTGCCAGAACTCCACCGCGGTCGCGCCCGGCGTGATCTTCTGCTGCTGCGCGAGCAGCTGCTGGTACTCGCGGGCCTGGCGATCGTTGGACGCGGCGACGACGCGGTCGACGAAGTCGTGCGCGTTCTTCGCGCTGCCCACCATCTTGTCGGCCGTGACGAGGTCGGCGAAGTTGGTGAAGCCGAGCAGTTGCGCCAGCTCGTAGCGGCGGGCGCGCATGCGGTCGAGCACGCCGATGTTCGCCGGGTACGCGCGGTTGTTGTACGCCAGGTACAGGCGGTGGCGCAGGTCGTCGTTCTTCGCGTACTGCATCACCGGGATGTAGTCCGGATACTCGATCGTGAGCGTGATCTTGCCGTCGGCGCCGGGCTTGTGCGCGTCGATGAAGTCCTGCGGCAGGCCCTCGAGCTCGGCCACCGTGCAGGTCACGGTCGACTTGTCCTCGCGGATGTTGCGCCCGAACGCCTGGCCGATCACGACCAGCGAATCGTTGAGGTCGCGGATCTTCGCGCGCGTCGCGTCGTCCTTGTCGACGCCGGCGAGCCGGAAGTCGCGCAGCAGGCGCTGTACGTAGTACTTCGTGGCCGCGTCGGCGTTGGACACGTCGATCGCGGCGACCGCGTCGTAGATCTGGCGGTTGAGCTGCAACTCGGTCGCATAGGCCGACACCATCTGGCCGGCCTTCTCGGCGACTTCGCGCGTCGCCTTGTCCGGGTGCACGTTCTCGATCAGGCCCGACTGCGAACCTGCCATCCCGATCAGGCGCGTGGCCTCGTCGAGCGGCACGAGCGTGTTCTCGACCGTACGCGGGCCCTTCACCGCGAGCAGCTTCGCGATCTGGGCCTTGGCGCGCGCGAGCCGCTGCACCTGCACGGCGTTGAACGCAGCACCGGCCGGCTTGCCGGTGTAGAAGGGAGCGTTGTCGCCGGCGGCGGCCGCGCTGCGGGCGTGCACGCCCGAGGCGGCGGGCGCGGCCAGCGCGGGGAGGACGAGGACGAGCGCGGCGGCAGCCGCGAGCGGGAACGAGCGCAGGAACTTCACATGACCTCCGGAAAGTGTCCGCCTCGGCGCCGCCGCGACGCACACGGAATCTCCGGAGCGGCGGGCGCATCCTGATCGAGGCTGCGGGCGAAGCCTAGCCGACGCCCGCGAACGCGACCAACCGGGCGGGCCGGAGGCTTGCCGGGCGTGGGGAAACTGGCGACGGATGCGGTACGCCGGCCGTTCGCGGCGCGCCCGTTCGCGAACGGGCATGCCGAGGGCGCCGCGGAAGGAGTCCGCGGCGCCCTGGATTTCCAAGCGATCAGCGGTACGTGGACTTCAGCTGGCCCCACGTCGACGTGTGGACGGGAACGGCGGCCGGAGGGGTGAAGACCCACACCGAGCCCTGCCCCATGGCGTTCCCGATCGCGGTCACGTAGATCCGGCCGTCCGGGTCGGTCGCGATGCCGGTGATGAGGCCCGTGCTCCCGTCGTCGTTGATCCAGAGCGCACTGCTGTTGGCCGGCCACGCGGGGGAGTCGAGAGCCCGAGTCCAGGGGCCCGTCAGCAACTGCGTCGCCGTGGTGCCCATGCCCATGCGCAGGAGCGTGCTGGCCACGAACGTCGAACCGCCGGCTTCCGCACGGAAGACCGCCGCCCCCATGCGGACGAACACGGTGCCGTCGGGTGCGAACGAGAGGCCGTCCGGCAGGTTGGTGAGCATCGGCGAGCTCAACGACCGCCAGTTCTGCCACGTCTGCGTGGCGCTGTCGTAACGCTGGATCATGGGGCCGTACGCGCCGTAGAGAGCGCCGTCGGGTCCGATCGCGAGCGCGTTGACGCCGTGCGGCAGCAGGCCGAGCAGCTGCCCGGTTTCCGAGTAGCGACCGAGATCGCTTCCGGCCTGCAGGTAGAGCTCTCGCGCGACGGGATCGAATGCGAGCACGTCCGACGCGAGCCCGCCCGACGTCACCAGCGATCGAGTGCCCGAGAGCGTGATGCGGTAGAGGTCGACGCCCGAGCCGGTGTGATCCAGCACGAACGCATCGTGCGAAACGGGATCGACGGCAATCTCGCCCATCGGGGTCACGAGCCCGGAGGCGAGTTGCTGCGCGGTCCAGCCGGGCGCGACCGGAGTCGGGGCGGCGGGAGCGAGGTGGGGGGTCGCGACGAGCGCCGTCAACGCGGCGAGAACGAACAGATGACGCATGAATCGTCTCCACCCGGTCGGGATGGAGTCGCGCGCTCGGGGGCGCGTCGCGACGTGGGGCAGGTGCCCGCAGGTTCATCGCCGACGCTCGCATGCACAGAGATCCGGCGACATGCAAACCCTAGGCCTCCCCGCGAGCCGGGGTCAATGCGGAACAGGCTTCGGCGTGCAACTCGATGAAACCTCGTACACTCGGCCGGCATCCATCGCGTAGTGCTCGGAAGATTGCGGGTGGCGGCCACAGCCGGCCATGCGCCGCAGGCACTTGCGGCCCTCGCCACTCGCGATCGCGGTAACGCGTTGTTGTTCAATCGCTTGGCGCATGGCGTCCGCATCTATCCGAGCACGCCCCACGGATCGAACGACGGCGGAGGTCTGGAATGACGGCGGGAAACCAGAAGGTGGCGGTGGTGACGGGTGGCAATCGCGGCATCGGCCGCGGGATCGTCGAGGCGCTCGCGGCGGACGGGTACGCGGTGGCGTTGACGGCGCGCGACGCGGCCGCGGCGGCGGAGGCCGCGACGGCGGTCGGGCGCGGGGCGCGCGGCTACGCGTGCGACGTGCGCGAGCCGGAATCGGTGGCGGCGCTGTTCGCCGCGGTGGATCGCGACCTGGGCGGCGTCGACGTGCTGGTCAACAACGCCGGCATCGGCATCTTCGCGCCGATCGCCGAGATGTCGATCGCGGACTGGAACGCGCTGATCGCGACCAACGTGAACGGCGTCTTCTACTGCACGCGCGAGGCGCTGCCGCGCATGAAGCGCCGCGGCGGCGGGTACGTGTTCAACGTGTCGTCGCTCGCGGGCCGCAACGCGTTCCCCGGCGCGGGCGCGTACTGCGCGAGCAAGCACGCCGTGAACGGGTTCAGCGAGGTGCTGTTCCAGGAAGTGCGCGAGGACGGGATCCGCGTCACGTACCTCATGCCCGGAAGCGTCGCGACCGACTTCGGCCGCGGCACGGCGGCCAAGCAGGACTGGGCGCTGCAGCCCTCCGACGTGGGCGAGATGGTCGTCGACCTGCTGCACACCTCGCCGCGCGCGCTCCACAGCCGCGTCGAGATGCGGCCGGCGCGTCCGCAGAAGCGAGCCTAGGCTCCGTCCATCTCGTCCGGGCCGATGCGCCGCCGGAGCGTGCCGCTCCGGCGGTCGTCGGCCAGGTCCAACTCCACCAGCGTTCCCGGCGAGAAGTCCTCGGGCGCGCCGGTGAGGCGCTGGGTGAGCCGCGCGACGAGCGGCAGGTGCGATACCACGAGCACCGGCCCGTGGCGCAGGCCGTGCGCTTCGAGCGCTTCGAGCGCGGCGAGTGGATCGTGATCGGGCGTCAGGTCGTGTACGAGTTCGAGCGGCGCGTCGCAGGCGAGCTCTTCCAGCAGCAGTCGCGCGGTGTCGCGCGCGCGCCGGTAGGGTGAGCTGTACGCGATGGTGGGCGCCCAGCCCTCGCGGGCCAGCTGCCGCCCGAGCGCGCGCACGTACGCCTCGCCCTCGGGCAACAGCGTGGCGTCGGGGCCCTGGCCGCTCGCGCGGCCATGGCGCAGCAGGGCGAATCGTAGCGACATGCGGTGCACTATGCGGGAGAGGGCGGCCCGAGGCCAATGCGATGCAAATTCGACGAGGCGAGCCGACCCGCGGGGTAAAATGATGTGATGTGGACCCGCCGCCGCTTCCTGCGTTGGAGCACGACCGCCGCCGTTTCGGGCGCCGTCGCGGCGTGGTATGCATGGCAGGTCGAGCCGCACTGGCTCGAGCTGACACATCGCGACCTGCCGATTGCGGGACTTCCGAAGGCGCTACAGGGCCGCACGCTCGCTCACGTCAGCGATCTGCACGTCGGGCCACGCGTCCAGCCCGCTTACCTGGCCGCGACGTTCGATCTCCTTCGCGGCCTCGCACCCGACGTGGTCGCCTACACGGGCGACTTCATCACGTTGCGGCCCGACCTTCCGCGACCCCAGCTGCCCGGACCCTACGCTCACCTGCCGCTCGGACGCCTCGCGACACTTGCCGTGCTGGGGAACCACGACTATGGCCATCGTTGGACGAATGGCCGGGTCGCCGCCCGCGTCGAGGCGATCCTGCGCGACGGGGGCGCCACGGTGCTGCGGAACGCGATCGCGGACGTTCACGGGCTCCAGGTGGTCGGACTCGACGAGTTCTGGTCGGGGCGATTCGATCTCGGAACCGCCGTCTCCGCGCTGCGTGACGACGCGCCGATGCTCACGCTCTGTCACAACCCGGATGCCGTCGATGCGCCGGGATGGGATCGCATTCGCGGCTGGATCCTGGCCGGGCACACGCACGGCGGGCAGGTGAAGCTCCCGTTCCTGCCGCCCTTCTTCCTGCCCGTGGTGAACCGCCGCTACGTGGCGGGCGAGGTCGCCCTGAGCGGCGGCCGGAGGCTCTACATCTCACGTGGCGTCGGGCATTCGCACCAGGTCCGTTTCGGGGTTCGGCCGGAACTGGCGATGTTCACGCTCGTGCGCGCCTGAGGCCGGTTCCGGCTGCGCGGGCCAAGCCGCATTTGCGCCCCCTCCGGGCGCCCGATAGCATTCCCACCCCGTCCCGCCGCGCCCCGCGCGGCCCTCTCCCGACCCGGAGCCTGCATTCATGAGCCTCTTCCTCGACACCCTGCGCGAGCGCGTCCTGTTCTTCGACGGGGGCATGGGGACGCAGGTGCAGGCGCGCGAGCTGGGGCCCGACGACTTCGGCGGCAAGCGCTGGGACGGCTGCATCGACTACCTGAGCCTCACGCGGCCGGACGTCGTCGAATCGATCCACGCGGCCTACTTCGACGCGGGCGCGGACATCGTCGAGACGAACTCGTTCCAGGCGTCACGCACGCGCCTCGAGGAATGGGACCTCGGCGAGCGCACGGTCGAGCTGAACCGCGCCGCGGCCTCGGCCGCGCGCCGCGTCGCCGATCGCTACGCCGCCGACGGCCGGCCGCGCTTCGTCGCGGGCTCGATGGGGCCGTCGGGATTCCTGCCGTCTTCGGAGGACCCGGACCTCGGCCGCCTCGGCCTCGTCGACCTCGTCGCGGCGTTCGTGCCGCAGGCGCAGGGGCTGATCGAAGGCGGCGCCGACGTCCTGCTCCTCGAGACGTGCCAGGACATCCTCGAGATGAAGGCGCAGATCCTCGCGGCGCGCGACGCGATGGCGATCACCGGCCGGCGCGTGCCGATCCAGTGTTCGATCACGCTCGATCCGACGGGCCGCATGCTGCTGGGCACCGACTACCGCGGCGCGCTCGCGACGCTCGAGGCGATGGCGGTCGACGTGATCGGCCTCAACTGCTCGACCGGCCCCGACCTGATGCGCGACGCGGTGCGCTTCCTGTGTGAGAACGCGTCGACGCCGATCCACTGCATCCCCAACGCCGGCCTGCCCATCAACGACGGTGGCCGCACGCTCTACCCGATGCGCCCGGATCCGTTCGCCGACACGCTGCGCGAGTTCGTGCTCGACCTGGGTGTGAACGCGGTCGGCGGCTGCTGCGGTACGACGCCGGACCACATCCGTGCGCTGGTGAAGGCCGTGGGCCGCGTGGCGCCCAAGGTGCGCCCGGGCCGCGGACCGTGGTGCGTGTCTTCGGGCATGACGGCGGCGGCGCTCAAGCAGGAGCCTGCACCGATGCTGATCGGCGAGCGGCTCAACACGCAGGGCTCGCGCAAGATCAAGCGCGTCGCGCTCGAGGGCCGGCTCGAGGACATGATTCCCGTGGCGCGCGAGCAGGTCGAAGGCGGGGCGCACGTGCTCGACGTCTGCATGGCGCTCACCGAGCGCACGGACGAGCGCGAGATGATGCAGGCGCTGGTGAAGAAGCTCTCGCTCAGCGTCGAGGCGCCGCTCTGCATCGACTCCACGGAGCCGGCGGTGATCGAGGCCGCGCTGCAGGCCTGCCCGGGTTCGGCGATCGTGAACTCGATCAACCTCGAGAACGGCCGCGAGCGGATCGACGCGGTCATGCCGCTGGTCATGCGCTACGGCGCCGCGGTGATCGCGCTCACGATCGACGAGCAGGGCATGGCCAAGACGGCCGAGCGCAAGCTCGAGGTCGCGCGGCGCATCCACGACATCTGCACGCGCGAGTTCGGCCTGCCGCCCGAGCGGCTCATCTTCGACGACCTCACGTTCACGCTCGCCACGGGCGACGACGAGTTCGCGCGGAGCGCGGTCGAGACGATCGAGGGCATCCGCGCGATCAAGCGCGAGCTGCCGGGCGTGCTCACGTCGCTCGGCGTCTCCAACGTCTCGTTCGGCCTGGGCAAGGAGGCGCGCGCGGTCCTCAACAGCGTGTTCCTCTACCACGGCGTGCAGGCGGGCCTCGACGCGGCGATCGTGAACCCGGCCGACGTGATCCCGTACGCCGAGCTGTCCGAGGAGGACCGCCGGCTCGCCGAGGACCTGGTCTTCGCGCGCGACCCGGAAGCGCTCGCGCACCTGATCGCGCACTTCGAGGGCCGCGCGCCCGACGCGCGCGCCAAGGCGGACGACGCGGCCGAGGCGGCCATGTCGGTCGAGCAGCGCATCCACTTCCAGATCCTCCACCGCAAGCCCGCCGGGATCGAGACGCTGGTCGACGAAGCCGTGAAGCGCCAGCCGGCCGTGCAGGTGCTCAACGAGGTGCTGCTGCCGGCCATGAAGGAGGTCGGCGACAAGTTCGGCGCCGGCGAACTGATCCTGCCGTTCGTGCTGCAGAGCGCCGAGGTGATGAAGAAAGCCGTGGCGCAGCTCGAGGGCTACCTCGAGCGCAAGTCCGACGCGAGCAAGGGTCGCGTCGTGCTGGCGACCGTGTTCGGCGACGTGCACGACATCGGCAAGAACCTCGTGAAGACGATTCTCGGCAACAACGGCTACACCGTCTACGATCTCGGCAAGCAGGTCCCGGTGCAGAAGATCCTCGACGAGGCGAAGCGCGTGGACGCGACGGCGATCGGGCTGTCGGCGCTGCTCGTCTCGACGAGCAAGCAGATGCCGATCGCGGTCGCCGAGCTGCACCGCGCCGGATTGAACATCCCCGTGCTGATCGGCGGCGCCGCGATCAACCGCAACTTCGGCCGCCGCGCCGCGCTGGTCGATGGCGAGGTCTTCTACGCGCCCGGCGTCTTCTACTGCAAGGACGCGTTCGAGGGTCTCGACACGGTCAATGCGCTCGTCGATCCCACGGAGGCCGCGAAGCTGGTCGAGAAGACGAAGCACGAGGCGTTCGAGTTCAAGACGCGCGCCGCCGAGCTCGAACAGCGCTCCGCCGCCGCGAGCGCGCAGCAGCAGGACTTCCGCGTGAACGTCTCGCGCGACGTCACGATTCCGGCGCCACCCTTCTGGGGTGCGCGCGTCACGCCCACGCGCGAGGTGTCGTTCGAAGGCGTCTGGGCGGGCATGGACCTCAAGACGCTCTATCGCCTGCACTGGGGCGCGCGCGGCAGCGGCGCCGAGCTCGACGCGCTGATCCGCGACGACTTCGAACCGCGGCGGTTGAAGCTCCAGCGCGAGGCCGAGGAGAAGGGCTGGCTGCGCCCGACCGCGGTCTACGGCTACTTCCCGTGCCAGGCCGAGGGCCAGGATCTCGTGATCCTCGACCCGGGCGCGTTCGCGCCGGGTTCGCTCGTGCTGCGCGGCAAGGCCGAAGAGGTCGCGCGCTTCACGTTCCCGCGCCAGGCCGATCGCGAGGGGCTCTGCCTGTCCGACTACTTCGCGCCCGCCGAGTCCTCGAAGGTGGACGTGGTCGCGTTCCAGGTCGTGACCGTGGGGCACAACGCCGACGAGCTGTGCGCGGCGCTCAACGCCCGCGGCGAATACGCCGACGCGCTCTTCCTGCACGGCCTCGCGGTGAGCGCGGCCGAAGGCCTCGCCGAGTGGCACCACGGCAAGCTGCGGCGCGAGCTGGGGCTCGAGGCCGATCGCGGCAAGCGCTACTCGTTCGGCTACAGCGCCTGCCCGGATCTCGCCGACCAGGCCAAGCTGTTCGCGCTCCTCAAACCCGAGGAGTCGATCGGCGTCACGCTCACGAGCGCCTACCAGCTCGTGCCCGAGGCCTCGACCAGCGCGATCGTGGTACACCATCCGCAGGCGGCCTACTACCTCGTGCGGGAATGATCCGGCGGGGCTTCCGGGCCGTTGACTCGCCCGGCGGGGACGTGTAAGGAATCTCCCATGCAGCCAGCGCCCGTCACGCTCGAAGGCCGGTTCGTCCGGCTCGAGCCGCTCGTCGTCGAGCGGCACTGGGACGGCCTCGTCGCGATCGCGATGGAGCCGTCGCTCTGGCGGCACACCACCGCCAAGATCCGCACGCAGGGTGACCTCCAGCGCTACCTCGAGGAAGCACTCGCGGAGCAGGAGCGCGGCCGCGCGATTCCGTTCGTGACGGTGCGCCGCGAGGACGGCCGCGTGGTCGGGTGCACGCGCTTCGGCAACATCGAGCGCCGGCACCGTCGCGTCGAGATCGGCTGGACGTGGGTGGGCGTGCCCTACCAGCGCACGGCGGTCAACACCGAGACCAAGTACCTCATGTTCCGCCACGCGTTCGAGGACTGGGGCTTCCGCCGCGTCGAACTGAAGACCGCGTCGACGAACGAGAAGTCCCAGTCGGCGATGCGCCGCCTCGGGCTGGTCGAGGAGGGCACGATGCGCAAGCACATGCTCAACGACGACGGCGGCTCGCGCGACACGGTCTACTTCAGCGTCGTCGACGACGAATGGCCGGCGATGAAGGCGCGGCTCGAGGGCATGATCGAGAGGGGCAGCGCGGCCCGGGCCTGAACGGGTGGCGTGCGGGCGGCCCTGGGCTGCCGCGCCCCGAGCTGCCGGCCACCCCGATTTCCCGCTCGCGGCGCCGCGGCCGGCGGTGCTAGCGTTCCACGTGGCCGCCCGGAGCCGGGCGCGGCGGCCTTCCGGAGGTTCCATGCCGGCCGCCCGCTGGACCGTTCACCTGTCGCTCGTCGCATCGATCGCCGCCGTGCTCGCGTCCGGCTGCGCGCGCTCGACCGAGCCCACGCCGAAGCACACGTTCTACGGGAGCGTCCGCCTGGTCGGCTACGACGTCGCCGAGTCCGGCCTGGTCACCGCGACGCGCGCGATCGACGACGCCGACAGCGTCGCGGTCGAACTCGTCCGCGGGTCGACCCTCGTCGGGCGCACGTTCACGACGAACGGCACCTACCAGTTCGGCGGGCTCGAGCCGGGTTCCTACGCCACGCGCGTCGTGGTCGCGAACGACTTCGTGGTGCGCAGCGCCGACCTGGTGCTCGCCGACGCCGACGTCGCGGTGCCGCGGCTCGTCGTGGCTTCGCGCGGCGACCTGCTGCCGTCGCCGAATCCCATGCTCGCCTATGGCACGGTGATCTACTTCCAGCTCGACCAGACGGCGCCGATCACGCTGCGCGTGGCGCGCCAGGACGGCACGCCGGTGCGTACGCTGATGGAGGGCACGCTGCAGCCCGGGCTCAAGTCCGCGAGCTGGGGAGCCATCGACGTCGCGGGGCATCCGGCGCCGGGGTCGCTCTACTGGGTGCTGCTCGAATCCCCGGGCGAACCGACCCGCGCCCACCTCGTCTACCGCTGACGCGGCTCAGGCGCGCGGCGACAGTTCGCGCACGAGTGCGGCCACCTCGGCCGTGTTCGTGCGCGGTAGCCAGTGGCCGACGCCCTCGAGCACGTGCAGCTTCGTGGTGGGCACGATGCCGGGCAGCCACGCGGCGTGCGTCCGCCACGGCGTGATGCCGTCATCGGCACCGACGAGCACCGCGAGCGGCGCACGCAGGCGAGGCAGGTCGGCGAGCAGCCGCGCGAGGTCGGCGCGGAACGTGCGGAAGTTCTCGAGCGCCGCATCGAGCTGCGCCGGCACGAGCGCCCACGCGCGCGATGCGGTGCGCCCCGGCGGTGCCGGCGCGGGTGACCACGCCTCCCGGCGCGTGCGCGGGGTGACGAACCAGCCGCCGGGAAGCGTGAACACCTCGAGCGCCGCGCGGCGCGCGATTCCCGCGAGCGGGAAGCGGACGTAGCGCACGTTGCGGTCGTCCACCGCGAGGCACGGCGTCAGCAGCACCACGGCGGCCACGCGGTCGGGGTCGTCGAGCGCCGCGCGCAGTACGACCGGTGCGCCGTACGAGTGGCCCACGAGCACGGCATGCGCACCGGCGGGCAGCGCGGAGAGCACGGCGCGCGCGTTGGCGCCGAGGTCGAGCGCGGGGCCGCGCGGCGAGGCCGCGTGCCCGGGCCGGTCGATCGCCAGCACGGTGTGGTCACGCGCGAGATCGTCGAGCAGTGCGTCGGGGAAGTCGGCGTGCATGCCGTTCATGCCGTGCACGAACGCGACGACGGGGCCACTGCCGCGTCGCGTGCCGCGCGGTCCGCCGGGTGAGAGCGGCGGCGCGGGCGGGAACGTGCGTACGACGTGCGCCGCGTAGAGCGAGTGGAGCAGCGCCGACAGCAGCAGCAGCGCCCACAGCAGGGGCACCGCGATCACGGCGATCCAGAAGACGGCGAGCCCGGTCATCGTGCGGTGGACCGGCCGTCCCGGCGAGCGCCGGAACGGCCGGTCCGGAACCTCAGGCGTGCCGCGGGTCGACGGCCTCCGGATCGAGGCCGTACGCGGCGATCGCCTTGGCGACCACGTCCGCCTTCACCTTGCCGTCGAGCATCAGGGCGTGCAGCGTCGCCACGACGATGTGCTCGGCGTCGATCTCGAAGTGACGCCGGAGCGCTTCGCGCGTGTCGCTGCGGCCGTAGCCGTCGGTCCCGAGCGCGACGAAGCGGTTCGGGATCCAGCGGGCCGGCGCGTCGTTCACGGCCTTGAGCCAGTCGCTCGACGCGATCACCGGACCCTCGGCGCCCTTCAGCGCCTGCGTGACGTACGGCACGCGCGGCGTCTCGGCGGGGTGGAGCCGGTTCCAGCGCTCCACCTCGAGCGCGTCGTGACGGAGCTCGGAGTAGCTCGTCGCACTCCAGACGTCCGCGGTGACCTTCCACTCCTTCGCGAGCATCTCCTGCGCGCGGAGCGCCTGGAGCAGCATGGGGCCGCTGCCGAACAGCTGCGCCTTCGCACCGCCGGTCTTCTCGCCGCGCTGGTAGAGGTAGAGGCCCTTCAGGATGCCGTCGTCCACGCCCTCGGGCCGCTTCGGCTGCGCGTAGTCCTGATTGTAGAGCGCGATGTAGTAGAAGACGTCCTCGCCCTGTTCGTACATGCGGCGCAGGCCCGCCTGCACGATCGTGGCGACTTCGTACGCGAACGCCGGGTCGTACGCGAGGCAGTTGGGCACCGCCGACGCGAGCAGCAGGCTGTGACCGTCCTCGTGCTGCAGGCCCTCGCCGTTCAGCGTGGTGCGGCCGGCCGTGGCGCCGAGCATGAAGCCGCGGCCGCGCGCGTCACCGAATGCCCACACCATGTCCATGGTGCGCTGGAACCCGAACATCGAGTAGAAGATGTAGAACGGGATCGTGGTCGAGCCGTGCGTGGCGTAGCTCGTGCCCGACGCCGTGAACGACGCCATCGAGCCGTCCTCGGTGATGCCCTCCTCGAGCACCTGCCCGTCGGCCTTCTCGGTGTACGAGAGCACCAGCTTGGAATCGACGGGCTCGTACTTCTGGCCGCCCGGCTGGTAGATGCCGACCTCGCGGAAGAGCACCTCGAGCCCGAACGTGCGCGCCTCGTCGGGGATGATCGGCACGATGCGCTTGCCGTAGTTGGGGTCGCGAATCAGGTTGCGGAGCACCTTGCCGAACACCATGGTCGTCGAGACCTGCTGCGTGTCGGGCGTGCCGCCGTCGAACTCCGAGAACGCCTTGGGGTTCGCGGCCGGCAGCGGCTTCGTGCGCACGACGCGCTTGGGCACGCAGCCGCCGAGCGCACGCCGGCGCTCGAGCAGGTACTTCACCTCGTCGCTGTCCGCGCCGGGGTGGTAGAGCGGCGCGTCGGCGAGCTTCTTGTCCGAGATCGGCAGTTCGAGCGTGTCGCGGAACTTGCGCAGCTCGTCCAGGTCCAGCTTCTTCTTCTGGTGCGTGATGTTGCGCGCTTCGGCGCCCGAGCCCAGCGTCCAGCCCTTCACGGTCTTCGCGAGGATCGCCGTGGGCCGGCCCTGCATGGCCGCCGCCGCGGAATACGCGGCGTAGATCTTCTTGTAATCGTGGCCGCCGCGGCGCAGGTGCTTCAGGTCGTCGTCCGAGAGGTGCTCGACCATCGCCTTGAGCGACTCGTTGGCGCCGAAGAAGTGCTCGCGGATGTAGGCTCCGCTCTGCACCTGGTACTGCTGCCAGTCGCCGTCGACGGTCTCGTTGAGCCGGTCGACGAGGTGGCCGTCGTAGTCCTTCGCGAGCAGTTCGTCCCACTCGCGGCCGAGGATCACCTTGATCACGTTCCAGCCCGCGCCGGTGAACACGGCCTCGAGCTCCTGGATGATCTTGCCGTTGCCACGCACGGGTCCGTCGAGCCGCTGCAGGTTGCAGTTGATGACGAACGTCAGGTTGTCGAGCCCCTCGCGCGCCGCGAGGCGGATCGCGCCGGTCGCCTCGGGCTCGTCGGTCTCGCCGTCGCCGAGAAACGCCCACACGCGCGAGTTCGACGTGTCCGCGAGGCCGCGCGCGCCGAGGTAGCGGTTGAAGCGCGCCTGGTAGATCGCGTTGAGCGGCCCGAGGCCCATGCTGACGGTCGGGAACTCCCAGAAGTCCGGCATGAGCCGCGGGTGCGGATAGGACGACAGGCCCCGGCCACGCACGACTTCCTGGCGGAAGTGCTCGATCTGCGATTCCGCGAGCCGGCCTTCGAGGAACGCGCGCGCGTAGATGCCGGGCGCCGCGTGGCCCTGGAAGAAGATCTGGTCGCCCGAGCCGCCCTCGTCCTTACCGCGGAAGAAGTGGTTGAAGCCCACTTCGTAGAGGCTTGCCGCCGACGCGTAGGTCGACAGGTGGCCGCCGAGGCCCGCGTGGTGATGGTTCGCCCGCACGACCATGGCGGCGGCGTTCCAGCGGATGATGCGGCGGATCCGCTTCTCCATCGCCTCGTCGCCGGGGAAGGGCGGCTCCTGCTCGGTCGAGATCGTGTTGATGT
Organism: Candidatus Eiseniibacteriota bacterium; assembly: GCA_044223005.1. Taxonomy (GTDB): domain Bacteria; phylum Eisenbacteria; class RBG-16-71-46; order RBG-16-71-46; family RBG-16-71-46; genus CAIXRL01. Next base: position 44,359 of record JBGAML010000003.1, read on the forward strand.
AGCGAGACTGCACCAGGCCCGGCAGACCGACGTGCAGCTGGCGCGCGCGCTTGAGCACGCGGCGCAGCAGGAAGTCCGCGCGCTCGCGGCCGTGCAGCCGGACGATGTCCTCCAGCGCGTCGAGCCACTCCTGCGTTTCACCGGCGTCCGCATCGGGCAGCTGGCGCTTGAAGCCCGAGAGCATGTTGAGGATGAACCGCTCGCTCTCGCGACGGTCGTGGGTCGGACGGTCCTGGACGCTCATTTCGATCGGGGTCCTTTCGGAGGTCACCGGGAAGGTCGAAACGCCTGCCGGCGAGGCCGCAGCGGCGTGAAGCGCGCGGCGCGAGCACCGGCCCGAGGTGGGCGGTATGACAACGTTTTCACCGGCGGCAGAATAGCGGCTGGCCCGCCGGAGGCCAAACCGGCGGCGGTTCCGCCGGTGGGCGTGCACTCCCTAGGTGAGATGCATGTCACGCCGCGGACGGTTCGGCCGTGAAACGCCTGAAACGGCGCGCGTTGGCGCCGCGGCCGCGATCCGGGGTTCGCACGCCAGTCCGCGTTCGCTCCAGCGGAACGCGACCGCCGCGCCCAGCGCTGCGCGCCGCGCAACGCCGCGGCGCGTGCGGTAAGTTGGCGCCGACCGGTCCCTACTCGAGGAGACTTTCGCCGATGTCCGTGATCGCACCGACGACCGCCACGCTGTACGCGGCCCGCAAGGGGCCGCGCCCGATGACCGCCGAGGATCTCTGGCTGCTGCCCCGCGTGGGCGCGCCCCAGCCGTCGCCCGACGGCCGCTTCGCGGTCGTGCCGGTGACCACGTACGCGATCGAGAAGAACGAGGCGCGCACGCGGCTGTGGCGCATCGCACTGGACGGCGCCGGCGAGCCCGCGGCGCTCACCTCGCCGGACGTGTCGGCGAGCGAGCCGCGCGTCTCGCCCGACGGCACGCAGCTCGCGTTCGTGCGCAAGGACGACAAGGGGCGCGGGCAGCTCATGCTCCTGCCGCTCGCGGGCGGCGAGGCGCGCAAGCTCACCGACCTGCCGCTCGGCGTGTTCGATCCGCGCTGGCTCCCGGACGGCTCGGCGCTGGTCGTCGCGTCGCCCGTGATCCGCGGGCATGCGACGCCCGAGGCGACGGCGGCGGAGCTGCAGCGCCGCGCCGACGATCCGGTGAAGGCGCACGTCACCGAGGACCGCGTCTATCGCTACTGGGACACCTGGCTGACGACGGGCGAAGTCCCGCACCTGTTCCTCGTGCCGCTCGCCGGCGGCGCGCCGCGCGACCTGACGCCCGAATCCGTGGGCTGGTTCGACTGGATGGATCCCTCCGGTCAGTACGACCTCTCGCCCGACGGGCGCGAGATCGCGTTCGCCGCGTTCGTGTTCGACGAGGCGCGTTCGCTGCTGGTTTCGCGCATCTTCACCGTGCCGGTCGCGGGCGGTGCGCTGCGCTGCCTCACCGATGGGCATCCGGCCGACGACCTGCGTCCGCGCTACTCGCCCGACGGCAAGTCGATCGTCTACGGCATGTCGCACGATCCGTTCTTCTACGCGGACCGCATCCGCCTCATGCGCGTCGATCGCGCGAGCGGTGCGCACGCGGAGTGGCTCGGCAACTGGGAGCTGACGCCCGCGCAGTGGGAGTTCGCGGCCGACGGCACGCTGGTGCTCGAGGCCGAGGAGGCGGCGCGCGTGAAGCTGTTCGCGTGGCGCGGCACCGGCGTTCCGGTGGCGATCACGGGTGACGGCGCGGTCGGCGGCTTCACCGTGGCCGGCACGCGCGTGCTGTTCACGCACCAGACGCTCGTGGCGCCGGCGGAAGCGTGGGCGTGCGGGCTCGACGGCTCGGGCCGCACCGAGCTCACGCGGTTCACGAGCGAGATCGCGGCGGGCTTCGGCACCGGCGAGGTGCGCGAGATGACGTTCGAGGGCGCGAAGGGCGAAAGCGTGCAGATGTTCGTGGTGCTGCCGCCGGGTTTCGAGCCGGGGAAGAAGTATCCGCTCGTGCACGTGGTGCACGGCGGCCCGCACGGCATCTCGGGTGACCAGTTCCATCCGCGCTGGAACGCGCAGCTCTTCGCCGCGCCGGGCTACGTCGCGGCGCTGGTGAACTTCCAGGGCTCGACCTCGTGGGGCCAGGACTTCGCGCAGCGGATCCAGGGCGAGTGGGCGGAGCGCCCGTTCGCGGACGTGATGCGCGCGACCGACGTGCTCGTGGCCACGGGCTTCGTGGACGAGACGCGCATGGCGACCGCGGGCGGCTCGTACGGCGGCTACATGATGTCGTGGATCGCCGGGCACACCGATCGCTTCCGCTGCATCGTCAACCACGCCGGCGTTTCGGATCTCGTGGGCCAGTACGCGAGCGACGTGACGCAGGGGCGCGGGCGCTCGGCCGGCGGCGAGATCTGGGTCGACCGCGACGCCATGGAGCGCTGGTCGCCCATCCGCTTCGCGAGCGGCATGAAGACGCCGATGCTGGTGATCCACGGCGAGCGCGACTACCGCGTGCCGGTGGGGCAGGGCCTGCTCGTGTACGGCGTGCTCAAGGCCAAGGGCGTCCCGGCGCGGCTCGTCTACTTCCCGGACGAAAACCACTGGGTCTTGAAGCCGCGCAACTCGCTCCTCTGGTACCGCGAGGTGCACGCGTGGCTCGAGCGCTGGCTCGGGGCCTGAGCCGTGCCGCTGCCCGATCACCTGCGCCGCCTGCTCGCCGAGTGCGACGTCGACGTCTATCGCTCGTCGGGTCCGGGCGGGCAGAAGAAGAACAAGACCGAGTCGAGCGTGCGCGTCCGGCACCGCCCGACCGGTCTCGTTCGCGTGGCGACCGAGAGCCGCTCGCAGTTCCGCAATCGTGAAGCGGCGCTCGAGCGGCTCTGGGACGCGCTGCAGGCGCGCGCGCGCAGGCCGAAGCCGCGCGTGGCCACGGCGCCGACCCGTGCGTCGCGCGAGCGTCGCGTGGCCGAAAAGCGCGTGGCGGGAGTCCGCAAGCGCGAGCGGCGGGCTCCGCTCGACGATTGAGCCGCGCGGCGACCGCGTGAAACGCCGCCCGAATGCTCCCGAAGGCCCTCCGTACTACTACGGATTGACGTTGCAACACGCAGATTGATACCGCTTGTGTCGACCGGGGCCGCCCGGTCCCGCGTGGGCGGTCCGCCCGCGCGCGCCATCCCGCTGCGGAGGATCTGCCCATGTCTCGCTCATTCCCTCGTCGCGCGCGCACCGCTCGCGCGGTGATCCATACGCTCGTCTTCGCCAGTCTCGTCGCGGCGTTCGCCGCCGGCGTTGCGGTGGCGAACGCCGCGAGCCACACGTCGGCGTTCGCCGACACGACCCGCCCGGTCACGTTCCTGCGCGAGGTCGTCGTGACCGGTGCGCGATACCCGCGCGCCTACTACCAGTCGCCCCAGGCGCTCTCGTTCGTGGGGCCGCGCCAGCTGCGCGAGTCGGCGCCGATCGTGATTGGCGACGTGCTCGGAACGCTGCCCGGCGTGGACAACAGCAAGGACAGCCCCTGGGAGCAGCGCCCGGTGCTCCGCGGTCTTTCCGGCCAGCGCGTGCTCGTGCTCATGGACGGCATGCCCATGAACAGCTCCCGTGGCAACGGTCCGCACCCCTCGCTCGTGGATCCGTCACAGATCCAGCGCGTGGAGGTCGTGCGCGGACCGTCGAGCGTCTCGTACGGTTCCGATGCCCTCGGCGGCGCGATCAACATCATCACGCGCGAGCCCAGGCCCACGGACGGCAAGACGGCCCTCGAGGGCGGCATCTCGTTCTCGGGCTCCACGGGCGAGAACCAGGGTGGCGGTTCGCTCGAGCTCATGCCGCGCATGGGCAAGTTCTCCGGCTACGGTTCGTTCGGGTTCCGCTCGGCGAAGAACTTCGATTCGCCCGATGGCACGATCGCGAACTCGTCGTTCCGCGACTGGGACGGCCTCTACGGCCTGCGTTGGGACGCCTCGTCGAACTTCGACGTCAAGGCTGGCTACCAGATGCTGCGGGGCTCGGACGTCGGGATCCCGGGACTCACGACCCCGCTCGCGAACTACGGTCCCGGCAACACGACGACGTTCCAGTTCAAGGACTACGACCGTGACCTGGCGCACCTGACGCTCGACCATCGCTACGAGAACTCGTGGATCGCGGCGTCGCGCCTGCGCTTCTACTGGCAGGCGGAGCGCCGGAACTTCTGGTCCACCGAGCGCATCGACTCGGCGTACTACGCGATCTACGGCATTCCCTCGAACGGTTCGATCTTCCGGCAGACCGACCAGGACCGCTTCTTCGACCTCAAGACCTGGGGCGCGCAGCTCCAGCTGACGTCGATCCAGACGAAGACCTATCGGTTCACCGCCGGCGTGGACGCCGCGCGCGACGTCACCGCCGGCAACAACGTCCGCCATCGGGACTCGCAGTTCGCGACGGGCCCCGGCCCGGTGGCGCTGCGGATCACGCAGTCGGTGCCGAACGGCACGTTCGACAACGTCGGCACGTACTTCCAGAACGAGTGGTACGTGCTGCCGAAGTTCACGCTGAGCTCGGGCGTGCGCTGGACGATGTACCACGACCGCACGGACGCGGGCCTCGCTGCCCCGGCGAGCGGTCCGACGCCGGCGCAGTACTTCGAGGCGCTCAAGGTCGACAACAACGCGACGTGCGGCTCGGTCGGCGTGGTCTACGAGGCGGCGAAGGACCTGCACCTGAGCTTCAACGTCGCGAACGGCTATCGCCAGCCGAACGCGCAGGACCTGTTCTTCAACGGCCCCGCGTCCGTCGGCTTCGTGCTCGGCGATCCGGACCTCAAGCCCGAGAAGAGCGTCTCGTACGATTTCGGCCTGCGCTACGAGAATGCGAAGGAGGCGATCTCCGCGAACGCGTTCTGGTCGAACTACGACGACCTGATCGACGCGGTCGACGTGACGCCGGCGGGCAACCCGCCGGGCGCGCCGCACACCTACCAGTACACGAATATCTCCAAGGCCCGGATCTACGGCGTCGAGGCCGAGTGCGAGTGGGTGCTGCCCGCGCGGCTGCGCGCGCGCGCGACGCTGTCGCACGCGATCGGCGACATCACCAGCCGCGAGGCGAACCTGACGCTCTACGGCGCGGATCTCGATCGTTCGCCGCTCGGTGGCGTGCCGCCGACCAAGGGCACCGCCAGCCTGCACTGGGCCGATCGCGACAATCGCTTCTGGGCCGAGCCGTCCATGCGGTGGGCGTGGCGCACCAACCGGCTCCCGCTGCCGACGCCGGGCGTCGGGCAGCTCACCGACTTCAAGAAGGAATACATCGTCGGTGACCTGATGGCCGGGTGGCGCATCGACTACGTGCACAGCATCACGGTGGGCGTGCGGAACTTCACCGACCGCAACTACCGCGAGTCGCTGGCGTCCCTGCCGGCCCCGGGCCGTTCGTTCGTGGCGAGCTTCCAGGCCAGCTTCTGAGTGGCGTTTCGCAACGGGGGCGCGGACGGAACCGTCCGCGCCCCTGCCGCATCTGGCCGGAATCACGTAACCTGCGTTTCATGCGCCCGCTCGGGCCGGCACCGTCCGGCCGGCGGGCAGGACCCCCTGGGGAAAACGGCCATGAACTCCGACCCGCGATCCGCCGATATGGTGGAAAGTCCGAGACGCGAACCACGCTTGCCACCGGGACAGGTGAAGACCGAGAAGTGGCCGGTCCTCCACCATGGTTCCGTGCCGACCGTGGACCTCGCGCACTGGGACCTGGTCGTGGATGGGCTCGTCGCGCACCCGCAGCGGTGGACGTGGGAGCAGTTCCAGGCGCTGCCGCGGACGCGCGTCTTCAGCGACATCCACTGCGTGACGCGATGGAGCCGATACGACAATCGTTGGGAAGGCGTGTCGCTGCGCGAAGTGATGGAACGCTGCGCGCCGGCGTCGGACGCTCGTTTCGCGGTGATCCATGCCGAGCTGGGGTTCACGACGAACCTGCCGCTCACGGAGCTCCTCCAGGATGACGTTCTGCTCGCCGACCGGCACGACGACGAACCGCTCACGCCCGAGCACGGGTGGCCGCTGCGGCTCGTCGTTCCGCGTCGCTACTTCTGGAAGAGCGCCAAGTGGATCCGGCGCATCCAGCTGGTGGATCGCGACGAGCCCGGCTTCTGGGAGCGGAACGGCTACCACAACGAGGCCGATCCCTGGCGCGAGGAGCGTTTCTCGGACTGGTGAGCTGCGGGAGGGCCGCGCGTGAGCGCGCCCGAGCATGTCCTGCGCGGCAAGCGCTGGCTCGAGGAGCAGCTCGAGCAGCTGGGCGGCCTGCGCAACGCGAACCCGCGTGACCCGAGCTTCAAGCTCTGGCGCCAGAACACGCTCACCGTGCTGCAGCGCATCTGGCACGGCCAGCAGGCGCGTTCGGAGCGCTTCCGCCAGATTCCGTTCTCGCCGCACTCGCCCAAGGCCGACTTCGCGACGACGCGCGAGTGGTACCAGCGCGGTTGCGCCGAGGCCTCGGAGTACCTGCGCGCCCTGATCACGGAGGTCGAGTCCGTCGGCGTCCCGAACCCGGCCGACGCGCCTTCGGCCGAGGCGAAGCCGATCGACGACGACGTCGATTTCCCGGTGCTGGACCTGGATGGCAGTTCGAGTCCGTCGGCGCCGCCCGCGGCCAAGAACGACATCGTACTGCTCGACAAGAGCGGCACCGCCGCGGCGCTCTCGCCCGAAGACGTCACGACGCCCGGCCCGCGTCCCGGCGGCCCGGCGCCGCCGACGCTGCGCGTCGACGTGCGGAACACGGGTCTGCGCGCGTCCGCGCGCGACAATGAAGGACCGTCGATCCCGACGCTGCCGAAGCGCCCCGAGCTGCCGAAGCGCCCGGATTCCGCGCCGCGCGCGAGCGCGCCGTCCGCGCGCACCGACGCCCCGCGCAAGTCGGCGCCCAACGCCGAACCCGCGGCGCGTGCCAAGCCGGAGGCGCCGGCGCCCAAGCGCAATGGCCGCACGAAGCCGAAGCGCGCGCCCAAGGCGACGCCGCCGCGGCTCAAGGACATGCTGGGCCTGCAGGACCTCGACAAGAGCAGTGGCGCGTCGAAGGTGATGCCGCGTCCGACGCCGCCGCCCGCCGGCTCCGAGTCGTCGCCGGCGCGCATGATGGCGCGCCCGGCCCTGCCTTCGAGCGGCAAGGTCGAGGTGAAGCTGCCCGAGCCGATCGTGACGTCGACGCCGGCCGCGCCTGCGCCGCCCGCGCCGCCCGCGGCCGAAGCGCCCGCGCCAGTCGTGACGCCGCCGCCGGCGCCCGTCGCGCCCGCGCCGCCCGTGGCCGAGACGCCCGCGCCGGCTGCGTCGCCGACGCCCGCACCGGCCGCCGCCGCGCCCGAACCGCCGACCGCTGCCGCGTCCGCGGAGCCGCCCGCGACGGGTGAGGTGCCCGTGTTCGATCCGGCCGCGCAGCAGTCGCACCTCGATCCCGAGGCGTTCGCGCGCGCGACCGAGGACTTCCTGCGCAGCTCCCCCGTGCTCGGGCTGCAGGGCAAGCCGGTGCAGCGGGCGAGCGACACGACGCAGTTCCTCGATCCCGACGCGGTGGCGCTCGCCACGCTCGCGTCGGAGATCGCGCGGCACGTGCGCGAAGACGCCGCTCGTGGTCCGCTCAAGCAGAACCTGCTCGACCTGGCCGCCCAGCTCGAACAGAAGGCGCCCGAGTGGGCGCTGCTGCGCGACACGGTCGCCGCGGCGATGGCTCATCCCGAGCTCGCCAAGCGGCTGATGCCGATCGTGCTGCCCTGGCTCGGCCGCGCGGCCTGACGGCCGCTCGCGCTCGTCGCACCGCCGCGTTCCGCAACGCTCCCCGCGCGCGCCGTTCGCGCCCGAAACGCCCGCCGTTCCACCGCGCAGCGCGTTCCCCGCGCACTGGCCCCGGACCTCATGCGACGCGCACCGGTGTGCTAGCGTTCGCATCGAGAAGCCAGGGAGGTGGTGCGATGAATCCCGAACGCTATACCGTGAAATCCCGCGAAGCGATCGAACGCGCCCAGCGCATCGCGCGCGAGCGCAGTCACCAGGAACTCCAGCCCGAGCACCTGCTCGCGGCGCTCCTGCAGGAGCAGGGCGGCACGACGCAGGCGCTGCTCGCCAAGCTCGGCGTGCAGCCGGCCACGCTCGAATCTCCGCTCGACGACGCGCTCGACCGGCTGCCGCGCGTGCAGGGTGGCGGCATGCACGTGTCCGAGGCGCTGCGCTCGCTGCTCGAACGCGCCGAAGCGCAGGCCGAGCGGCTCAAGGACGAGTTCACGAGCGTCGAGCACCTGCTGCTCGCGATGGCCGACGCGTCCCACCCCGGTGCCGCGCAACGCGTGCTCGCGCGCGCGGGCGTGACGACCGAAGCGCTGCTGCAGGCGCTCGCCACCGTGCGCGGTGGGCAGCGCGTGACCGACGAGAGCCCCGAGGACAAGTACCAGGCGCTCTCCAAGTACGGTCGCGACCTGACCGCGGCCGCGCGCCAGGGCAAGCTCGATCCCGTGATCGGGCGCGACGACGAGATCCGCCGCGTCGTGCAGGTGCTCGCGCGCCGCACCAAGAACAACCCCGTGCTGATCGGCGATCCCGGCGTCGGCAAGACCGCGATCGTCGAGGGCCTCGCGCAGCGCATCGTGTCCGGCGACGTGCCGGATTCGCTGAAGGACCAGCGGCTGATCGCGCTCGATCTGGGTGCGCTCATTGCGGGCAGCAAGTTCCGCGGCGAGTTCGAGGACCGCCTGAAAGCCGTTCTCAAGGAAGTCACGAACGCCGAGAACCGCGTGATCCTGTTCATCGACGAGCTGCACACGCTCGTCGGCGCGGGCGGCGCCGAGGGCGCCGTCGACGCGGCGAACCTGCTCAAGCCTGCGCTCGCGCGCGGCGAGCTGCACTGTGTCGGCGCGACCACGCTCGACGAGTACCGCCAGCACGTCGAGAAGGACGCGGCGCTCGAGCGCCGGTTCCAGCCCGTGTTCGTGGGCGAACCGAGCGTCGAGGACGCGATCGCGATCCTGCGCGGCCTGAAGGAGCGCTACGAGATCCACCACGGCATCCGGATCAAGGACGCCGCGCTGGTGGCCGCCGCCATGCTCTCGAACCGCTACATCGCCGACCGCAAGCTGCCCGACAAGGCGATCGACCTGATCGACGAAGCCGCGTCGCGGCTGCGCATGGAGATCGACTCGATGCCGGTCGAACTCGACGAGATCTCGCGCAAGGTGCGCCAGCTCGAGATCGAGCGGATCGGCCTCGCCAAGGAGACCGACGGCGCGTCCAAGGACCGGCTCCAGCGGCTCGACACCGAACTCGAGCGGCTCAAGCGCGAGATGTCCGGGCTCGAGGTGCACTGGAAGAAGGAGAAGGCGTCGGTCACGAAGATCCGCGAGCTCAAGGCCGAGCGCGAGCGCCTGAAGCTCGACGAGGCGCGCGCCGAGCGGGCGGGCGACCTGGAGAAGGTCGCGCGGATCCGCAACAACGACCTGCTGCTGCTGCAGCGCCAGCTGGACCAGGAGGCGGCCCGGCTCGCGGTGACGCAGCAGGAGCGCCGGATGCTGAAGGAAGAAGTCGACGAGGAGGACGTCGCCGAGGTGGTCGGCAAGTGGACCGGCATCCCGGTCTCGCGGTTGCTCGAGGGCGAAGTCCAGAAGCTCGTGCACATGGAGGAGCGCCTGCACGCCCGCGTGATCGGGCAGGACGAGGCCGTGCGCGTCGTGGCCGAGGCCGTTCGCCGCTCGCGCGCCGGGCTGCAGGACACGCGCCGGCCGATGGGCTCGTTCCTGTTCCTCGGCCCCACAGGCGTCGGCAAGACCGAGCTCGCCCGTGCGCTCGCCGAGTTCATGTTCGACGACGAACGCGCGATGGTCCGGCTCGACATGAGCGAGTACCAGGAGAAGCACACCGTCGCGCGCATGATCGGCGCGCCTCCCGGCTACGTCGGCTACGAGGAGGGCGGCGCCCTGACGGAGGCGGTCCGCCGCCGTCCGTACGCCGTGATCCTGCTCGACGAGGTCGAGAAGGCGCATCCCGAGGTGCTGAACGTGCTGCTGCAGCTCCTGGACGACGGCCGCCTCACGGACGGTCAGGGGCGTACCGTGGACTTCCGCAACTCGCTCGTGATCATGACCAGCAACCTGGGTTCGGACGCGATCCTCGAGCTCTCCGAGCGCGATCGCAGCGAGATGGAAGCGCTCGTGCAGCGGGCGCTCCGCGCGCACTTCCGGCCCGAGTTCCTGAACCGGCTCGACGAGATCGTGATCTTCCACGCGCTCTCGCGCACCGACATCCGGCAGGTCGTCGACCTGCAGCTCGAACACCTGCGCCGCATGCTCGCCGAACGCCGGATCGGACTCCGTCTCGACGAGGTCGCCCGCGACACGCTGGCCGACGAAGGCTACGACCCGCAGTTCGGTGCGCGTCCACTGAAGCGCACCATCCAGCGGCGGATACAGAATCCGCTCGCCATGAAGTTGCTCGCTGGGGAGTTCAAGGAGGGTGACACGATCGAGATCGGCGTGATGGATGGTGGGTTCGTGTTCCGGACGGCGAAGCCCGTGCCGGTGTCCGCGTGAGCGGCCACGCCGGAATCGACCCGAAGAGCAAGGCCGGGCGGGCGCTGTCCGCCCTGGTCGCCGCATCGATGAAGATGTCTCCCGAAGTCCGGACCCGTGTCGCGCGCATCCGGACGATGCTCGATGGCTCCCCCGACGACCCCGGGATCGGTCACAAGATCGAAGGGGATCTCATGTTCCTGATGCGGGATTCGAAGCTGAACTCCGCCTGCGTCATGCTCCGAAAGGCCCTGCGAGCGATGTGACCGTTGTGCTCGGAAGATTGCGGGTGATCGGGGCTCGCACCCTTCTGGTGCGGGCCCCGGAGCGTTCCCGGGCCCGCCGCTACATCGCGAACTTCCGGAACACGCGGTCCCCGTTCGGGATCGCGCGCGTCTCGATCTCCCTCCGGTAGTACTTCGCCCAGCGCTCCGGCACGCGCAGCCGCGTCGCGAACAGCCGCCCGTGCAGGATCTCGCGCACCGTCCGCGGCCGATCCATCAGCCCCAGCCGCATCGCCGGCGTCTCGGTGCGGGCTCGCTCGCTGAAGTACTTGCCGTAGTTCCGCCACACCTGGAACCACCCCAGCCGCTCCGCGGCCGCCTGGCGCCGCTTCGAGAACGCGATCGTCTCCCTCCGGTGGTTCGCCCCGCAGTGCCGGATCAGCAGGTCCAGCAGGTTCACCTCGAAGAGCGGGTTGCGCGGCGTCCGCGCCGCCCGGGAGCTGATCGTGTGGTGCGTGATCTGGTGCTGCTCCAGGTGCCGGATCGCGCGCGGGTAGTCGGTGTGCTCGTCCGTGTACAGCTCGAGCGCCTGCGGCCGGGGCGCGGCGATCGTGAGCAACTCCGCCACCTCCTTCTCGATGCTGCGCGGGTCGGGCCGGCCGAGCTTCGCCTCCAGCTCCGCCCGGCGTCGCTTCTGGCGCTTCGTCATCCGCCCGCTGCGCCGCCGCTCGGAGTCGGTGAAGGTGTAGAAGAAGTGGCTCTCCCGGCCCGCGAGCAGGTGGAAGAGCGTCGGGTGGTACTGGCTGTACTCGAAGCTCTGGAACGAATCGAGCGCCAGCGGCTCGTGGATAGGGCCCTTCGGCCCATGGGCGAGGTGGTAGAGCAGGGCATGGCGCCCCAGGCGCACGGCGAGGTTCTGGATCGACTGGGGCGAAGCGTGAAACTCGCGCGCGATCTGGCGCAGGGCCGAGCCGCCGAGGAGCCGGTGGGCGACCGGGTGGAGGCGTTTGGGGAAGCGGAGCCAGTAGGTGGTGGAGAAGGTCTGGGTGGAGAAGTTGCGTCCGCAGTGGTCACAGCGGAAACGGGCGATACGGTGCGGGCGGGCCTGGCGGGTGTAGTAGCCGGCGTGGGACCAGCGCCACAAGGCACGTTCGCCGTTGTGGTAGCGGCAGCGCGGGTTGGGGCAGAAGGGCGGCACGAACGTCGTCATGCCGGAGGGTCACTGCACCTCCCGGGCCACCTGCATTCTTCCGCGCACAACTCAGGCGTCGCCTAGATCTTCGGCCTTCACGAAGTCCCGGTGCTTGCCTCGGCCGCGACGTTCGAAGCGGGGGACGAGCTTCACGGCGACGTCGATGCCGAGCACCTGCCGCACCTCGCCGCGCAGCTTCTCGTGCCACTCGTCGCGCCACGCGGGGCCCGCGACGATGCGGAGTTCGACAGCGATGCGCTGGCCGACGGCCGCAAGCTACGGGTGCTCACGGTGCTCGACACGTTCACGCGCGAGTGCGTGGCGCTCGAGGTCGGCGGCAGCTTCGGCGGCGCCGAGGTCGCTCGCGTGCTGACGCGAGCCGGTGTGCACCGCGGGCTGCCGGAGACGATCCACGTGGACAACGGGACGGAGTTCACCTCGAAGGTGTTTGACCAGTGGGCTTACGCGAACCGGGTGAAGCTCGACTACAGCCGGCCCGGCAAGCCGACCGACAACGCGTTCATCGAGAGCTTCAACGCCCAGGTTCGGCGTGAGTGCCTCTCGCAGCACTACTTTTCGAGTATCATTGATGCGCGCGTGGAGCTCGACGCGTGGCGGGACGAGTACAACAACCGCAGGCCCCACGGCAGCTTGGGGCAGCGCACTCCGGCCCAGTTCCGGGCCGAGGTCGACGAGGCGGAGGCGCCCGAAAAGCTCGCTTTGAGCGTGCCCGAGCGCTCCAGCGTCGGGTAGCGGATCAACTCGCAGAGGCTGGCATCATGAACTGCGTCAGAGTTGGGGAGCAGGTCAATCAGCACCAGACGCACATCGGGACGTAAGGGGCAGAGCGCCGTTTCCCAGACACGTGGATTGAATACCCCACAATTCCTGCCAAGCCACAGGTATCACGATGAAAGACGAAGAGCGAGAAGCGCTTCTTGCAGCCGCGGAGCAGCTAGCACGGTTCGCGACCCTTCTGCGAGCTCAACACCTGACGGTCGCCAATCCTGAAATCGACGTTTGGGAGCACTCCCATGAGGCGTATACGTCTGAGATTCGGGTGAAGATCTATCGCAATGGAATTCTGGATGATGCGCTCGAATTCCACGTCTTCAGAGACGGCCGGCTACTCGTGTCGAGAGAAGATGTGGCGCGATGGTTTGAGCAACAGCTGCGGGCTTTGGTTGCATGAACTCAGGAGCAGTGGGCTTGGCCCGATCCCGTAGACGGTTAGCTTGCGCTGCCTGAGGCCAGTCACGCCTTCTCGAAATTGGCCGGGTTGACCTGGCTGATCGTCGAGTGCCGACGACGCTGGTTGTTGAACAACTCGAGATAGCGGAACGCCACGTTCTGCCAAGCACAGCTGGATCCAAATCGCGAAACGCTCGTCTCTTTGAGAGAGTCGCTTCGGATCCCGCGAACTTGCGTCCTGATGCGGTCGAAGCTGGGATCATTGAGCAGAAGGCGGCTGACCAAGGGGTTCAGGCTTATACATGGGCCGGACGGAGAGGGCAGGTGTGGGTAACGGTGCGCGATAGGCTTATTCAGAACGCCGGAATCAATCGGCCCGGAGGGTACCGATGAGCTTCTCGGACGCGCACGCGGCGGATCGCACGGGTGAGATTGAGCGAGCTGCCGTACTGTATGAGGAGGCCATTTCAGCTGGCAGCCCGTCGCTCCAGCTCCTGCTGGATCTCGCGCTGCTATATTGGCAGGCGACGGACCCAGGAGTAGCGGCCGCTAAGCACCTTGACGCAAAGTTCCTCCGTCATGCCGGGCTTCGAACTCAAGAGTTGTTAATTCAGGCCGCCCGAGCATTTCCAGAGAGCACGGCAGTAAGATTCTGGATGAGGTACATCGCATGGGCGGATCTATGCGAGCCGTTCGATGCCCACGACTGCAGGCAACTTCTGCGAGAGGACCCCTCCGTGCGCCTTCCGGCGATGCACGTGTTTGCGTTGAGCGGAGGGACGGACATGCGCGACGAAGCACGCGAGTTGCTGGCAAATAGCAGAGACGAAGGAACTGCAGGAGCCCGCTATGTGGTGTCTGTCATCGAAGGTGTAATGAAGCGAATCGAGAGCCGCAAGCCTCACGTGGAGTAGTTTCCAAGGCCACACAAAGTGTGGCGTTGGAGTGTCCCCAATCCTCGGACCACCGGCATATGACAGGGGCTACGGCGTGACCGGCTGAAGTTCGGGCTGCCTCGTGGCGGTGCGGACCTTGGCGCCGAACTCCGCCGGCGTCTGGTAGGCCCAGGCTCCCGTGCGGCCGCCAACAATTGTATTCCCACCGGCACCGCTCTATCAGGCTCTGTGCTTCGGGCAAGAGTGCGAGCTCCGTGAAAGCTCAGGCTTCGCCCAGATCCTCGGCTTTCACGAAGTCGCGGTGCTTGCCGCGGCCGCGGCGTTCGAAGCGGGGGACGAGCTTCACGGCGACGTCGATGCCGAGCACCTGCCGCACTTCGCCGCGCAGCTTCTCGAGCCATTCGCCGCTCCAGGCGGGGCCCGCGACGATGCGCAGCTCGACGCGATCGAGGTACTGCACGAACTGGTACTCGCGCACTCGGCCCTCGCGGCCGTGGCTCTTGAAGATGTAGCTCGGCTGGTTCGCGTTGAGCCGGCGGCCGTCGGGCAGTACCAGCGTGTCGCCGGCGCGACCGGCGAGCCGGCCCAGCAGGGGCAGCGCGCAGTTCGCGTTCGCGGGCAGCGGCCAGTCGGTGGCGAGCGGATCACCCGCGGGCTCGACCAGGTCGCCGACGCGGTAGCGCAGCATGGGCATCCGGTGGTTGAAGAGGTCCGTGAGCAGCAGCCCCCAGTCGCCGTCGTCCGTGCGCTCGTAGTCCACGACCACGGACTCGACCGGGATTCGCATGCCGCCCTCGGGGTGCTCGAAGCCGGCGACGCCGATCTCGGCGCAGCCGTAGCTGTCCACCACCGGGCAGCCGAATGCGGCGGCGATGCGCTCGCGCTGCGTGTCGCGCAGCATCTCGGCCGACGTGATCACGCACTTCCAGCCGAGCGCACGGCCGTCGAGCTTCTGCGTGGTGACCTCGTCGGCGAACTGCGTGAGCGCGGACGCGTAGCCGAACGCGAACCGCGTGCGGTCCTTCAGCAGGTGCGCGTGAAAGTCGCGGGCGCGCGCGGCGTCGAGCGTGAACGCGCTGCAGCGGATGCGGTTGAAGAAGCGGTCCTTCCGCGACGCGATCGAGCGGCCTTCGTCGTCGAGCGGTACGCCCCAGAAGTAGGCGTAGCGATCGCCGCAGTCCACGCCCCACCAGCGCCACGCGCGGAACACGTTCGCGTGCGCGTGCGCCCACGACAGGTGCCCGCGCTCCACGGCGACCGGCGTGCCCGAGGAGCCCGAAGTGGCGGCCTTCAGTCCCTTGGGCGCCTGCGTGGACATCATGGAATTCGCGTGTTCCTGCACGTCGGGCTTGCCCACGGCGGGCAGCCGGCGCCACTCGGCCCAGTCCTTGAGATCGCCGGGCTGGAATCCCGCGCGGCCCCAGTGCTCGCGATAGAACGGCACCGTGTCCCATGCGTGCCGCACGATCGCCTGCAGCCGCTGCCACTGCTGCTCGCGCAGGCGCTCGCGCGACCAGCGCGCGGACGACTCGAGTTCGCGCAGGACGCGCGCGACGGGTTCGCCGCGGTACTCCTGCGCCAGGTAGTAGGCCGTTCTGGAAAGAAAGGAGTTCACGCGTGGTTTCCGGGTCGGTCGACCAAGGGGATCTCTGCGCTCGCGGAGGCAGCCTACACGAACTCGGGGCGCGCGCTCCCGCTGTTGTCGGCACGCCGGGCCGCCGGCTTTGGCGGCCTCGCCCGCGCCGGGGCGTGCCGCCGCCCTCGTGGCCGACGCCGCTGGCGCCGCCGGCCGGCACTCGTGCAGACTGCCCGCATGATTCCGTGCCCGATCCGCTCTTCCCTGAGCCGCGCCCTCGCCCTCGCTGCCGCCCTCGCGATCTCCGTCACCGCGGCGCCCGCCGCCGTGCGCTACGTCTCGCCCGCGGGTAACGACGCCAACAGCGGCGCGTCGCCCGCGAGCCCGTGGACGCTCGCGCGCGCCAACCGCGAGCTCGAGGCGGGGGACCTTTGCGTGCTGCTGCCCGGCGGCTACGAGACGTCCATCGATCCGCAGCACTCGGGCACCTCGATGACGCGCCGCATCACGTATCTCGGGAGCATCGCCAATCCGGGCAGCATCGTCGTGCCCTCGATCCAGCCCAACCAGGCGTTCGTGACGGTGAAGGGCGTCGCGTGCACCGACGCGATCACGCTGCGCTGGCCCGCGCGCTGGGATTCGATCGCCGACTGCCGCTCCGGCGGGCTGCAGTTCTGGGGCGCCAAGCACTGCGTCGTCGCGCGCAACACGATTCGCGGCCGCGTGGCGTTCCTCGCCAACGAAGGGCTGCCCTGCTACAGCAGCCAGAAGCTCGATCGCCGCTGCGTCGCCAACAGCGAGTACGACACGCTGCGCGGCAACCGGATCGAGCTCGGCACGATCTGGCCGGGCGACCGGAGCTTCGAGTTCAAGGCGTGGACGCAGCGCTGCCGGATCGACTCCAACCGCGTGAGCGGCACGTTCGACGACAAGCCCGGCACGCCGGCCGACGGCGGCATCGCGGTGGTCACGTACAACTCGTACCGGCTCGCGTTCCAGGACAACCACTGGGAGTTCGAGGCGGCGCGCAACCACCACAACTGGCCCAACACCACGTGGGACGCCTTCTACCTGCGCGATTCGCTGCACTCGACCACGTTCGTGCGCGACACGATCCTCGCCGGCGTGCACTCGGCGGAGCCGCGGGAGATCCGGCTGACGCTGTCGGCAAGCGGCAGCTTCCCGGGCGCGATCCACGACGTCACGATGGACCGCTGCATCCTGCGCGCGAGCGGCGACTTCCTCTGGCAGGGCGGGTTCGACCACTGGACGCTCGATCGCTGCGTGTTCCAGAGCCGCTCGGGCCTCGCCTACGTGCTGAGCGACTGGGTGGGCAGCCGGATCCGGCACTGCACGTTCTGGGCAAGCACCGAGGTGCTGCGCGTCGAGGGCCCCTCGCAGGGCCAGCACGTGCTCGGTACGGGCAACGAGCTGACCTCGAACATCTTCTACTCGCTGCGCGCGAAGCCCGCGGGTGGCGACGGCGGCGTCGTGATGTGGAAGGACAACACACGCAATTTCACGAGCGACGGCAATCTCTACTTCACGCCCGCCTTCGACCGCTCGCCTGGGGACCGCTCGATCGTGTGGAGCGGCTACTTCGCCAGCCCGCCCGGGCGATCGTCGCGCTGGTTCGGGGAGACGCGGCAGGATGGCGCGTCCCGTCACGGCTCGCCCGCGTTCTTCGATTCGAGCTGGGCCGGCTTCGACGCGAGGATTCGCGCCAACTCCTGCGCCCGGGGCGCGGGCCTGTCCCGGACCGACGCCGGTGCGCTCGCGTTCGGCGCCTCCATCGGTGACGTGACGCCGCCCGCGCCGGTCACCGACCTCGCGGCGAGCCACGTGGAGGCGCGCTCGCTGCTGCTCACGTGGACCGCGAGCGGCGACGACGGCCGCACCGGCCGCGCCGCGCTGGTGGACGTGCGCTACGCGCGCGCGCCCGTGACGGCGGCGAACTTCACCGGCGGCATCGCGCTCGTGCCCGCGCCGGTGCCGCAGCCCGGTGGCTCGCCGCAGAGCTACGTCATCACGCAACTGCAGCCGGGGACGCGCTACTGGTTCGCGTTGCGATCGTGCGACGAGAAGGGCAACTGGAGCCGGCTCTCCAACGTGGTCATGGTGCAGACGCCGCCGGAGTAGGCCGAGGCCCGGCGCGCCGGGAAAAGGCTGCGGGCCCGGATCGCGACGGCGATCCGGGCCCGCGCGCGTTTCGCGTGGCGCTACTGCGTGCCGAACCGCGGCTGGCCCTGCACCTGGTGGAAGACCACCTGGTTCTTGGGCGGACGCTTGGCCTTGAGCAGCGCCGTGTTCGCCGCGCGCCAGATCTCCTGCGGCGTGTCGGCGTGCTCGGGGAACATCGCGACGCCGATGCTCACCGTGACATTGACGCGGTGCGCGCGGCCGTCGAGTCCCTCCAGCCGGATCGCGGTGCGCTCGATCGAGACGCGGAGACGCTCCGAGATCGCGAGCACGTCGTCGGCGACCACCGGCGGTGTCAGCAGGACGGCGAACTCCTCGCCGCCCCAGCGCGCCACGGTGTCGAACGGCCGCACGCCGGCGCGCAGCGTGTGCGCCACCTGCACGAGCACCTGGTTGCCGGCTTCGTAGCCGAAGCTGGTGTTGAACGACTTGAAGTCGTCGATGTCGCAGATCAGCAGCGCCAGCGAGCTCTGCTCGCGCTGGGCGCGGGCGATCTCGTTGCGGATCTGGAGGTCGTAGTACGAGCGGTTGTAGACCGTGGTGAGCGGGTCCACGAACACGAGCTTCTCGAGCCGCTCGGCGCGCTCGATCACGCCGCCGCAGAAATCGGCGAGCAGCGCGATCATGGCCAGCTCCGCCGGCTGCCACGGATCGGGTTCGAGGCTGCGCACCTCGAGGTGCCCCAGCGCCTGGCCGTCGCTGCTGGTCACCGCGACGATCACGAACGAGCGCGCGGCGTGGGCGCGGCCCGCGGCGAGGAGCTGTCCAGCCCGTTCGGTGTCCGGGCAGTAGAACACCATCTCCTGGTGCTCCATCGCGTCCGAGGCCAGCGAGCGGTCGATGGGCGAGTCGCCGCCCGGTTCGAGCTCGTCGTCCTTGCCGAAGTAGCGCACGAGGGCCGAGTCGAGCAGTTCGCGCCCGGCCTGCTCGAGCTGCACGGCGAGGCCGGCGCGGGTCGTGCCCGTGCGCGGGTCGGTGAAGATGAGCGGATCGTCGAGCCGGATGAGCCGCCGCACCTGGTCGAGTCGCGCCGGCGCCTGCGTGGGCAGGCTGCTGCGCGACTGCATCCGGACGCCGTCGCGCATGCGCGGTCCCGGCAACTGGAGCGTGATGATGTCGTGGCGGCCGCGCGGCTGGTAACGCACGACAGGCTGCGCACCGGCGGGATCCTCGGGCAGGCGGCGGAGCGATCCCTGCTGCTCGAGTAGGTCGATCGCGTGCATCGCCGCGCGCTCGACCTCGACGGAGATCCCCGAGCGCAATGCCCGCTGCACGCGCATGCGGTCGAGGGGCGGAAGCTCGGCGACGGGCAGCAGCCGCTCGAGAAGGTCCCGGAAACCGATGTGCTTCTGCTTCATGGGCCCACCCGCCTCCTTGCCGGTTGCCCTGGCATGGTTCCGAACGCCGAGGTTCATCGAAGATGTGGTCTCACGGATGCACGAGTCCCGACGGAACCGATGTCACGTGTCGAAAACAAGTGTATCACAGGGCCGAACGCCGCCGGCCCTGCCGCGGGGGCATTCCGGCTTGACGCCCCCGCGCTTGCTCCGTAGGTTGCAAGCGATTCCGGTCCCATCCCATCGAACCCAACAGCGTGGTCCCATGCGCCTTTCCGAACTGCTGATTCCCCAGGCGATCACGACCCGGCTGCAGGCCCGCGGCAAGCGCGAGGCCATCGCCGAGCTCGTCCAATTGCTCGAAACGGCGCACGGCCTCCAGAGCCAGGGCGAGATCCTCGACCGCGTCCTGCGGCGCGAGGCGATGATGTCGACGGGGATCGGGAATGGGGTCGCCATCCCGCACGGCAAGGCGCGCCTCGTCGACCGGCTGGTCGCCGCATGCGGCGTGTCGCCGGAGGGCATCGACTTCGAGTCGGCCGACGGCGAGCCGGCGACGCTGTTCGTGCTGCTGGTCGCGCCCGAGAGCGGCGGCGCCCTGCACGTGAAGGTGCTCGCCAACATCTCGCGGCTCCTCAAGGAGGAGTCGGTGCGGCGCACGCTGCGCGAGTCCCCGAGCCCGGACGCGTTCTACGCCGCGCTCAAGGCCGCCGAGAGCACCCACATCCCGCAGTAGGCGCAGGTTTCGCGGCCCGCCGGCCCACTCGCGCGGGGCGCGGGTCACGGCGGAGGCCCCATGCACCTCGTCGAGGCGTGGACGCGGCTCGCACCGTGGGAATGGGTGCGCCTGCTCGCGCTGCCCATCGCGATCCTCGTCGCCGCGCTGCTGCCCGGGCGCCGCGTCTCCCGCGGCGCCGCGCTGGTGGCCGCGGTGGCGGTGACCGCGCTCGACGAGATGGGGGCGCCGCCGCTCGTGCGCGCGGGCTGGGTCGGGCTCTGGCTGCTGGTCGCGTGGCAGGCGGGCACGCCCGATGCGACGGCGGTCGCCGGCGGCCGGCGGCGCGGTGCGCTCGAGGCCGGCATGGTCGCGCTGCCGCTCGGCCTCGCGCTGCTCGCGCTCATGCTCGCCGCGCTCACGCGCCAGGGGTTTGCGCCCGCGGACGCGCGCCGCGCGGCGCTCGGCGCGCTCGTGATCGGCGCGGGCGTGCTGCACCTCATGCTGCGGCGCCACGCCCGGCGCGCGCTGGTGGCCTTCGCCTCGCTCGGGCTGGGACTCGAGTTGCTCGGCGCTTCGGCGCGGGCCGCCGACGTGCTGCACGTCGGGCCGCCGGCCGGCAGCGCGCTCGCGGGGGCACTCGTCGTGATCGCGCTCACCACGCGCATCGTCGCCGCGCGCGAGCAGCACGCCGGCTCGCCGCTCGTCACCGACGCGCACGAGCTGCACGATTGAGGCGCGCATGAACCGCACTCCGCCCCGCACGACGGACGTCCTTCCCGGCGCGATCGCGCTCGCCCTCGCGCTCGTGCTGCTCGCGGCGCCCGGCCTGCTGCGCGCCGCGCTCGGGGCCGAGCTCGTGGCGGCCGCATTCTGGCTGTGGTCGCGGCTCGGCGACGACCGGCGCGAACAGCTCGCGCGCTGGGGCTGGCTGCGGCGGCCCGCGACCGCGCTGTGGCTGGCCGCGGCGCTCTCGCTCGCGCTGCCCGTGCCGCGGTTCCGCTCGTTCGAGGTGCCGCCGGACGCGACCGTGGTGGGCCCGCAGCTCGCGCCCTCGCCCGTGGCCGAAGCGCGCGATCCGCTGGCGCCACTGCGCGCCGCGCAGGCGCTCGCCGTGCTGTGGGCGGGCCTCGAACTGCTCGCGGCGCTGCCGCTGTCGCGCCCGTACCCGGACCTCACCGGGCCGCTGCCCAACGCCGGCGCGTGGCTGCCGGCGGCACTGCCGGCCGCGGGCTTCCTCGTGCTCTGGCGGCAGGCCGACGTGTGGACGAGCGCGCCCTGGCTGCGCGAGGTCGCCGAGGTCGCGCTGCTGCTGGCCGCCGCGCTCGCGGTGCTGCGCGCGTACACGCGGCGCAGCTGGACCGCGTCGCTGCGCTGGCTCGCCGTGTTCGACTCGGCGATCGCCGGGCTCGTCGTGGCGACCGACGCGGTGCCGCGCGAGGTCGCGTTCCTGCTCTGGTTCGCGGCCGCGGGCGGACGGCTGCTCGCGCTCGCGGCCGAAATCCGCGGCGCCGCCGGTAGGCGCGGACCGCGGCTCGCGTCGCTCTGGCGTGCCGCCGGCTGGACGGCCGGCGCGGCGCTCGCGTGGCCGCTCCTCGCGCGCGTCGGTTTCGCGGACGGCCGCACGTACCCGATCCCGTTCGTGCTCGTGGGCGCACCCGTCTACCTCGCCGCGAGCCTGTCGCTGCGGCGGCTCGTCGAGGTGCCCGAGCGCCGCGCGCTCGCGCGGCCCGATCCCGCGCGCGTCGCCAGCGTCGGGGCCGCGATCGTCACGCTCGCGCTCGGACCCGTCGCGCTCGTGCTCGCGTGGTGGATCGGCTGGGAGATCTCGTTCCCGTCGGGGCTCGTGGCCCTCATGCCCATGCTGCTCGCGCTCGTCCCGCGCCGGCCGGCGCCGGCCGATGCGGACGCTTCCGCCCACGCACCCGCCGTCGTCCGCGCGTCGATCGCGGCCGGCGCCACCGCGCGCGACTTCGCGCTGCGCGTCTTCCGTTCCGTGACCGCCGCCGAGCGCGGCGTCGCCGCCGTGGTGGGCGGCCTGCTGCGCGTGCTCGGCGCGCCGCTGCGTGACCTGCACACGGGCGACGCGCAGGAGTACCTCCTCTTCCTGGTCGGCGTGGCCGTGCTCGCGCTGCTGCTGCCCCTGCTCCGATGATCCCCGTCGCCACGCCACTGCTCGCGTTCGTCGCGCTCGCCGGTGCGCTCATGCTGCGCTCGACGCTCGTGCGGCGCCCGGATGCCGCGGGCGTCGCCACCGCGCTGCTCGACCTGCTCGCGCTCATTCCCTTCGCGTGGCTCGTCGCGACGCCCGGTGCGATCACGCTGCCGCGCGCCGGGCTCGCCGCGGCGCTCGCGGCCGCCGTGCTGGCGCGCGACCGCGGCGATCTCGCGCAGGGGGAATGCGCGCTCAAGCTGACCTGGACGTTCGCGGTCGCGCTCGCGCTGACGTGGGCCGGCGAGTCGCTGCTCGCGATCGCCGCGGGCAGCGCGGTGCCGCGCGAACAGTGGCCCGCGCTCGCGCTCGAACTGGACCCGTACGCGCTCTGGACCTCGGCGCTCACGCTGACGCTGCTCGCGGGCGTCGTGCTGCTGGGCGGCGCGCCGTTCCATTTCTGGGTCGCGGACCTGCTGCAGGGCGCGCGCGCGTGGCTCGCCCCGCTGCTCGTCGCCGCGCTGCAGGTGGCGGGCGCCGCGCTGCTCGCGCACCGGCTCGAGGGCATCGGTGCGTTCGCGCCCGGCGCCATGCTCGTGCGCGGCACGCTCGCGCTCGCGGCGGGGCTGGCGCTGCTGGGCGGTGCGGCGACGCTGGCGGGGCAGCGGCGGCCCGAGCGCCGCGTGGGCACGCTCGCGAGCCTGCAGGGCGCGCTCGTGCTCGCGTCGCTGGCCGCCGATCCCGAACGCGGCGTGCTCGTCCAGTCGAGCACCGCGCTCTCGCTCTGGGCCGCGCATCTCGCGCTCGCGCTCACCGGCGCCGGCGCGCTCGCGCGCTTCATGCCGGTCGACCCTACGCCCGACGCGCCCGCGGCGGCGCTCTTCCGGCGCCACCCGTGGTCGGCGGCGGTCGGCGCCTACGCGCTGCTGTCGCTCGCCGGCGTGCCCGGCACGCCCGGTGCACGGCTGTGGCTCGCGGTCGCGCGCATGCTCGCCGCGACGCGACATCCCGTGCTGCTCGCGGCGCTCGCGCTCGCCTGGCTCGTCGCGTTCGCCGTCACCGCCGACGCCGTGCGGCGCTCGTTCGGTTCGCCGTCCGCCGAGCCACCGGCGGCGCGGCCGGTCCCGTGGATCGCTCGCGCGGCGCTGTGGACCGCGACCGTGGGACTCGCGCTGCTGTTCGTGCCGCGCTGACTCAGCCGGCGGCCAGCGCCCGGCGCACGCCCTCGAGGTGATGGCGGTCGTGCGCGTGGCAGAAGAACAGCATCTCGCGCGCCGTGAGCGGGCCCATCACCGGGTGCGGGATCGCGCGCGCGTCCCACTCCGCCTCGCTCCACGTCGCGGCCGCCTCGCGCATGCGCCGGTCCGCATCGACGAACCCCGCGACCGCGGCGTCGCGGCCGGCGGCCGGATCGACCGACGGCGTCATCGGGTTGTTGGCGAGGAACGCCGGCGGCGCCGTCGCGAGCGCGGCGAGGTACGCCTCACGCACGGCGTCGTACGGTCGCGACGCGCCGGTCGGGTGCGCGGGCATCGCGGCGCCGACGCGGAACGCCTTGCCGATCCGGGCGTGCGCGATCTGCAGGTGGCCGAGGTGATGCGCGGGGCCCCAGTGGGCCGCGTCGCCGGAGAAGAAGCGCGTGTCGGGAATCGCGGCGAAGAACGCCGCGAGT
Organism: Candidatus Eiseniibacteriota bacterium; assembly: GCA_044223005.1. Taxonomy (GTDB): domain Bacteria; phylum Eisenbacteria; class RBG-16-71-46; order RBG-16-71-46; family RBG-16-71-46; genus CAIXRL01. The sequence continues at coordinate 68,023 of JBGAML010000003.1, forward strand.
TCGTCCGCCATCGCCGCGAGCGCGGCGAGCGTGTCGGGCTGCGAATGGGGAAGGGCCATGGGCGCGCAGGCTAGCCGATCTCGAGCCGCCCGCGCAGCGGAGAAAACACCGCCGGCCCGCGCGGGTGCGCGGGCCGGCGGTCGCTCGGAGGCGCTACTTCGCGCGCGTGTAGTCGATGCGCAGCGGGCGATAGTTGGAGCCGTCGGGCGCCTTCGTGTTCATCTCGAAACCGCACGTGTCGCCCGCGGGCAGTTCGAGCACGACGCGCATCGGTACCGCCGAGAGCCCCGCCATCGGGATGTCCATGGGCACGTCGAACGTGATCACGCGCCCGCTCGAGTCCGGGACGCCGTAGCCGAACAGCGGCTGCGAGTCCGCTTCCTGCACGAACAGCATCGTGTACTTCGCCTTCACGCGGTCGAAGCCGTAGATCGCGAGGCCCTTGATGCGCGTCTCGCCCATCACCAGTTCGGTCTCGCCCGAGATCCACATGCCGTTCAGGATCGCGCGGAACTCGGCCGTGCCGGGGATGTCGACCGGCTTCGCGCCCGGTGCGTGGGCGACGTGGTACACGCTGGTCCAGTGGCCCGCGAGCGTCGCGAGGCGGGCGTGCTCGGGGCCGGGTTTCGAATAGTCGACGGGTGCGTTCACGGCGGCGGTCTCCGGAGTGTGGGGTGGCGTCACCGGCTTCGCGGGTGCCGCCATGGCCGCCGCGGGAAGTGTGACCAGCAGGGTGAGCAGTGCGAACGTTCGGCGCATGAGGATCTCCCGGGGATCAGGTGCGAGCGACGTCGGCGAACGCGCGCGCGAGCGCGTCGCGCCAGCGGGCCTCGATCGCACGCACCTCGGACTCCGCCGGCCCGTAGGCCGACAGCGTGAGCTTGACCATGCGTGCCCGGGGCGAGGGGTAGATCTCGGCCCAGAGGTGCGCATCATTCCAGTCGGCGATCGTGATGGCGAGATCCTTGGGCGGGTTCCAGACCTGGATCTCGCCGCGGAGCCGATCGCCGTCCGCGGTGACCAGGTCGATCCGGCCGCCCTCGCGGGCGTTCGCGAGCGAACCTTCCCGCGCGAACAGCGCGGGAGAGAAGACGCGCGACCACGCCTCCTCGACCGGCAGGTCCACCTTCACGTCGGCGTACGCGACGCGCCGGTCGGCGCCGCGATGGCGCGCGAACGTCCACGCGAGCTGGCGCATGTAGACCGCCCAGCCGCGCGAGATCGAGTCGTACTCGCCGTCCCACGACGCGGCGGTGCCGAAGCCCGAGTTCACGACGCGCACGAGCGTCGAAGCGCCGCGCGACTCGAGCTCGAACTCCACCGCCAGTTCGACCGGCTGGCCGTCCTCTTCGCCGCGCGGCTCGACCCAGCGCATGCGCCGCCCCGGTTCGACGAGCGCGAGTGGGCCCGCGCCCTCCATGCCCGGGCCCCACGAGAGCCAGATCTCGCCGCCCGTGCGCGCGTCCACGCGCGCGTCGAACGGGAACCAGCGGCGCAGGCCCTCGCCGGTGGCGAACGCCTGCCACACTTCCTCGATCGGCGCGTCGATCGTCACCTCGACCCGCACCTCGCGGGTGCTGCGCTTGCCGCTCATCGGGGCTCCTTCGCGGCGGCGCCGGTGGCGCGCCGGGGTCGGGGATAGGCGCCCGCGACGAGCCGGAACGTCCGGCCGCCGGGGGCCTCGGGGGCGTGGTACTTCGCGACGAGCTTCGAGATCGTGCGCGTGAGTTCTTCCGCGAACGCGTGGCGCGAGGCCGCGTCGCGGAAACGGACCTCGGACTGGACCGACATCGTCGCGAGCTTCTGGCCCGCGGCGTCGGCCTGCCGGCGCAGGCCGGCGATCTCGCGCACGACCTGCGCCGCCAGCGCAGCGAGGTACGCGGACGAGAAGTGGTCGGTGATCTCTTCCGGATCCGGCGCGTCCGGACCGAACACGGAGGGGTCGATCACGTAGCGCGTCGCCCGGGCGCGCAGGATGCGCTCGGTGCAATTGCCCTTGCGGCGCTCCTCGACGAGCTCGGCGAGCCCGGCGCGCTCCAGTTCGCGCAGGTGGTAGTTCACCTTCTGGCGGGGGAGCGAGAGCGTACGCGCCACAGCGGCTGCCGAGGCCCCCGACCCGAGCGCGTTCAGGATGCTCACGCGCATGGGCTTGAGCAGCCGTGCCGCAGCCTCGGGCCGGTCGACCAGTTGGATGTCACGGGCAGCGTGCACGGGGCTCCTCCGTTGCCGGGGCGGGATCGCCGCCGACGTCCCGAAGCATGGCATCCGACAAGTACATAGGTCAAGACAAATATTATTGTCGGCGCTCCGGGCCCCGATTCGACGGCCTTTCCCCGCTCGGCACCCCGGCCCGACGGCAAACCTGCCGACGCAATTCGCGACGGGAATTGCGACCGGCCATGCCGGCCCCGCCCGGAAGCACGGTCGCGACAGGTCCTCGCGTGAATCTCTTGTGGGAGCCATTTCCGGTCGAGGCACAATCGAGATTCGCGCTCCATCCCGCGTCCCTCGGAGACCCCATGAGCCGTATCCTCCTGGCCGTCCTGCTGCTCGCGAGTGCCGTCACCCCGGGCGTCGCCCAGATCCAGAACTACGCGCTGCGCCTCAACGATCCGCTGCTCCGGAACCAGTACGTTTCGGTGACCAGCAAGGCCGGACTCCAGGGCAACAGCGCCTACACCCTCGAGGCGTGGGTCTACCCGACGTCGTACGCGAACTACCTCACGATCGTCGGGAACGACTTCCTGCGCAGCTTCTGGCTGGGGCTCCATACGGACGGGCACGTGCTCTTCATCCCGACCGGCCTCAATTCGGTCGAGGGCGCGACCCTGATCCCGCTCCAGAAGTGGACGCACGTCGCCGTCACGTACGACGCGGTCGCGGGCGCGAAGATCTACGTCAACGGTTCGCTCGACGGATCGTTTCCCGGCATCACCGGGCCGCCGGGGACGAGCACCCGCCCCCTGTGCATCGGCGCGGATTCGACCGACTTCGGCCCCGACTACTTCTGGCGCGGGGCGCTCGACCAGGTGCGCATCTGGAACGTCGCGCGCACGCCGGCGGAGATCCTGCAGACCCAGTTCGCCGACCCGGGCAACAGCCACTTCCACGCGCCCGGGTATGCCGCCCTGGTCGCGGAATGGAACGGCGGCACCACTGCGGCGACGCCGCCGCAGGCGTTCGAGATCCAGGACGCCTATCCCGGGACCTTCGTGGCCGGGTCCGGAGACACGATCGGCACGGCCGTTTTCGGTTCGCCTCGGGCGCTGGCCACCGCGATCGAGATGGGAGGCGTGGACGACTACTGCGACCTCGGCTTCGCCGGCACCTATCCGCACGGGTATTCGATCTCCGCGTGGATCGCGCCCTACGATTTCACCCACGAGATGACGATCGTGGGCCGCGACCGCGCGAGCAGCTTCTGGTTCGGGATCACGCCGTCGAAGCAGCTGCGGCTCTACCCGAGCGGGGGCGGCGTGCCGCTGGACACGGGCCCGGTCGTGACCGCGAACCAGTGGCAGCACGTCGAGGCGACCTACGACGGCATCACCGCGAGGATCTACCGCAACGGCACGCTGCTGCTCGCCAGCACGGCGGTCTCGGGCGCGGTCGGCGTGAATGGGAAGACCGCATGGGTCGGCGCCGACCACGCCTCGTCGACGCCGTCGCTCGCGTACCACGGGCTGCTCGACCAGGTCCGCGTCCTGCGCGGAGCGGAGACGGCTCCCCAGATGCGCGAGAGCATGTACCAGGGGTTCGACTACGACCTCTTCGCGCTGATGGACCAGAGTGGCTTCTACCAGCTCCTCGACAACGCCCATTTCGGCGAACTCGATCACCACGACGTGTACGGCTCCTCGGCGCGCCTCGTCCCTTCAGGCGCGCCGTGCGTCGCGTCGACGGCTCCGCACGTCGAGTACGGCTCGGTGTCCGTGAACGGCGGACTCGGCAGCGTGCCCGAGGACACGAGTTTCACGTCGATCGGTACAGACCTGTTCGTGGCCAGCAGCGTCACGATCACCTCGATGACCGTGTTCGTCTGCGCCCCGCTCCAGGACCTCTCGACGACGACGGTCACCCTGAAGTCCCCGGCGGCCACGACGATCTCGCTCCTCGCACCGGGAGCGACGCAGGGACGAAACCTGCGGACCGTGTTCACCGACGCCGCGACCGGCACGCTCGCGAACACGCCGGCACCGTTCGACGGAACGGTGAAGCCCTCCACGCCGCTCTCAGCGTTCAACGGCCAGAACGCGCACGGGACGTGGCGGCTCACGCTCACGGGGTCCGGCGTGCATCCCAAGGTCGGCCTGTCGGCCTGGGGCATCCGGTTCAACAACCTCGCCCTCGCCGCCGAGGGCCTCGCGACGCCGACGCACGTCTCGCTCGCGAACCGCAGCGCGAACCCGTCGCGCGACGGCGGTACGCTGGAGTTCGCGCTGCCGCGGGACGGCGACGTGGACCTCTCGCTGTTCGACGCCCAGGGGCGAAGGGTCGCAACGCTCTTCTCGGGCCGCAGCGACGCGGGCGTCACGCGGTTGCGCTGGAACGGCGCCTCGCTCGCTCCCGGGCTCTACCTCGCGCGGCTGCGCGTGGATGGTCACGCCGAAGCGACGGTGCGGCTCACGCTCATGCGGTGAGCCCTCGCGGTGCGCGATAGGCCCGCCCGCGATGACGCGAGCGGGCCTTCGCCGTCCGTGGTGCGGCGAGATCGCGGTCGTACGCGTTCAGCGCAGCAGCACTCCCGTCGCGTGCGACGCGAGGGTTTCCGCGCCGCCACGCGGCCGCGCGCGGACGACGTAGCGGTACACGCCGGCTGGCGCCGGCCGGCCCTGGTCGTCGGCGCCGTCCCAGTGCAGGCGTACCGGGCCCGCGTTGCGCGCGCCGCTCGCGAGCGTTCGCACCCGGCGACCCAGCAGGTCCACCACCTGGACGTCGACGTCACCCGCGGCGGGCAGCGTGAACGACAGCTCGGCGGCCCCGCGCGCCGGGTTCGGGGCGACCGAGGCCCGCAGCGCTGGCGCGGCCGCGGGGCGCGGTGCATCGAGCGTCAGGCCCGTGAAGAGAGACGAGACTTCGCTCGCCGAGAGGGTGCCGCGATAGATGCGAACGTCGTCGATCGCGCCTTTGAAGAAGCGGTCGGGAACACCCCAGCCGACGATGTTCTCGTAGCCGACGGTGAGCGGGATCGCGGCGACGTTCGGCAGGCCCGTGAACCCCGGGATGCTGTCGGACGCGACCTTCGCGGCGTCGACGTAGAAGACCGCCCGATGCGTGGTGGAATCGTAGACGCCGGCCAGCAGGTGGAAGTTTCCGTCGAGGACGCTCGTGGTGCCCGAGAGCCGGAAGTTCTGGTTCAGCGCGTCCCGGAACTGGTACACGGGGAGCCCGGCCGGATCCACGAACAGCGAGTAGACCTCGTTGTTCCCGCTGCCGCACGCCGAGACCGCGCCGCACTCGTACCACTGCACCACGTACTGCGTCTGTCCGGTGCCGGGCGCCGACGGCGCGATCCACGCGGTGAGCGACCAGCTCGACGTGCCCGGCGCGAACCGCGCGTCCGGGGCGTGGATCAGGCCCGCGCCGAGGCCGTCGAACGCGGCGACCTTGCCGCCGTGTCCCACGGGAAAGGTCACGGCGCCGATCGGCGAGAGGTCGAGCGCGTGCCCCGAACTGTCGGCGCCGCTCCCCGAATCGAAGTTCCAGCGAGCCACCAGCGCGGGGTCGGCTTGCGCCCGGGCGGTCCCGAGAGCGAGGCAGGCGGCGAGCAGCAGGCCGGTGAGGGCGAGCGGCGGGGCGAGGCGGTGTGGGGCGGCCATGGCGGTTCTCCCGGGTGGGGCGACGAAGTGAGGTGGCATCGATGTGACACATGCCGGGGGGGCTTCGTCACACCCGGTGCCGGTTGACGAACACCCGCTCGGGAGGGCGGCCGTCTCGGCGTCTGGCGGCCACTTGGGTTACCTTGGCCGCATCGATCCCGGCCCCCCGGGGCCCGCCCGCCGAAGGAGATGCCGATGCCGAAACCGACCGAATTCCTCAAGGACAAGCCCGTACCCGGCGCCTGCGCCGGTGAATGGTTCGCCAGCGGCAAGCCGCTGCGCTCGACGTCACCCATCGACGGCTCGCTGATCGGCGAGATCACCACCGCGACGGCCGCCGAGACCGAGAAGGTGATCGCGGCGGCGCACGCCGCGTTCCTCGAATGGCGGCAGGTGCCCGCGCCCGTGCGCGCCGAAGTGGTGCGCAAGATCGGCGTCGCGCTCCGGGAGCACAAGGAAGAGCTCGCCGCGCTCGTCACGCTCGAGATGGGCAAGATCCTGTCCGAGGGCCGCGGCGAGGTGCAGGAGATGATCGACATCTGCGACTTCGCCGTCGGGCTCGGCCGCCAGGTCGGCGGGCTGACGCTGCCGAGCGAGCGCGCGGGGCACCGGCTCGTGGAGCAGTGGCATCCGCTCGGCGTCGTGGGTGTGGTGACCGCGTTCAACTTCCCGGTCGCCGTGTGGGCGTGGAACTCGGCGCTCGCGCTCGTCGCCGGCGATACGGTCGTCTGGAAGCCGTCGTCCAAGACGCCGCTCTGCGCCGTCGCCGTGACGCGCATCGCGCAGGCCGTGCTCGCCGAGTGCGGCTATCCCGGCGCGGCGCTGTCGCTCGTGATCGGCTCGGGTAAGGACGTGGGCGACAAGATCGTCTCCGACCCGCGCATCGCGCTACTCTCGTACACGGGCTCGGTCGCGACGGGACGCCACGTCGGCATGAAGGTGCAGGAGCGCTTCGGGCGGCCGCTGCTCGAACTGGGCGGCAACAACGCGGTGATCGTGACGCCGAGCGCGGACGTCGACAACGCGATCCAGGCGGTGCTGTTCGGCGCCGTGGGCACCGCGGGCCAGCGCTGCACGTCGACGCGCCGGTTGATCCTGCACGAGAGCCTCTACGATCGCGCCGTGTCGCGCCTGGTCGCGATGTACCCGCAGATCCCGCTCGGCGATCCGCGCGACGCGAAGACGCTGGTCGGTCCGCTCATCGACGCCGACGCGGTCGCGCAGATGCAGCGCGCGCTCGAGGCGGCGAAGGCGCAGGGCGGCAAGGTCCTCGTGGGCGGCGAGCCCGTCGACCGCGCGGGCGGCTGCTACGCGAAGCCGGCGCTGGTGGCGGCGACGGCGGACATGGCGATCGTGAGCGAGGAGACGTTCGCGCCGATCCTCTACGTGCTCAAGTACCGCACGCTCGACGAGGCCATCGCGATCCAGAACGGCGTGCCGCAGGGCCTGTCGAGCTCGATCTTCTCCAACGACCTGGTCGAGTGCGAGCGGTTCCTGTCGGCGGTCGGCAGCGACTGCGGCATCGCGAACGTGAACACGTCGACCAGCGGCGCCGAGATCGGCGGCGCGTTCGGCGGCGAAAAGGAGACGGGTGGCGGCCGCGAATCGGGTTCCGATTCGTGGAAGGCCTACATGCGCCGCCAGACGACGGTGGTCAACGCGAGCGGCAAGATCGCGCTGGCGCAGGGCGTGAAGTTCGACGTCGGATAGCCGCGAAGCGGCCGGTCTGATTGCATTCGGGGCCCGCACCGAAATGGTGCGGGCCCCGAATCGTTCCCGGCGCGGCGCTCGCTCGCGCCGTCGCGTCAGTGCAGCTTGACCACGCGCGTGCTGCCGTCGACGCCCGCGCCGCGCACGCGGACGTAGTAGATCCCGCTCGCCATGTCGCGGCCCGCGGCGTCGCGGCCGTCCCAGCGCAGCTCGTGAGTGCCCGCGAGCATGTAGTGGTTCGCGAGCGGCGCGACGCGATGCCCCATCACGTCGTAGACGTCGGCCTGCACGGTGCCCGGGCGCGCGAGCACGCAGCGGATCGACGTGAACGCGACGAACGGATTCGGGTGGACGCGGTCGATTCCCGAGACGAGCGGCGACGCCGGCGATCCGGGCACCGAGACCAGGCTCGCCGTGCAGGTCTGGGTGCCGATCCCGACCGCGTCGATCTCGTTCCAGCCGGGCACCGCGGGGGAGTCGAACTCGAGCTGCACCTGGTCGACGAGGAAGCCGGGGTAGGGGAACCGCGCCGTGTAGACGCGCGCCGCCTGCGGCGCGGGCACGGCGGGCGCCGACCACACGAGCACGAAGTTCCCCGTGTTCGGGTTCTTCACGCTCACGCGGTAGAGCGCGCCGGGATTGAAGGTCTCGAACACCTGCACGAAATCGATCGCCGCCGGCGTCGCGTAGTGCAGCGTGATCGATTCCTTCACCTCGTCCTCGTGGAGGCTGGCCCACGAGGTCGGGAGATCCCCGTAGTCGGGATAGGTGTCCGGCAGGCCCAGCGCCTGGATCGCGTACCACTGCGGCGGGCCCGAGAGCGTGTACTCGCTGCTCACCGCGATCACGCTGTCGGCGTACTGCACGTGGTCCACGTTGACGAGGTTCCGGATCGTGCGCGAGGTGGTGCCGTTCAGGTCGGTGATCGCGAGCGTCGCCGCGTGCGAGCCCGGCGACCCGAACACGACCCGCGGGTTGCGGGCGTTCGCGTCGCTCACGTACGCCGCCGCGGGCGAGAAGGTCCACTGGTAGGTCGCGGGCCCATTCGCGACCGAGTAGCTCTCGAACTGCAGCGTGTCGCACGGGCCGGGCGTGGCCGACCCGGCGACCATCGGCTGCACGAGCGTCGTGGTCGAAGGTTCGTACAGCGGGGCCTCCCAGATGCCCTGCGTGGTGCCCAGTCGCAGCACCTGCTTGGGGTACTGGATCGCGCCCCATGCCATGTCCGGTCCCAGCGCGGACGGCAGTCCGGTGTTGTACGCGACCCAGTCGGGCATCAGGTCGTTCCGGTAGAGCACGGCGCCGTACTGGCCCACCAGGTAGATCCCGCCGGACGTTCCCAGCTGGTGGAACATGTTGACCAGCACGACGCCGTCGAGCGCGGGTGTGGTGAGGTTGCTCCACGACGCTCCGCCGTCGGCGCTCTTGTAGATCTTGTTCCCGTTGGGGCCGTTGCGGAAGCACCACCACAGCTCGTTCGAGCTGGTCCCGCTCACCGCGATCGTGCCCAACTGGCGTTGTGCCGCCGAGAGCCCCGCGGGGTTCGCGCACTGCGTCCACGTCTTGCCGCGATCGACCGACTTCCAGAGTTCGCCGCTCGCGCCGAGACGCACGGTGACGTAGAGAACGTTCGGGTCCGTCCGGGAGACCTCGATGTGCTGTTCGACCGCCGCGGGATCGGCATGCTTCCACACGAGCTGGAACGTCGTGCCGTTGTCCTCGGTGCGCCAGAGCCCGTCGTTCCGTCCGACGTAGAAGGTGCGCGCGAAGCGCGGATCCCACTCCACTTCGCCGGCGTTCATCTCGTTCCCGGGAACGGCCGAACCGTCGGCGGGGAGCTTAGCGACCGCGAAGGTCGTGATCGCGCCGTTGAACGTGCTCGGCCACCGGATGCCGCCGGGGAACACGGAGGCATAGCTCATGCGGTTGTCGGCCGGATTGACGAAGCCCGTCACCGGTTCACCGCTCGAGGTCGAGAGGAACGTGCCCGCGGGATAGCCCTCGACCCACGCGCCGATGGCGTTGTGGTTCCGGCCGCTGACGATCGCGTCCTCGTTCCAACCCTGGCCGAAGCCCCAGATCTGCGTGCCGCGGAGCCCGATCGTGCGCGCGGAGAAGTTGGTCGTGGTCGTCCAGAAATCGGTCGACAGGGTGACGCCGCCGTCCGAGGCGACCCACGAGTCGCCGCCGATGCACACGATGTGCTGGAGGTCCGCATGGAGGTACTGCGAGACGCACTCGCTGATCGAGACGAACGTGTTTCCGCCGTCCATCGACCGGAACGCGTAGCAGGTGCCCAGCACGATCTGGTTCGCATCGAGCGGCGAGGCGGCGATCGCCTGGTCGTAATAGCCCTGGCAGTTGTCGAGGATGAACGGGCCGACGGCCGGCTCGCACTGGTTGTTCGCGTTCACGCCGACGGGGCTGAAGGCCTTGGTGACCCAGGTCTCTCCGGCGTCGTCACTGCGCAGGAGCCGCGAGCCCTCGACCTCCGTGACCAGGGCGTAGATCCGGTCCGGTGCCGCCGGCGTGACGGCGATGCGTCCGCCGAGGTAGGGCCCGATGTGCGCGGACCAGCCCGTGCGCCGGCGGGTCCAGCTGTTGCCGCCGTTCGTGGTCTTGTAGAAGTCGATGCTGTCCCCGGCGACGTTCTGGATCAGTGCGTAGCCGATGTTCGCGTTCCCGGGCCGGTACGCCACGTCGTACGTGACGCGGCCGAACGCCCCGTTCCAGTTCGAGGTCGGCGTCTTGGCGAGGAACGTCGACCCGGCGACCAGCACGGTCTCGGGCTGGTCGGGCTTGAGCACGATCGTGTTCGCGGCGACGGGGGGATAGTCGAGCGAGAGCGTCCAGCTCACGCCGCCGTCCGTCGACTTCACGATGCCGCGTCCGTTGCCCACGTAGACGATGTTCGGGTCGTTGGGGTGGACCGTGATCGCCGTGATGCCGGTGCGCAGCAGCGTGTCGTTCACCCCGATCGGCGTCCAGGTGAGGCCCTTGTCGGTCGACTTGCTGAGCGCTCCCAACTGCGAGCCCGCGTACAGGACGCTGGGATTGCTGGGCGCCACCGCGAAGCCGCGGATGTTCGCCTGCAGGGGCCGGAGCGGCTGTGCCGCGTTCTCGTTCTGGCTCCAGTAGGTGGCCGTGGGCCCCACGTAGCTCCAGCCCGCGCTCGTCGCGCCGGTCTTCGTGCGCGCGACCTCGAGCCACGGTACCGGCGCCCCGACCAGCGTCCACGGATCGTTCACCGGCTCCGGGCGCGCCTCGACTTCGTCTTCGGGCTCTTCGGATTCCCCGCCGTCGCCGTCGAGCCAGCGCTCGAACCCCACCGCGGGCTTCGCGTCGCCTTCGCGCAGTAGCTCCTGCAGCCACTCGGGCATGCTGGCGGCGAGCACGAGGCGCGGCACGGCGTCCTCGTGTTCGAGCGGGCGGGCCCGCGCGGGAAGCGCCGGCAGGAGCAGTGCTGCGAGAAGGGCGAGGAGCAGCGTAGGGCGCAGCGCGGCCTGCGGCATGGGGAGCCTCCGAGGATGGGACGGGGGCTGCGGGAAGGGAGAAGCGTAGCATCGCGCCCGCGGATTCCCGCCCGTGAAATCGCGCTTCCGGGGGGTGGATCGGCGCCCACCACGGGTGCGCGGGCCGCGCACGGAGAGGGCGGTTTCCTCACGCCCCAAACGAAACGGCCCGCCCCGCGTCGCCGCGGACGGGCCGGAAGTTTCGGTTTGAATGGTGCGCGGCCTAGGAATCGAACCTAGAACCTACTGATTAAGAGTCAGTTGCTCTGCCAATTGAGCTAGCCGCGCATCCCGCCACCGCCGGAGTTCGTGCGAGCGAAGGAACCGGCGAAAAGCCGGGACAATCTACGGTCCGGGCCCCCGCGCGTCAAGTCGGCGAAATGACGCCGTGCCGGAGCGCGTGCTAGTCTGCGCCCCTTCCTGACCCTCTCGTCCACCCATCGGAGGCGGTTCGTGGCGCGCGGAACCACTCGGCCCTCGCCGGCGGCGCTCATCTTGCGGTACTGGCTGCCCCTGCTGGCCTACATCGCGACGATCTTCACCGTGAGCGCCCAGCCGTACCTCCAGCCGCCGTTGCACTTCCAGAACTCCGACAAGATCATGCACCTGCTCGAGTACGGCGGGCTGGGGCTGCTCCTGTTCCGGCTCGTGCACCGCCAGGGGTCGATCCAGCGCAAGGACGTCGCGGCGCTCGTCGTCCTGCTCGCGGGCATGGCGATCGGCGCGGCGGACGAGACCTTCCAGCGCTTCGTCCCGGGGCGCCAATCGTCGGTGCTCGACTGGCTCGCCGACAGTCTCGGCATCGGTCTCGCGCAGGTGATCGGGCTGGCTTGGACCGAGATGCGGGGGAACTGAACATGGCACCCAAGCACCAGGCTCCGCGCGGCACGCGCGACCTGCTTCCCGACGAGACGCCGCTCTGGCGCTGGGCCGAGGCCACGGCGCGCGGCGTGCTCGACCGCTACGGCTACGGCGAACTGCGCACTCCGATGTTCGAGGACTACGAGCTCTTCGCGCGCACCGCGGGCGAGTCGAGCGACGTCGTGCAGAAGGAGATGTACCGCTTCCAGGACCTCGGCGAGCGCGATCTCGCGCTGCGGCCCGAGTTCACCGCCGGCGTGATGCGCGCCTACCTCGAGCACGGGCTCGGCGGGCGCACGCGCGTGCACCGGCTCTGGAGCACGGGGCCGGTGTTCCGCTACGGCCGGCCGCAGAAGGGGCGGTACCGCCAGTTCTCGCAGCTTAACTGCGAGCTGGTCGGCTCGCCCGCGCCGGGCGCGGACGTGGAGATGATCACGCTGTTCGTGGACCTCTACGAAGCGTGGGGCTTCACCGACCTCACCGTGCTCGTCAACAGCGTCGGCCAGCCGGCGAGCCGGCGCGCGTACGGCGACCGGCTGCGCGAGTGGCTCGCGCCGGTCCACGGCAAGCTCAGTGCCGATTCGCAGGCGCGCCTCGTCACCAACCCGCTGCGCGTGCTCGACACCAAAGACGAAGGCGACCTCGCGCTGATCGCGGGGCTGAAGGACATGCCCCGGCTGCTCGACTCGGTCGATGCCGACGACCGCGCCCACTGGGACGCGGTGATCGCCGGGCTCGACGCGGCGGGCGTCCGCTACGAGATCGACCACGGCCTCGTGCGCGGGCTCGACTACTACACGCGCACGGCCTTCGAGGTGCACGACCGCTCGCTGGGCGCGCAGAGCGCGCTGGGCGGCGGCGGGCGCTACGACGGCCTGATCGAGATGCTGGGGGGCCCGCCCACGCCCGGCGTGGGGTTCGCGGTGGGCCTGGACCGGGCGCTGCTCGTGCTTCAGCAACGGGGCGCACAGGTCGAAAACAAGGACGCGGTCTGTCTGGTGGCCATGGACGGCACCCGAGCCGCCGCCACCGCCCTCGCGCGCACGCTCCGGCGCGAGTTCGTCGTCGAAACCGACGTCGAGGGGCGGGGCTTCGGCGCGCAGATGAAGTCGGCGGGCAAGTCGGGCGCACGGTTCCTCGTCATCATGGGCGAGGAGGAGTGGGCCCGCGGGCAGGTCGCGCTCAAGGATTCCAGGACGGGCACGCAGGAGACGCTGGCGCGCGAGGCGCTGGCGGACACCCTGCGCGCGAGGTCGCACGCCACGGGAGAATCGAAGTGACGCATCGGCTGGAAGGCATCGGGGACTGGCGCCGCACGCACACCTGCGGCGAACTCGGGACGGCTCACGTCGGGCAGACCGTCACGCTCATGGGCTGGGTGCACCGCACGCGCGATCACGGCGGCGTGCTGTTCATCGACCTGCGCGACCGCTACGGCATGACGCAGGTCGTCTTCCATCCCGAGACGGGCGGCAAGGCGCTGCTCGAGGACGCGTCGCACCTGGGCAACGAGTTCGTGATCGCGGTTCGCGGCCTCGTGAACGCGCGCCCGGCCGATGCGGTCAACGCCGCGCTGTCGACCGGCACGATCGAGATGGACGCGCGAGAGTTCAAGCTGCTCTCGGCCAGCGATCCGCTGCCGTTCCAGGTGAACGAGGAGCGCATGGTCGCGAGCGAGGACCTGCGGCTCAAGTACCGCTACCTCGACCTGCGCCGGCCGGAGCTCTCGCGCGTGCTCGCGCTGCGTCACGACGCCGCGATGGCGGCGCGCGCGTACCTGTCGAGCCGCAGCTTCCTCGAGATCGAGACGCCGATGCTCGTGAAGCCGACGCCCGAGGGCGCGCGCGACTACGTCGTACCGAGCCGCGTGCACCACGGCAAGTTCTACGCGCTGCCACAGAGCCCGCAGCTCTACAAGCAGACGCTCATGATCAGCGGTCTCGACCGCTACTTCCAGATCGCGCGCTGCCTGCGCGACGAGGACCTGCGCGCCGACCGCCAGCCCGAGCACACGCAGATCGACCTCGAGATGAGCTTCGTGACCGAGGACGACATCTTCGACGTGGTCGAGGGCCTGTACGCGAAGCTGTGGAAGGACTGCCTCGGCGTCGAGATCCAGACGCCGTTCCTGCGCCTCACCTACGACGAGGCCATGCGCACGTACGGTTCGGACAAGCCGGACCTGCGCTTCGGGCTCGAGTTCGTGGACGTGACCGCGATCTGCGCGCAGTCGCCGCGCAACGTGGTCGCCAACGGCGCCAAGGCCGAAGGCGGCATCGCGGTGGCGATCCGGATTCCCGGCGGCGCCGAGATCTCCGGCACGCAGCTGCGCAAGTACGAGGACGTGGTCAAGTCGGCCGGCGCCGGCGGGCTCACGTTCTTCAAGGTGCTGCCCGCGGATCGCGAGAAGCAGCAGGTGATCTTCCCCGGCGCGCTGCTCGACGAGTTCCTCGCCAAGTGCAGCGCGGCCGAGGGCGACGCGGTCGTGTTCACCAACGGTCCGTGGGAGCGCACGTGCAAGGCGCTCGGCGTGCTGCGTTCGCAGCTCGGCCTGGCCGAGCTCGAGAAGCGCGGCCTGATCGGCGCCGAGCCGGACAAGCAGGAGTGGCGCTTCCTCTGGGTGCGCCAGTTCCCGCTGTTCGAGTGGAACGCCGACGCGAAGCGCTGGGAGCCCAAGCACCACATGTTCACGATGCCGAACCCGGAGCACCTCGACTACCTCGAGACCGACCCGGGCAAGGTGTACGCGCAGCTCTACGACGTCGTGCTGAACGGCAACGAGCTGGGTTCCGGCTCGGTGCGCATCCACCGGCCCGACATCCAGGAGCGCGTGATGAAGGTGATCGGGCTCACGCGCGAGCAGGCGTACGAGAAGTTCGGCTTCCTGCTGGACGCCTACAAGTTCGCCTCGCCGCCGCACGCCGGCATCGGCATGGGCCTCGACCGCATCGTGATGCTCATGGCCGGCCGCGATTCGATCCGCGACGTGATCGCGTTCCCCAAGACGGCGTCGGCCACGAGCCTCATGGACGGTTCGCCCAGCCCGATCGAGGACGAGTCGCTGAAGGAGCTGGGCATCCGGTTCTAGGCTCCCTCGCCGCACACGAACGCCCGCGTCCCGCTCCGGGACGCGGGCGTTCCGCGTGGTAGCATCCGGCGTCCCCCCGCGACCATCCCGAGGGAGCACGAGCGTCATGGACCCCACTCCATCGCTGGCTGCCGCCGATTCGCTGCCCGTGCCCACGGGCGCGGACCGCCCGCCGCCGTCGCCCGCGCCGGCATCCGGCTGGCGCGCGATCCTGGCCCTCGTGTTCGTCCTGCTGGTGGGCGAGATCGCCGGCTCCGCCCTGCACGCGCTGCTCATGTTCACGGTGCTGCGGTCGTGGATCCCGAGCTACTACGACTACGGCTGGTCGTCCGCGAGCCTGCGACTGGTGCGCCACATTCCGCGCGTCCTGATGCTCGAGCTGGCACTTTCCAACGCGTGCGTCCTCGGGTGTGCGTTCCTCGTGGACGCGGCGTCGCGGCGGCCACGCGGTGCGCGCCTGGGCCTGCGCGGAGGGCGCCTGCCAATGCGTGCGCTCGCGCTGCTGATCCCCGCCGCCATCGGGGCGGCTGCGATGGGCATCCTGCTCTCCGGCCTGCTCGAGCGGGCGGGCGGGACGGCGCCACTCGCCGCGTGGCGCTCGACGTTCGTGGAGGGACTCCAGTTCGGGAGCGTGTGGGAACGGTTGGGCCTGATGCTCTTCGTGGGGGGCTTCGCGGGGCTCGTCGAGGAAGTGACGTTCCGGGGCGTGCTGCAGCGCGGCCTGTTGCGCACATGGCGGCCGCCGGCCGCGCTGCTCACCACCGCGGCGCTGTTCTCGCTCGCGCACGGCAGTCTCGCGTACGCCGCCTTCGCGCTGCCTTTCGCCCTCCTGGCCGGCTGGGTCGCATGGAAGGACGACGCGATCCGCTTCACGATCGCGTGCCACGTCACGGTCAACCTGCTCGGGGAGGGAATCGGGGCGTTCTCCGGGCCGCGCGCGGGCGCGCACGAGCTGGGCTGGGCGCTCTCCGATCCGAGTGCGCCGATCGCGGCTGCGCTTCGTGACGGACTGATCCTGCTCGCGGTCGCGGTCGCACTCGTGTGGCCCGCGTGGCACTGGGTCCGGCGCTGGGCGCGCTCGTCGGATTGAACGAGTTCGTGCTGGTCCCGGGCGCGGCGCTCGCCGATGATCCCGGCATGCCCTTGCAGATCGTCTGCCGTTGTCCAGGAGAGTGCCGGTCATGATCAAGTTCATGCTGTTCATCGACGGAACGTGGCTCTATTCCAACACCCCGCGGCTCGTGGAAGCGTCCGGGCAGACGGGGTTCACGCTCGACTTCGGCAAGCTGCCGCGCGTGCTCGCGGACGAGGTCTCGCGCGCGATGGGGCACGACGAGTACACGGTCGTACGCACCCACCTGTTCGGCAGCTACGCCGACAACGTCGATCCGCGCGACGCCGAGCCCGTGCAGCGGAGGCTCAACTTCTTCACGCAGCTCCGCCAGCAGCACCACTACGAGGTCGAGGCGTTCCCGATCAACTTCCGTGGCAAGCGCCTGCGCAAGTCGGACCGCGATCCCAACGACACGTTCGAGCCCAAGGAGAAGTGCGTCGACATCGCGCTCGCGACCTCGATGCTCTTCAACGCGTCCATGCCCAACGCCTACGACGTGGCGATCGCGGTGGCGGGAGACCAGGACTTCAAGCCCGTGCTCCAGAGCGTGCGCCGGCTCGGCAAGCGCGTCGCCATCGCCAGCGTGCAGGGCGCGTGCTCGAGCGAACTCTCCGACCCGAGCGATCCGGCGCGCGTGCGCGACCTCGACATCCTCTGGCTCGAGGAGCTGCTGCCGCGGCTGGCGCGCCGCTACGATCCGCACCCGCTCGAGTGCCAGTCGCCGCAGCACGTCGGCGATCGCACCGTGATGACGACGTACTACCCGAAGCGTGGCGAGAAGTTCTACTGCGAGACCTGCCGCGGCACGTTCGCACGCCTCAAGCAGGAGGGCGTGGTGGAGACGGCCGAGCCGCGGCCGGTGCGCTGGGCGCCGCCGGGGACGGCCCTGCGGGGCGCCGTGAGCCACAAGCGCATGGACAAGAGCTACGGTTTCATCCGGGTGGAAGGCTGCGGCGAGTGGGACGGGCCGGAGTACTTCTTCCACGACAGCGACCTGCTGGACGGCGTCACGTTCGCCGAACTGGCCGAGGGCGAGGTCGTGACGTTCGAGGTCAAGGCCGAGCCCCCCGCGGGCAAGGCCCCGCCCGCGCGCGCCGTGCGGCGGACCGCGGCCGCCTGAGCGAGACGCCGCGCGGCTCTCGTTCGCGCGACGACCGGCCCTCGGCCTGAGCCGGAACGCCTCAGCTCAGGCGCGCTTCGCGAGTGCGTCGCCCAGGCGCTCGTAGTCTCCGGGCTCGTTGTAGACCTGGCCGCAGACGCGCACCCCCAGCCGGCCGAGCAGGGAGATGATCGGCACCTCGAAGCCGTCCTCGAAGAACAGCGCGTCGCGCAGCCGCGTCGCGTCCTCCTTCGTGGCGCCGAACGCGGGGGGCAGCCACAGCGTCGCCATGCAGCCGACCAGCGACTCCTCGACCTCGAAGCGCACGCCGAGCCGGTCCGCGATCGCGTGCGCGCCGTTCCATGCGAGCGCGTGGTTCCACTCACGCAGGGCGTCGAGCCCGGCGTCGTGCATGGCGCGCAGGCCTTCGGGCGCGGCCAGCCACGGCGAGGGATCGCGCGTACCCATCCAGTCGAACTCCGCCGTGAACCCCGCGTCGTAGCCCCACGAGAGCACCGGCGGGTGCAGGCCCTGCTGGCGTTCCGGCGGCGCCCACAGGAATCCGGCGCTGCGCGGGGACCACGCCCACTTGTGCAGGTTGCCCGTGTACCAGTCGGCCCCGATCGCCGGCAGGTCCAGCGGCAGGGCGCCGGGCGCGTGCGCGCCGTCGACCAGCACCGGGACGCCCTTCGCGTGGCAGCCGGCGACGAGCCGTTCGATCGGCAGCCGCAGCGCCGACGACGACGTGACGTGGTCGAGGATCGCGAGCTTCGTGCGCGGACCGATCGCGCCGAGGATCGCTTCCGCGATCGCGTCCGCGCGGATCGCGGGCGCCGGCAGTGCGAGCTCGCGCACCGTGGCGCCCCATGCGCGGGTGATCGCGCGGGCGCCGATCGTGATCGCGCCGTAGGCGTGGTCGGTGGTGAGCACCTCGTCGCCTTCGCGCCACGTCAGCGACCGGAGCACCGCGTTGCAGCCCGCGGTCGCGTTGTCCACGAACACGAGGTCCTCGCCGCGCGCGCCGACGAAGGCCGCGACCTCCGCCGCCGCCGCGCGCATGCGCGGAGCGGCGCTGACGGCGCGCCCTTCGAGGTGGTTCGCGTCGCGGAACAGGAACCGCGCCGGCTGGCGGTCCATGGCGTCGCGGATCGCCTGCTGCGCGGCGAGCACGCGCTTCGGGGCGACACCGACGGTGCCGTGGTTCAGGTACGTGATCCCGGGTTCGAGCGGCCAGTCCTCGAGCCGCGCGTGGCCGAACGCTGCCGACATGCGATGCCTCCTCGGTGGATGCCCGCACTGTGGCAGGACCACGGCCCGGCCGCCAAATTCCGGGTACGGCGGTTCCCGCGCGTGGCGCCCACGGCGAAGGGTCTTCGGCTGGTGCGCCCGCGCCGGCGCCGCTACAGTGCCGCGCACCCCACGCACCGCAGGCCCCGACCCGGGAGAGCGACGTGAAAGCCCTCGCCGTCCGACCCGCGACGCGCACCGTGGAGTTGATCGACCACCCCGAGCCCGTGCTCGGCACCGGCACCGACGTGCGCATGCGCGTGCTGCACGTGGGCATCTGCGGCACCGATCGCGAGATCTGCGCGTTCGACTACGGCACGCCGCCCACCGGCTCGGACCATCTCGTGATCGGTCACGAATCGCTGGCCGAGATCGTCGACGTCGGCGCGGCCGTGAAGGACCTGGCGCCGGGGCAACTCGTGGTCACCATGGTGCGGCGGCCGTGCGCTCATCCGGAGTGCGACGCCTGCCGTGCGGGTCGCCAGGACTTCTGCCGCACGGGCGACTACGTCGAACGCGGCATCAAGGGCGCGCACGGCTTCATGACCGAGCGCATCGTCGACGACGCGCGCTGGCTCGTCCCGGTCCCCGCCGCTCTGCGCGACGTCGCGGTGCTGGTCGAACCGCTGACGATCGCCGAGAAGGCGCTGCTCGAAGTGGAGCAGATGCTCGACCGCATGCCGTGGCGGCGCGAAGACGTGCGCGGCCTCGAAG
Source organism: Candidatus Eiseniibacteriota bacterium (assembly GCA_044223005.1). GTDB lineage: Bacteria > Eisenbacteria > RBG-16-71-46 > RBG-16-71-46 > RBG-16-71-46 > CAIXRL01. The sequence goes on from JBGAML010000003.1 coordinate 87,227, forward strand.
CGGTCGTGCTGGGCGGCGGGCCCGTGGGCCTGCTCGGGGCGATGGCGCTGCGTGCGGCGGGCTGCGAGGTGACGCTCGTCTCGCGGCAGCCCGCGAGCGACGTGCGCGCGTCGCTGCTGGAACAGATCGGCGGGCAGTACGTGTCGGCCGAGACCGACTCGCTGACGACGATCATGCGCCGGCTCGGGCGCGTCGACGTGGTCTACGAAGCGATCGGCGCCGCGGCGCCCGCGTTCGAGGCGCTGACGGCGCTGGGCCCGAACGGGCTGTTCGTCTTTACCGGCGTGCCCGGGCGGCGCGGAACCCCCGACGTGGACGGTGGTGCGGTGATGCGCTCGCTGGTGCTCAACAACCAGGTGCTGCTCGGCACGGTGAACGCCGGGCGCGATGCGTACCGGGCGGCGGTCACGGACCTCGGCCTGTTCATGGAGAAGTGGCCGGCGGCCGTGCGCGCGCTGATCACCTCGCACGTCGCGCTCGCGGACGCACCCGCCGCGCTGCTCGCGCGCGGCGGCGGTATCAAGACCGTCGTCGACGTGACGAACTGAGAGCGCGCTCGCGACGCACTTCGCCGTTGCGGGCCGGGCTGCCGGTGCCGCATCGTGACGGGCGGCGCACAGGGCGCCTCTCGTCCGCGGAAAGGGTTCGCCCACCTGCGCAGCGCCCCGAGCCGAACACGACGAACCTTCGGCCCAACCGTGCGGACACGGGCGATCCTGGAGGTCGTCGCATGTCCGATGCTGCCCGGGAGCCGGTGGCTCCCACGTTCGAGCGCGCCCGCGCCGCCGCCAAGCAGCTGCTGCGCGCTTGCCGCGCCGCCGATCCGTCCGCTCTCGCCCGCGTACAGGCGCAGTTGCCACGCCTCGCCGCGCTCCCGCCCGCCGACGCCGCGGAGCGCGTGAAGCTCGCCGACGTCCAGCACGCGTTCGCGCGTGAAGCCGGGCTCGAGTCGTGGGCCGCGCTGCGCCGGTTCATCGAAGCGCGCGAGCCGCTGGCGGAGCAGGTGAAGCGCTTCGTGCGCGCATGGCACGACGCCGACGGCGACGCCATGCGCCGGGTGCTCGAATCGCACCCGGAGGTCGCACGCACGAGCCTGCACACCGCGTGTGCCGCGTGCGACCTCGCGCTCGTCGAAGCGTACCTCGCGCGCGATCCGGCGCTCGCGACCGCCCCGTTCGCGGGCACCGCGTGGACGCCGCTCGTGGCGCTCGCCGCGTCGCCACTCTTCGCGACGTCGCCGGCGCACGCGACCGCGAGCGTCGCGATCGCGGAGCGCCTGTTCGCGCTCGGCGCGGGCGCGAACGACTTCGTGCCGCACGAGGAGTTCGGGCAGGTGTCGAAGCTCACCGCGCTCTTCTACGCGAGCCAGAACGGCAACGCGCCGCTCGTGAGGACCCTGCTCGAACACGGCGCGGACCCCAACGACGGCGAGTCGGTCTACCACGCCGCCGAGCACGACCACCGCGAGGTGCTCGATCTGCTGCTCGCGCACGGCGCCGAGATCTCGGCGGCGCATCCACGCTGGAACAACACCGTGCTCTACTTCCTTTCGGGCTACCGCGAACTCAATCCGCGCGCGGCCGCCGCGACGCGCGGCATGCTGTGGCTGCTCGAGCACGGCGCCGATCCGAACGTGCCGAGCTACGAGCACCGCGAAACGCCGCTGCACCGCGTCGCCGAGTTCCGGCGCGACCTCGCGCTCGCGCGGGCGCTGCTCGATCACGGCGCCGACCCGAATGCGGCGCGCGCCGACGGCCGTACGCCGCTCGAGCTGGCGGTGCGCGCCGATCACGCGGCGCTGGTCGAGCTGCTGCGCGAACGCGGTGGGACGGCCGCGATCCGGCCGGTGGACCAGCTGCTGGGCGCGGCTGCGCGCGGCGACCTCGCCGCCGCGCGCGCGGTACTCGCCACGCACCCGGATCTGCTCGCGACGCTCGACGACGAAGATCGCCGTGCGCCGGTGCGCGCCGCCGAGAACGGCCAGGCCGATGCGATCCGCGTGCTGGCGGCGCTGGGTTTCGATCTCGGCGTGCACGGCCCCGGCGAGTCCACGCCGCTGCACCAGGCCGCGTGGCGCGGGCAGGTCGAAGCGGTGCGGGCGCTGCTCGAGGCGGGCGTCGCGATCGATCCGCGCGATGCGACCTATGGCAGCAGCCCGCTCGCGTGGGCCGCGCACGGCTCGAAGTTCTGCCGCGACGCCGACGACGACTACATCGCGGTGATCGACCTGCTGCTCGCCGCGGGTGCCACGCGCGAGCCGTCGTACAACCACTGGAAGGAGCCGCCCGAGAACCTCGCGAGCGACGCGGTGAGCGAACACCTGCGCGCCCGCGGGTTCGCACCCGCGGGCTGATCGCCGGCGCGTCTCGTGTACGATGCGGCCTCCGGGACCCCACCCCGGGGGCCGCGACCGTGACGGGGGAACCGCGATGAACGCCGAGCAGGAACGCCTGCGGCAGGACGCCGCACGCGAGCGCAACTGGAAGCGCTGGGGGCCGTACCTCGCCGAACGCCAGTGGGGCACGGTGCGCGAGGACTACTCGGCCGAGGGCGCAAGCTGGGACTACTTCCCGCACGACCAGGCACGCCGGCGCGCGTACCGCTGGGGCGAGGACGGCCTGCTCGGGATCTGCGACCGCGAGGGCCGGCTGTGCTTCGCGCTCGCGCTCTGGAACGGTCGCGACCCGATCCTCAAGGAGCGGCTCTTCGGCCTGACGGGCGAGGAGGGCAATCACGGCGAGGACGTGAAGGAAGCGTACTTCTACGTCGACGCCACGCCGACGCACGCCTACCTGCGCGGGCTCTACAAGTACCCGCAGGCCGAGTACCCGTACGACCGCCTGGTGGAGGAGAACCGCCGCCGCGGCAAGCACGAGCCCGAGTTCGAGCTGGCCGACGCGGGCGTGTTCGACGGCAACCGCTACTTCGACGTCACCGCCGAGTATGCCAAGGCCTCGCCCGACGACGTGCTCGTGCGCATCACGATCGCGAACCGCGGTCCCGAGGCGGCCACGCTGCACGTGCTGCCGCAGCTCTGGTACCGCAACACGTGGAGCTGGGGGCGCACCGGCGAAGCGTATCCGCCGAAACCCGCGATCGTCGCCATGGGCCCCGGCCGCGTGCGCGCGACGCACGCGACGTTGGGGGCGTTCGTGCTCGACGCGGCGCCGGGGCCGCAGGGCGAAGCGCCCCGCTGGCTGTTCACGGACAACGAGACCGACGCGCAGGCGCTGTTCGGTTCGCCCAACGCGAGCCCGTTCGTGAAGGACGCGTTCCACGCCGCGATCGTCGACGGGCGCGCGGACGCCGTGAACCCGGCCGCCACCGGAACCAAGGCGGCGGCTCACTGGGTGGTCGCGGTTCCCGCGGCTGGCGAGGTCGTGCTGCGGCTGCGGCTCACCGCGGACTCCGAAGCGGGCGATGCGCCGTTCGGTCCGGCGTTCGACGCCACGTTCGCCGCACGCATCGCCGAGTGCGACGCGTTTCACGACGCACTCGCGCCTGCGGGGCTCTCGGCCGCAGAGCGCGCGGTGCTGCGCCAGTCGGCGGCGGGCCTGCTCTGGAGCAAGCAGTTCTACCACTACGTCGTGCGCGAATGGCTCGCGGGCGATCCCGCGCAGCCGGCGCCGCCGCCCGAGCGTGCCGCCGGCCGCAATCGCGAGTGGAAGCACCTCTACAACCGCGACGTGATCTCGATGCCGGACAAGTGGGAGTACCCGTGGTACGCGGCGTGGGACCTCGCGTTCCACATGGTGGCGTTCGCACGGCTCGATCCCGAGTTCGCCAAGCAGCAGCTGCTGCTCTTCACGCGCGAGTGGTACATGCATCCCAACGGCCAGCTGCCCGCGTACGAGTGGGCGTTCGGCGACGTGAACCCGCCAGTGCACGCGTGGGCGGCGTGGCGCGTGTACAAGGCCACGGGGACGCGCGGCCAGCGCGACCGGCTGTTCCTCGAGCGCGTGTTCCAGAAGCTGCTGCTCAACTTCACGTGGTGGGTCAATCGCAAGGACGCCGACGGCAACAACCTCTTCGCGGGCGGCTTCCTCGGCCTCGACAACGTCGGCGTGTTCGACCGCAGCCGGCCGCTGCCCGGGGGCGGCCGGCTCGAGCAGGCCGACGGCACCGCGTGGATGGCGTTCTACTGCGGCACCATGCTGTCGATCGCACTCGAGCTCGCGAGCGAGGACCCGGCCTACGAGGACGTCGCCTCCAAGTTCTTCGAGCACTTCGTCGCGATCGCCGACGCGATGAACTCGATCGGCGGCACCGGTCTCTGGGACGAGGCCGACGGCTTCTACTACGACCGGCTGCATCTCGACGGCAACGTGATCCCGATGCGCCTGCGTTCGGCGGTGGGCTTGATCCCGCTGCTCGCGGTGGAGGTGCTCGACGACGCGGTCGTGAACCGGCTGCCGGGTTTCCAGAAGCGCCTGCGCTGGTTCCTCGAGAACCGCCGCGACCTGCTGGAGCACATCGCCTGCTACGAGCGCCCCGAGGGGCACGGGCCCGAGCAGCGCGACCTGCGCTTGCTCGCGATCCCGTCGCACCAGCGCCTCGCACGCGTCCTGCGCGTGCTGCTCGACCCCGCCGAGTTCCTCTCGCCGCACGGCATCCGCTCGCTCTCGCGCGCGTACGCGGCAACGCCGTACACGTTCGCGGTCGACGGCACGACCGCGCGCGTGGAGTACTCGCCCGCCGAAAGCACGACCGAACTCTTCGGCGGCAACTCGAACTGGCGCGGCCCGGTGTGGTTCCCGCTCAACTTCCTCCTGATCGAGGCGCTCGAGCGCTACCACCACTTCTACGGCGACCTCGTGACCGTCGAGTTCCCGACCGGCTCCGGCCGGCACGTGACGCTCGACCGCGTCGCCACCGAACTCGCGAGCCGGCTCGCGGCGCTGTTCCTGCCGGGCGGCTCGGGCCGGCGCCCGTTCGCGGGAGACGATCCGCGTTTCGCGTCCGATCCGCACTGGCGCGAGCTGCTGCTCTTCCACGAGTACTTCGACGGCGAGACCGGCCGCGGGCTCGGCGCGAGCCACCAGACCGGGTGGACCGCGCTGGTGGGGCGGTGCCTGGAGAACGTGGCTCGGGCGCGATCGGGCGGGGGAGCCGACGGCGCGGATTGAACATCGCCGTGACGACTTTTCGCCACAAAGTGCTTGACGGTGGTGGCCCACGCGCGGTGCAATCGAGGCATGCCCGACCTCCGCCGCGAACTCGACGAACTGCCGCCGCCGCTGCCGCTGCACGCGCACGCCGAAGCGGATCTGCGCTGGATCCGTACCGCGATCGAACGCGCGGGAGCGTTCACGTCCATCTCCGGCTGGGGCGAGGTCGCGGTGGGGCTCACCGCGCTGCTCGCCGCCGCGATCGCACCGCGTGACGTCGGCTCGGACCGCTGGGTCGCGCTCTGGCTCGGCGAGGCGCTCGTCGCCGCAGCGATCAGCGTCTGGAGCGCCGCGCTCAAGGCGCAGCGCCTCGGCGTGCCGCTCTTCGGCGCCCCGGGCCAGCGCTTCACGCTCGCCTTCGCCACGCCGGCCGCGGCCGGCGCCGTGCTGACCGCGGCGCTCGTGCGCGGACACGCCTTCGCGTTCCTGCCCGGCACGTGGCTGCTGCTCTACGGCGCCGCGATCGCCGGCGGCGGCGCGTTCTCGGTGCCCGCCGTCCCCGCGATGGGCGCCTGTTTCATGGTCGTGGGCACCGCCGCCCTGTTCACGCCCACGGGCTGGGCGAACGCCTGGCTCGCGCTCGGATTCGGCCTGGTCCACGTCGGCTTCGGGGCGTGGATCGCACGGAGGCACGGTGGCTGACGCCGCCCGCCGCAAGAGCGGCACGCGCCGCGCGGAGGTTCCGGAGGCCCCGGACCGTTCCACGACGCGGCACATGGACCTCGACCGCGTGATCCACGAGCACGTGCGGCTCGCGATCGTGAGCGCGCTCGCGGTCAACGCGTCGCTGACGTTCAACGACCTCAAGTCCCTGCTGCGGATCACGGACGGCAACCTCAGCGTGCACGCGCGCAAGCTCGAGGAGGCCGGGTACGTCGAATGCACGAAGACGTTCCAGGACCGTGTCCCGCGCACGCGCTACAAGCTCACGGCCACCGGCCGGCGGGCCCTGACGCGATACCTCGACCACATGGAAGCGCTGATCCGCGCGACCCGCGACCGCTGACCGCTGCCGACCCGGGGGTTCATTCCCGCCGGGGAAGCGCCGATACCTGCACTCGTACGCGCGAGGGACGCGCGATCGCCCCCTGGGAGTCCGACACCATGAAGCGTCACCACCCGGCTCGCCGTTCGCGGCGGGCGCTCCACCGCACGATGCAGGCGCTCGATCCGCGCCGGCCCGCTCACACCCGCTTCGACGGCCGCGTGGCACTCGCGGTGCTCTGGGCGCTCGGCCGCCTCGCGCGGCCGCCGTGTGCACGGCGGCCCCGCGTTCACGTTCCTGAGGCGGCGGGCGTCAGGATTCCTGACGCTCGCGCGGCCACGGTTCCGCGAGCACCGCTTCGAGCGGCGCGAGCGCGAGCCGGCGGCCCGCTCCCGGTGGCGGCGGTACCATGCTGCGCTCGTGCGGCGTCACGGCGTGCCGGCGCCGCAGCTCGAGCCGCAGGCTGAGCTCGCCGAGCCGCATCGCGCCGCGGTAGCGCAGCGCGAGCAGCGGTGCGATCACGCGCGAGACGGTGCCCGCGGCGACGCCCGACACGCGCGGCCGCCAGCAGGAGTCGACGATCGCGTAGGGACCGCGCGCACGCACGGCGAACGAGCCCATGCCGGCGAGCGCGCCGTGGATCGCGAAGCTCACGCGTTCGGGGCGCACGCACTCCTCGACGACGAGCCGCCAGGCGAGACGTCCCGGCACGAGGCCGCGGCTCTCGAGCTCGACGACGCGTCCGCGTCCGTCGGGGGTGCCGCGCTCGACCAGGCGCGCGTGCGGGTGCACCGCGGGCCACCAGCGCGCCCAACCTTCGGCTTCGGCGAGAAGATCGAACACCTCGGACGCGTCGCCCGGGACGCGCCAGGTGTTGCGCAAGCACAGTTCGGTACCCGCCATGAAGAGGAATCCCCTCGGGCTCGAGAAACGGACGGCTTTCGATTCTAGGGGTGGGGGTGACCGCCTCGATGATAGCGCACGAACCGGCTCCCTTGTCCCGGAATCGTTCGGTCCCCTCGGGGGGGGCGCCGCATCCGTCCGCTGCGGCGCCGCGCCCGGCCCGGTCCCGGTTGCCCGAGGGCCGGTTGCGGCTCCAACCTTGGGGCCGATCCCCACGTCCAACCAGGTGCATGAGCCTGATCGCCACCTGGCAGTTGCGACCCCACGCCACGGACCGAACCGCCCTGTCCCCGATTCTCGAGACCCGCGACGACGTGGCGCTGGCCGCGCGTGGAGACACGCGGGCCTTCGCGCGCCTGTACGAGCTCCACAAGGGCCGCGTCCACGCGCTGGCCCGCCGCATGGCCGGGGACGAACACGCGGTCGAGCTCACGCAGGACGTCTTCGTCCGCGCGTGGCAGAAGCTGGGCACGTTCCGCGGCGAGGCGCAGTTCGGCACCTGGCTGCACCGCCTCGCGGTGAACCTGATCCTCAGCCGGCGCGCGAGCTTCGCCACCCAGCGGGCGCGCTTCCTCGCGGACGACGACATCCTCGAGGACCTGCCCGCGCGCGCGGGCAACCGCGAGTTCGGGATGGATTTCGAGACCGCGATCACGCGGCTGCCGGACGGCGCGCGCGCGGTCTTCGTGCTGCACGACATCGAAGGTTACCGACACGAGGAGATCGCCGCGCTGCTCGGCGTCACCTCGGGCACGACCAAGGCGCAGTTGCATCGAGCCCGGATGCTGCTGCGCCGGCACCTGGCCTGAAGAAGGGTCACGAACACACATGAACGACCATCTCACTCACGCACTCTCGGACTACCTCGACGGGGATCTCGGCCCGCACGAGCGCGCGTCCGCCGACGCGCACCTCGCGTCGTGCGCCGAGTGCCGCGCGCTGCTCGAGGAGCTGCGCGCCGTGAAGGACCGCGCGGGCGCGCTCGTGGACCCGCCGACGCCGGACGATCTCTGGGCGGGGATCGCGTCTCGCATCGGCTCGGCGGGCTCCGCGACCGCGTCGCGCGGTCGCATCCTCGCGCTGCCCCGGCGGCGCGCCTTCTCCGCGTGGCCGTCGCTCGCCGCGGCGGCGGCGGTGCTCGTCGTCGCGTTCGGCGCATTCTGGCTCGTGAACGGCGCGCGCCGCGCCGAGGCGCCGGGCACCGTCGCGACGCGCGATGCCGCGCCGGCGGAGACGACGCAGCTCGCCACGTTCGACGCGGCCCGCGTCGAGGGCGAGATCGCGCAGCTGCAGCGCTCGCTCGACCGCGGCCGCGGCAAGCTCGATCCCAAGACGGTGCAGGTGCTCGAGCAGAACCTCGCGCTGATCCGCCAGGCGACCGAGGACGCGCGCGCCGCGCTGGCCAAGGATCCGGCCAATCGCGAGCTGCAGGACTATTTCGCCGGCACGGTGCAGAGCAAGCTCGACCTGATGCGCCGGGCCACCGCGATGGTGGGGGTGTGACGCCATGATCACGATCCTGCTCGCCACCGTTCTCGCGCTGCCCGCGGCCGCGCCCGCGGCTCCCGCGACGCCGGCCACGCCGGCCGTCGCGCCCGCAGCGCCCGAGCCGCCCGGCGCCACGCTGCCCGCCGACGTGCGCGCGCTGGTGCAGGCCGCGCGCGCACTGCGCTCGGCGCTCGGCGACATGCCGGTTTCGCCCGCGCCCGTCGTCGACGGGCCGGAGCAGCCGCCCGTGTGGATCGAATCCGTGATGCCCGTCGGCATGATCGGCCGTCGCGACGTCCGCAGCGAGACCACGCTCACCGTGCCGCGCAACAGTTCGCTCGAACTGCGGACCTTCGCGGGCCAGATCGCGGTGCAGGCGTGGAACCGCAACACCGTGCGCGTCGTCGCCGAGCATGGCCGGCGCGACCGCCTGGTGCCGCGCTTCGAGAACGGGGCGCTCGTCGTCGAGGTCTCCGACCGGCTCGGCCAGCCCGCCTTCGGCGTCGTGACCGTGCAGGTGCCCGCGTGGCTGCCGGTGCGCGTCTCGAGCGTCGAGAGTCCGATCGACGTCGAAGGCCTGCGGGCGGCGGTCGAGGCGGGATCGATCCGCGGCAACGTGATCGCGCGCCGGGTGCACGGTCCGCTGCAGCTGCGTTCGGTCGAGGGCCTCGTGCGCGTCCAGGACGCGCGCGGCCCGGTGTCCGTGGCGTCGATCAACAACGTCATCCAGCTGGTCCGCGTGCTCGGCCAGATCGACGCCGAGAGCGTCAACGGCGACATCGATCTCGCGGACGTGGAATCGCCCGACGTCGAGGCGAGCAGCGTCAACGGCAGCGTCCAGTTCGCCGGACCCTTCCAGCCGCGCGGCCGCTATCGGTTGGCGTCGCACAGCGGCAACCTCCGGGTCGGCGTCCCCGTAGGCTCGGACGTGGACGTCTCGGTCCGCAACTTCCGCGGCGCCTTCCAGAGCGGCATCCCGCTCCAGGTCGGCCCGCACGGACCCGGGCGCCGCATCACGTTCACGCTCGGGGGCGGGGGCTCGACGCTCGAACTCGAGTCGTTCCAGGGTCTCATCCAGCTGTTGCGCTCGAACGAGCTGCCGGCGCCGCCGCCGCCGCCCCAGCGTCCCGCGCCGCAGGGGGAGGATCGATGAAGCGCTTCGACATTCGGGCCCTGCTCGGGCCCGCGCTCCTCGGCGTCATCGGCGCGACGCTGATCGCCGGCGCCAGTGGCAGCAACGCGTGGGCGGCCGACACCGCCCGGCGCCAGGAGACTTGGAACTGGAGCGGCACGCTCGCCGCGGGCCGCAAGCTCGAGATCCACGGCGTCAATGGCGAGATCGTCGCCGAGCCCGGCACGGGAGACCGCGTCGAGGTCGTCGCCGACAAGCACTCGCGCAAGCACGATCCGGCGCTGGTGCGCATCAAGGTGGTGCAGGATTCCGACGGCATCACGATCTGCGCGATCTACCCGGGCAAGGGTTCGCCCTGCGAGCCCGCGCACTTCTCGCTCTCGGACAAGGCGGACGACGTCCAGGTCGACTTCCACGTGAAGCTGCCCGCCGCCGCGCGATTCGAGGCCGACAACGTCAACGGCGCCGTCCGCGTGCACGGGCTCACGGGTCCGCTGCGCGCCCGCACGGTGAACGGTGCGTGCGAGATCGAGACGTCCGGACCCAGCGACGTCTCCACGGTCAACGGCGCGGTGAACGCCACGCTGACGCGCATCCCGACCGGTGACGACAACGAGTTCAAGACCGTGAACGGCGGCATCCGGCTCGCGCTTCCCGAGGGCGCCAACGCCGAGTTCCACGCCTCGACCGTGAACGGCTCCATCTCGTCGGACTTCCCGGTCACGATGAGCGGCCAGTGGGGGCCGCATTCGGCGCACGGCACGCTCGGCCGCGGCGGCCCGCGGCTCGCGGTGAGTACCGTGAACGGCGGCATTCGCGTGGTGCGTTCCGGCGTGCAATGACCCGAGGGCGGCCGGAGGCGTGATACGCTTCCGGCCGCCGCGCGGCGTCCCGGCTTCCGGACCGCGCATCGATCCCGGAGACCTCGTTTGCGCCGCTTGCCCGTCCATGCGCTCGCCGCCCTCGGCTTCGCCGCCTTCGCGGTGATCGCCGCTCCCGCGCTCGCCGCGCGCACGAGTGCTCCGCCTTCCGACACGCCGCCGTCGTCGCGCTTCACCTGAGCGCCGTACGCGGTCCCGTCGGGGCCGGTCGTCGATTCCGACTTCGCGCTCTTCCACATGCAGCGCGCGCTCTGGGATCCCGTGGATCCCACGCAGGTCGGCTCGCTCGCCGATTCGCTGCACTGGCGCGTGAACGGCGAGGTCTACCGGTTCGCCAGCGAACGCAACCTGCGCCGCTTCATGGAGGCGCCCGAGCTCTGGTGCGGGTTGCTGCGCGATCCCGTCACGGGCGAGCGCTTCTGGCCGTCGGCGCACTCGCCCGAGGCCTTCTGGGTCGGCGGCCCGTACTTCTTCGCGAGCGATTCGACCAAGCGGAAGTTCGTCGACGACCCCAAGCGCTACGAGGTCGTGCGCGCGCTCTGATCACCCGCCCGGCGGAGGCCCCATGGAAACCGACGAGCTGAAGGCGTTCTTCGCGACGTGGGATCACGAGGCGGCCAAGGCCGCAGCGCTGATCCGCGCCATTCCGGAGGACCGGTACGATTTCCGTCCCGATCCCGCGGGCCGCTCGCTCGGCGAGCTGGCGTGGCACCTCGCCGAGGGCGACGCGTACATGTCCCTGCTCGCCGCGCGCGGATCGTGGACGCCGGGCGAGAAGCCGCCGGGCGTCGAACGGCCGCGCACGGTCGCGGAGCTCGCACCCGGGTTCGAGCGCGTGCACGCGGAGGCCCGCGCGCGGCTCGCGCACCTGGCGAGCGCCGATCTCGCGCGCGAGATCGCGACGCCGGGCGGGCATGCGAAGAGCGTGAGCCGCGTCCTGTGGGAGATGGTGCTCTACCACCTGATCCACCATCGCGGGCAGCTCTCGCTCATGGTCCGGCTCGCCGGCGGGATCGCCCCGGGCATGTACGGGCCGAACCGCGAGGCGACGGCGGCGATGAAGCAGGGCTGAAACGCGGCGCGCGACGGACCGCCGGTCCGCCGCGCGTCTCGTCCGCTCCGTCCGCTCAATCCAGCGCGAAGAACTCCTGTGACGGCGGCGGCGGCGTGCCGACCAGGATCGGCAGCACCCACGTGCGCGAGTCCGCCGGCGAGGCCGCGTCGGCGAGCGTGCGGCCCGAGTAGACCGTGACGCCGATCTGCGCGAGGCCCGTACCGTCGACGCGCACCGTCGCCTCGGCGTGCGAGGCGTCGCGCCGGCGCGCGGCCACCCGCTGGTCGCCCACGAACACGCACACCGCCGCGTCCGCGGCGAGCCCGCCGACGAACACGCGCACGCTGTCGCCCGGCGCGGTGACCGCGCAGTTGCCCGGCTGCACGGCCAGCTCGTCGAGGTCCGACAGCACGCTGAGGAACCCGCCGCTCACCGCGTGCGTGTGCAGGTTGACGAGCGGCAGCGCCGCCGAGGACGCCGGCGTCGTGCCGACCAGCGCGCTCACCGAGCCAACGCGCCACGCGGTCTCGCCGCCCGCGCCGGCCGGCACGCGACGCAGCTCGACCTGGCGCACGCACGAATCGCGCAGCGCCTTGCGCACGATCTGGTCGCGGCCGCGGGCGTTGCGCTCGCGAATCTCGAGCGCACCCTCGACCCAGCGCTGGATCGTCACGGTGGCGCGCGTCGGCCGGCCGGACGCATCGGCGCCGCCGAACGCGAACCGGAGCGACGGCGGGCTCGCGTGCAGGCGCTGCGTCACGCGCTGCGTCCCGAACGTGGCGGGTTCGCCCGCGGAGCTGAACGGGTCGGCGAGCAGGCCGGTGCGGCCGAGCACGCCCTCGATGGCGGCCCGGTCGGCGCCGTCGGCGGCAGTGGCGAACGCGTGCGGCGCGCGGACCCCGGAGAACGCGAGCGCGAGCACGAGCAGGTGAAGGGCGATCCGGCGGGACGACATGGTGCGAGCCTCCGTGCCATGCGGGTAGTACGGGCCCGGTGCGTCCGGGCCGCGGGAGAGGGGTCCACGGCCTGAGCAGTCGACGTGCCCGGCGGCGCCCGACGCAGGCGCGGGGTTTTGCGCGGCCCGGGCCGCCCTCGAGCACGCGGGAACGCACGATCCCGCGCGCGCCGCCGTGCACCGCGCACGGTCGCCTGGCTTTGGCCGCCCCTCGCGCGCTCTGCTATAAGTCCGCGCGCACGCGGCGCGGCGCCCACCGCGCCCTCCGCTCCCGGGGGCCCATGGAACGCATCGAGTCCCACCTCGACCCGTCGTCCGACGACTTCAAGGCCAACGCCGCCCACCACGCCGCGCTCGCGGCCGACCTGCGCCAGCGACTCGCGGGCGTGACGCGCGGCGGCGGCGCCGACGCGGTCGCGCGCCACAAGTCCCGCGGCAAGCTCTTCGTGCGCGAGCGCATCGAGCGGCTGCTCGATCCGGGAACGCCGTTCCTCGAACTTTCGCCGCTCGCGGCCGACGGCGTGTACGGCGACGACGTGCCCTCCGCGGGCATCGTCACCGGCGTCGGGTCCGTGCACGGCCGCCACGTGATGGTGGTCGCCAACGACGCCACGGTGAAGGGCGGCACGTACCTGCCGCTCACCGTCAAGAAGCACGTGCGGGCGCAGGAGGTCGCGCTCGAGAACCGGCTGCCGTGCGTCTACCTCGTCGACTCGGGCGGCGCGTTCCTGCCGCTGCAGGCCGAGGTGTTCCCCGATCGCGATCACTTCGGGCGCATCTTCTACAACCAGGCGCGCATGTCCGCGCTCGGGATCCCGCAGATCGCCGTGGTGATGGGCTCGTGCACGGCGGGCGGCGCCTACGTGCCCGCCATGAGCGACGAGACGGTGATCGTCAAGAACCAGGGCACGATCTTCCTCGGCGGCCCGCCGCTCGTGAAGGCCGCCACCGGAGAAGAGGTGACGGCCGAGGAACTGGGCGGGGGCGACGTCCACACGCGCATCTCGGGCGTGGCGGACCATCTCGCCGACGACGACACCGACGCGCTCGAGCGCGCGAGGGAGATCGTCGCGCACCTGGGCGCGGCCTCGCGCGCGCGGCTCGACCTGCGCGAGCCCGAGCCGCCGGCCTACGACGTCGAGGAGCTCTACGGCGTGCTGCCGCAGGACCTGCGCACACCGGTCGATCCGCGCGAGATCATCGCCCGGCTCGTGGACGGCTCGCGCTTCCACGAGTTCAAGGCCCGCTACGGCACCACGCTCGTCACCGGCTTCGCGCACCTGCACGGCATGCCGGTCGCGATCCTCGCGAACCACGGCATCCTGTTCAGCGAGTCCGCGCTCAAGGGGACGCACTTCATCGAGCTCGCCTCGCAGCGCGGCGTGCCGCTGCTCTTCCTGCAGAACATCACCGGGTTCATGGTCGGCAAGGCCTACGAGCACGGTGGCATCGCGAAGGACGGCGCCAAGCTGGTGCACGCGGTCGCCAACGCGCCGGTGCCGCGGCTCACGCTCGTCACCGGCGGCAGCTTCGGCGCCGGCAACTACGGCATGTGCGGACGCGCCTACCAGCCGCGGTTCCTGTTCATGTGGCCCAACAGCCGCATCAGCGTGATGGGCGGCGAGCAGGCGGCGAGCGTGCTCGTGCAGGTGAAGCGCGCGCAGCTCGAGGCCGCGGGCAAGCAGCTCTCGGCCGCCGAGGAAGCCGCGATCCGGCAGCCCGTGCTCGACAAGTACGAGCAGGAGGGCAGCCCGTACTATTCGAGCGCCCGGCTCTGGGACGACGGCGTCATCGATCCCGCCCAGACGCGCGACGTGCTCGCGCTGGCGCTGTCGGCGAGCCTCAACGCGCCGATCCCGGAGATGCGCTTCGGCGTGTTCCGCATGTAGCGCTCTCGCGCGCGCCCGGCTCCACCAGCGGGCGCGGCGAGGGTGCCGGTTCGGTCCTGCTGCGCGTGCGTTTCGCACGATGCTGCCCGCCGGCGCGATTCGCCGCGGAATTTCGCGAAAGCCCCTGCTCCGGGCCCTCGGCCATGGTCTACAATCGTGACGCTCGGCGTCGTCGGTTCACCCCTCCCGGACGGCCGCCGAGCTTCGTCGTACGCCTCGCGCCCCCCGCGCGCCTGCCCGCGCTCACGGCGTCCCGTATCCCTTCGGCCGCGCGCCCGCCCCCATCGGGTCGTGCTTTTCGTCTCGGAGAACATCGTGCCTCGCCCGATCCGAATCCCCCTGCCGTCTCTTCTCGCCATTCTGTTCGTGAGCCTCGTCCTGCCCGCACGGGCGGCGGCTCCCATTCCCAACGATGTTCCGGTGCGCAAGGCGACGAGCACCGGCGTCGTCGGGTTCTCCGAACGCGTCAGCGACATCATGCGGCGCCAGGCCGTGGAGGACGCGGCCGGTGAGCGTCCCGAGCGCGATGCGGAGGAGAAGGAGAACGATCGCATCGGGCCGTTCCGTACGAACCTCCCCGTGAATGCGGGTTCGCCCGACGCGGAAGTGTTCGGCACGATGATCCCCGGCGGCCGCGCGGCATCGCCGCTCGCGGCGAACCAGGTGCTGAGCCCGCAGCCGATCGGCGTCAACGTCACGACCGCGACGCTCTCGGGCACCTACCCGACGCTCTCGTTCCCGCCGGACAACATGGGCGCGGTCGGTCCGACGCAGTTCCTCGTGTTCGTGAACGGCCGCCTGCTCAGCCTGAACAAGGCGACCGGCGCGCCGGACGGCGTCCTGAACGCCGACCCCGACGTGTTCTTCAACTCGGTCCTCAACGGTTCGTCGACGAGCGACCCGCGCGTGCGCTACGACCGGCTCACGGGGCGCTGGTTCCTCGTCATCATCAACGTCTCGACGCCGAATCGCGTCCTGCTCGCCGTCAGTGACGCCACGAGCAACGGCATCCTGACGGGTGCCACGACCTGGACGTTCTTCTACATCCCGATCGACACGACGCCGCCCACGATCTCGTCGGGCTGCCTCGCGGACTACCCCACGCTCGGCATCGACGCGAACGCGCTCTACATCGGCACCAACGACTTCTGCAGCGGCGCGACCACGTACAACGGCACCGACCTGTACGTGATCCGCAAGACCTCGATCATGGGCGCGGGCCCCATCGTGGTGACCGCCTTCCGCCAGTTGGCCACGGCCAGCGGCGCCGGTCCGTACACGCCTCAGGGCGTGGACAACTACGACCCGAACGCGACCGAGGGCTACGTCATCGGCATCGACAACGCCTCGTTCGGCCTGCTGCAGATGCGCCGGATCACGAATCCCGGCGGCACGCCGTCGATCTCGGCCAACATCCCGATCACCGTGTCGACGTGGCTCTATCCGCCCAACTCGCCGCACCTCGGCAACACGCGTTCGTCGGCCGGCTACCTCAGCAGCGTCGACGACCGCCTGTTCGCGGCGCACATCCGCAACGGCCAGCTCTGGACCGCGCACAACGTCGGCACCACCAACGCCGGTGCCGGCACGGGGACCGCATCGCGCGCCGGCGTGCGCTGGTACCAGCTGAACGTGCCCGCGGGAAGCGGCACGCCGACGGTCGTGCAGTCGGGACTCGTCTACACCGCGAGCGCCTCCAACACCACCGACCAGCGGAACTTCATCATTCCGTCGATCATGGTGTCGGGGCAGGGGCACGCGGCCGCGACGTTCACCACCGCCGGCACCAGCGAGTACGCCAACGCGGGCGTGTTCGGCCGCTACGCGTCGGATGCCGCCGGGACGATGCAGGCGACGACGCTGCTGACGGCGGCGACGACCGCCTACAACCCGCCGAGCGACCCCGGCCAGACCGGCGTGGGGCGCCGCTGGGGTGACTACACGTACGTGAGCCTCGATCCGCTCGACGACATGACGATGTGGACGGTCAGCCAGTTCACCAACGCGACGAACTCCTACGGCGTCCGCGTGGCGCAGCTGCTCGCGCCGCCGCCGGCGACGCCCGCGACGCTCGCCGACGTCACGGCGGGTCAGGCGTCGGTGACGCTGACGCTGACCGGGACGTCCGTGTCGAACTCGGGCTTCTACGATCCGGGTGCGAACCCGCCCGCGGGCCGGCCGTTCAACCACCTGTCGGCCGCCGTCTCCAACGGCACGGCGACCGGTACGCCGCCCAGCGTGGTGTCGGCCACGTACCTGACGCCGACCACGGTGCAGCTCGTGCTCAACGCCTCGAGCGCGACGCCCAACGTCGGCGCCGAGAAGTACACCGTCACGATCACCAACCCGGACGGCCAGACGGCCGCGGCGGCGATCGTGCACGTGGTGAGCGGCGTCGCGCCGGTCGCGACGATCGGCACCGGCCCGACGACCACCGAGGGCGATGCCGGCACCAAGTCCTTCGACTTCCCGGTCACGCTGTCGGCCGCCTCCGGCTCGCCGGTGATCGTGCGCTGGCAGACGGCGAACGGCTCGGCCACCGTCGCGGACGGCGACTACGCCGCCGCGAACGACTCGATCACGATCGCCGCGGGCGCCACCACCGGGACGATCCACGTGCTCGTGAACGGTGACACCAAGCACGAGTCCGACGAGACGTTCACGGTCACGTTGACCAGTGCCTCCGGCGCGACGCTCGGCGCCTCCGTGAGCGCGACGGGCACGATCCAGAACGACGATGCCGTGCCCACGCTCGAGATCGCCCTCTCGGCCTCGACCGCCGAAGGCGACGCGGGCACGACGGCGTTGCCCTTCGCGGTGACGCTGTCGAACCCCACCGACCAGGTCGTGACCGCGAGCTGGGCGACCTCGGACAACACCGCGACGGTCGCCGACAACGACTACGAGGCCGGCAGCGGCACGGTGACGATCCCGGCGGGCACGACCTCGGGCAGCGTGAGCGTGAACGTCGTGGGCGACGTCACGTTCGAGTCGAACGAATCGTTCGGGGTCACGCTGAGCGCGCCGTCGAACGCGACGCTCGGCAACGCCGTCGCGACGGGCACGATCACCAACGACGACGCGATGCCGACCCTGTCGGTGGACGACGTGACCCACCTCGAGGGCAACTCCGGCACGACGCTCCACCAGTTCACGGTCTCGCTCTCGGCGGCGAGCGGCGTCCTCGCTTCGGTCGACATCGCGACCGCGGACGGCACGGCGATCGTCGCGGACGGCGACTACGCCGCGGCGAACGCCGAGCTCACCTTCCCGCCGGGCACCACCACGAAGACGTTCGACGTGCTGGTGAACGGCGACACCGTGCTCGAGGCGGACGAAGCCTTCGCCGTGAACCTCACGAACCCGGTGAGCGCGACGATCGCCCGTGCAAGCGGTACCGGCACCATCACCAACGACGACGCGACGCCGTTGATCACCCTCGATGGCGCCTCCGTGGCCGAGGGCAACACCGGCACGACGCCGCTCACCTTCACCGTGCACCTCTCGAGCGCGTCGGCCACCCCGGTGACCGCGCACTGGCAGGCGGAGGACGGCACCGCGACCTCGGCCGGCGCCGACTACGTCGCGGCGAGCGGTACGGTGACGATTCCCGCGCTGGCCCTGTCGGCGCCCATCGTCGTGCAGGCGGTCGGTGACAGCTGCGGCGAGGCGGACGAGACGTTCTCGGTGGCGCTCTCGAGCCCCTCCGGCGCGGCGATCCAGGCGGGCACCGCGACGGGCACGATCCTCAACGACGACGACACCACGGCGCCCACGGCCACGGTGCTGTCGCCGGACGGCGGCGAGGCCCTGGAGGTGGCGTCGACGACCTTCGTCACCTGGTCCGCGTCGGACAACGGCGCGGTCTCGGGCGTCGACGTGCTGCTCTCGCGCGACGGCGGGGCGACGTATCCCGAGGTGCTCGCGTCCGGCCTGCCGAACACGGGCTCGTTCGAGTGGACCGTGACCGCGCCGGCGACGGCCACCGCCATGGTGCAGGTGAAGGCCCACGACGCGAACTGCAACATCGGCAGCGACGTGAGCAACGCCGTGTTCGAGATCGTCGACCACGTGACGGGTGTCGAGAACGGCGTCGTGACGTCGTTCGCGCTCGGCGCCGTGCAGCCGAATCCCTCGCGCGGCGCGGTGACGTTCGCGTACCAGAACCCGGTCGACACGCGCGTGCGACTCTCGGTCGTCGACGTCATGGGACGCGAGATCGTCGTGCTGGTCGACGGTACGGTCACGAAGGGCCGTCACGCCGCCACGTGGTCGGGCGCGACGTCGTCCGGCCAGGCCGCGCGCGGGCTCTACTTCGTGCGCTACGTCGCGGGTGGCAAGACGTTCAGCCATCGCTTCGCCCTCGTGCACTGAGTTCGATCGTACGACACGAACGGGCGGGCCTCCGGGTCCGCCCGTTCCGCGTTTCGAGCCGCCGCGCGCCGCGCGCCACGACCGTGTACCGTGCGCGCATGCTCGCGCTCGCCTTCGCGCCGGACCGGCTCCCTGCATGAGCGCCGTCGCGCTCGCGCTGGTGCTCGCGTCGGCGGTCGTGCACGCCGTCTGGAACCTGTGGGCGAAGCAGCTGCCGCACGGGCGGCGGGACGGCACGCTGATGTGGATGCTCACCGCGATCTCGGCCGTCGCGTACGCGCCCGTGGCCGCGTGGGTGATCGTGCGCACCGGCTGGCGGCCGGATGCGCGCGCGCTCGCGGTGGTCGCCACGTCGGGCGTGATCCACGTCGCCTACTTCCTGCTGCTGCTGCGCGGCTATCGCTCGGGCGATCTCTCGCTCGTCTACCCGGTCGCGCGCGGCACCGGACCGCTGCTCGCCTCGCTCGCCGCGATCCCGCTCCTCGGCGAGACGCCGACGCCGCTCTCGCTCGCGGGACTGGTGCTGATCGTCACCGGCATCCTGGTGCTGACGCTGCGGCCCGCGGGCGAGGATGCGCGCCGCGGCGTGGCGCTGCGCTACGGGCTCGCCGTGGGCGTGCTGATCGCGACCTACACGCTCTGGGACGGTTGGAGCGTCCAGCGCGTCCTCGTGCACCCGATCGTCTTCTACTGGGGTGGCGAGGTGACGCGCGTCCTGCTGTTCACGCCCGCAGCGCTTTCCGACCGCGAGGGCGTCAGCGCGCTCTGGCGCGACCAGCGCCACCGCGTGCTGGGCATCGCGCTGCTGTCGCCGCTTTCGTACATGCTCGTATTGCTCGCCATGCGGATCGGCGCGATCAGCCACATCGCCCCCGCGCGCGAGATCGGGATCCTCGTCGGCGCGTGGCTCGGCGGGCGCGTACTGGGCGAGGGCGAGCGGCACCGCCGGCTGCTCGCCTCGGCGGCGTTCGCCGCGGGCGTGCTGGCGCTGGCGTTCGCGAAGCACTGACGCGACGACGCGCGCGGGGCGCGCCCGGTGTGGGCGCGCCCCGCGTCGTTTCCCGGATTCCGTACGCGTCTAGCGGACGATCACCAGCGAACGCGACTGGCGGAAGTCCTTCGTGCGCAGCTGGACGTGGTAGAGACCGGGCGCGAGCCGGCGGCCCCACGCGTCGGTGGCGTTCCACTGCACCACGTGCGGGCCCGCGGCGATCGTGCCCTCGGCGAGGCGCGTGACCTCGCGGCCGACGATGTCGTAGACGCACAGCGTCCCCGGCGAGTCCTGCGCGAGGCTGAACGCGATCGCCGTGCCGCTGGAGGTCGGATTCGGGGCGGCGGGCATCAGCACGTTGTTGGTCATGGTCTGGCCGACGCTCGCGGCGCCGCCGAACCAGCCGATGTCGACGAACAGCTGCTGCGTCAGGTCGACGCTGTTGTGCAGGCCCGTCGTGATCGCCGGCTCCATCAGCAGGCTGGGTTCGGCGGACGTGTCGAAGTGCGACACCGAAGAACCGCCCTGGTACGGGTTCGGCGCGTACATCATGGCGCGCCCGTTGCCGTCGGCGCCCGCGCGCAGGCTCGGGTCGACGAGCAGCGTCGCCGTGACGCCGGACGCGAGCGCTGCCTTGAGCAGCACTCCGTCGGCCTGCGTGATGCGCACCGAGGGAATCGTGATCGTGGCGTCGCTGCCGCCCATGCCGGCCGGCGGGCAGCCGGCAAGCGTGTCCGCGACGATCGCGCCGATCGCGCCGGCGAGCTGCGCGTTCTTCACCTTGGTCGTGAAGCCGCACGTGCCGCGGTCGATGAACGCGATCTTGCCCGAGAGGTTGTTCAGGAACGTCTCGCAGCCGTTGGTCGGGTTGCCGAAGTTGTCGTTCGCGAGCACGACCTGGCCCGTCACGCCCACGGAGTTGAGCGCGGCGCCGAACGTCGCCGTGCCGACCTCGTAGTCGCCGGCGACGCCGGCCGGAGCCGTGACGCGCAGCACGGGCTTGGTACCGAGCACCGTGGGCAGCTTGCTGCGCACCGACATGCCGTCCCACGCGAGCTTGTTGCACGAGATCGCGGAGGCGGCGCGCTGCGCGTCGGACTCCGAGTCCCAGTGCAGCCCGGTCGCGCGGTCGAGCAGGTAGTGGTCCCAGAGCGACGGGAAGCCGCCGCTCTGCGCGCCGCTCGAGCCGTTCGTGATGGTCGAGAAGCCCAGGCCGTGGCCGAGCTCGTGGATCACGACGGGCAGCAGCTCGATCTGCGAGCCTTCGTTGCCGTCGAGGCCGTAGTACCAGCCCACCGTGAGGCAGGTCGCGGAGCCGACCGACGAGTTGAACTGCGCGTTGATGTCCGGGCTCGCGCCACCGTCGAGGTCGCTGTTCGCGAGCTTGTTGGCGAGCGCGACGTGATACCACGTGCCGGTCCAGATCGCGTTCGGGAAGTCGCGGTAGTAGGTGGAGGCGCCCGCGCTGCCGAGCACGCCGGAGGTGGCCGAGCACGAGAGCGGGTTGAACTGGGCGTTCACCTTGACCTCGATGTTGTCCGGCAGGATCGCGCCCCAGAGATTGGCCGCGGTCTGGAACACGATCAGCCGCTGCTGGCCGACCGTCGTGCCGGAGTTGCCGCCGACCGCCGGGACGACGGTGGGATCGTTGAAGCCTTCACCGGCGGCGTCGGCGTTCACGATCGTGATGGTGGCGGCGTGGGCGAGCGGCGCGGCGAGCAGCGCGGCGGCGAAGGCGAGTGCGAGAGGGCGGCGCATGTCAGCGCTCCTCCAGCGCCGGCGCCGCGGGTTCCTGCGGTGCCGTGAGGATCGCACGCAGCGCGTCGGCGTCCTCGACGCAGCGGAACACGATGCGGCCGTCGGCGGCGATGCTCGCGGTCGCGAAGTCCTGGAAGCGGCCCTGCGCGTCGAAGCCGACGGCGCCGTTGGGAAGCAGCACCATCACGAGCCCTTCCATGGAACGGCTCACGGCGTTGATCTCCGCCGCCGAGAGCGGCGGCAGGCCGGGCCGGCTCATCGACGCCGGCGCGACGGTCGCGACGTCGGTCGCGGTCGCGGTGTGGACCTGCGCCGCGGCAGGCGCGGCGATCGCCACCGTCGCCAGCAGCGCGGCGAGGGCGGACAGCGAGATTCGGGACATGAGCGCGTCTCCCCGGGAACGTCGATGGGGCGGGAGTCGCGCCGGCGGGAGTCGCCGGCGATGCCTTCCGCCGGAAGCGCCCCCCTGCAATGCAAGAATCGTCCACAACGACTTGCGCGCAGCGATGGGCACTTTGGCCCGCGAATCGCGAGTCGCGCGCTGCATTCCGCACGATTCCCCTTGCGACTCGCGGCTCGGGGTCCGAGGCTGGCCGGCGATCGTCGTTCGACCCGAGACCCGCAGTCCGGAGGCATCCCTTGGCGACCCAGGCCGTCCCCGAGACCCCACGCACTCCCGAAGAGATCGAGCGTCACTGGTTCGAGAACGTCTATGCGGGCGACCGCATGCCGCAGCTCACCAAGCGTGCGCTGGTGATGGGCATGCTGCTCGGCATGCTGATGGCGTGCTCGAACGTCTACGTGGGCCTCAAGTCCGGCTGGGGCATGGGCGTCGCGATCACGTCGTGCATCATGGCGTGGTCGGCGTTCGCGATCCTGCACGCGCTGATGCCGAAGCTCTTCCCCCCGTACAGCGTGCTCGAGAACAACGCCATGCAGTCGTGCGCGTCGGCGGCGGGCGTCATCACCGGCGCCGGGCTCGTCAACGCGATCCCGGCGCTGCTCATGCTGGCGCCGCAGATGCTCCCGACCAGTTTCGCCCAGCGCTGCCTCTGGCTGATCCCGTGGCTCGTCGTGGTGGGGTGGCTCGGCGTGTTCCTCGCCGTGCCCACCAAGCGCCAGCTCATCAACGTCGAGCAGCTGCCGTTCCCGAGCGGCACCGCGGCCGCGACGACGCTGAAGAGCCTGCACACCGCGGGCGAGGCCGCGGCGCGTCAGGCGCGCGCGCTCTTCTCGGCGCTCGGCGTGGGCGCGCTCATCACGTGGATGCGCGACGCCGACGCGCCGTGGATGGTCGCGAAGCCGTGGAGCTGGGCGCCGGACTGGTCGCCGATCAAGGGCCTCGTCGCGATCAAGGCCCTGCCGTGGCTGCGCTACCCGCGCGTCGAGTCCACGTGGGGCACGAGCTGGATCAAGCTCGGCACGTACAAGGACCAGGTGCTCGGCCTGAACCAGGTGACCATGTCGCTCGAGGGCTCGCTGCTGTTCATCGCGGCGGGCGCGATCATCTCGTTCCGGCAGGCGTGGAGCATGATGCTGGGCGCGATCATCAACTATGTGGTGCTGGCGCCGATCTTCCTGCGCGCGGGCGACATCTCGAGCCCATCGTTCCGCAACATCTCGCGCTGGAGCCTCTGGACCGGCGTTCCCATGATGGTGACCTCGGGCCTGCTGCTCTTCTTCATGAACTGGCGCAGCGTGGTGCGCGCGTTCAGCACGATCGGCACGCTCATGCAGAAGCGCGAGGGCGGGGCCGAAGATCCCATGGACCGGATCGAGGTGCCGGGCACGTGGTTCATCACCGGCTACGTGCTGCTGGGCACCGCGGCGATCGTGCTCGGGCACGCGCTGTTCCACATCCAGTGGTGGATGGGGCTCATCGCGGTGCTCGCCACGTTCCTGCTGGTCGTGGTCGCGGCGCGCGCGACGGGCGAGACCGACGTGACGCCGGTCGGGCCGCTCTCCAAGATCACGCAGCTCACGTTCGGCGTGATCGCGCCCGGCAACGTGCCGGTGAACCTCATGACCGCGAACATCACCGCGGGCGCCGTGAACAGCGCGGGCGACCTGCTCACCGACCTGAAGAGCGGCTACCTGCTCGGCGCGAACCCCCGGCAGCAGTTCTTCGCGCAGTTCTTCGGCGTGCTCGCGGGCGCGGCGGTCGTGATCCCGGTCTTCTTCATCCTGATCCCCGACGTCTCCATGCTCGGCACCGAGAAGTGGCCCGCGCCCGCGGCGCTGGTGTGGCGCGGCGTCGCCGAGCTGCTCGCCAAGGGCCCCGAGTCGCTGCCGGTCTCCGCGCGCTTCGGCCTCGTGATCGGTGGCGTGCTCGGGGTCGTGCTCACGCTGCTCGAAAAGTGGTTCCCCAAGCACCGGAACTTCATCCCGTCACCGACCGGCCTCGGGCTCGCGTTCACGATCAACGGCTTCAACACGATCTCGATGTTCCTCGGCGCGACGCTCGCGATGCTGTTCGCGAAGTGGAAGCCGAAGACGGCCGAGGAGTACGTGGTGCCCGTGTCGTCCGGGATCATCGCGGGCGAGAGCCTGATGGGCGTGGCGATCGCGTTCCTGGGGGCGCTGCACATCCTCAACTAGCGCCCACGGGGGCTTGGAGTCGCGGCCCGATCGGTGGCACCCTGCGGGCCGCGATCGTCCATCCCACCGGAGGCAGGCATGTCGCTCGTCGAGATCGAACGCAGGGGACCCGTCGCCCACGTCTGGCTCAACCGTCCCGAGGCGCACAACGCGCTGAACGCCGAGCTGGGTGACGCCCTCGTCGCGGCGCTCGCGTCACTGCGTGACGACGCTGGCGCGCGCGTCGTCGTGCTGGGCGGGCGCGGACCGAGCTTCTGCGCCGGCGCCGACATCGGCGCCATGCGGACGAGCGCGAACGCGTCGTTCGAGCAGAACCTCGCCGAGGCCGAACGCCTGGGCGGGATGTTCGCCGCGGTCGCCGACTTCCCACGCCCGGTCGTCGGGCGCGTGCACGGCGGCGTCTACGGCGGCGGTGTCGGATTCGCGTGCGCGTGCGACATCACCGTCGCCTCCGAAGACGCGAAGTTCGGGCTCACCGAGGCGCGGCTCGGGATCGTGCCCGGGCTGATCTCGCCGTGGGTGATCCGCCGGATCGGCGATCGCCACGCGCGCGAGCTGATGCTGACGGGCGAGCGATTCGGCGCTGACACCGCGTTGCGCGTCGGGCTCGTGCACCACGTCGTGCCGGCCGCGGAACTCGACGCGAAGGTCGACGAGCGCGTGGGCGAGCTCCTGAAGAGCGGCCCGCTCGCGCAGGGCCGCATCAAGCAGCTGCTCGCGCAGTGGGGCGACGCCGGCTGGGCGGAGTACCGCGCCGGCCTGCCGCGCGCGCTCGCCGAGGTGCGCGCCGGCGACGAGGCGAAGGACGGCCTTGCCGCGTTCTTCGAGAAGCGCAAGCCGAAGTGGCAGGCCTGACGCCGGCGGCCGTGGTTCCGCGCCGCCGTTTCGCGTAGTCTCCCGCCACCCATGTTCCGCAAGGTCCTGATCGCCAACCGCGGCGAGATCGCGTGCCGGATCGCCGCGACGCTGCACGAGATGGGCATCCGCGCGGTCGCCGTCTACTCCGACGCCGACCGCGGGGCGCTCCACACGCGCGTCTGCGACGAGGCCCACCGCATCGGCCCGGCCGAAGCGCGTGCCTCGTACCTCGACGCCGCCGCGGTGATCGCGGCCGCGAAGGCGAGCGGCGCCGAGGCGATCCACCCGGGCTTCGGCTTCCTGGCCGAGAACGCCGACTTCGCCGCCGCGGTCGAGGCCGCCGGGCTCGTGTTCGTCGGGCCCACGGCGGACCAGATCCGCGCCATGGGCGACAAGCGCGCCGCGCGCGGGATCGCCGCGAAGGCCGGCGTGCCGATCGTGCCCGGCGCCGAGGGCGACGACGCCGATGCGCTCGCGAAGGCCGCGAAGTCGATCGGCTACCCGGTCATGGTGAAGGCCGCGCTGGGCGGCGGCGGCAAGGGCATGCGCGCCGTGAACGGCGAGGCCGAGCTGCGCGAGGCCGTCGAATCCGCGCAGCGGCTCGCGCGCTCGGCGTTCGGCGATGCGTCGGTGTTCCTCGAGAAGCGGCTGGTGCACGCGCGCCACATCGAGGTGCAGGTGCTGGGCGACGGCCACGGCCACGCGGTGCACCTGTTCGAGCGCGAGTGCTCGCTGCAGCGCCGGCACCAGAAGGTGGTCGAGGAGGCGCCCTCCCCGTCGATCTCGGAAGCGGAGCGCGAGCGCATGACCGCGGCCGCCGTACGGCTGGCCGAGGCCGTGAGCTACCGCGGCGCCGGGACGATCGAGATGCTGCGAGCCGAGGACGGCGCGTTCTACTTCCTCGAGATGAACACGCGCCTCCAGGTCGAGCACCCGGTCACGGAGTTCATCACCGGCATCGACCTCGTGCGCGCCCAGCTGCACGTCGCGGTCACGGGCACGCTGCCGTTCAACCAGTCCGAGATCCGCCGTCACGGCCACGCGATCGAGGCGCGGCTCTACGCCGAAGACGCCGCGCGCGGGTTCCTGCCGCAGGCGGGCACCGCGCTGCGCGTGCGCTGGCCGCACGGGCCCTTCACGCGCGTCGATCGCGGCATCGAGGCGGGCGACGAGGTCACGGTGCACTACGACCCGATGCTCGCGAAGGTGATCGCGTTCGGCAGCACGCGCGACGCCGCGCTCGCGCGGCTCGCGGGCGCGCTCGACCCGATGCGCGTGCACGGCGTGGTGACCAACCTGCCGTTCCTGCGCGCGCTGCTGCGCTCGCCCGACGTGGCCGCAGGCCGCTTCGACACCGAGTGGATCGAGCGCGAGTTCCTCGCCGGCTTCGAGTCGGCCGTGCAGGCGCCGGCGCCCGATCTCGCGCTCGCGGCCGCGGCGATCGCCGAGGCCATGGGCCTCGACGTCACGCGCGGCCCGGCCGGGCACGCCGCCGAGCCCGAGGCGCGCGATCCGTTCGCGACGCTGGGCCCCTGGCGGCAGGGAGGCCTCGCGTGAGGTCGGCGTGGCGCGACGGCGACCGCGTCCGCGCGGTCGAGCTGACGCCGCTCGGCGGCGGGCGCTTCCAGGTGAGCGTCGACGACGCGCCGCTCGAGGTGCACGCCGAGCCGCTGGACGGCGGCCGCATCCTGCTGCGCACCGCCGACGGCGATACGGTCGCCGAGGTCACCGCCGCGGGCGCGCGGCGGTTCGTGCGCGTCGGCACCCTGGAGTTCGTGCTCGACCGCGAGTCCACGCGCCGCGGCGGCGGTGCGGGCCCGCAGGCGGGCATGACCGCGCCCATGAACGGCGTCGTGACGCGCGTGCTCGTCGAGCCCGACGACGAAGTCACCAAGGGCCAGCCGCTGGTCGCGCTCGAGGCCATGAAGATGGAGCACGTCGTGCGCGCCCCGCGCGACGGGCGCGTGAAGGCCGTGCACGCCCGGACCGGCGAAATGGTGCAGGGCGGCACGGTTCTCGTGGAGCTGCACGAGTGAGCGCGGGCGAGTCGCCGCGGCGGGGCGCGCAGGAGTCGGCGCGCACGGCGGCGTTCACGGTGCTGTTCGCGAGCGTCGCGTGGCTGCTCTGGCAATTGCGCGAGGTGCTGCTGCTCGTGGGCCTGTCGGCGCTGCTGGCGTTCGCGCTCGATCCTCTGGTCGCGCTGATCGAACGGATCCGCACGCCGTGGGGCGGCGTGCGCCGCGGTCTCGCGTCGGCGATCGTGATCGTGGCGTTGGTCGCGCTCGGCCTGTGGGCGCTCCTCACCGCGCTCCCGCATCTCGCGCGCGAACTCGCGCGCTTCATCGAGGGCGCGCCGGGCTCGCTCGAGCGGCTGCTCGCGGCGCTGCGCGAGTTCGCGACCGAGCGCGGCGCGGGCGCGTGGCTGGGGCCGCTGGGTGGCGACGAGCCCATGAGCGCGTCGGAACTGCTCCGCCGCTCCGGCGGCGCCATCCTCGCCGCGGTCGCGCGCGGCTTCGGCTCGCTCGGCCACGTGATCGGGCTCGCGCTGATCCCGATCCTCGCCTTCTGGCTGCTCGCGCAGCGCGAGGCGGTCGAGCACAGCACGCTCGAGTTCGTGCCCGAGGAGGCGCGGCCGCGCGTGCGCCAGGTGCTGGTCGCGATCGACCGCGCGCTGCGCAGTTACGTGCGCGGCCAGAGCATCGTCTGCGCCACCATGGGCGTGCTGGTCGGGCTCTCGCTCGCGGTGCTCGGCGTGCCGGTGCCCGCGCTGCTCGGCACGCTGGTCGCCGTCGCGGAGGTCGTGCCCATCCTCGGCTTCTGGACCGCGTCGCTCGCGATCGTGCTCGCCGGCTGGACGGCCTCGCCCGGGCAGGCGCTCGAAGGCTGGCTCGCCTACGTGGTCGTGAACCAGGCCACTTCGCTGCTCGTGACGCCGCGCGTGATGGGCCGGCACATGAAACTGCACCCGTTCGTCGTGATCGTCAGCATCCTCGCGGGCGGCGCGCTCATGGGCGCCGCGGGCGCCGTGCTCGCACTGCCGCTCGCCGCCGCCGTCCAGTCCGTCGTCTCGGAGTTCGCGCGCCGCCCCGAACCGGCGCGCTCGCAGGCGTGAGCGGCCACGTGCTGCCGCGCCGGGAGATCGCCATGTTGCGCAACGCCTCGTTCGCGGCGGCCGCCGCACTGCTCGCCGCGCTGCTCGGACTCGCCGGCTGCGGTTCCTCGAGCCATACGACCGCGCCCACGCCGCCCGCGGGCAACACGCTCGCCGACCTGCGCGCCATGCTGGCGAGCACGGTCGTGCCCGGCACGGTGCTGCCGCCCAACGCGGACACCACCGCGACGCTGCTCGCGACGATGGACGTCGACGGCCTGCGCGCGGCGTCGGCGACGTTCGTGGTCGGTGCGAGCCTCGCCCAGGCCGGCACGGTGAGCGTCGAGGGCAACTCGGGCGGCGGCGGTGGCGAGATCGACCTCGACCGGCTGACGGTCAACTACGGCGGCACGCAGTCCACGTACACGACGCTCGTGAGCCACCCGCTGGGCGTGAATCTCGCGTTCGACGGCTCGACGTTCCATCGCTTCACCGCCACCGGCTCCGCGACGGTCTCGGCGCTCGTGGACAGCATCCGCGCCGTCACGCTGCCCACGCTCGCGACCCCGGCGGCGAGCGCCGACGTGCCGCGCGCCTCGGACCTGGCCGTGACGTGGTCCGATGCCGGCACCGACACGACCGTCTACGTGATCGCCGCGGTCGGCTCGACGGTCGACAGCGCGAAGATCGCGCTCGGCGTGCTCGTGCGCGACGTCGCGGGCGCGACCAGCATCCCGGCGGCGCGCCTCGGGGCGCTGCCCGCCGGCAACGCCACGCTCGCCGTCACGCGCTACCGGCTCGCGTACCACACGCCGGGCGGCCGCAAGGTCGGGCTCGCGTGCATGGGAACCCGGACGCGGGCGCTGACGCTGAACTGATCGGCCCGCCCGTAAGCGTGCCCGCTCGCAACGGCTTCCGGGCGCGGCGGCCGTCGCGCGCACATCAGGCTCAATCGCCGTGTTTCGGCGCCGATAATTCCCCACGTGGTACGAGTTCTCGTGCGTGGAAGCCGTTGCCCGGCGCAGGTCGCTCTGATACCGTTTCGGGCGTCGCGAAGTTGTTCGCGGCACCGAGACGCTGCACGGAGGCAAGCGTCCTTGAAGAACACCCCGGGGCACCCAGGGTTGCACGAGCACCTCGCTGTCACAGGCCCGGATTCACAGAAGCTCCCGACCCGGCCCGTCGCACAGGGCCGAGACGTTCGGGAGTTTTGTGTTTTCGGGGCAGGAGAGGATCCCAGTGACCGTTCGTAAGCTGTCCATCGAGCATCTCGATCCGATTTCACTGCTCGGCCACAACGACTCCAACATCCGCCAGATCGAAGGCGCGCTGCCGGTGCGTATCACGCTGCGCGACGGAACGCTGACGGTGGCGGGAGACGACGTGGACGTGCACCCGGCCGCGGCGACGCTCGAGGAACTCATCGAGCTCGTCGAGCGAGGAAGAGTCATCGAGGAGGCGGATGTGGCAACGGCCCTCGGGCAGATCCGGCGTGGTGACGACGGCGATCATGGTTCGCACGGCAACGGGAACGGCAACGGCCGCGCGCGGCTGGTGGAGGCCTACGACGGCGCCCCCGGCTACACGTTCGATCGCAAGGCCGTGCGGCCGCGCACGCCCACCCAGGCGCTGTACTTGAAGGCGCTCGAGCAGCACGACGTCGTGTTCGGCATCGGGCCGGCCGGCACCGGCAAGACGTACCTCGCCGTGGCCGCAGCCGTGGCGGCGCTGCGCTCCAAGCGCGTCGACCGCATCATCCTGGTGCGCCCCGCGGTCGAGGCGGGCGAGAGCCTGGGCTTCCTGCCCGGCGACATGCAGGAGAAGGTCGATCCGTACCTGCGCCCCATGTACGACGCGCTCGCGGACCTGATGTCCTACGACAAGATGCGCCGCTTCCTCGAGATGGGCGTGATCGAGATCGCGCCGCTGGCCTTCATGCGCGGCCGCACGCTGCACAACGCGTTCGTGATCCTCGACGAGGCCCAGAACACGACCGTGCGGCAGATGAAGATGTTCCTCACCCGGCTCGGCGTGAACTCGCGCGCCGTGATCACCGGCGACCTGACCCAGATCGACCTGCGCTCGCCGGACCAGTCGGGGCTCGTGAAGATCCAGGCGATCCTCGGGACGGTGCCCGGGATCCAGTTCGTCTACTTCCATCCCGAGGACGTGGTGCGCCACAAGCTGGTGCGCGAGATCATCCACGCCTTCGACACCTGGCACGCGCGCCGCGAGGGCACCGAGGACGATGGCGTCGGATCGTCGCTGGATCCGCGCACCGCGTCGGAAGGTGTTGCTCCGCATGAGGTTGCCGGGCCAGATGCGGCTGGGAACGGCGCCCCGGGTGACGCGACAGGGCCTGCCGCGTAGACTGCGGCTGGCCCGTCATCCCACCGGAGAGCCTGCCTGAGTACACCCGATCTTCCCGCCGTCCCCGCCCTGCCGGACCGTGTCCGGCCGGTGCGCTGGGGCTATTACGCCGCCCGCATCGGGCTGGCGGTGCTGCTGCTCGCCGCCGCCGCCGCGGTGCCGACCGGGCACGGCCCCTGGGACCGCCTCCGCCTGCGTGAGGGCGAGATCGCCCGCGAACGCGTGGTGGCGCCCTTCGACTTCCGCGTCCAGAAGGACGACGCGACGCTGCGGCGCGAACAGGAAGAGGCCTCGCTCGCGGTGCCGCCGGTGTTCGTGGTCGACGCCCGCGCCCAGGCCGAGCTGCTCTCGCGCTGGTCGAGCTTCGAGGACCGCGCGCTGGCGGTGGTCTCGGACACGCGCGTCAGCCCCACCGAGCGGGCCGACAAGCTCAAGCTGCTCGGCGTCCCGCTCGACGATGCGGCCGCCGACGCGCTCGCCTCGCCCGGACGCGCCCGCCGCGCGCTCGGCGCGATGGGCGGCTGGATCGCCGAAGTCGCGCAGGGCGGGATCGCCGCCGAGAAGAAGGGCGGCTTCATGCTCGGCTACCGCGCCGTCGCGCTGCGCGAGGGCGAAACGGAAGCGCCGGCGAGCGCGATCCGCTTCTTCGAGAAGCGCGAGGCGCTGGACCGCATCACCGAGCGCGCCACCGCCGCGTTCCCGACCGACGCGCACACCGTGCACCTCGTGCAGCAGCTGGCGCAGCCCTTCCTGCAGCCCACCGTGCTCTACGACCGGGCCGAGACCGAGTGGCGCCGCGTGCAGGCGCAGGGCGCGGTCTCGGGCGTGGTCGGCACGGTCAAGAAGGACGAGCTGATCGTCGACGCCAACGAGCGCGTCTCGCGCGAAGCGGTGCTCAAGCTGCATTCGCTGCGCAACCTCGAACTGGCGCGCAGCACGCAGAGTGAGTTCCTGTACCCACCGGTCGCGCGCATGCTGCTGATGCTGCTCTTCATCGCGGCGTTCGTGACCTACCTGCGCATGGAGCTGCCGGACGTCTATCGCGACAACGGCATGCTGGCCATGTTCACGCTGCTCACGCTGGGCGTGATGGGCGCCGCCGTGGCGCTGGTCCCGACGGCGGGCCTGTCCGAGTTCACGGTCCCGATCGCACTGGCGCCACTGGTCGTGGCCTCGCTGCTCGAGAAACGGCCCGCGCTCGTGTTCACGCTCATGCTGTCGATCCTGGTCACCGCGGTGCTCGAGATGCGGGCGCCGTTCGTGCCGGTCGCCATGATGGGCGGCGTCACCGCCGTCTACTCGGTGTCGCGCCTGCGCCATCGCTGGCACTTCGTGCGCGCCTTCTTCGCGATCATGCTGGCCAACCTGGCCGCGATTCTCGCGTGGGACCTGGCGCGGAGCATGCCGGCCTCGGCGCTGCTGCGCGACGGGCTCTGGGGCGCGCTCAACGCGTTCCTCGCGACCACGCTGGCGTTCGGGCTGCTGCCGCTCGTCGAGTCGCTCTTCCGGCTCACCAGCGACATGACACTGCTCGAGCTCTCGGACCTGAACCGGCCGCTGCTGCGGCGCATGCAGCTCGAGGCACCGGGCACCTATCACCACAGCATGGTCGTGGGCTCGCTGGCCGAGGCCGCCGCCGAGGCGATCGACGCCAACTCGCTGCTCGCGCGCGTGTCGGCCTACTACCACGACATCGGCAAGCTCTCGAAGCCCGAGTACTACGCCGAGAACGAGCCCGCGTCATCGCGTTCGCGCCACGAGAAGCTCACGCCCTCGATGAGTGCGCTGGTCGTGAAGTCGCACATCTCCGAAGGCCTCGAGCTCGCGCGCAAGCAGCGCCTGCCGCGCGCCGTGCGCAACGCGATCCCCGAGCACCACGGCACGATGGTGATGGCGTTCTTCTACCACAAGGCGCTCGAAGCCGATTCCGGCGCGCGCCGCGAGGACTACAGCTATCCCGGTCCGCGGCCGCGCTCGCGCGAGACGGCGATCCTCATGCTCGCCGACGGCGTCGAGGGCGCCTCGCGCGCGCTGGCCGAGCCCACGCCGAGCCGCATCCGCGGGCTCGTGCAGCGGATCATCGACGAACGCGTGCGCGACGGGCAGCTCGACGACTGCGGCCTCACGCTGCAGGAACTGGCGCGCGTGCGCGAGGCGTTCATCCCCGTGCTGACCGCGATCTTCCACGTGCGCGCCCCGTACCCGGAGGCGCCCAAGAAGCCGGGAGCGAAGCAGGATGCCGATCTCCGTCGCGGGGACTGACGCGCGCCTCGCGGCGCCGCTGCGCGCGCTGGTCGCGCTCGCGCTGAAGCGCGAGAAGCGCCGCGCGGGCGAGATCGGGATCACGCTCACCGACGACCGCGAACTGCGCGAGCTCAACCGCCGCTGGCGGAGGATCGACCGCGCCACGGACGTGATCAGCTTCGCGTACGACGAGGACGAGCCCGACGCGACGGCGCTGCCGGTGACGGGCGATCTCGTGATCTCGATGGACCGGGTGGCCGCGCAGGCGAAGCGCTACCGCGTGACGCCCGGCGCGGAGCTGGCGCGGCTCGTGATCCACGGCGCACTCCACCTGGCCGGCCACGACCACGTGCGCCCCGGCGAGCGCACGCTCATGCGCGAACGCGAGAACGCGACGCTGAAGGCCGCCGCGGCGATCGTCCGCCGGCTGGATACGGCGCTGGCGCCGAAGGGCAAGGCGAAGCGTTAGACTCCGCGCGGGTCCCCCGGCTCGCGAAGTCCCGGAGTCCGCCATGAAACGCATCGCCGCCTTGCTGGGGATCGCCCTGTCGCTCGCACCGCCGTTCGTGCGCGCCGCCGACGTCGTGCGCGCGCCGGCCTCGGCCGCCGCCGGAGCCGTGCGCCCCGTCACCGCGCTGGATCGCGCGACCCTGCGGGAGGTGCTGGGCGGACTTGGCGCCGTGCGGGTCGCACGCATCGGGCCCACCAATCTCGCCGGCGCGACGGTCCCGGCCGTCGACAGCCTGGCGGTGCACGGGGTGACCGATCGCGCGTGGCTCGCGCGCTGGACCGCCGCCCTCACCGCGGACGACGTGGTCCTGGCCGGTGGCCCGTGTCCGCTCGTGGCCGCAGGCGATTCCCTGCCTCCGGCGCGGGTCGAGTTCCGTTGGGCCGACTCCACGACGCACGGCTACGTGCGCGCCGATCTCGGCACCGGGCTCGCCTCCGCGTGGATGAGCGGAAAGGTCGCGGACTGCCTCACGCTGGGAACGCACGCGCGCGAACTGCTCGCGCTCGTTCGCGAGGTCCTGCCGCGCGACCAGGCCGCGGCGCCGCCGATGTCCGCGTTCGCGAGAGGCGCGCCCGGCTCGCTCGATTCGCTCGTTCCGCCGCCGGGGTCTTCACCTCGTGCGCCCAAGCCGCCGTCGCCGCCCGAAGCGCTCCCGAAACTCGGCGAGTACGTCTACGTGGACGAACTGCCGCTGGCGATCACCAAGGTGGCCCCGGTCTATCCTGCGTCAGCGCGCGAAGCCGGTATCGCTGGGCAGGTGATGGTGGAGGCGCTCGTGATGCGCGACGGCTCGGTCGGCGACGTTTTCGTCGTGAAGAGCATCCCCGAACTCGACGCTGCTGCGGTCGAAGCCGTCCGCCAGTGGCGATTCCAGCCGGCGAAAGCCCATAGTGTCACCGTCGCGGTCTGGGTGGCGGTGCCACTCAAGTTCGGGCCGTGAAGCCGTACGCATTCTTCTTGGTCGCGGCTCTCGCGGGGTGGGCGGTCTCCGTCCATGCGAGCCATGCCACGGACGCCTTCCGCATACCGTCGGCGAGCCTTCTGCGCGAGCGCATGCGGGAGGCGACGGAGATTCGTGTCAGCGCGTCTTGGGGTGCCTCCTGGCGCCGCGACACGGTCATCGCTCGCGGCCAGTGGACCGAGCAGATGGTTCGTGCACTGCTGGCCACGGGCGAGGTTGCGTGGAGCCTCGATGACTCGTGGGAAGGCACGCAGAGCGACGGGCGCGCCGGATGGGAGCGTGCACCCGACGTCGAGATGACATGGCGGGATTCGTACGGGTCCGGCCGCGTCCGCATTGACCTGCGATGGGATCGGGAGCAGTTCGAGACGAGTGGGTTCGTCGCGGTCCGCAAGCCCATCGGTGAGCGCTGGGGGGACCTGCTCGTCCTCGCGGCCCGCGCCTTTCCCCGTGACTCCACGCGGTTCCACGGCTGGCCCGCTCCAAGGCCCGGCGTGCAGCGGGCGCTCCACTGGCGCGTCACCGGAACGCTCCCTGAGGGAGTCCCTGGCTTCACCCTCGGACCGACCGACCGCGAGCCGGACGACCTTCCCGTCCTCAGCGAGTCCGACCTGCCCTTCGGCTGCTCCGTGTACACCGGCGGTGACCCGGAGCGGCTGGGGATCGTGGAGGCGCTGGTCGACCCGTGGGGTGGCGTCGCCGCGATGCGCGTGGTGAAGAGCAGCGCATCGTTCGATGCGCGGGCCATGGGAGTCGTCGGCCGCTGGCGATTCATCCCCGCCGTGCAGGAGGGGTGGCCGGCTTCGGTATGGGTGCGCGTCGGCCTCGAGTTCGACGCACCCGAGTGACGCTCGCGTCGATCTCGGGTCGTGCCCCGCGCCCCGCGCGGGTGTAGCCTTCCGGAAGTCCCCCGAGACCGGAATCCAGGAGGCTGCATGGGTCGCACCTTTCGTCTCGCCGCGGGGCTCCTGCTCGCGGGCGCGCTGATGCCCGTCCCGATCGCCCGCGCGACCGCCCCGCCGATCGACATCCCGACGTTCCGCGACTCGTTCCTCGGTGCCGACTCGGTCGTCGTCACGCGCGTCGGGGACATCGGCTTGGATGGTTGGTCGAAGCCGGTCCCGCTCGGCGCGGTCGGGCCGAGGCTGTCGCTCGCGCCGGGAGCGCGTGTCCACTGGAGCGTGCGGCTCGCGCGCATCCTCGCGCCCGAGCAGGGCCGCTTCGATGCGCGGACCTGCCCCGGGGCGCCGCTGAACGCTCCGCCCGCGCCGCGCGTCGACGTGGCATGGGCGCACGGCCTCGCGCGGGGGCACGTGGCCCTCGACTTCGCGAGCGAATGCGCCACGATCCGCATGACGGGGCGTTCGCCCGTGTCGATCGGCTTCGCCGGTGAGGCCGAAGCGCTGCTCGGACTCTGCTGGGAAGCGCTGCCGGGGGACGGGCCGAAGTCCGAGGTCCCGGTCGCGGACGGCACCACGACGATCGCTCCGTGGCCGCCGCCGGGCGAGGTTCTGCCGAAGTTCGGCGAGTACGTCTACGTGCAGGAACTGCCCGAGGCCGTGGCCCGGGTGGCTCCGGCGTATCCGACGGTGGCGCGCGAGAAGGGGATCAGCGGCACCGTGATGGTGCAGGCGCTGGTCGGTTCCGATGGCGGCGTGCACGACACGCGGGTCGTGAAGCGGATTCCGCTGCTCGATGCTGCCGCCGAAGCCAGCGTCCGCCAGTGGCGTTTCAAGCCTGCCAGGGCGAACGGCAGGCCGGTCTCGGTCTGGGTGGCGATCCCGGTCCAGTTCACGCTGCACTGACGCGGCAGCGAGGCCACGTGCCCTCCGGAGCGGAACGTTGTAGCGTTGTGGGGCTTTCGCTCCCATCGTCCGTCCCGGAGGTCGCATGAAGCCGCTCGCGCACGCCGTCCCGCTCGTCCTCGCCGCCCTCGTCGCCGTCGCGCCCCGCGTGTCCGCCCAGACGGACGTCGCGAAGCCCGGCGCGCCCCCGGTCGCCGCGGACTCGCTGCGGGCCTCGATGCTCGCCAGCGACAGCATCCTCGTGACGCGCGTCGAAGTGCTCGAGTACCCGGCAGGCGACACCGTGGGTGCGCCGCACAAGTTCGCGAACAAGCGCATGTCCGTGAACCAGGTGAAGCACGCCTGGATGCAGCGGCTCGCGGCCAACTTCGTGCCCGCGGGCACGGAGACGCGTGGGGAACTCTGCACGCCGCCGCCGACGACCGACCCGAACCACCGCCCGTGGCTGCTCTCGGCGCTGTGGGTGAACAAGGGTGGCGCTCGCGGCCAGCTCTACGTGAATCTCGCCAGCGGCTGCGGCATGGCCGGGCTCGCCGGCAGCCGGCCGGGCAGCATCGACATCACGGCGCACCGTGACTCGCTGCTCGCGCTCTTCCAGCAGGCGCTCTACGCCGACACCGTCCTGGCCCGCGAGACGATGTCCGCGATCCTCGACTCGGCGAAGGCGCACGCCCCGCACGAGGTGAAGGAGACGATGCCCGAGGCGATCACCAAGGTTTCCCCGACGTACCCCGATTCCGCGCGCAAGGCGAAGATCGAGGGGACCGTCATGGTGAAGGCGCTCGTCGGCAAGGACGGTGGCGTGATGCGCGTCGAGATCGAGCGGGGCGTGACCGGGCTCGACGCGTCGGCGCTCGCGGCGGTGAAGCAGTGGAAGTTCAAGCCGGCGACGGCCGACGGCCAGCCGCGTGCGGTGTGGGTGATCGTCCCCGTGATGTTCCGGCTCGCGGCCGACGAACCGAAACTCCACCACTAGCAGGCGCCCCATGCCGTCGATTTCGGCGCACCGGCCTCCGAGCGTGCTCGAGCGGCTGCGCAACTACCTCGTCACCGGGCTGCTCGTGCTCGCCCCCACCGCGATCACGATCGTGGTGTTCTGGCGGCTGCTCAACTGGGTCGACAACCTGCTCGGCCGCTACCTGCGGTTCGCGGCGTACGACTACCGCCGCATCCCCGGGCTCGGGCTGATCGCGACGCTGCTGCTGCTCGTGATCGTCGGCTTCGTGGCGTCGCTCGTCGGCGCCGGTCCGCTCGCGCGGCTCTGGGACCGGCTGCTCATGCGCATCCCGGGCGTCGGGCTCGTCTACGGCTCGACCAAGTCGCTGGGAGAGGCGTTCCTCACGCAGCGCGAGGAGCAGGCGTTCCGGAAGGTCGTGCTGGTGCAGTGGCCGCACCCGGGCATGTGGCGCGTGGGATTCGTGACCGGCCACGTGGACCCGAGCATCAAGGCGCGTCTGGGCGACGACGTGACCTGCGTGTTCGTGCCGCATACGCCGAACCCGGCGTCCGGGTTCGTGCACTACGTGCCCAAGCGCGAGGTGGTCTACCTCGACTGGAGCGTCGAGGACGGGCTCAAGATGGTGGTCTCGGGCGGCGTCGTGCAGCCGGGCGCCGCGGCGCCGCCGCACGCCTGACCGCCTGACCGCCTGATCGCCGGAGCGCTCAGCCCAGCTTCGCCATGCCGCGCCGTGCGGTCGGGGGGCCGTCCCCGAGCGACGTCGCGCCGGTGATCACCGCGGCGGCCGCCGTGCGGTTCTCGACGCCCAGCTTGCACAGGATGTTCTCGACGTGCTTCTCGACCGTGCGCGGGCGCATGCCGAGGATCGTGGCGATCTCGGGGTTCGTGCGGCCGCGCGCCAGCCAGAGCGCGACGTCGGCCTCGCGTGGCGTCAGGCCGAAGCCGGGCCGCTCGGCGCTGCCCGAGGACTCCCGCGCGGTGCGCAGCTCGGCGGCGCCGAGCGCCAGCTGGAAGTGAGGCTGGAGCAGTTCGAGCAGGAGCATGTCGCGCGCCGTGAAGTCGCGACGCTCGAGCGGGCGGGCGAGGTTGATCGACCCCCCGCGCGAGCCGCGGAACATCCCGATCGCGATGAGCCGCCCGATACCCAGGTGGCGGTAGACGTCGCCCCAGAGCTGGGTCGCGCGCAGCTCGCGCGTCGTCCAGTAGTCCGAGAGCCGGTAGGGCCCCCAGCGCCCGGTTCGCTGGGACGCGACCGTGAAGGGGTGGGCCGCGAAATGGCGGGTCAGCTTCTGCAGGCGGATGCGCGTGATGGGCCTCGGCGCGGCCCAGACCTCGAAGTTCTGCGGCCGGAGGTCGGGGCCCGCGAAGTTCGCCTCCATGAAACTGAAGTGATCCGCGGGGATCACGCGAAAGAAGATGCCCGGCGCGGCCGCCCGCAGGGCGTCCACGGTTCGCGGGGCGTGAAGATCCAAGCTCGCCTGCTGGAACAGTCGCACATCGCGCGTCGTCAACGTCATGGACGGCGCTCCTCCCGATT
Organism: Candidatus Eiseniibacteriota bacterium; assembly: GCA_044223005.1. Classification (GTDB taxonomy): domain Bacteria; phylum Eisenbacteria; class RBG-16-71-46; order RBG-16-71-46; family RBG-16-71-46; genus CAIXRL01. The sequence continues at coordinate 125,738 of JBGAML010000003.1, forward strand.
CGCTACGTAGGTTCACGTATTCCGGCCGAATCCAACGAGGCGTACCGTTCGCGCTCGGGTGTCTGTCCCGGCGCGAGAGTGCGTTTCGTGGAAATGTGAATTCGGGGGATGCGAGTCGGGGGACTCGCGAGATTTCGTCCTCGAAGAACGCAGGAACTCGAATCGCCGCGGGGGGATGGCGGCCGGCGTACGTGGGTTTCTCGCCACGCACGCGCCCAACAGATACGAGGATACCACGCGCACCGGGATTCTCGCGAGACGCGTGGGGGTGGCCATCGGCACCGAATGCCGCGGCGCCGCAGTGCCACGGACGGGACGACGGCCGATGTGTGCATTCGGGGGAAGCACCTTCGGTTCGTCTACCGTCCGTGGTATCACGGCGATCCTCATGCGTACGGCACTCGCGGCCCCGCTCGGCTAGACTGCGCGCCGCGACGCTTCGCGCCCCTCGCGCCGGCGACGCCCGCCCCCATGGCCATCGTCCGCACCGAAGGCATCGTCCTCAAGGTCCACGCGCTCGGCGACACCAGCCGCATCGTGTCCGTCTATACGCGTGATTTCGGCCTGCGGAAATTCGTGGCCAAGGGCGCCCGCAAGACGCCGAGCCGGTTCGGGTTCGCATTGGAACCGCTTTCGCGTTCGCGATTCACTTTCTATCTCAAACCCGATCGCGACCTGCACTTGCTCTCCCAGGCCGAGGTGGTCGATCCGCTCGGCAGCCGCCTCGCCGATCTCGCACGCCTGGCGCACGCGCAGGCGGCGCTCGAACTCGTCGACCGGCTCGTGTGGGGCGAGGAACCCCAGGCGGGGCTCTACGCCCTGCTGGTGGCGGCGCTCGACGGCTGCGCGCGCGCGCCGGTCGCGACGCTGCCCGCGGTGACGCTCGCGTTCCAGCTCCAGCTCGCGAGCGAACTCGGCTACCGCCCGCGGCTCGACGCGTGCGCGAGTTGCGGCCGGCCGGTGTCGCAGCGGCGCGTGTTCTCGCCCATGCGTGGCGGATTGCTCTGCGACGCCTGCGCGTCGCGCGAAGGTGGCGTGGTCGTGCTGTCGGCGGAGGCGCTCGCGTCGTTCGCGCTGCTGCTCTCGCGGCCCGTGATCCAGGCCGGCGAGTTCGTCGAGATCCCGCGCAGCGGCGAGCTGTTCCGCGTGGTGGAGGATTTCCTGCGTACGCATTTCCAGCGCTTCCAGGGCCTGCGCTCGCTCGAGGTGCTGCGATCGCTCGACGCGAGCGCGACGGCGCCGCCACCGCGGCCTGCGCCGTCCGCGCCGCCGCCGGAGTCCGCGTCGTGAAGCTGCTCGCACTCTTCGTCGCGGTCGCGCTCGCCGCCGTCGTCGCGGCGTGGCTCACCGTCGCGCTCGGCCCCGGCAACCTGCGCGCGCGCTTCGAGCGCGAGTCCGCCGCGCTGCTCGCGGGCGCGTCGCCCGCGGGCGCGCCGGTCGGCGAGGCGGACCTCGCGCGGCTGCCCGCGCCGGTCGCAGGCTACCTGCGGATCGCGGGCGCGCTCGGCCGGCCGGTGCCGCGCACGTTCCGCGTGCGCTTCCACGGCACGCTGCGCGGCAGTCCCGCCGAGCCCTGGATCCCGATCGACGTGGAGCAGGTGAGCGCGCTGCACCCGCCGGCGCGGCTCTTCTGGCTGCACGGCACGATGCGTGGCCTTCCGGTTTCCGGGCTGCATCGCTACGTCGGGCGCGAGGCCGGCATGCGCATCCAGGTCCTGGGTGCGTTTCCGGTTTTGCAGGCGTCGGGGCCCGAGATGACCCGCGCCGAGACGGTGACGTTGCTCAACGACCTGTGCGTGCTCGCGCCGGCGGGGCTGCTCGACACGAGCCTGGTGTGGGGCGCGACGCGTGGCGACTCCGTCGACGTCACGTGGTCGAACGCGGGGAACGTGGTGCACGCGACGCTCGTGTTCGGCGCGGACGGCGCGCTCGCCGATTTCGTGTCGGACGACCGGCTGCGCGCCTCGCGCGACGGCGCGACGTTCGTGCGGACGAGCTGGAACACGCCCGTCGGCGCGTATCGCGAACTCGGCGGCCAGCGGCTCGCCGGGCGCGCCGAGGCGTGGTGGCACCCGGCCGCAGGTGCGTTCCCGTACGCCCGTTTCGAGACGACCGCGCTGGAGTACGATCCGGCGCACTGACCGTTCCGTTCCCGCCTTCCGGAGACCCGCATGCACGCCGCCGGCCCCTTCGACGTGAAGATGCTCCCGCAGCCCGCCGCCACCGCGGTGGAGACGTTCTCGCGCTTCGTGCTCGACAAGCGCTTCCACGGCGATCTCGACGCCACCTCGAATGGCGAGATGATCGCCGCGGGGACCACGGTGAAGGGCTCCGCGGCCTACTCGGCGCTCGAGCGCGTCACCGGTACGCTGCACGGGCACGCGGGCTCGTTCGTGCTGCAGCACACCGGCGTCATGAACCGCGGCGTGCCGTCCCTGGTGATCACGGTCGTGCCCGACTCCGGCACCGGTGCGCTCGCCGGGCTCGCCGGCACGATGACGATCGACATCGCGCCGGGCGGCGCGCACGCGTACCGGTTCGACTACACCCTGGAACCCGCGGGCGCGTGACGCCCGGAGGACTCGCCATGTCGCTCGAACTCGATCCGCGATCGACCGCGCTCGTGGTGATCGATCTGCAGCGCGGCATCGTCGCGCGCACGACGGCGCCGTACGCGTCGGCCGACGTCGTTGCGCGCTCGGCCCGGCTCGCCGCGGCGTTCCGCGCGTCGGGCGCGCTCGTGGTGCTGGTGCGCGTCGCGTTCGACCCGCAGTTGCGCGACCGGCTCGCGACGCCGGTGGACGAGCCGGCACCCGCGTCGCCGCCGCCGCCCGAGTGGTCGGAGATCGTGCCCGAGATGCATGCGGGGCCGGACGACGTGATCGTGACCAAGCGGCAGTGGGGCGCATTCTGGGGCACCGATCTCGACCTGCAGCTGCGCCGGCGCGGCATCGCGACGATCGTGCTCGCCGGGATCAGCACCAACTTCGGCGTGGAATCCACCGCCCGCGACGCCTGGGAGCGCTCGTACGCGGTCGTGTTCGCCGAGGACGCCATGGCCAGCTTCGACGCCGACGCGCACGCGTTCGCGACGCGGACGATCTTCCCGCGCATCGGCCGCGTGCGCACCGCCGCCGACGTGCTCGGGGCGCTCGGCGGGCGCTGACGCCGGGCCGGGGCCGTGGACGCGCGGGCGTCACGTGGCGCCCGCCGCCCGCTGCCCAATTCCGCCGCGCTCGTCTAGACTGTCCCGCTCCGAAAGCCCGTTCGACCCTTTCCGGACCGCCCTCCCATGAGCACCCTGAATCCCCGCGAATCCCTGCAGGCGATGATCCTCGGCCTCGAGCACTACTGGGCCGAACGCGGCTGCGTGATCCAGCAGCCCTACCCGTCGGAAGTCGGCGCGGGCACGTTCAATCCCGCGACCTTCCTGCGTGCGCTCGGCCCCGAGCCGTGGCGCGTCGCCTACGTGGAGCCCTCGCGCCGCCCCAAGGACGGGCGCTACGGCGAGAACCCGAATCGCTTCCAGCAGTTCTTCCAGTACCAGGTGCTCCTGAAGCCCGCGCCCGGCGACGTCGTCGATGCCTACTTCGGGTCGCTGCGCGCGCTCGGGATCGAGCCGCTCGAACGCGACCTGCGCCTGCTCGAGGACGACTGGGAGTCGCCGACGCTCGGCGCCGCGGGACTGGGCTGGCAGGTGCTCATGGACGGCACCGAGATCTCGCAGTTCACCTACTTCCAGCAGTGCGGCGGCCTGGAGCTGCCCATGGTGTCGGCCGAGCTCACCTACGGACTCGACCGCATCGGCATGATGCTGCAGGGCACGGATCGCGTGCAGGACCTGCAGTGGGCGCCCGGCGTCACGTGGGGCGACCTGTGGGTGCGCAACGAGGTCGAGTGGTCGCACTACAACTTCGAACAGGCGCCGGTCGCCGAGTTGTTCGAGATGTTCAAGATCTGGGAGTCCGAGGCGAACCGCCTGCTGGACCTGAAGCTCGTGAGCCCCGGCTACGACGCCGTGATCAAGTGCTCGCACATGTTCAACCTGCTCGACGCGCGCGGCGCGATCAGCGTGAGCGAGCGCGTCGGCTACATCGGCCGCGTGCGCCAGATCGCGCGCAAGGCGGCGCTGGCGTACCACCACCTGCGCGCCGAGCTGAAGTATCCACTCATCAAGGACGAGCCCGAACGCGAGCGCTGGCTGGCCCACTACGAGGAGTCGCAGGCGCGCGTGAAGGCGCAGGCCGCGAAGAAGAAGGAGGCCGCGAAGTGACCCGCGACCTGCTGTTCGAGATCGGCGTCGAGGAACTGCCCTCGACCTACATCGCGCCCGCGCTGGAGCAGTTGGAGCGCGGCGTGCGCGCCGGCCTGCAGGAACTGCGGCTCGGCTGCGGCGCGATCACCACCTACGGCACGCCGCGGCGGCTCGCGGTGCTGGTCGCCGACGTCGTCACGCGCCAGGACGATCACGAGGAAGAGGCGATGGGGCCCGCGGCCAAGGTCGCGTTCGGTCCCGACGGCCAGCCCACCAAGGCCCTCGTCGGTTTCTGCGCCGGCAAGGGCGTCGACGTCGCGAGCGTGCGCCGGGTCGAGACGCCCAAGGGTGAATACGTCGCGGTGACCGTGAAGCACACGGGCCGCGACGCGATCGACGTGTTGCCCGCGATGCTGGCGACGGTCGCGGTGAAGCTGCAGTTCCCGAAGGCCATGCGCTGGGACGCGGGCGACTATCGCTTCGGGCGTCCGGTGCGCTGGCTTGCGGCGCTGCTCGGCGACCAGGTCGTGCCCGTCGCCGCGTTCGGCCTCACCGCCGGCCGCACGACGTTCGGCCATCGCTTCCTGCATCCGGGCACGCTCGAGATCCCGTCGCCGCGCGGTTACGTCGAGGCGCTGCGCGGGGCGAAGGTGCTCGCCGACCATCGCGAGCGGCGCGCGGCCGTGCTGGAGCAGATCTCCGCGGCCGCCGCGGCGCAGGGCGGGCGCGTCGTCGAGGACGACGAGCTGGTCGACATCAACACGTTCCTCGTCGAGTGGCCCACCGCGTTCGCGGGCCACTTCGATCCGCACTATCTCGACCTGCCGCGCGAGGTGATCGTCACCGCGCTGCGCGAGCACCAGCGCTTCCACGCGTTCGAGGGCGCCGACGGTGTCCTGAAGCCCGGCTTCATCGCCGTGCGCAACGGCGATGCGCGCGGGCTCGAGATCGTGCGCAAGGGCAACGAGGACGTGCTGGTCGCGCGGCTCGAGGACGCGAAGTTCTACTGGGAGACCGACCTCAAGCACGCCCCGGCCGAGATCGTCGAGAAGCTCTCCGGCGTCGTGTGGATGGAAGGCCTCGGTTCGCTGCGCGAGAAGGCCGCGCGGCTGGAGTCGCTGGGCGGCTGGCTCGCCGAGCGGCTCGCGCCCGGTGCGGCCCCAGCGGTGCAGCGCGCCGCGCTGCTGGCGAAGACCGATCTGCTCGGCGAGATGATCGGTTCGGGCAAGGAGTACGCGAGCCTGGAAGGCATCATGGGCGGGCACTACGCACGGCGCGCCGGCGAGCCCGAGGCCGTCGCGGTCGCGATCGCCGAACACTACCGGCCGCGCGGCGCGGGCGACGCGCTGCCCGGCTCGGACGCGGGTTCGCTGCTCGCGCTCGCGGACAAGCTCGATCACGTGGCGGGCGCGTTCGTCGCCGGCAAGATCCCGAGCGGCAGCGAGGACCCGTACGGCGTGCGGCGCGCGGCCAACGGCGCCGTGCGCATCGTGCTCGAGCAGTCGCGCTCGCTCGACCTGCGCGCGGCGTCCATGGAGATGACGCGGCCGTTCTTCGCCGCCGACCCGGAGCTCTCGCAGGCCGAGATCATGAAGAAGCTGGGTGAGTTCTGGCGCGGCCGCGTGGACACCGCGCTCGAGGACCGCGACGTCGCGTACGACACGCGCGACGCGGCGCTCGAGGCCCGCATCGTGATGGACGGGGCCGCGCGGCCCGGCTGGTGCGACGCCGCCGACGCGCTCGCGCGCGCGAAGGCGCTCGCCGCCTTCCGCGGCGACCCGCGCTTCACGCCGCTCGCGATCCTGTTCAAGCGCGTGGCGAACATCCTCAAGGCGTCGGCCGACCCGCTGCCCGCGGCGCTCGATCGCGCCGCGCTGCGCGAGCCGGCCGAGCAGGCGCTGCTCGCGGCGCTCGAGCAGGCGCGCACCGCGACCGAGCCGCTGTGGGCGAAGCGCGCGTACGCCGAGATCCTGCCCGCGCTACTGGCGATGGAGGGGGCGATCCACGGCTTCTTCGACGGCGTCATGGTCAACGTCGACGACTCCGCCGTGCGGCTCAACCGCCTCAAGCTCCTCGCCGACGTACGCGAGCTCTTCCTGCGTGGCTGGGACCTTTCGCGCGTCGTCGTCGAGGGCGAGAAGGCGTAGCCGATCGCGGGCGACGCCGCGCGCCGACGCGCGCGGCGTCGGCGCGCGGCCTCTCGGCGCTCGCCGGCCGAAGAAGTGTCGCCGCGGGCGACATGGGGGCGTTCTCCGCCGGAATCCAGCTGGGTGTGCAGTACATGCCAGCGGCCGAGTGTCGTGCAAAGCGACGTTGAAGTCGCAGCATCGCCGGGCGCAGGCTGAAGCGAGCCTGCGGGGCCGATCCCCCGCGGCAATCCACCCAAACCGGAGGGGACATGCGTTCTCCCGTTGCTTCCACGCATGCACTGTCCAGGGCGTGGATTCCCCCGGCGATCCGCCTTGCGACATTCCTCGCGCTGCTGGCCGCTCCCGTCCTCGCGCACGCCACGCACTACCTCGTCGATTCCGCCGGCGGCGGCGATTTCACCACCATCCAGGGCGCGGTCGACGCACTCGCGTCGAGTCCGCGCGATTCCATTCTCGTGCGGCCCGGTTTCTATCCGGAATCAGTCTTGTTGCCGGCATCGGCCTATGCCGCGCTGGTCGCGGTCGCCGGGCCCGACTCGACGACCGTGCACACGATCCAGAGCAACGGCGGCGGATCCGTTTCGGGGTTCGCATTCGATGCGCTGCATCACCAGCTGCAGGCCATGCGTTACGATCGCTGTCTGTTCCTGCAGGGGTTCGAGATCGCCGGCGCTCCGACGGGTGCCACCATGACGAACTCGGAGGTGCATGGCCCCTCGACGAGCATCGGCGTCGTGGGAGAAGGGTACGTGGGCGTGCGCTTCGTGAACGCACCGCTCTTCGTGGCCACCAACGGTGGCGGGACCACCCGATTCCGGAACTGCACGTTCTCGGGCGGGACGGACACCCTCGTCGTGTGCCGACCGGCGTCGGGCGACGACATCGGCTTCCGGGGCTGCGAGTTCTCGGACGCGGCCGTCGGAGTGGCGGCCCGGCCGAGCCTGGGAGGCTATGTCGGTATTGCCTCCTGTTCCTTCCACGATCTGGGTGGTGACGCCATTTGCACGTCCGGCGGTGGCCCGTACACGCCCCTCAATCCGGCCGTGGAACTGGACATGGTCGACTCGCGGATCGAGCGCTGCGGCACCGGCGTGCGGTGGACACCGGGCAACGATGGTCGTCTTTCCATGGTGCGGGACTCGGTCTTCGATAGTCGCGGGGATGCTCTCGTGCTCTCCGTCGGCGAAGCGGCGCCGGGTCTGGACCACGTGATCGTGATGCGCTCGGGTGGTCATGGTTGCGTGATCGAGCGCAGGCCGCCGACGCTGTACCACCAGACGTTCGAGTTCCAGGTCGGCATCCAGGACTCCTACTTCGCGGACAACGCCGGTGATGGCGTGCGCGTCGTGCACGACTGGCCGGCCCAGTTCGCGGCCGGCGGCCACTCCTTCCTCACGAACTCCACCGCCGAGCGCAACGGCGGCGCCGGCTTCCGGCTCGAAGGCGGCGCGTGGACAGTGGAGCGCAACGTGGCGCGGGCGAACGCCGGCACCGGTCTCGAGTTCACGTCGCTGTACACAGCGGACCACCTCGAAGGGCTGAGCGGCTTTCGGCCCGACTCGGTGATCTTCAACACGAGCGTCGGCAATGGTGACGCGGGTATCGTCGTGAGCCGCGCGGAGGCGTCGGGACCCTACACGCAGGCGATCCAGCACAACCTCTGCGTCGCCAACCACGGCAACGGCCTGATCGTCGCGGCTACATCGGGCTTGAGCTGCGCGTACAACGACGCGTGGCACAACCTGGCGGCGGACTACCTCAACGTGAGCTCGCCCGCGGACTCCAATCTCGGCATCGACCCGAGGTTCTGCGACCTGTCTGCGGGCCAGCTGACGCTCGCGTTCGGTTCGCCCTGCGGCGCCGGCGGTCCGTACGGCGCGATCGGCGCGCGGCCGGAGGCGTGCGCGAGCGCCGCGGGCGTCGTCGTCCCGCCACCCGCCGTCGCGTTCTCCGCGCGCCCGAATCCCGCGCGTGGCGCGGTCGAGTTCGCGCTTCCCGCCGGCGTCTCGGGACGGCTCGAGGTGATCGACGTCGCGGGCCGCGCGGTCTGGAGCCGCAACGTGCACGCCGGCGAAACGGTACGGTGGAACGGCGAGACGAGCGCTGGGCATGCGCGCGCCGGGCTCTATTGGGCGCGGTTCGTGCGGCCGGGTCGCGTCGACCGCCAGCGCCTGGTCTGGCTCGAGTGAGCGCGGCGTGACAAACGTGGCCCGGACGACCCGCCCGGGCCTCGCGCGCTCAGATCCCCATATCGCCCAGGCGGCGGCTCACACTCACGATCGCCGCGGTCAGGTCGGGGTGCGAGGCCTCGAGACGCGTCGCGACCTCGCCGAGCTGCGCGAGCAGCGACGGCGTGCCCGCGGGCGCGGGGCCGGAGCGCTCGAGCGCCGCGCGGATGTCGCCCTGGAGCCGCTCCAGCAGCCGGCGGTCCTCGGCCGGGAGGGACGTGACCGCATCGAGCCGGTCGTGCAGCGCCTGCAGCAACGGATGGATCGATTCGTCCGCCATGCGGATCCACTCCCTTCGGCCCCGAGTCTCGGGCCCGCGACGCGCGGGCCCCTCGCCCAGAGCATAGGGCCTCCGGGGCCGGCCCGCGCGGCCCGGACGCCGCGCGGGAAAGGCCCGCGCCGTTCCCGCGCGGGGGCGGCGCGCTTGCCCGGTCCGTCGGGGGCAGCTATGGTCCTCGGCACTTTGCGTGTCCTGAGAGGCACGCCTTCCGGGGAGGATCGCCATGGCGTTGCGTGAAAAGGCCGAAATCGTCGACGCCGACGGCCTGCGCCGCATCATCACCCGCATCGCGCACGAGATCGTCGAGCGCAACAAGGGCATCGAGGACCTCGTGCTGGTCGGCGTGCGCCGCCGCGGCGTGCCGCTCGCGAATCGCATCGCGGCACGGATCAAGGAATTCGAGGGCCAGGCTCCGGCCGAGGGCAGCCTCGACATCACGCTCTATCGCGACGATCTCTCCACGATCGGCGCCCATCCGGTGGTCGGCGCGACCGAGATCCCCGTCGACATCAACGGCAAGATCGCGATCCTGATCGACGACGTGCTCTACACCGGCCGCACCGTGCGCGCCGCGATGGACGCGCTCATCGACTTCGGCCGCCCGAAGGCGATCCAACTCGCCGTCGTGATCGATCGCGGGCATCGCGAGCTGCCGATCCGCGCGGACTTCGTCGGCAAGAACGTGCCGACGTCCAAGCGCGAGGTGATCGGCGTGAAGCTCATGGAGATCGACGGCGCCGACAGCGTCGTCATCAAGGAATTCGACGAGTAGCGCGGCGACGGCGGCCTCCCGGACCCGCCCCGGCTCGCCGGGGCGGGTCTTCGCATCCCGGCGCTGTGACCGAAGAATCGTCGGCTTGTGCTCGAAAGAACTAGCGATTCCTTCGCTGGACGTGACGAATCGAATCCATATCATCGCCGAACCGAAGGGAGGACCGCATGCTCGACGAAATCGACCGGCAGCTGCTCCAGATCCTGCAGACCGATGGCCGCACCTCCAATGCCGACCTCGCCCGCCGCGTGGGCATGGCTCCCTCGGCGGTGTTCGAGCGCGTGAAGCGCCTCGAACAGCGCGGTGTGATCCAGGGCTATGGCGCGCACCTCGACCCGCGCCGGCTCGGCCGCGGCCTGCTCGCGTTCGTGCTCGTGCGCAGCGACGAGCGCACGGGGGAGATGTCCACGGGCGAGGCGCTCGCGCGCGAACCGGAGGTGCTCGAAGTGCACCACGTCGCGGGCCAGGACAGCTACCTCGTGAAGGTGCGGGTCAAGGATCCGGAGGCGCTGGGCCGGCTGCTGCGCGAGCGATTCGGCGCGATCGCGACCGTGCGCTCGACGCAGAGCACGATCGCGCTCGAGACGGTGAAGGAGAGCTGGGCGCTGCCGGTGGAGGAAGTGCCGCGGCGGGAGACCGTGCGTGGTTGAGGCCCTGCGCGAACGCGGGCTGCTGGGGAAGGTGCTCGCGGCGTTCGCCGCGATCTACTTCATCTGGGGCTCGACGTTCATCACGATCCGCATCGCGATCACGGACATCCCGCCGCTGCTCATGTGCGGCGTCCGGCTGCTGTCGGCCGGGATGATCCTGGTCGCGTGGGCGCGGGCGGCGGGCGAGTCGTGGCCGCGCGGCATCGAATGGCGCGACGCGGCACTCGTCGGGATCCTGCTGCCCGGGATCGGCAACGCCAGCGTCACGCTGGGTGAGACGCACGTGGCGTCCGGGCTCGTGGCGCTGCTCGTGGCGTCGATCCCGCTCTGGATGGCGCTGCTCTCGGCGATCGGTCCGCGCGCCGAGCGCCCGGCGCCGCTCGGGCTGCTCGGACTCGCGCTGGGCTTCACCGGCATCGCGCTGCTGCTCGGGCCGGGCATCGCGGGGCCGGCCGGCTCGGGCCACTCGCTGGTGTGGGCGATGACCCCCGTCGCGGGTTCGTTCTCGTGGGCGTGGGGCTCGCTGTGGTCGCGTCGCGCCCGGACGCCGCGCTCGCCGCGCATGGCCACCGGCGTCGGGCTGGTCGCGGGCGGAGTGCTGGTGCTGCTCGCCGCCACGGTGACGGGCGAACCGGCGCGCTTCGATCCGGCGCGCGTGGGAACGCCCGCGCTTCTCTCGCTCGCCTACCTGTCGGTGTTCGGGTCGGTCGTGGCCTTCTCGGCCTACCTGTTCCTGCTACGCGTGGTCTCGCCCGCGCTGGTCTCGACCTACGCGTTCGTGAACCCGCTCGTCGCGATGACCCTCGGCGCGCTGTTCGCGGGCGAGGCGTTCTCGCCGCGGGCGAAGCTGGCGGCGGTGCTCGTGATCGCGTCGGTCGTGCTGCTCACGTGGACGCGCGCGCGCGCCGCGCGACGCGCGGTCGCTCCGGCCGACGCCGCGAAGGCCTGAGCCCGGGCGTCAACGCAGCACGGGGAGGCGCGCGACGCGCCGTCCCGCACCGGTCGTGAGCGCGGCGAAGTACACGCCGCTCGGCGCGAGCGCGCCGCCGCCGTCGCGGCCGTCCCAGCGCACCACCGAATCGCCCGCGGGCAGCGGGCCATCGTGCAGCGTGCCGAGCCTGCGGCCGCTCACGTCGAACATCTCGACGCGTGCCGCCGCCGCGGCGGGCAGCGAGCAGCGCAGCAGCTGGCCACCGTCCGAGAGCGGCCCGCCCGAACGCGCGATCGCGAACGCTTCCGCCGCCGGCGCGCCCGGGACGTCGCTCGCGGGCACCGGGGAGGCGAGCGAGAAGTTGGGCGCGGTCGCCGACCACACCATGTCGTAGATCTCGACGCGGTGGCCCAGGCTGTTCACCACGGCGAAGTGGTCGCGGCCGCCGATCGTGAACGTCTCGGACCCGAACCAGGCATCGCTGATCGGGTCGCTGTTCGCCATGTCGTAGATGCGGTACTTGCCGCTCCAGAGCAGCGAATCCGCCGTCGGGCTCGGGGTCGTCCGGAAACCCAGCACGTGGCTCGAGTTGGTGGTCGCGAACATGTACCAGAGCGAGCCGTGCTGGAGCATGTGCAGCGATTCGCACCAGCCCCAGAAGTGCGCCGCGTCGGTGCACCAGAGCGGCATGAGGTCGGTCCACGGGCCCATCAGGTTCGTCGCCTGCGCGATGCCGCCGATCAGCTGGTCGCGGGCGTTCGCGGGCGTTCCCACGTAGTACATGAGCCAGCGGCCCGCCACGTTCGGGTCCTTCATCACGAACGCGTCGCGGAACTGGCAGCCTTCGAACGTCGACGAATCCGCCCACACCCACGGGACCTGCTTGCCGGTCAGCACGGGCTGGTCGTAGCGGGTCCAGTTGACGAGGTCGGTGGACGTCGCGACGCCGATCTTCTGGTACGCGTTCCAGCCGTAGGGCACCCACGAGACGCCCGTGTAGAACATGTACCAGGTGGCGCCGTCCCGAACGACGTGCGGCGACCAGATGTGCAGGTTGTCCCACTTGCCCGGACGCGAGTGCAGGAAGCTGCCGAGCTGCGTCCACGTCTTGAGGTCGTAGGACACCGCGTGCCCGAGGTCGTTCTCCGTCGAATCGACGACGACGTCCGGGTTGTGGCGCATGTAGAACAGGTGATAGAGCCCGGCGTCGTCGCGGACGATGCTGAACTCCTTCGCCCAGATCGGGTACTCGGGCGACATCACTCCGGGCACGGGCAGCGTCGCGACGGCGGCGGGAGTCGCGGGCGTCGCATGCGCGGGTGCGGCTCCCGGCGGCAAGCCGGAGCAGGCGCACGCCAAGAGGAGGCCGGCGAGTCCGATGCGGAGAGAATGGGGAGCCGAGTGGGGGTCGCGCACGTTGTCGAGCAGCCGGCTGCGGCCGTCCGGAGAGAGGCCAGGGTCGAGTCGGCCGGCGGGGCAAGGGGGGGCGCCGGCCGAGTGGTTCCTGTGATCCTCTCAATTATGCACGGAACGGCGTCCCGGCCAAAACTCCTTTCCCCGGCCGCGCGAGCCGTGCAGACTGCCCCCCTCCACGTTCCCGGATCCATCCCCGGAGACGGTGCCGGCCGCGCCTTCCCTGCGCCCGTGCCTTCCGCTCCTCCCGCTCGGAGCCCCTCGTGAAAGCGTTCCAGGTCGACGAACTCCTCGCCCGCCGTGCGGCGCACGGCCGGCCGTGGCTCGAGTTCCTGCGTGAGCGGACCATGAGCCTCGGCGTCTACACGCTCCCCGCGGGCGGGCCCGATCCGCAGCATCCCCACGGCGAGGACGAGGTGTACGTCGTCCTGAACGGCCGCGCGACGCTGCGGGTGGGGAAAGAGGAGCATCCGGTCGGCCCCGGTTCGGTGGTGTTCGTCCCCGCGCGCACGGAGCACGCGTTCCACTCGATCCTCGAGACGCTCGACGTGCTGGTGATGTTCGCGCCGCCGCGTTCGGGCAACTGATCGCGGCCGGACGCGCATCCGGTCCGCGTGATCCGGCTGGACGAACGCGCATTGCGGCGGGTAGGTTGCGAGTGACCGCCTTCGGGCCCTCCTCCACCTCTTCGCCGGAGCGCGCATGAACTCCCTGCGCAACGAATCCGAGAGCGCCGCCGGGCTGGCCGTCGACGACCTGCTCGAGACCTGGCGACTCCTCGACATCGAGGAGCGGCTCGAAGCATTCCTCGACCTCCCTCGTGAGGAGGCGGAGGACTTCTTCCTCGACCTGCGGGCGCGCGACGAGTACGAACTGATCCGCTCCATGCCGGCGGGCCAGCGCCGCTCGTGGATGCGGCTCCTGCCACCCGACGACGCGGTGGACGTGGTCCAGGAGGCCGAGGAGCCCGCGGAGCGCGACGAGCTGCTCGCGCTGCTCGACGACAAGACGCGCGTCGAGGTGCAGGCGCTGCTCGCGTACGCCGAGGACGACGCCGGCGGCCTGATGACGCCGGCCTACGCCCGCGTGCGCCCGGACATCACGGTGGACGAGGCGATCGCCTACCTGCGCCGGCAGGGGCGCGACCGGCTCGAGCACGTGAACTACGTCTACGTGCTCGAGGCCGACCAGAAGCTGCAGGGCATCGTGTCGCTGCGCGACCTCTTCACGGCGCCGTCGGGGAAGACGGTGCGCGACATTATGAGCAGCGATCTCGTCACGGCGCGCGAGGACATGGACCAGGAGGCGCTGGGGCGGCTGTTCGCCCAGTACGACCTCCAGGCCGTGCCCGTCGTGGACGCCGAAGGGCGCATGAAGGGCATCGTCACGGTCGACGACATCGTCGACGTGCTGCAGGAAGAGGCCACGGAGGACATCCAGAAGATCGGCGGTACGGAAGCCCTCGATGCGCCCTACCTCGAGATCGGCCTGCCGCAGATGGTGGGCAAGCGCGTCGGCTGGCTGTCGGCGCTCTTCCTTTCCGAGATGCTCACCACCACCGCGATGAGCCGGTTCGAAGCCGAGATCTCGCGCGCGGTCGTGCTCGCGGTCTTCATCCCGCTCATCATCTCGAGCGGCGGCAACTCGGGCTCGCAGGCCACGACGCTCGTGATCCGCGCCATGGCGCTGGGCGAGGTGAAGCTGCGCGACTGGTGGCGCGTCGTCCGCCGCGAACTCGCGAGCGGGCTCATGATGGGCGGCATCCTGGGCGCGATCGGGTTCTCGCGCGTGGCGCTCTGGCACGTGATCTTCAAGTCGTACGGCGCACACTGGCTGCTGGTGGGCGTCACGATCGGCACCAGCGTGCTGGGCGTGGTGACCTGGGGAACGCTGTCGGGCTCCATGCTGCCCTTCGTGCTCCGCCGCGTCGGGCTCGACCCCGCGAGCGCCTCGGCGCCGTTCGTCGCCACGCTCGTCGACGTGACCGGCATCGTCATCTACTTCTCGATCGCCAGCCTCGTCCTCCGCGGCACGCTGCTGTAGCGGCCCGCGGGCGCGCGACGCCCGCTACGGCCGCGGTTGCGCGTCGAGCCAGCGCAGCGCTCTGGCCTCGTCGTCGAACGCGCCGTCCAGCTGCGCCTCGAACGCGCGCGCGAGCACTTCGCCCACGGCGGGCCCGGGCGTCCAGCCGCGCTCGATCAGGTGCCGGCCCAGGAGCAGCGGCCGCGGCGCCTCGTGGCGCAGGCGCAGCGCATCGGCGATCCGCAGCAGCTCGAGCAGCGTCTCCGGCGGCTCGGCCGGCAGCGGCGGCCGAGCCGCCGCGTCGGCGCGGATCACCACCGCGAGCCCGGAGATCGTCTCGGGATCGAGCCGGCGCGCGAGCCTCCGCACCGCGCGCTCGCTCGCCGACTGCAGGTGCGTCATGTGGTTCACGACGAGCGGGACGACCCGCTCGGAGGTCCAGCCCGGGGCGCCGATCCGCTCGAGGAACGCCGCCGCGAGCGGGCCGCCGGCCACGTCGTGGCCCGGCGAGACGATGCGCTCGGCGCCGCCGCGCACCTCGCGAGACGTCGTGGAGGGCTTGCCCGCGTCGTGCAGCAGCACGGCCAGCGACCACGCGATGCGCGAGGGCTCGTCCGCCTCGCGCCACACCGGGTCGCGCACCAGCTGGTCGAGCGCCAGCCCCGTGTGCGTCCAGACGTCGCCCTCGGGGTGCCACGCCGGGTCCTGCGGCGTGCCCACGAGCGCGGCCAGTTCGGGGAAGTGCGCGAGCCAGCCCGTCTGCTCGAGCACGCGCAGGCCGGCCGAGGGCCGCACGGCGCGCGCCGCCCACTTGAACCACTCCTCGCGCACGCGCTCGCGCGCGAGCTCGCCGTAGCGATCCGCGATCGAACGCGCGAGTGCCGCGGTCTCGGGCGCGAGCGCCAGGTCGAACCGCGCCGCGAGCTGCATCGCGCGCAGCACGCGCAGCGGGTCCTCAGGGAACGCCGGGCTCGTGTGCCGCAGCACGCGGGCGCGCAGGTCGGCGAGCCCGCCGTGGTGGTCGAGCACCTCGCCGCGGCGCGGATCCCAGAGCAGTGCGTTGAGCGTGAAGTCGCGCCGCGCGGCCGCCTCGGCCATGGGCAGCTCGGGATCGGTCTCGATCGCGAACCCGCGGTGTCCTTCGCCCGTCCGGGAGTCGCGGCGCGGGAGCGAGAAGTCGGCCCACTCGTTCCCGCCCAGCGGCAGGCGCACGACGCCGAACGCACGGCCGACCTCGTCGGTCGCGCCGAACGGCGCGAGCGCGGCGGCGAGCTCGCCCGCGCGCAGCCCCCACACCTCGACGTCGACGTCCTTCACCGGCCGGCCCAGCAGCGCATCGCGCACGCTGCCGCCGACCACGAACGCGCGGGCGAACGCGGGCCCGGAATCGAGCACGCGGCGGAGCGATTCGGGCAGTTCGATCGTGAGCGGCTGTACGACGGGTTCAGGCACGGCGCGGGCCTCCGGTGGGACTGGTTCACGCTAGCCGGACACGGCCGCGACGGCCAGTCGGACGCGTTCCGGCCGCGCGATCCGGGCTTGAACCACGCGGCCGCATCCCCTAGATTTCTCTGCGGTCCGACACACCTGTCACCTTTAAAGGGTCCCCGCGAGGGCCCGAAGGGAGGAACGGATGACGCTGTCCGAAGCTGCCGTGCATGCCCCGGCGCCCAACGGCGCGGGGGTTTTTTCTATCCGTCCGGCTGCTGAAGAACGGCACCTGCTCGGCCTCGAGGGCATGACCCGCGACGCCCTGCTGGATCTGCTCGAGGACGCCGCCCTCGAGCGCGAATGGCTCCGCTCCGGAGCCCCCAACCGCGACGACCTCGCGGGCTGCACCGTCACACTGGCGTTCATCGAGGACTCGACGCGCACGCGCTCGAGCTTCGAGATCGCGGCGAGAAGGCTCGGCGCCAACGTGCTCACGTTCAGCGCCTCGGCCTCCTCGCTCAACAAGGGAGAGACGCTGCTCGACACGATGAAGCTCTTCGAGGCCATGGGTTCGCAGCTGCTCGTGATCCGGCACGGCATGTCGGGCGCCGCCGCCTACCTGGCGCGGCACCTGCGGCGCGTCGGCGTGCTCAACGCCGGCGACGGCATGCACGAGCACCCGACGCAGGGGCTCCTGGACCTGCTCACGCTGCGCGACGCGTGGGGCGGCCGCTTCGAGGGACGCCGGCTCGCGATCGTGGGCGACCTCGCGCACTCGCGCGTGGCGCGCTCGGCGATCGCCGGGCTCGCGACGCTGGGCGCCGACGTCACCGTGTGCGGGCCCGGTACGTTGCTGCCCGCGGACGTCGAGCTGCTCGGCTGCTCGGTGGCGGGCACGGTCGAGGAAGCGCTCTCGGGCGCCGACGGCGTGATGGCGCTGCGCATCCAGAAGGAGCGCATGGAGAAGGGCCTGCTGCCCTCGCTCGGCGAATACTCGCGCGAGTGGGGCATCGACGCCGAGCGCGTCGAGCGCATGAAGCCCGGCGCGGTCGTGATGCATCCCGGCCCGGTGAACCGCGGCGTCGAGCTGGATCCGGCGGTCGCCGACTCGGGACGCTCGGTGATCCTCGACCAGGTCGAAAACGGCGTGGCCGCCCGGTGCGCCGCGCTCAAGCGCTGCTGGCACGCGCTGAAGGAGGCCGCGTGAGCACGCTGACGCTGTTCCGGAACGTGATCCACTGGCGGACCGGCGAGCGCGTCACGGTCGCGGTCGAGGACGGCGTGATCGTGCCGCTGCCGCGCGAGGGTCAGGCGCAGGCGCGCGTGATCGAGCGCCCGGGCGCCGTGCTGGCGCCGGGGCTCGTGGACCTGCACGTCCACCTGCGCGAGCCGGGACAGGGCGCCAAGGAGACGATCGAGACCGGGACGCGTGCGGCCGCCGCGGGCGGCTTCACCAGCGTCGCGTGCATGCCGAACACGGTGCCGGTCGTGGACACGCCGGCGTGGGTCGAGTGGATCCGCCACCGCGCCGAGGGCGCGTCGGCGCGCGTGCTGCCGATCGCCGCCGTGACGCAGGGTCAGAAGGGCGAGCAGCTCGCGCCGCTGCAGGCCATGGCGCGCGCGGGCGCGGTCGCGTTCTCCGACGACGGCCACCCGGTTGCGAGCGCGGCCGTGATGCGCCGCGCGCTCGAGTACGCGCGTTCCACCGGACGGCCGATCGTCTGCCACGAAGAAGATCCCGAGCTCAAGGGCGAGGGCGTCATGAACGAGGGCTTCACCGCGACGCGGCTCGGCCTGCGCGGCATTCCCAACGCCGCCGAGAGCGTGATGGTGCGCCGCGACGTCGACCTCGCCGAGCTGACGGGCGCGCGCGTGCACCTCGCGCACCTCTCGACGGCCCAGGGCTTCGATGCGCTGCGCGACGCGCGCCGCCGCGGCCTGCCCGTGACGGGAGAGACCTGCCCGCACTACTGGGTGCTGACCGACGAAGCGGTGGGCGACTACGACACGAACGCCAAGATGAACCCGCCGCTGCGCAGCGACGCCGATCGCGAGGCCTGCATCGCCGCGATCGTCGACGGCACGATCGACTGCTTCGTCACCGACCACGCGCCGCACACCGCCGACGAGAAGGCGCGCCCGTTCGCCGAGGCGCCGTTCGGCATCGTCGGGCTGGAGACCGCACTCGCGCTCACGCTCACGTTTCTCGTGCGCCCGGGGCACCTCACGCTGGCGCAGGCGATCGAACGCTGGACCGACGCGCCGCGCCGCATCTTCGGGCTGCCGGTGGTGGACCTCGAGCCGGGCTCGGCCGCGGACCTCGTGCTGTTCGACCCCGAGGCCGAGTGGAACGTGCGTCCGGAGAACTTCCGCAGCAAGGGCCGCAACACGCCGTTCGCGGGCTGGACGCTGCACGGCCGCGTGCTCGCGACGATGATGGACGGCCGCCTCACGCACCAGGCACACGATCTCGAGATCGGCGACGAGACGATCGTGTCGGTGGAGGGAACGCGTTGAACCGTCGACCCCCGGCGATGCTGGCGCTCGAGGACGGGCGTGTCTTCCGCGGCGAAGGGTTCGGTGCCGCCGGCGAGACGACGGGCGAGGTGGTGTTCAACACCGCCATGACCGGCTATCAGGAAGTGATGTCGGATCCGTCCTACTGCGGCCAGATCCTGACGTTCACGTACCCGCTCATCGGCAATTACGGCGTGAACGGCGAGGACTGGGAGAGTGACCGCCTGCGCGCGCAGGGCATGATCTGCCGCGACCTGTGCGAGGTGCCGAGCAACTGGCGCAGCACCGGCACGCTCACCGACCTGCTCGCCGAACGCGGCGTGCCGGGTCTCTCGGGGATCGACACGCGCGCGCTGACGCGCCACCTGCGCGACCGCGGCACCATGCGCGGCTGCCTCTCCACCGTGTCGACGAACGCCGACGAACTCGTGGAGAAGGCGCGCCAGAGCCCGCGCATGGAAGGCCTCGCGCTCGCCGACGTCGTCACGTGCGTCGAGCCCTACTGGTGGGGCGAGCACGGTGTCACCGAGGCCGAGCCCGTGCCCGACCGCGGCAAGCCGCTGGTCGTCGCGCTCGACTTCGGCGTGAAGTGGAACATCCTGCGCCGCCTGCGCGCCGAGGGTTTCCGCGTGCGCGTGGTGCCCGCGCGGACGACCGCGGCCGAGGTGCTGGCGATGGAGCCGGACGGCGTGCTGCTCTCCAACGGCCCCGGCGACCCCGAGCCGCTCGACTTCGCGATCGTCGCCGCGCGCGAACTGACCCAGAAGCTGCCCACGCTCGGCATCTGCCTCGGGCACCAGCTGATCGGTCTCGCGTTCGGCGCGACCACGAGCAAGCTCAAGTTCGGCCACCGCGGCGCCAACCACCCGGTGATCGACCGGCGCTCGGGCGTCGTCGAGGTGACGAGCCAGAACCACGGCTTCATGGTGAACGCGGACACGCTCCCCGAGGGCGAGTTCGAGCTCACGCACTTCAGCGGCAACGATGGCACGCTGGAAGGCATGGTGCACCGCTCGCTGCCCGTCTTCAGCTGCCAGTACCACCCCGAGGCCGCGCCCGGGCCGCACGATTCGCGCCCGTGGTTCCGCGTCTTCGCCGATGCGGTCGCGAAGCGCCGCCGCCGTCCGGTCGTCGCGGGAGGGACGCGCTGATGCCGCGCCGCACCGACATCCACAAGATCATGGTGCTCGGCGCCGGTCCGATCGTGATCGGGCAGGCGTGCGAGTTCGACTATTCCGGCACGCAGGGCTGCCGTGCACTCAAGTCGCTCGGCTTCGAGGTCGTGCTGCTGAACTCGAACCCGGCCACGATCATGACCGACCCCGAGTTCGCGGACCGCACGTACGTCGAGCCGCTGCTGCCCGAGATCGCCGAGCGCATCATCGCCAAGGAGAAGCCGGACGCGCTGCTGCCCACGCTGGGCGGCCAGACGGCGCTCAACCTCGCGGTGGAGCTCTCGCGCCGCGGCATCCTCGAGCGCCACGGCGTGCAGCTGATCGGCGCCTCGCTCGAGGCGATCGAGAAGGCCGAGGACCGCGACCTCTTCAAGCAGGCCATGCAGCGCGCCGGCATGCTGCTGCCCAAGAGCGGCTACGCGACGAGCGTTGCGGACGCCGTCGCGCTGGGCGAGCAGCTCGGCTACCCGCTCGTGATCCGCTCGTCGTTCACGCTGGGCGGTCAGGGCTCGGGCCTGGTGATCGACCGCCGCCAGTTGCGCGAGGCGGCCCGCATCGGCATCGCCGCGAGCCCCAACGGCAGCATCCTGATCGAGGAGTGCCTGCTCGGCTGGAAGGAGTTCGAGCTCGAGGTCATGCGCGACCGCGCGGACAACGTGGTCATCGTCTGCACGATCGAGAACTTCGACCCGATGGGCGTCCACACGGGCGACTCGATCACCGTGGCGCCGGCGCAGACGCTGTCCGATCGCTGCTACCAGGACATGCGCGACGCGGCGCTGCGGATCATCCGCGAGATCAAGATCGAGGCGGGCGGCTGCAACATCCAGTTCGCCGTGCACCCCGACACGGGCGACCTGCGCGTGATCGAGATGAACCCGCGCGTCTCGCGCAGCTCGGCGCTGGCGAGCAAGGCGACGGGGTTCCCGATCGCCAAGATCTCGGCGTTGCTCGCGGCGGGGCTCACGCTGGACGAGATCCCCAACGACATCACGAAGAAGACGCCGGCCTGCTTCGAGCCCTCGCTCGACTACTGCGTCGTCAAGATCCCGCGCTGGGCGTTCGAGAAGTTCCGGTTCACCGAGCGCCGGCTGGGCACCAAGATGAAGTCGGTGGGCGAGGTCATGGCGATCGGGCGCACGATGCCCGAGGCGCTGCTCAAGGGCTGGCGCGCACTCGAGACCGGCGGCGACCTGCTGCCCGGCCCTGCGGCGCCCGACCAGATCGAGGAACTGCAGCTCTCGCTGCGCGAGCCGCACCCCGACCGTCTGCGCGACCTCTTCCGCGCGCTGGCCGCGGGCGAGGCGCCCGACGAGCTCTCGCGCCTCACGGGCATCGACCCGTGGTTCCTCTACCAGATGCAGCGCATCACGGATTTCGACCGGCTGCTGATGGACACGGGCTGGGACGACGCGCGCGTGCGCGAGGCCAAGCGGCTCGGGATCTCCGACCGGCACCTCGCGTTCCGCTTCGGGCTCACCGAGCCCGAGGTGCGCCGCCGCCGCATCGCGGCCGGCATCGTGCCGGTGATGAAGGCCGTCGACACGTGCGGCGCCGAGTTCGAGGCCGAGACGCCCTACTTCTACTCCACGTACGAGGAGGAGACCGAGACGCCCGCACCGCAGCTGCCGCGCGTGCTGATCCTGGGCAGTGGGCCCAACCGGATCGGGCAGGGGCTCGAGTTCGACTACTGCTGCGTGCAGGCCGCGCTCGAACTCAAGTCGCGCGGCTTCGAGGTGCTGCTCGCGAACTCGAACCCCGAGACGGTCAGCACCGACTACGACGTCTCGAGCCGGCTCTACTTCGAGCCGTTGACCGCCGAGGACGTGCTCAACATCGTCGACGCCGAGCAGCCGATCGGCGTGATCGTCCAGCTGGGCGGCCAAACGCCGCTCAAGCTCGCGCGCGCCCTGCACGACGCGGGTGTGCCGCTCCTCGGTACGTCGTTCGACGGCCTCGACCTGGCCGAGAACCGCTCGCGCTTCCGCGAGCTGGTCGACCAGTTGGGGCTGCTGCAGCCCGAGAGCCGCATCGCCGCCTCGCGCGACGAGGCGCTGGAGTACGCCGAGGCACTCGGCTACCCGGTGCTCGTGCGGCCCTCGTACGTGCTCGGCGGACGCGGGATGCGCGTGGTCTATGCCCGCGAGGAGCTCGAGGACTGGCTCCTGCGCGAGGCGCTCATCTCGACCGACGAGCCCGTGCTGCTCGACAAGTTCCTCGAGGGCGCACTGGAAGTGGACGTCGACGCCGTCGCCGACGGCGACACGGTCATGCTCGGCGCGGTCATGGAGCACATCGAGGAGGCCGGCATCCACTCGGGCGACTCGACGTGCGTGATCCCGCCGTTCACGCTCGGCGACCGGACGGTGGCGGAGGTGCGCCGCATCACCGCGACGCTGGCCCGCGCGCTGGGCGTCAAGGGCCTCATGAACGTGCAGTACGCGGTGCGTCACGACCAGATCTACGTGCTCGAGGCCAATCCGCGCGCGTCGCGCACGGTGCCGTTCGTGAGCAAGGCCGTGGGCGTGCCGCTGGCGCGGCTCGCCGCGCGCGTCATGACCGGGGAGCGCCTCGCGGACATTCGCCCGCGGGAGCCCGAGGTCACGATGGTCAGCGTCAAGAAGCCCGTGCTACCGTTCGGGCGGTTCCCGGGTGAGGACGCCCTGCTCGGCCCCGAGATGAAGTCGACGGGCGAAGTCATGGGCCGCGACCTGGACTTCGGCCGCGCGCTCGCCAAGGCCCACCTGGGCTCGGGCGAACCGCTCCCGGCCGCGGGCACGGTGTTCCTGAGCGTCCGGGACGACGACAAGCGCTCGATCACGTTCATGGCGAAGAAACTGGTGGAACTGGGGTATGGACTGATGGCCACGCGTGGGACCGCCCGGTTCCTGCGGCGGAACGGCGTGCCCGTGCGCGAGGTGTTCAAGGTGCACGAGGGCCGTCCGCACGTGGTCGACCTCATGGAGAACGGGGAAGTCCAGCTCGTGATCAACACGCCCCTGGGCCGCCAGACGGAGTACGACGAGCGCGCGATCCGCGAGCGCGCCGTCGCGCTCGGCATTCCGGTCATCACCACCGTCGCCGGTGCCGTCGCCGCCGTCTCGGGCATGGAGGCGCTCACGCGGGGTCCGTTGCAGGTGACCTCGCTGCAGGAGGCGCTCTGAAGTCTCGACGTTTCGCGTTCGTGCTGGTGGCCGCGGTCCTGTTCGCGGTGCTCGCCAGTTCGTGCGCGTACTACAACACCTTCTACCTCGCCCGGAAGTACTACTTCCGCGCCACGGCGGGCGCTCCGTACGAGGTCGACCGCTCCGGAAGCGGCCAGTCGAACTCGTACACGAGCTCGATCGAGTACTCCAAGAAGGTGATCGCGCAGTACCCCAAGTCCAAGTGGGTCGATGACGCCTACCTGCTCTGGGCGCGCGCGCTGATCGGCCGTGACGACCCGCTGCAGACGATCACCATGCTGCAGGACTTCGTGGACCGGTTCCCCAAGTCCGACCAGCGTGCCGAGGCGACGTTCTTCCTCGGGCTCGCGTACCGCAACGCCCGGCGCTACACGCAGGCGGTCGAGTCGTTCGACGACTTCCTCAAGATCGCGCCGCGGAACCCGCTCGTGCCGTACGCCTATCTCGAGCGCTCCCGCGCGCTTTCGTCGCTCGGCCGCTACGCCGAGGCCGCCGACGCGGCAGGGCTGCTGCTCGAGCGCTATCCGGGCCACGAGCTGGCCGATCGCGCCCGCCGGCAGCGCGCCGAGGCGCGGCTGCAGGACGGCAACTACGACGGCGCCCGCGCGGACTTCCACGACATCGGCCTGCGCGCGACCAGCGACCAGGAACGCTTCGAGTTCCTGATGCGCGAGGCGGACTGCCTCGAGGCCGCGCGCCAGTACGACGCCGAGCTCGAGCTGCTGCGCACCGAACTCGGCCACACGCCGCCGCCCCCGCCGCCCGCCGGCGTCGGGACGAGCTCGGCCGGCAACGTACTGCAGCCCGGCCAGACGGAATCCGTCGTGCAGCCCGGCGCGATGGGACAGCCGCGGCTCCAGTCGCAGCAGACGTCCTTCGTCGCCTCGGAATCGTACGGGCGGTTGACCATGCGCATCGGCACGGCCCTGCTGCTCTCGGGCCGCATCCCGGAAGCGCTGGCCCAGTACGACCACGTGATGAAGGACTACCCCAAGACCGTGCTCTCGGCCGAGGCGCAGTACCGCATCGGCTACGCCTACGAGACGGGCGCCGAGGACTTCGAGCGCGCGATGCTCGAGTACGGCCACGTGAAGGACCAGTACGGCTACACGCAGTTCACGCAGCAGGCGCAGCAGCGTTCCGACGATCTCGCCCGCATCATGCAGTTCCGGCACGGCAGCGGCGCGGACTCGCTCGAGAAGAAGGCCGAGGCCGGGTTCCTGACCGCCGAGCGCTACCTGTTCGAGCTCAAGAAGCCCGATCGCGCGCTCGAGGAATACGCCACCGTCGCGCGTACGTACCCGGGCACGGCGGTCGCGGCGCGGGCGCTCAACGCCGAGGCGTGGGTGATGTCGCGCAAGCTCGGCCGCAAGGAGAGCGCGGACTCGCTGTTCTGGAAAGTCGTGCGCGAATACCCGGCGACCGAAGCGCAACTCGCGGCCCGCGACTATCTCGAGCAGACCGGGCAGCGCGTCCCGGACAGCTTGATCGTGCCGCCCAAGCCGGCACCGCCTCCGCCGCCCGACACGACGCGCACGCTGACGCCGATCCCGTCCCGCACGCCGAGCCTGGGGATGGTGAACGCGACGCCCGATTCACTGCATCGCCCCGCGTACAACATGGTCGGTCCCGGGGGCGTGGCGCGGGATTCGCTCGGCCGCCCGCTGCCCAACGTCGGCCAGCCGCAGCGCCTCGGGGCGCCGGGCTTCCCGGCCGATTCCCTCGGCCGCCCGCGCGGGCTGTTCCCGCCACCCGCGTCGCTGCCGCCGTCGGTGCCGCCCGCCGACACGGCGCGCCAGGGGAGCACGCGTTGACCGTGACGGCCCGCCGCCGCTGGCAGCAGGCCGTCGCCGTCGTGCACCGCCAGTCGGCCTACGGCGCGGGTCTGCGCTGGCTCGAGCTCGACGTGGCGCCGCCGTTCCCGCTGCCGGTCGCGGGGCAGTTCGTGCAGGTGCAGCTGCCCGCCCCCTCGCCGGTGCTGCTGCCGCGCCCGATGAGCGTCGCGGCCGCGACCGCGCGGCGCAACGGTGGCGCGCGGCTCGGGTTCCTGTACGCGCCGGTCGGCACGGGCACGCGTGCGCTCGCCGCGCTCGCGCCCGGTGCGGAGCTTTCGCTCACCGGACCGCTCGGGCGCGGCTATCCGCTGGACGAGCCCGGTTCGCCGGTGCTGGTCGCGGGCGGGCGCGGCGTCGCGCCGCTCCTGATGGCGGCCGACGCGCTCGCGCGGCAGCGCCGCCGCAACACCTTCCTCTTCGGTGCGCGCACGGCGAAACTGCTCGCGGGTCTCGCCGAGGCGCGCGAGCGCATCGCGCGCCGGGGCGGCACCCTGCACGTGGCGACCGACGACGGCACGCGTGGCACGCGCGGTGACGTGCTCGCGCTGCTCGATCGCGTCGCGCCGAAGCTCGAGGCGCCGATCGTCATTCACGCCTGCGGCCCGCACGCGATGCTCGCCGCGATCGCGCGTTGGGCGATCGCGCGCGACGTGCGCGCGCACCTCGCGATGGAGAGCGTCATGGCCTGCGGCACCGGCGTCTGCCGCGGCTGCCCGCTGCCGCGCAGCGCCGAGGCGTCGGCGCGCGTGCGGGCCGCGGGCGAATCGGCCCCGGCGCTGCAGGGCAATCCCGAGTGGGCGATGTGCTGTACCGACGGCCCCGTGTTCGAAGCGCGCGAACTGGACTGGGAGCGGATCGCGTGAGCGCCCCGGCGTTCGGCGGCCGCCCGATCGCGGCGAAGCGCGTCGATCTCGAGGTCGCGATCGGTTCGCTGCGCCTGCGCTCGCCGGTGCTCACCGCGTCGGGCACGTTCGGCTACGGCGACGAGTACGCGCACGTGGTCGACCTGCGGGCGCTGGGCGGCGTCGTCACCAAGACGGTCACGGTGCGGCCGCGACCGGGCAACCCGCCGCCGCGCGTCGCCGAAGTCGCCGCGGGGATGCTCAACTCGATCGGGCTCGAGAACGTGGGGCTCGAGCGCTTCCGCGCCGACAAGCTGCCGAAGCTGCGCGCGCTCGAGGCGACGGTGGTCGTGTCGGTGGGCGGTGAGACGCCGGACGAACTGGCGACGCTCGTGGACGCGCTGGGTCGCGAGGACGGCGTCGCCGCGCTCGAGATCAACTTCAGCTGCCCGAACGTGGCCGCGGGCGGGGCGCGCTACTGGGCGGAGCCGTCGCGGCTCGAATCGACGATGGCGCGACTGCGCGCGCTCACGGCGCGCCCGCTCGTGGCCAAGCTCTCGCCGGACGTGACGGACATCCGCGAGACGGCGCTCGCCTGCGAGCGCGGCGGCGCCGACGCGCTGACCTGCGTGAACACGTTCGTCGGGATGGCGATCGACCTCGAGCACGTGCGCAGCAGGCTCGGCCGCGCCACGGGCGGCGTGAGCGGCCCGGCGATCAAGCCGCTGGCGCTGGCGCGCTGCCACGAGGCGGCGCACGCGGTGCGGATTCCGGTGATCGGCTCGGGCGGCATCGCGAACGGCCGCGACGCGCTCGAGTTCATGGCGGCGGGCGCGACGGCGGTGCAGGTGGGGACGGCGACGTTCACCGAGCCGGGAGCGGCGGCGCGGGTGGTGGAGGAGATGCGCGCCTGGCTCGCGGCGCACGGGGTGACGAAAGTGACGGACCTGCGCGGCGCGTTCTCGGCGCCGGCGGCCCAGGCGCACGCGCCGGAAGGGGGAGCATGAGCACCGCCGATTTCGCGATCGCCTACGACGTGCCGACGCTGGAGGAGGCGCTGGCGCTCGACGCGCGCCTGGGCCAGGGGCCGGAGTACGCCAAGCTGGGTCTGGAACTGTTCGCGGCCGAGGGGCCGGCGGCGGTGCGCGCGCTGCGCGAACGGGGCCGGCGCGTGTTCCTGGACCTGAAGCTGCACGACATCCCGAACACGGTGCGCGGCGCGGCGGCGGCGGCGGCTCGCCTGGGCGCGGACCTGCTCACGGTGCACGCGACGGGGGGTGGCGAGATGCTGCGCGCGGCGGTCGACGGCATCTCCGCGGCGGGCGGCCGCACGCGCGTGGTGGCGGTGACGCTGCTCACGAGCCTGGACGCGGGGGCGATGCCGCCGGGCTTCGCGCAGCCGTTCGACCTGCCGGCGACGGCGGTGGAACTGACGCGGCTGGCGCTCGACGCGGGCGTGGCGGGCGTGGTCTGCGCGGTGCCGGAGTTGCGGGCGCTCCGCTCGACGATCGGGCGGCCGTTCGTGGCGGTGACGCCGGGGATCCGGATGAGCGGGGGCGAGACGCACGACCAGAAGCGCGTGGCGACGATCGCCGAAGCGGTGAGCTCGGGGGCGTCGCTGCTGGTCTTGGGGCGCGCGGTCACGGCGGCGCACGATGTTCGCGAGGCGTTGGCGGCGGCGCGCCGGGAACGCGACGAGGCGAGTTCTAAGCGGGACGACGAGGCGAGCTGAGCTTTCGCTCGTGGCGATCGTCCACACACTGCTCCGTGACGTCAACCCGCCCCACCGCGTGAGGATCGGGGGGCTCGCTGGAGGGACCGCTCCTCGCACGGCATCCTGCCGTGCTCGTCTCTAGGCGTCCGCATGCGACCGGACCCGCTGCGCGGGTACCCCCCTGGCTCCTTCGCATGCTCCCGACTTCCCTCCATCGAGCCCCCCGATCCTCACGCTTTCCGCCCCGCCCCAGGGGGCGAAACGGCGCACCCACGTCCCCGAATCGGATGCGC
Source organism: Candidatus Eiseniibacteriota bacterium (assembly GCA_044223005.1). GTDB lineage: Bacteria > Eisenbacteria > RBG-16-71-46 > RBG-16-71-46 > RBG-16-71-46 > CAIXRL01. The sequence goes on from JBGAML010000003.1 coordinate 153,431, forward strand.
GTTGGATGAGTGTCGATCGACGTCTCGGATGCCTGGGGTGTGGGGAATCCCAAGCTTCTTCGTGGGTGGCGGGGAGGCGAGAGGTGCCGGGGGTCCGATGGAGGGAAGTCGGGAGCGCGCGAAGGAGCCAGGGATGGCGGTCGCGCGCGGACGCCTAGTGACGAGTCCGGCAGGATGCCGGACGAGGAGCGGTCCCTCCAGCGGACCCCCGGCACCTCTCGCCGGGCGGGGCGGACCAACGCCGTAGCCCTCGGTGGGGCGGGATGACGTCGCGGAACAGGGTGTAGACGCTCGCGACAAGCGAGCGCCCCACGGAGAGCGAACCGGCTCGCCGCCGCTAGCGCAGGAAGAGCACGACGACGCCTGCGACGGCGATCAGGGCTCCGGCGACGGCTCTCAGGGTGAGGGGTTCGCCGTGGAAGCGGGAGGCGATCAGCATCGTGAAGATGGGGTAGATCGCGGTGATCGAGGAGGCGATGCCGGCGTCGATGTACTTGAGGGCGGCCAGCGAGAGCGTCACGCCCATGAACGGGCCGCAGAAGGCGCCGCCCACCATGAACGCGGCGGCGCGGCGGTCCTTCAGTGCGCCGAGTGTCTCGGGCACCGCGCGCTCGATCGCGGCGAGCAGCCAGATCGCGACCATCGCGCTGCTCACGCGGATCACGGTCGCCGAGAGCGGATCGAGTCCGGTGCGCAGCGCCGTCTTGGAGAGCACGTAGCCGCCCGCCTGGCCCAGCGCGGCGAGCACGCCCGCGAGGATTCCCATCGCCACCGAGCCCTCGGCGTGCTTCGTCGCGCCCGCGGCCTGCCGGCCGCTCACGACCCACGCGACGCCGCCCACCGTGAGCGCGACGCCCAGCAGCGCGAGCGGGCCGGGGTGCTCGTGCAGCGCGGGCCAGGCGATCAGCACGGTGAAGAGGGGCGCGAGCGACGCGATCAGCGCCGCGCGGCCGGGGCCGAGGATCACGAGCGAGCGGAAGTACCACGTGTCGCCGAACACGAACCCGATCAGGCCGGAGAGCGCGAGCAGGCCCACCTGCAGCGAGGTCGCCCAGACCGGCCACGGCGAACCGTGCAGCACGAGGAGCGCCGACGACAGGAACACGCAGGCCGTGGTGATGCGCAGGCGGTTCAGCACCCGCGAGCCCATGCGGCGGCCGGCGGCGGCGAAGAAGTTCGAGCCCACCGACCAGAAGAGCGCCGTTCCCAGCGCGGCCACCTCACCCGCGAATCGCATCACGCCACTATGCACGGTCGGGGAGCGAGGCGGAAGTCGGCGCCGGGCATCGGGTTCCGGGCGCGGCCCGGGCGCCGCCCAGCGCCGGCCGGGCGCTTGACGCCATCCGGCGCGGCCCCGAGAGTGGCGCGGAATGAAGCGCGACGCCGAGCGTATCTCACCTGCCGGGCCGACGGACGATGCCCTGATCGCCTCCGCCCAGGGCGGGGATCAGGCCGCGTTCGCCGAAATCGTCCGGCGCTATCAGCGCGCGGTCGTCCGCGTCGCGTGGGCGCTCACGCGCAACGCGAGCGACGCCGACGACCTCGCGCAGGAGACGTTCGTGCGGGCGTGGGGCGCCATCGGCCGGTTCGAGAAGGGCCAGCCGCTCTATCCCTGGCTCGCGCGCATCGCGACCAACCAGGCGTTCTCGCTCTTTCGCACGCGCAAGCGCCGGCCCGAGACGCCGATCGAGCCCCTGCTGGAGGCCGGGCAGCAGTGGGGCGTGGAGGACGACCCGGCCGATCACGCGGCACGGAACGAGCATCACGCGAAGCTGCGGGCGTGCTTCGCGGAACTCGCGCCGGAGCACCAGGCGGTGCTCGCGCTGCGGGTGGTGCAGGACCTGTCGTACGACGAGATCGCGCACGCGCTCGGCATTCCGGCGGGCACGGTGATGTCGAGGCTGTCGCGGGCGCGCGCGGAGCTGAAGCAGCGCATGCAGGAAGGATCGGACCCGTCATGAGCGGTCACTGGAGCGACGAACGCCTCGGGGCGTTCCACGACGGCGCGCTGTCCGCGGCCGACGCGGCCGCGGCCGAGCGCCATCTCGCGGAGTGCGACGCGTGCCGCGCGCGCCTCGCGGAGATCGTCGCGCTCGACGACTCGCTCGGCGCGTCGCTCGAGTACGACCCGGGCGAGGCGTACTTCGCGTCGTTCGCCGACCGGGTGAGCGCGCGCATCGCCGCCGAGGCCGCGCCGGCCGCCGCGCCCGCCGCGGCGCCGGCTCCGAAGCGCGGGCCGTTCGCGTGGTGGAACTCGCCGCGTTCGCTCGCGTGGGCGGGCGGCGCGCTCGCGCTGGCCGCGGTTGCCGGGCTCGTCGTGACGCTCTCGCGCGATCACGGTCCGCGGGAGATGGCGAGCCAGGTCGCGCCGCCGAGCGAACTCGGCGCCGGTGCCGACGCCGCCGCGCCGCGGTCCGCCGCGCCCGCGCCCGAGGCGGCGAACGAAGCGCCCGCGCCGGAGGCGGAACCCGCGCCCCCCGCGGCCATGCTCGGCGCGATGAAGCAGGATCTCGCCGAGGGCGATGCGAAGCGCAAGGTCGCGACCCCGGCCGCGAGCGGTGCTCTCGCCGACGAACGCCGCGCGGGCGCGGTAGCGCCCGCCGCGAAGGCCGCGCCCGCCGAAGCGGTCGACCGCCTCGCGCCGCCCGCGCCGGCGCCGGCACCCGCCGCCGCGAGCCTGCGCGAGCAGCGCACCGCGCCCAGCGGCGAGCCGCTGCCGCCCGCGCCGCGCGTGAAGGCGGAGGAGAAGCTCGTCGCGCCGCAGCGCCCGCCCGCGGTCAACGGATTCGCGCGCGCTCCCGCGGCGCCCGCGGTGCCGGCGCCGGTGCTGACCAAGTCGCTCGCCGGGAACGCCGCGCGCGCCGACGCGCCCGCGGCACGCGACGAGTCCGGGGCGCGGGCGAGCGCGGAGTCCGCGACGCCGGCGCAGCCGATGCGCCAGGCGGAGGAGGAATCCGCGAGCCTGCGGCTGTGTGGCACCGTGACCGACACCGAGGGCCGTCCGGTCGCGCACGCCGCGGTCACGGTCGCCGAAACGGGGGGCGGCACGGTCTCCGGCGCGGACGGCGCGTTCTGCCTCGACGTCGCCCGGGCGAACGCCACGCTCAGCGTGCTCGGCGTGGGCTTCCAGCCGTACCGTGCAAGCGTCGGGCTCGCGGACAACGGCCGGCCGGTCGCGGTGCGGCTCGTCCCCGTGAAGGCGCTCGAAGCGCCCGGCGCGCCGGGCGCGGGCAACTGGGGCGGCCTGCAGTCGTTCCGCCCGTCGCCGCCCGCACCCGGGGCGCGCGCCGCGACGCCCGTCGCCTCCCGCACGCTCGCGCTCGCGGCGAGCACGGCGGCCGCGCGGCTGCACACGCCCGCGGGGTGGGACACCGCGGCGCAGGCGTGGAGCGGCTGGCTCGCGGCGACGCCCACGGACGCCGGGCGGCTCGAGGCGCGCTTCAAGCTCGCCGAGGCCCGCGTGCAGGCGTGGCGGCTCGAGACCACGCCGGCGCGGCGCGCGACGGCGCAAGGTGCCGTGAACGCCTACCTGGACGCCGCGCCCGCCGGCGCGCTGCGCGATCTCGCGCTGCGCTGGCGCGCCGAACTCCAGCCCTGACGCGCGGCGGCCGCGCGCGATTCCCGCCCGCGTCCGCCACTTCGCGCTTGCGCCGGCCGCGCGCGGTCGGCCAACCTCGTGGGACGCTCCGGACTCGTACCCCCACCGACCCACGAGGACCCCACGTGTCCACCCCACCGAATCTCCAGGGCGCTTCGCCCGAAGCCATCGAACGCCACTGGTTCGAGAACGTCTACGCCGGGGACCGACAGAAGCAGCTGACCTTCCGGGCCATCGTGATGGGCATGGGGCTCGGGATGATCATGGTGTGCTCCAACGTGTACGTCGGCCTCAAGGCCGGCTGGAGCATGGGCGTCGCGATCACCTCGTGCGTGCTCGCGTTCGTGGCGTTCTCGACGCTGCACCGGCTGTTCCCGAAGTGGTTCTCCGAATACTCGATTCTCGAGAACAACTGCATGCAGTCGTGCGCTTCGGCCGCGGGCTCCATGACCAGCGGCGGGCTCGTGAACGCGATTCCCGCGCTCATGATGCTCAACGCGGCGGCCATCCCGGGCGACTTCAAGACGCGCTGCCTGTGGCTGATCCCGTGGGTCGCCGTGATCTCCGGACTCGGCGTCTTCCTGGCCGTGCCGGCGAAGCGCCAGATGATCAACATCGAGCAGTTGCCGTTCCCGACCGGCACCGCGGCGGCCGCCACGCTCCGCACGCTGCACGCCGAGGGCGGCGAGGCCGCCAAGCAGGCGCGCGCGCTCGGAATCGCCGGCGCGCTCGGGCTCGTGATCACGTGGCTGCGCGACGCGGGCGAGCTGCCGTTCATGACCGTGACCAAGTTCGCGAACGCGCCCGACTGGGCGCTGGTCAAGGGTTGGTTCGCGCCCCGCGCGCTGCCGTGGCTCCGGCTGCCCGACCTCGAGACCACGTGGGGAACCGCGTGGATCAAGCTCGGCCGCTACAAGGACCAGCCGCTGGGCCTCAACCAGGTGACGATGTCGTTCGAGGGCTCGCTGCTCTTCATCGCCGCCGGCGCGATCATGGGCTTCCGGCAGGCGTGGAGCCTCATGCTGGGCGCGATCGTCAACTACTGCATCCTCGCGCCGCACTTCCTGCGCACCGGCGTGATCGAGGCCGCGAGCTTCCGCAGGATCTCGTCGTGGAGCCTCTGGATCGGCGTGCCCATGATGGTGACGTCGGGCCTGCTGCTCTTCTTCATGAACTTCAAGTCGGTGATCCGTGCGTTCAGCACGATCACGGCGTTCCTGTCCAAGAAGAGCGGCGGCGACGATCCCATGGACCGCATCGAGGTCCCGGGCTCGTGGTTCATCACCGGCTTCCTGGTGCTCGGCACCGCCGCGGTGCTGCTCGCCCACGCGCTCTTCCACGTACAGTGGTGGATGGGCGCCATCGCGGTGTTCGCGACCTTCTTCCTCGTGGTCGTGGCCGCGCGTGCGGTCGGCGAGACGGACATCACGCCGGTCGGCCCGCTCTCCAAGATCACGCAGCTCACGTTCGGCGCGCTGGCCCCCGGCAACATCACGACCAATCTCATGACGGCCAACATCTCCGCGGGCGCCACGAGCCATGCGGGTGACCTGCTGACCGACTTGAAGAGCGGCTACCTGCTGGGCGCCAACCCGCGGCGCCAGTTCATCGCCCAGTTCTTCGGCGTGATGGCCGGTGCGCTGGTCGTCGTGCCCGTGTACTTCATCCTCGTGCCCTCGCCCGACATGCTCGGCACCGAGAAGTGGCCCGCGCCCGCGGCGCTGGTGTGGAAAGGCGTCGCCGAGCTGCTCAGCAAGGGTGTCGATTCGCTGCCGCCCTCGGCGCGCATCGGCCTCGTGGTGGGCGGCGCGCTCGGGATCGTGATTCCGCTGCTCGAGATGCGTTTCCCGAAGGCGAAGAAGTTCATCCCCTCGGCGACCGGCCTCGGGCTCGCGTTCACGATCAACGGCTACAACTCGATCTCGATGTTCCTCGGCGCCTGTCTCGCGCTCTACCTCTCCAAGCAGCACAAGACGTTCCACGAGAAGTACACGGTGGCGTGCTCGTCCGGGATCATCGCAGGCGAGAGCCTGATGGGTGTGGCCATCGCGCTCCTCAACGCGCTGCCGAACCTGCTCGCGCTGATGAAGGGCTGATGGCATCGCATTCCTGCGGCCCCGGCGCTCCCCGCGCCGGGGTCGCGTCCGTTCCCGGCACGGTTGCTTCCCCGCAGGGCAGCGCCTACGATGCCGCGGCCTCTCGTCCAACCTTTTCCAGTGAGGATCGCTCATGCGTCGCGTCCTGATCACCGGCGTCACCGGATTCGCCGGCAGTCACCTGGTCGACTACCTGCTCGCGCAGGGCGGCTACGAGATCTACGGCATCCAGCGCTGGCGCAGCCGGACGGAGAACATCGAGCACTTCACCGACAAGATCACGTTGCTCGAGTGCGACCTGCGCGACGCCACGTCCACGCGCGACACGATCGAGCGGGTGAAGCCGGAGTGGATCTTCCACCTCGCCGCGCAGTCGTTCGTGCCGACTTCGTGGATCGCCCCGACCGAGTCGCTGACGACCAACGTCCTCGCGCAGGTCAACATCTTCGAGGCCGTGCGCCACATGGGCCTCAAGTGCCGGATCCAGCTCGCATGCTCGAGCGAGGAGTACGGCATGGTCTACCCGAGCGAAGTCCCCATCAAGGAGACCAACCCGCTGCGTCCGCTCTCGCCCTACGCGGTGAGCAAGGTCGCGCAGGACATGCTCGGCTACCAGTACTGGATGAGCTTCAAGGTGGACTCGGTCCGCACGCGCGGCTTCAACCACGAAGGGCCGCGCCGCGGCCCGGTGTTCGTGGCCAGCGACTTCGCCAAGCAGATCGCCGACATCGAGAAGGGCCGCAAGGCGCCGGTGCTGCACGTGGGCAACCTCGAGGCGCAGCGCGACTTCACGGACGTCCGCGACATGGTCCGCGCCTACACGCTCGCGCTCGAGAAGTGCGAGCCGGGCGAGGTCTACAACATCTGCAGCGGCAAGGCGTGGACGATCCAGCAGGTGCTCGACTACCTGCTCGGCCTCACGAAGACGAAGATCGAGGTCAAGCAGGATCCCGCGCGGCTGCGTCCGAGCGACGTGCCGATCCTGCTCGGCGACAACAGCAAGTTCGTGAAGGCGACGGGCTGGCAGCCGACGATCCCGTTCGAGAAGACGCTGACCGACATGCTGGAGCACTGGCGCTCGCGCTGACGTCGGCACGGCCGCCGCGCGTCCGCATGGAATCGTCCCGACCGACCGGCCTCGCGCGGAAGCTCGCCGCCAACACGCTGCACGCGGCGAGCGGGCGCGTGATCGGGATCATCCTCTGGCTGCTGCTCACGCCCCCCATGCTGCGCTCGCTGGGGGCGGACGGCTTCGGGATCTGGTCGCTGTTCTCGGCGCTCACCGGCTACCTGGGCGCGCTCGACTTCGGGTTCTCGCAGGCGACGCTGCGCTCGGTGTCGGCCGCGCACGCCCGCGAGGAGCAGGCCCGCGGCGGGGACGTCGCGACGCTCGCCGTGCTCGGCTACGTGGCCCTGGGCCTGCTCTGGGGCGCCGTGATCCCGCTCGTGCGCGGGCCGGTGCTGGAGTTCCTGCGCGTGCCGCCCGAGGTGATGCCGGGTGCGTCGTTCGCGATCGTCGCCGGCGCGGTCGTGTTCGTGCTCGCGGGCGTCGCCGGCACCGGCATCGCCATCCTGCAGGGCAGCGGCCGGTTCGATCTCGGCAACGCCGCGCTCGTGACCGTGGTGCTCGTGCAGGCGGCGGGCATCGTCGCGTCCATGCGCTTCGGCTGGGGCCTGCCGGGCATGGTGTGCGCGACCGGCGCGGGCTGGGCCGCGGCCTCGCTGCTCGCGCTCGGCGCGATCCGCGCCCGGGTGCCCGCGTTCGCGTGGGCCGGCCCGGCCCGGGCGTTCGCGCGGCTGGGTGAGGTCGTGCGCTTCGGCGGGCCCATGCAGGTCGGCAACGTGCTCGGCGTGATCCATCAGCAGGTGGACAAGGTGTTCCTGTCGCGCTTCGTCGCGCTCGCGAGCGTGGCGCCGTACGAGCTGGGCCTGCGCGTGTCGACCGCCACCTCGACGTTCCCGCAGCTCATGCTGCTCGCGCTGACGCCCGCGGCCGCCGCGATGGTGGCGCAGCAGCAGTACGGCCCCCTGCTCGAACTGATGCGCCGCGCGAGCCGCTACGTGCTCGCGCTCGCGGCGATCGGCACCGGCGTGGTGCTGGGCTCGGCGAAGCCTCTCTTCGCCGCGTGGCTCGGCGCGCCCTCGCCCGACGCCGAGCGCGCGCTCTGGGGCCTCGGCGTCGCGGCCTACTTCGCGCTCGCCGCCGGCGTCACGCTCGCGCTCGCGCGGGGCGCGGGGCGCACGGATCTCGAGGCGCGCTTCTCGGCGCTCGCGCTGGCGATCCACCTCGTGCTCGCGTTCGTGCTCGTGCCGCGCATGGGCCTGGCGGGCGCGCTCGTGGCGATCGCGGTGGCCAACGCCGTCGCGCTGCCGTGGTTCCTCGCCGCGCTCGCGCGCGTGTTCGCGTGGGACCCGTGGCCACTCGTGCTCGAGCCATTCGGCCTGCCGCTCGCCGTCGTCGCGGCCGGTGCCGCCGCGGGCATGGGCCTCGCGCGCGCCGGGCTGCCCGGGCTGCTCGGTGCTCCGTGGCCGCACCTCGTACTGGTCGCGGGCGCCTCGGCGCTCGCGGGCGCGGCCGTCGCGTTCGGCAGCGGCTACGTGCGCCCCGGCGAGTTGCTCTCGCTGCTGCGGCCCGCGAAGGGAACCGCCGCGTGAGCGCGCTTTCGGGTTCGCGCGTCCTCGTCACCGGCGCGGGCGGCTTCGTGGGCCCGCACCTCGTGCGCGAGCTGGTCGCGCGCGGCGCCACGGTGCACGGCATCGGCCTCGGCGCGCCGCCCGCCGACGTGCCGATCGCGAGCTGGCGCGAATGCGACCTCGCCACGGGTGAAGGGCTCGCGGACGCGCTCGCGGCGGTCGCGCCCGCCGCGATCGTCCACCTCGCGGGGCAGAGCAGCGCCGCGCGCTCGTTCGAGATCCCCGAGGAGACGTTCCGCGCCAACGTGGTCGGCACGCAGAAGCTGCTCGAGGCCGTGCGCGATGCCGCCCCGCGGGCGCGCGTACTCGCGGTGACGACGAGCGAGATCTACGGTCCGTGCGAGCGTCCCGACCAGCGCATGCGCGAGGACGCACCGTTCCGGCCGGTGAGCCCGTACGGTCTCTCCAAGGCCGCGGCCGACGATCTCGCGCGCGAGTTCGGCGCCGCGCACGGGCTCGACGTGGTGCGCGTGCGGCCGTTCGGGCACGCGGGGCCGGGGCAGACGCCGCGCTTCGTGATCCCGAGCTGGGCGTACCAGGTCGCGCAGGCCGAGCGCGGGCTGGCCGAGCCCGTGATCCGCGTCGGCAACCTGGAGGTCGTGCGCGACCTGTCGGACGTGCGCGATGTCGTGCGCGGCTACGCCGCGATGATCGAGCGCGCGGCGCGCGGCGAGGCCTACAATCTCTGCCGCGGCGAAGGCGTGCTGCTCTCGGACGTCGTGCATCGCTTCGCGGCCCTGGCGCGCGTGCCGGTGCGCGTCGAAGTCGATCCGGCGCGGCTGCGGCCCGCCGACCTGCCGGTGCTGGTCGGCGACCCGACGCGGGCGCGCGAGGAATGCGGCTGGGCCGTGACGATCCCGCTGCAGCAGATGCTCGAGGACGTGCTCGCGGAGTGGCGCGCGGCCGCCGGGGCCTGACGCGCCCTCAGGCCACCGGGCCGGAGCCGACCTCGCGGCGGTGCGCGTCGCTCGCGTCGTAGTCGAGCGGCGAGCACTCCAGCACCTGCGCGTACTCCAGCGCCGCGAACGCGTGCGCGCAGCGCGGCGCGATCTCGAGCAGGTCGCCGGCCTCGAGCTCGAGCGTCTCGCGCTGGCCCGTGTCGAGGTCCTCGAAAACGCCGCGCAGCCGGCCACGGATCACGTAGAAGCTCTCGTGCTTCTTCTCGTGCCAGTGGTTGCCGCGCCACGCGCCGGTGCCGGGCAGGAACTCGAGGTAGCCGACGAACCGGAACGGCGTGCCGTTGAAGATCGGGGCCGCTTCCCCGGCGGCCATGCGGATGCGCACGCCGTCGAGGATCGGCGTCGCGGGCGGCTGGTCGAGGAGCGGCAGGCGGCGAAGCGTGAGCTTGGAGAGCACGTGGGGAATCAGCCGTTCTTCGGTTCCCAGACGCCCTCGAGCACGCAGTCCCACGGGAACTTGAACTCGTCCGCCGGGTCGTAGACGTGACTCTGGCAGTTGACCACCAGCACCTCGGGCGCGCTCAGCGCCTTCCAGCCGTGCATGAGCCGCGGCGGGATCTTGATCAGCCGCGGGCGCAGGCTGCCGAGGATGAACGTGTTCACGTGCCGGAACGTCGCGGACTCGGGACGGAGATCGGCGATCGTCACCTGCAGCTTGCCGCGCGTGACGGTCTGCTGGTCCGTGTGCACTTCGTGCAGGTGCCAGGCCTTCACCACGCCGTGGTCGGTGGCGCTCTGGTAGACGTGCGCCGCGCGCACCATGCCCTGCGGCAGCCAGGACTCGCTCCACAGTTCCGTCACGTCCCCGCGGCCGTCGAGATGCACGGTCAGGTCGCGCACGAGCACGCCCTCGATGGTGGCCTTGCCGGCGGGCTGGATCAGGAACTCGAGGCCCTGGAGCCACTCGACGGTGATTTCCTTCACGTGCTTCACGCGGCGCCTCGCGATCGATGGGGTGAGGGGGCGAACGGTCGCGGGGACTCTAACCACCGGATGCGCCGCGGTGCAACGGCGTGTCGTGCCGGCTGTTCGCGCTCCGGGTGCTCCGCCGCGCACGTCTTCGCCAGCATTTGCGCCCGCCCGACACGCCGGGTAGCTTTCCCGGGATGAACCCCGCATGCACGAGTCCCGGAGCCGCTCGATGAGCGCCGCACCGGCCCCTCCGGCGCCCCCGCGCCGCCGTGACCCGGCCGCACTCCTGCTCCTGATGGGTTCGCTCGCCGCGGGGATGCTGCTCACCGTCGCCGCGAACGTGTGGCTCGGCGTGGCGGTGATGGCGCTCGGCGTCGTCCTCACGCTGCGGCCCTTCGATCCGCTCGTCGCGGCGCTGCTGGCCGGGGGCGCCGCGACCTTCGCCGCCTACGGTGAACACGGCATCCAGCGCGACCTCGCCGTCGTCGCCGCGATCACGGTCTACGTGCTCGTCTCGTTCGGGGTGGCGTGTTCGCAACGCCGCTGGCACCTGCCGGCCTCGCCGGTCGTGACCGCGCTCGCCGCGCTGGCATTCACCACACTGGTGGGCATCGGACACGGCCTCGCGGTGCACAACAAGACGAGCAACATGTTCCTCGAGGTCCTGCCGCTGTTCTCGCTCTCGTTCGTGGCCGTGATCGGCGGACTCCGGCTGCGCCCGATCGATCCCCGGCTCGCGCTGTGGGGGCTCGCCCTCGTCGCGATCGGGTCGGCGGCGGCGGGATTCCACTTCTACGGCTCGACCGGGATCCGCACCGGCGGCATGGCGTTCTCGCCGGTTCCCGGCCTCGTGGCGCTGGTCTTCTTCGGCGTCACGCTGTTCGATCCCGCGCCCCGGCCGAAGCTGCTTCCGCTGCTCGTGTTCTGCGTGCTGGTGGCGCACCAGGTGGTCACCTTCACGCGCGGCTTCTGGCTCGGCCTGCTGGGCGGCGTGCCGCTCATCTGCCTGCTCTACGTCCGCCGCGGTGCCGGGCAGCGTGCCGGGCAGCGGCGGCGCCTGTCGAAGGTGGTCGCGACGCTGGGGCTCGCAATGGGCATTCTCGTCGTGGGCGTGCTGGCCGCGGCGTCACGCCCGCCGTGGAACGAGCTCGTCGGGCTGCTCAGCGAGCGCTTCTCGTCGAGCTTCACGACGCGGAACACGCCCGAGACGGTGTCGAACGTCGCGCGTCTCGTCGAGATCCGGACCTCGATCACCGCGCTCTCGCACTCGCCGGTGTTCGGTCTGGGGCACGGCTGCATGCTCGTCGTCCACCAGTTCTTCCACACCGAAGGCGGGCCGCAGTGGTACATCCACCAGGCCTACGTGATGATGTGGCTCAAGCAGGGCGTCTTCGGCGTGCTCGCCCTGCTGTGGCTGCTCGTCACGGTGTTCCGCATGGGCTGGACCGGCGCCGCGCAGGCGGATCCCGAGGCCGCGGGCTGGAGCGCTGCCAGCGCGGCGTGCACGTTCTTCGTGGCCAGCGTCGGGTTGACGAACTACTTCTTCTTCAACGTCAACCAGAGCTTCGTGCTGGCGTTCATCTGGGGCGTCACGCTCGCGACGAGCCGGCCCGGCGCCCTGCGCCTGGTGTGGCGCTCGCGGCCACGCATTCCTCCGCCTCAGGCCTGAGGCGCGCTCCGTTCCGGCCGCCGCCACCCGCGCCAGACGAGCGCGAGCTGGGCGAGCGAGGCGACCAGCATCGCGATCACCGCGCCGATCGTGCCGAGGCGCCACATGAGCGGGATGCCCGGAAACGCCACCACGACGGGTAGCGCGATCGCGCCGATCGCCACGCGGTGCGGTACGCGGCCCGCCCGCAGTCCGTTCGCGAGCAGGTAGCAGAGGCCGTCGGGCAGCACGAGCAGGAACACCCACGGCAGGAGGCGCGCGACCGCGTCGTAGCGGCCGGCGTAGGCCACGTGCACGAGCCACGGTCCCACGAGGGCGGCGCCGGCGGCGAGCACGAGCGAGACGACCGTCCAGGCACCGGCGAGCCGCGCGAGCGAACCGGCGAAACCGGCGCGGGACTCGTGGGCCGACCAGCGGGGGAGCAGCAGCAGCGTCAGCGCCTGGTTCGCCTGGATCACGGGGTAGACGAAGTTCAGCAGCGCGCGCAGCTCGGCGGCGCTCTGCAGCCCGTGCCGCATCGGCAGCAGGAAGTAGTAGAGGTTCCCGCTCCAGCCGAGCAGCGCGGTCAGCAGCGCCCAGCGACCGTAGTCCCAGTGCGCGCGAACGAGATTCTCCGGCGCCGGCTCGGCGCCCACGGCCGGCGGGCGCGACACGAGCAGGCCCCCCAGCGCGGCGGCTCCGAGGGCCGCCATGCCGGAGAACGCTCCCAGTCGCCCGAAGCGGTGGAGCGCGAACAGCGCCGACGTGCCGAGGACCAGGAACACCGTGCTCGCGACCAGGGACCGCGTGATGCGGCCTTCGAGGTAGAGCGTGCGGCGGCGCAACCAGAGCGCCAGCAGCGGCGGGCACGCGAGCGCCGCGCCGGCGTAGGCCGCCGCCGCCGCGGGCTGGTGCAGGAGCGCGTTCACGCCCGCGGCCGCCAGCAGCAGCGGTGACACCGCGAGCGCGGTGCCGAAGTTCATGCGCTCGACGGCGCGGACGTAGGCGCCAGCCTGCGCCCGGAATCGCGACGGCGCGAAGACCGACATGGGCTCGGCGAACAGCGCCGTCTGCGCCTGCGTGAGGAGCAGGAACGTGCTGTACGCGAGCACGAAACCACCGTAGGCGACCGCGTCGAGCCCGCGGCCGAGCAGCAGCACCATCAGGCTGCTCGCGCCGACGAAGAGGAACTGGTCCAGGATCGCCGCGACGCCGGCCCGGACGACCGTCGCTCCGGGTGCCGGGGATTCGGGACCGGCGGCGGTGCTCATGCGAAGAACCGGCCGAGCACGACGCGCTGGAAGAGCAGGGCCGCGACGCGGTCGAGCGGCAGGCCGCCCGGCCGTTCTCGAAGCGCGCTGGCGATGTCGCGCATGCGCGCCCAGCCGCCGGGCCGCCCGAGGAACTCGCGCGCGTTGACCAGGAACAGCGAGGCGTTCACCCGGCGCGGGTCGAGCGCCAGGCCGCGGGCCGCGGCGACCTCGTCGAGGAGCCGGAAGTCGTCGGTGAGCCGCTTGCGAACGTCCATCGACATGTGGAACCGCCCCGCGTGCGCCTTCCATGCGAACAGCGGCGTGCCCCAGAGCAGCAGCGGCACGTCGTCGTCGGCGAGGAACGCGAGCGTGGCCCGCTGGTCGGTGTGCGTCGGGTCGTCGGGGTCGAAGCGGACGGCGCGCGGGCCGTCGAGGCGGTAGACGTTGGCCTGCAGCGGGCCGAAGCAGAGCGCCGCGCTGCCCAGCGCGTTGCGCACGAACTCGCGCGCGCGCACCTCGCGCCGCGGCTCGCGGATGAACAGCCGGCCGATCCGGCGCGGCCGGCCGTCGGCTTCCACGATGCGGTAGCGCGCGAGCGCGAGCGGCGCTCCACACGCGCGCATGGCCGCCGTGAGCGCGAGCGGATCGGCGCCGGGCAGCCACTCGTCGCCGACCATGAGGAACGTGCCGTAGGCGGCGCCGAGAGCCTCCGCGCGCTCGAGGCAGCGGTTCCAGTTCCCGACGCGGCCGAGGTTCGTCTCGTTGCGGTGCACGTGCAGCAGTCCGCCCGCACTCGCGGCGAGCTCGAGCGCGGCCTCGTACGAGCCGTCGTCCGAGCCGTTGTCGCTCACGATCACGGCCACGCGGCCGGGATCGAGCCCGCCGGCGAGGCACGAGCGCAGCGTGGCCGCGAGCAGCTCGCCGCCGTTCCAGGTGGGCACGAGCAGCGCGAACTCAGGCTTCACGCGCGAACGCCTCCACTTCCTCGGGCGTCCCGAGCGGGTGCACGGCGTCCGCGGGCACGCGGTGCACCCACAGCGGCCGGCCGGCCTCGACGAGGTGCTGGTACATCGGCGCGACGTAGCGCTCGCGCAGCGTCGCGGGCAGCCCGGCGCCGTAGAAGGCGCGGTAGGTCTGCTCGTAGAGGTCGATCGACGAGAAGTAGTAGAGCCCGATCGAGCAGTGCTCGGAGATGCGTACCTTCTCGCGCGCCTCGACGACGCGGTCGTCGGCGTCGGTGCGGAAGAAGCTCCACGCGTCGCCCACGCCGGGGAAGCAGGGGATCCAGCCATCGCCGCGGACGTCGCGCGGGTGCAGGCTGCGCGGCTCGACGTAGGTGTCGATGTTGTAGACGAGCAGCGGCGCCGCGGGGTCGCGTTCGCGGAGCGACGGCAGCGTGAGCAGCACGGTGGTGGCCTGGCCGTCGGTCACGTGGTCGAGCTCGATCAGCACCGGATCCTCCACGCCGAAGGCGCGGATCTCGCGGCGCACGAGTTCCCCGGGCTGGTCTTCGGCGCGCACCACGAACGTGGCGTGCGCGCCCGGCAGGAAGTGGCGGAGGCTCTCCATCGCCCAGGCGAACATCGTCCGCCCGCGCACTTCGATCGCGTACTTGGGGACGTTCCAGCCGCGGGCGCGGAAGCGGCTGCCCAGTCCGGCCATCGTGACGACGACGTGCATCTCAGCGCCCGGGGCTGCCCGCGGGGCAGTCGAGGAACGCCGACGCCAGCTCGAGTCCGCGCGCGAGGAAGGCTTCCTGCGCGCGCGGGCGGTCGGCGTGCAGCGGGACCATGCTCAGGAACAGCAGCGCCTCGATGCCCCGCACGCGCCGCAGCGCCTGCGGGTCGGCGAGGAACGTCTGGTTGAACTGCCGGCGCACGGCGACGTGGCCTTCGTCCTCGAACACGCGCAGCACGATCCGGCCCGGCTCGGGGCGCGTGAGCGCGAACAGGCCGTGCACGAGGAAGTCGTACGCGCCGTTGAAGCTGTGCGAGAGCTTGGCGAGGTCGTAGCGCGGATCGCCGTGGAACGTGAAGTCCCCGAAGCGGCCGCGCGGATCGACGAGGCGGATCGCGCGGCTGCGGCGGTCGAACAGGATGTTGCTCGGGCAGAAGTCGCCGTGGATCGCCGCGAACGGCACGGGCTCGAGCAGCCCGGACGCCTCGAGCATCTCCGGCAGCCGGGCGATGCACGTCGCCAGGCCGAGGCACGGGCGGCCGTTCACCTCGAGCGCGCCGTCCACGAGATCGCGCGGCAGCGTGGCGAGGTCGAGCCGGCCGAGGCGCTCGACGGTCTTGTCGAGGTACATCCGGCGCAGCGACGCGGCCACGCGCGCCGGATCGGCGGCCGGCGGCGACTGCGCGGCCATGTCGTCGAGCACCTGGCGGACGACGCGGAAGATCGCGCGCCACTCGGTCGGGTCGAGGCGGGCGTAGAGGTAGATGTCCGACAGCGGCGGATAGCCGTAGAACTCCATCTGGATCCACGGGCCGTCGGCGGCGAGCGAGTGCGCGAACACCCGCGGCGCGAGGTACTGGATCGCGGGCGGGAGCGAGAGGTACCAGTTGATCTCGTCGCGGAAGTCGTCGGTGTTGCGGCTGCGCTTGGTGAGGATGCCGCGGCTCGCGTCGACGGTCACGTCGTTGAACGCGCGCTGCCCCATCGCGTACTGCAGCCGCGACGCCCAGTACGTGTCGAGGTGGCCGAGGTCGACCCAGTGCGCGGCCTCGCGGGCGCGCGGCGGGGTGGTCGACTCGCGGTAGTAGCGCTCGAGCGCGCCATAGAAGGGGTCGAGCCCCGGGACGGGCGCCGCGACGGCTTCGGCGAGGCGGGCGCGAAAGCGGGCGCCGTCGGCGAAGGCGAAGAGGCCGATGAAGACCGTGCCCGCGTCCTCCTTCTCGTAGCTCTTGTCCAGCAGCTGCACGGGATAGCCGGACGCGTCGAGCCGGAACGTGGTCCAGCGGTAGAGGTCGTCCGGCCGCGCGAACAGGAACTCGTCGCCTCCGAGCACCTCGCCGGGCGCGTGCGTGTCTCCGAAGTGCACCACCAGGGGCCCGTTCCAGCCGCCCTCGGCCTCGAGCGCGCGCAGGACCGTCTCGCCGAGGCTGCGGGTGGCGCCGACGTCCACCATCGTCGTGCGCGCGGAGGCGCGGTGGGCGAGGTGCCGCGCGATCGTGTCGGCGCCGGCGTGCGCGGCGACTCGCACCGGCCAGTCGGCCGGGTAGCCCTGCTCGATCCGGTCGAGCACGGGCACGCTGCCGTACGGCACCATGCAGGACGGGATGCGGCCGAAGTCGCCCTGCAGCTCCGGCGGGATGTGCGTCGCGGACGGGATGACGACGAGGCTAGGCATGCTCGAGCAGCCGCAGGATGTCCTCGTGCGAGAGGCGGAGGAACTCGTCCGGGCGCACCGCACGATCGTCCACGATGAAGCCGTTCGATCCCGGCCACGGCTTGCCGAAGTGCACCTCGTCGTAGGGCACCTCGTGACGGTCGAGCCACTCGAACACCGTCCTGGCCGTGTGCGCCATGATCTGCCCGAGATTGCCTTCGTACGTCCGCATGTTCCGCGCCGTGTGCAGGATCACGTAGAACCCGCGGCTCCGGTACTCCCGGAGCTTCTCGAGCATGCCGGGCCGTGGCTTCAGGTCGGCGTAGTCGACGCCGGGGGGCTTGGACTCGCAGAGGGTTCCGTCGAGGTCCAGGACGATGACGTTCTCGCTGCGGATCATGGTGCTCCACGCTTCGGAGAGCCGGACGATGCGTCGCGGGCCGCGCCGGCGGCGCGTGACGGGTGCGGAACCGGTGGAGAGTCGTCGCAGAGCCCTGCGACGTCAAGCGTACCGCGCGTTCGGGCTCACGGAACCGCGCGCGCGGAGCCCTCGCGCGTGCGGCCGCGAACGACGTCGCGCCGGTTGACCCGAGGCGTCCCGAGCCCCTAACCTGACCGGCCGATTGTGACGTCCGCTGGGACGACGCAGTGCATGTCCGCGAGCCCGTCTCACTCCCGTGAACGGTGCCGGCGGCGAAAGGACCCTATCCCATGTACAACATCACCGTCGTGGGCAGCGGCTACGTCGGTCTCGTGACCGGCGCGTGCCTGGCCGACTTCGGCAACAACGTCATCTGTGTCGACAACGACTCCGCGAAGGTCGAGCGGATGAAGCGGCTCGAGCTGCCGTTCTTCGAGCCCGGCCTGCCCGAGATCGTCAGCCGCAACTTCAGCGAGGGCCGCCTGCAGTTCTCGGCCGACCTCGCGGGCTCCGTCCGCAAGTCGAAGGTGGTCTTCATCACCGTGGGAACGCCGCCGCGCGCCGACGGCAGCGCGGACACGAGCCAGATCTACGCGGTCGCCAAGGTCGTCGCCCAGAACCTCGACGGCTACAAGCTGGTGGTCCAGAAGAGCACCGCGCCGGTGGGCACCGCGCGCGACCTGCAGGCGTGGATCCGCAAGTGGGCCAAGCGCGGCGCCGAGTTCGACGTCGCCTCGAACCCCGAGTTCCTGCGCGAGGGCTCCGCGCTCGAGACGACGATGCGCCCCGACCGCGTCGTGATCGGCGCCGAGAGCCGGAAGGCCGTCGAGATCCTCAAGAAGATCCACGACCCGCTGTTCCTGATCGAGACGCCCATGGTGGTGACCGGCCTCGAGACGGCCGAGCTCATCAAGTACGCGTCGAACTGCTTCCTCGCCACCAAGATCACGTTCATCAACGAGATGGCGAACCTGTGCGAGGCGCTCGGCGCGGACGTGCAGATGGTCGCCAAGGGCCTCGGCATGGACCGCCGCATCGGTCCGAAGTTCCTGCACGCCGGGCCGGGCTACGGCGGCAGCTGCTTCCCGAAGGACACGCACGCCCTCTCGGCGTTCGCGAAGAAGGCGAAGGTGCGCAGCGGCATCGTCGACGCCGTCATCGCCGGCAACGATCACCAGATGGATCGCATGGTCGACAAGATCTGCGCCGCCATCGGTGCGCCGCGCGGCAAGACGGTGGCCGTGCTCGGGCTCTCGTTCAAGCCCAACACCGACGACCTCCGCGCCGCGCCGGCCCTGCACATCATCGCGGGTCTCAAGCGCCGGGGCGTGAAGGTGGTGGCGTTCGATCCCGTGTCGATGGCGAAGGCCGAAGACCTGCCGGAGATGAAGGGCGTCGCGCTCGGCGCCGACGCGTACGACGCGGCGCGCGGTGCGCACGCGGTGGCCATCGTGACGGAGTGGAACGAGTTCCGCGGCATGGACCTCGCGCGGCTCAAGCGCGTGATGAAGAAGCCGGTGCTCTGCGACCTGCGCAACATCTACCAGCCGGACGACGTCACCGCCGCAGGGTTCCTGCACGTCGGCGTGGGCAAGGGCCGACCGGCCCTCGCGAAGAAGAAGCCGTCGGCCCGCCGGAACACTCGCGCGCGTGGCTGAGACGGGGACGGAGAAGGAGCGTTCGCTCGACGGCCGCCGGGTCCTCGTGACCGGCGGCGCGGGCTTCATCGGCTCCAGCTTCGTCCATCGGCTGCTCGGGCGCTCGCCGGGCGCGCACGTGGTCGTGCTCGACGCCCTCACGTACGCGGGCCGGCGCGAGAACCTCGACGGAATCCCGCCGTCGCAGCTCACGTTCGTGCACGGCGACATCCGCGACCCGCAGGCCGTCGCGCAGGCCATGGCGGGATGCGACTACGTACTGAACTTCGCGGCGGAGTCGCACGTCGACCGCTCGATCGAGACGCCGGGCGATTTCATCCAGACGGACGTCTACGGCGTGTTCGTGCTCGCCGAGGAGGCCCGCCGGCTCGGCGTGAAGCGCTTCGTCCAGGTCTCGACCGACGAAGTCTACGGCGAGGTGCTCGAGGGCCACTCGACCGAGGATTGGCCGTTGAACCCGCGCTCGCCGTACGCCGCCAGCAAGGCCGGCGGCGACCGGCTCGCCTACGCGTACTGGTGCACGTACGGCCTGCCCGTGGTCGTGACGCGCTGCTCGAACAACTACGGGCCACGCCAGTATCCCGAGAAGCTCGTGCCGCTGTTCGTCACGAACGCGCTCGACGGCGAGCCGCTGCCCGTCTACGGCACCGGCCTCAACCGCCGCGACTGGCTGCACGTGGACGACCACTGCGACGCCCTCCTCACGCTGCTCGAGTTTCCGGGCGTCGAGGGCGAGACGTTCAACATCGGTGCACAGCACGAACTCGACGTACTGACGATCACCGACACGCTGCTGCGGCTGCTCGACCGGCCGCGCACGCTCATCCGTCACGTCGAAGACCGGCCGGGACACGACCGGCGCTACGCGGTGGATTCCAGCAAGCTCACGCGCGTCACCGGCTGGCGGCCGAAGATCGGCTTCGAGGAAGGGATCACGCAGACCGTGGAGTGGTTCCGCCGGAACGAGTCGTGGTGGAGACCGATCAAGCAAGGCGAGTTCCGCGCGTACTACGAGCGCATGTATGGGCAGCGGAAGGTGCTCAAGGAGGTTCGTTCGTGAAGTCGTTGCACCCGCGCATGCTGATGCTCGCGCTCGTGGTGACGCTCGCCGGCTCGGCCGTCGGGGCGCGCGCGCAGACCCCGATTCTCGACACGCCGAACGACGATCGCAACGACGTCACGCCGTCGGGCCTGACCCCGCGACCGACCGAACTCGACCGCGACGCGAGCCCCGCGCAACTCGCCGGGCCCGTGGATCCCCGGACCTACCGGCTCGGCCCCGGCGACCAGCTCGTGCTGGTCGTGCGCGGGGCGATCTCGCGCGACGTGCCGCTGGAGGTCGCGCCCGAAGGCTCGATCCTCGTGCCCAACGAGGGCGCGGTCCCGGCCGCCGGCCGCATGCTCGCCGACGTTCGCGCCGACGTGCTCGCGCGGCTGCGCCGCCTCTACCGGTCGGTCGACGTGCAGCTGCTGCTGGCGCGGCCGCGCACGTTCCGGGTCTACCTCACCGGCGCGGTCAACATGCCGGGACCGGTGCTCGCGAACGGATCGTTCCGCGTCGCCGACGTGCTCGCGCCGACGCAGCTCGCCGACCGCGCCTCGCAGCGCAACATCGAGGTGATCCACACCGACGGCACGAGCGAGCGTTGCGACCTGCAGCTGTTCCTGCAGACGGGCAACGCCCGGTGGAATCCCGCGCTGCGCGACGGCGATGTCGTGCAGGTGCCGGTCGGCACGCGCTTCATCCACGCCGAGGGCGCGCTCGCCCGCCCGGGCCGCTACGAACTCGGCCAGGACGACAGCCTCTCGACGCTCGTGCGGCTCGCCGGCGGCGTGCTTCCGTCGGCGCGGCTCGATCGCATCCTCGTGGTGCAGTTCTCCGGCTCGGCCACTCCCGAGTCGCTGTGGATGCCCGCGAGCGATGCCCTCGAGGGCATCGCGAACCCGAAGCTCGCGGATGGTTCGCGGGTCTACGTGTTCGACACGCCGCGCTACCGGCTCGTGCACCAGGTGACGGTGGTCGGCGAGGTCGGCCAGCCCGGGACGTACCCGATCGTCGAAGGCCGGACCACGCTCAGCGACCTGGTCGCGTGGGCGCACGGCCTGCTGCCGACGGCGGATTCGAGCGCGATCCGCGTTCACCGCGCGGACAATCTCACGAGCGGCGGCAAGGATCCCGAGATGGAGCGCCTGCTCCGCCTGTCGCGGAGCGAGCTCACGTCGAGCGAGTACGAGGTGCTGCGCACACGCCTGTCCGCCATGCGCGAGGACTACAGCGTCGACTGGACCCGGAAGTCCGAGGGTGACGGGCGCGACCTGCTGCTGCGCGACAGCGACATCGTCCGCGTCGACCGGCGCACGCTCTCGGTGCGGATCGGCGGGGAAGTGCAGCACCCCGGCATCCTGAACTTCCAGTCGGGCCTGGGCGTCGCGACGTACATCACCCAGGCGGGCGGCTACACGAATCGCGCGTGGCGCGGCAAGGTGCGGGTCACCCGCGCGGTGACCGGGCAGACGCTGCTGGCCGCCAACGTGAAGTCGCTCGACGCGGGCGACATCATCTGGGTGCCCGAGCGGCCCGACCGCACGCTGTGGGACAACGCGAAGGAAGTGCTCGTGGCGCTGTCGCAGGTCGCCACGATCGTCATTGCCATCCGGAGCCTGAGATGACGCCCGAACACGACGCGAACGACGTACCCGTGGAGCAGTCGATCGACTTCGGTCGCATCTGGGACCGGATCGCATCGAAGCGGCAGGTCGTGATCCGGATGACGCTCGTGGCGACGCTCGTCATGGCCGGGATCGCGTTCCTCCTGCCCAACTGGTACCAGGGCGACGTGTCGATCATGCCCCCGAGCGAGGACATCTCGTTCGGGCTCGGCAACCTGCTCAAGGGCATCGGCGTGCCCGGCGTCAAGGTGCCCACCCAGGCGACGCCGGCCGAGGTCTTCAAGGCGATCCTCGAGAGCCGCCGGATCAACGAGCGCATCGTCGAGCGCTTCGGCCTGAAGAAGCTCTACCGCAAGAAGTACATGATCGATGCGCTGAAGGAACTCCGGCGCCACGTGAAGGTCCGCGTCGACGACGTGGGCATGATCCTGATCAGCGCGGAGGACCGGGATCCCCAGCGTGCGGCGGACCTCGCGAACGCCTACGCCGAGGAACTCGACCGCTACAACCGCGAATCGCGCATGACACGGGGTTCGCGTACGCGGGCGTTCATCGGCTCGCGCCTGGATTCGACCCGGCGCGAACTCAAGGCCGCCGAAGACCGGCTCGCGGCCTACGAGTCCGCCCACAAGACCGTGGCGCTGTCGTCGGAGTCGTCCAGTTCCGTGAACGCGGCGGCGTGGGCCTATGCGAACCGCGCGGCGCTCGGCGTGCGGCTCGGTGTCCTGCGCGACATCAGCCGCGAGACCACCGACGAAGAGCGCAGCCTGCTCGCGCAGATGGCCCAGCTCGACCGGCAGATCGAGGCAATGCCGGTGTCGGGCCTCGGGGTCGCGCGCCTGCTGCGCGACGTGAAGGTCGGCGAGCAGCTCTACCTGCTTCTCTCGGCGCAGTACGAGGACGCCCGGATCACCGAGACCCGCGACGTCGCGACGGTCGAGGTGCTGGATCGCGCCACGCGCCCCGAGAAGAAATCCCGGCCGCACCGGCTCCAGCTCGTGGCGATCGGTTTCGTGTTCGGCCTGGTCGCGAGCGTCGCCTACGCGGGCATGAACGAGCCGGCGGCCGGCACGGCCGCGCGGAGCTGATGCCGGCGCGGGTCTGCCCGCGCCGGCGGGAGAAACGGTGAGCCGACCGCACGCACTGGTGCTCGCTCCGCGCCTGCCGTGGCCGCTCGACGACGGCGGCCACATCGCCACCTGGCAGAGCCTCTGGGCCATTTCGCGCGAGTACGACACGACGCTCGTCGCGCTGGTGCCCGAGGCCGATGCGGCTCGCCCGCTGCCGGGAGCGTTCGCGGAGATCGGCGTCGACGTGGTGCGCGTGGGGCACCGCCCCCCGTGGACGCCGCTCGCGCTCGCGCGAGGCACCTTCGGGCGCTGGCCCTACATGCTGGCGCGCTACCGCAACGCGACCCTCGACGCCACGCTCCGGCGCATGGTGGCGGCGCGCCGTCCGGTGCTGGTGATGGCGAACAAGCTGCACATGACCACCTACTTCGACGCGCTCGCCGGAGTGCCCGCGATGCTGCGAGCCCACGATCTCGAGCACGAGTGGCTCGAGCGCTACGCCGATCGGCTCACCAATCCCCTGGTGCGTGCATACGCGCGAGCCCAGGCCCGCCGCACGGTCCAGGCCGAGCGTGAGCTCTACGCTCGATGCCGCCTGGTGCTGCCGGTGCAGGAGCGCGAGGCCGACGCCATCCGTGCGCTCGCGCCCGGGACGCGGGTGGAGGCCTTGCCGATCGGCGTGGACCTGTCGCGCTACCGCCCGCGCGCCCCCGAGTCGCCGCCGCTGGTGACGCTCATGGGCTCGTGGGACTGGGCCCCGAACGCCGACGGGGGACGGCTCTTCCTCGAGCGCTCCTGGCCGCGGGTGCGCGCCGTCGCGCCGCAGGCGCGGCTGCGCGTCGTGGGCAAGAAGCTGCCGGTGGCGCTGGCCGACGCCGCGCGCCGCGCGGGCGGCGAGCCCGTCGGGTACGTGGAGGACATGACGCTCGAGTTCGCGCGCGCGGCGGTGATGCCCGTGCCGCTCTGGATGGGCTCCGGGATCCGCGTCAAGATCATCGAGGCGCTCGCTGCCGGTGCACCCATCGTGTCGACGCCCCTGGGAGCGGAAGGGCTCGAGCTCGAGCACGGCGTGCACGCGCTGTTCGCCGAGACTCCCGAGGCGATCGGCGATGCCGTCGGTGCGCTCGTCAACGATCCGGAGCGCGCGCGGCGCATGAGCGAGGCGGGGCGCGAACTCGCCCGCCGCACGCTGTCCCAGGAAGCGATCGGCGAGCGCATGCTCGCGGCCTGCCGTGCGGCACTCGAGGAGCGGAGGACCGCGTGAAGATCCTCCACCTCTACAAGGACTACTTTCCGCCGACGGTGGGCGGGATCGAGCAGAGCGTCGGCCGGTTGGCCGTCGCGGGCGCGAAGGCGGGCAACGACGTGACCGTGCTGACCTCGAACCCGCGCTCGCCTGCGACGGTTCGCGAGAGGATCGACGGCGTGACGGTGATCCGCTGCGGCGAGTGGCTCCGGGCCCTCTCGACGCCGATCTGCCCCGGCATGGCGGGGGAGCTGTCGAAGCTCGACGCCGACGTCGTGCACCTGCACTACCCGAGCCCGACCGGCGAGGTGAGCTGGCTGCTCGCGCGGCCCCGGGCCGCGATCGTGGTGACCTACTACTGCGACATCGTGCGCCAGAAAGCCGTCCTGCCGGTCTACGGTCACGTCATTCGCGCCATGATGCGGGCCGCCGACGCGATCGTTCCCATCTACGAAGGGCAGGCGCAGTCCTCGCCCTTCGTGCGCCCGCATCTCGACAAGTGCCACGTCGCCCCGTTCGGCAGCGACCTCGAGCCGTTCGCGGCGAGCCCCGCACGCGAGCGCACGGCGGCCGCGGTGCGCTCGCGCCACGGCACGCCGCTCGTGGTCTTCGTCGGCCGGCTCGTCACCTACAAGGGCGTGGACGTGCTGCTGCGGGCGATGCCGGACGTTCGGGCCCGGCTCCTCGTCGTGGGCGGCGGTCCCGAGGAACCGCGCCTGCGCGCGCTCGCGGGACAGCTCGGCCTCGGGGATCGGGTCGCGTTCACCGGCCGGATCGACGCTGCCGATCTGCCGGGTCACATGGCGGCCGCCGACGTCGGCGTGCTGCCGTCGGTGACTCGCGCCGAGGCGTTCGGGCTCTCGATGGTCGAGATGATGTCGTGCGGGGTGCCGATGGTGTGCACCGAAGTCGGCACCGCCACGTCGTTCGTGAACGCGCACGGCACGACCGGCCTCGTCGTCCCTCCGGGCGACCCGGCGAAGCTCGCCGCGGCGCTCAACGAGCTGCTCGCGGACGACGCGCGTCGAACCGCGATGGGCGCCGCCGCTCGGGAGCGCGCCCGGACGCTCTTCGGATTCGACCACGTCGAGCGCCGCATGGCGGAGATCTACGCCGCCGCGCTGGCCCGTCGGCGGAGCCGGAAGCGCGGCTGATCGCCCGTTTCGCGAACTCGCGGGAATCGCCGTGCCCCGAACGGGGTAGGAACGGTTCACGATCATCGAGCGAAAAGCCCCGGAGATGGGAATTCGGTGCCTCCGGGGCATTGACGTGGCCGTGACTCCGGGACTAGGCTGCGGGGTCGACGAACAGGCCGCATTCCCCCGCGTCGGACCGACGGGCGGCTGCGCCGCAAACGACCTGTCATCGTTCCCCACGGACGACGCGAGCTTCGAGGAGCCCTCATGAAGGTCCTGGTCACAGGAGGTGCCGGCTTCATCGGGTCACATCTTTGCGAGGAGTTGCTCAAGACCGGACACGAAGTCTGGGCCCTCGACGACCTTTCGACCGGACGGGTCGAGAACCTGCAGACGTTCGCGCGCCACCCGCGCTTCCGCTTCCTCGAAGGCAATGTGATGGATGCGCCCCTGGTCCACGGTCTCGTGGCCCAGTGCGAGCGCGTCTACCACCTCGCCGCGGCGGTCGGCGTCAAGTACGTGCTCGAGAACCCCCTGCGCTCGCTGCTCACGAACATCCGCGGCACCGAGGTGGTGCTCGAGGCGTGTTCCGAGCACGACCGGCAGGTGATGGTGACCTCGAGCAGCGAGGTCTACGGCAAGGGCGTGACGGTCCCGTTCTCCGAGGACGACGATCGCCTCATGGGCCCGACGCACAAGCTTCGCTGGTCGTACGCGGCCGGCAAGGCGGTGGACGAGTGCCTCGCGCAGGCCTACTACCAGCAGCACCAGCTGCCGGTCGTGATCGTCCGCTGCTTCAACACCTGCGGGCCGCGGCAGTCCAGCGCGTACGGCATGGTGATCCCGAACATGGTGCAGCGCGCGCTCCAGAACCAGCCGATCCTCGTGTTCGGCGATGGCAAGCAGTCGCGCTGCTTCTCCTCGGTCGCGGACGTCGTTCGCGGCTCGCTGCTGCTGATGGACTGCAACGAGGCCAAGGGCGAGGTCTTCAACGTGGGCTCGGACGAGGAGATCTCGGTGCTCGAGCTGGCGCAGAAGATCAAGCGCATGTGCCACAGCGAGTCGTCGATCGAGTTCGTGCCGTACGAGCAGGTCTACGGGCAGTCGTTCGAGGACATGCGGCGCCGGGTGCCGAACCTGGAGAAGATCCGCCGCTACACGGGCTACCGCCCGCAGGTGTCGCTCGAGCGCTTGCTGGAATCCACGATTCGCGATCACTGCGATCGCATGCGGATTCCCTGCCCGGTCGGCCTCGCGACCGCCTGATCCGCCGCGTCCCCGGAGCCGCACGGTGCCCCTGGCCGCTTTCCTGATCGCCGCGGTGGCGACGTTCGTGCTCGTGCCGCTGGCGGTGAAGCTGGCGTGGGCGACGGGCTACCTGGACCACCCGGAAGCGCGCAAGCTCCACACCTCGGCCACGGCATTGCTGGGCGGCCCCACGGTGTTCGTGTGCGCGCTCGCGGCGTGGGCCGTGTCGCTGCGGCTCGCACCGCACGCGCCGATGGACATGGATGCGATCGACCTGCTGCTCGGCGCGGCGATCGCGCTCGCGATCGGCCTCTGGGACGATCGCTTCGGCATGCGGCCGTCGGTCAAGATGCTCGGGCAGGCCGTGGCCGCGACGATCCTGCTCGCGGGCGGCGCGGTGCCGCACGTCGGGCTGCCCGCGGGGATCGCGGGCGCGCTCGCACTGATCGCGCTGATCGCGCTCATGAACGCGGTCAACTTCCTCGACAACATGAACGGCATGGTGAGCGGGCTCACGTCCATCGCGCTCGCCGGCTTCGCGTGGACCTCCGCCGCTCGCGGCGCCACGGGCATCGCCGCGGCGCAGCTGGCGCTCGCCGGCGCGTGCGCGGGTTTCCTGCCGCACAACTTTCCGAAGGCGCGCATCTTCCTCGGCGACGCCGGCAGCCTGCTGCTCGGCTACTGCCTCGGCGCTTCGGCGCTGCTCGCGATCAACGGCGCGTCGCCGGGCTGGGGGCAGGTGGGCCCGGTGCTGGTGCTCTTCTATCCCGCCTTCGACATGCTGTTCGTGGTGATCACCCGCCTGCGCGAGGGCCGGCACGTCTACCAGGGCGGCAAGGACCACACGAACCACCGCCTCGCGACGCTCGTCGGCAGCCCGGTGCGCACCGTGCCGCTCATCTGGCTGGGCGGCGCGGCGCTCTGCGCGTGCGGCCTGTGGGTGACGTGGCAGGGGCACGGCGCCGTGGCGCTGGCGCTGGTGGCCGGCTGGGCCGTCGCCCTCGCCGCGGCCGGGGTCCGGCTGGCCGCGGTCCCGGTCGAACGGAAGGCCCCGCAGGCCTCCTGAGGCCGTCCCGGGCGCCCCGCTGCGCAGGACGGGGGGCCTGCACTGCGGTGGCCCCATGCGGTATAGTCCCGCCCGCGTCCGTTCGCCCGCCCGGCGGGCCGGATGCCCTCCGGCGCCCACGCGGGTCGTATGCGCGGAGGAGTTCGCCCGCGGGATGACGTGCGCCGAGCGCGCCGCGACCGCCGGGGCGTCGCACCACTCCAACCGAACCGGTGAGCGAGAATGTCCGAGAACACGAACGCGTCCGAGGCCCAGTGGGGCCGCCGTCTCAAGCGCAAGATCAAGTACGCCGCCCCGCAGGCCGCAGCCGCTGACGCGCTGCCCGTCGGGCCCGTCGACGACGCGGCCGCGCTCGCCAACGCCGCGACGATCGTACACGCCGAGCGCCCCGCAGCCGCGCCCGCCCCGGCCCGCGCGCCGCGCGTACGCCGCGAACCGGACGACGGCGATTTCCGGCTCCGCGACCTCGTCGGCCACATGGCCAAGGGCCTCGTCGACCATCCCGACGACGTCGTGGTCGAGATCCTGTCGGCCGGCGACGACGGCGTGCTGGAACTGCACGTGAACCCGGACGATCTCGGCCACGTGATCGGCAAGCAGGGCCGCACGGCGCGCTCGCTGCGCCTGACGCTCGGCGCATCGGCCGCGCGCCTCGACCGCCGCGTCACGCTGGAGATCGCGGACTGATCCCGTACGCCCCGGCGCGCCGCGCGAGCGGCGCGCGCGTGCGGTAGGCTGCGCGCGATGCCTCTCGTCTTCCTCGGCCGGATCGGCCGACCGCACGGCGTGGCGGGCGAGCTGTACGTGGACCAGCTCTCCCTGTCGGCCGAAGAGCTGCTCGAGTTGCGCCGGATGGAATGGCGCGGCCGCGGCGACGACCGTCGCACGCTGCACGTCAAGTCCGCGCGCGCGACGCACGACCGCATGCTCGTCCACTTCGCCGGCGTCCCCGACCGCGATGCCGCAGCCGAACTGGTGAACGGCGAGCTCTGGGTGGAATCCGAACGCATGCCCGATCCGGGCCCCGGCGTCGTGTACGTCTACCAGCTGGTCGGGCTCACGGTGGTGGACCAGGACGGCCAGACGCTCGGCGTGCTTCGCGACGTCACCACGACCACGGCGCAGCCGCTCTACGTGGTCGAGCGC
Organism: Candidatus Eiseniibacteriota bacterium; assembly: GCA_044223005.1. Lineage (GTDB taxonomy): Bacteria > Eisenbacteria > RBG-16-71-46 > RBG-16-71-46 > RBG-16-71-46 > CAIXRL01. The sequence goes on from JBGAML010000003.1 coordinate 181,583, forward strand.
GACGGCAAGGAACATCTCTACCCGGGCTTCACTCCGTTCGTGAAGAACGTCGATCTCGCGGCACGCGTGATCACCATGGAGCTGCCGCCGGGGTTCGAGGACCTGCCCTCGTGAAGATCACGCTGGTCACGATCTTTCCCGGATTCTTCCCGCCGGTGCTCGCGGACGGCATGATCCGCGTGGCGCGCGAGAAGAATCGCCTCGACGTCGAGATCGTGAACCTGCGCGACTTCACCGACGACGTGCACCAGACCGTGGACGATTCGCCGTTCGGCGGTGGCGCCGGCATGGTGATGAAGATCGAGCCCATCCACCGCGCGCTCCGCTCGCTCGCCGTGGGAACGAAGGACGAACGCCCCGCCGGCACGCGCGTCGTGCTCACGTCGCCGCAGGGGCCTGCATTCACGCAGCGCACCGCGATCGAGTGGGCGGTCCTGGACCACCTCGTGATCGTGTGCGGCCGCTACAAGGGCGTCGACGAACGCGTCGCCGAGCACCTGGTCGACGGCGAGTTCTCGGTCGGCGACTTCGTGCTCTCGGGCGGCGAGCCGGCCGCGCTCTGCGTGGTGGACGCGCTCGCGCGGCTGCAGCCCGACGTCGTGGGCAAGTTCGATTCGGCGGAAAGCGATTCCTTCCATTCGGGGCTGCTCGATTCGGCCTACTGGACGCGGCCCGCGGAGTACCAGGGGTGGCGCGTGCCGGACGTGCTGCTTTCGGGCAACCACGCCGAGATCGAGAAGGCCCGCCGCCGGCAGGCGCTGGAGCGCACGTGGGAACGCCGCCCGGACCTGCTGGAGGGTGCGGACCTGACGCGCGAGGAGCGCGCGTGGCTGCGCGCGCGGACGCGCGACGCGGAACCGCGCGCGTGAGCGTTCCCGCGACGGCGCGTTCGCCCGGCGCGCTCGGCACCGCGGCCGCGTGGGCGTTCGCGCTGCTCTTCGTCACGCTCCCGGGGCCGATCGCGCCCATGGGCATCGCGACCGGGCTCTGCGTGGTGACGACACTGGCGCTCGTCGCGACACGCCACGAGCGCTGGCCGCGCACGCCGGTCGATCGCGCGATGCTCGGCTGGGCGCTCGCGCTGCTGCTGTCGGCGCTCTTCGCCCAGGACCGCGCGGCGAGCCTGCCGCGGCTCACCAAGGCGCTGTTCCCGTTGCTCGCGGGGGTCGCGACGCTGCGGGCGCGGAACGTACGCGACGCCGAACGCGCGCTCGCCGCGTGGTTCGCGGCCACGGCGGCCGTCGCGGTGTGGGGCACGGGCGTGTGGGTGATGCACGGCGCGAGCTTCGCGCAGCGCGCCCGCGGGCTCTCGGGCCACTACATGACGTTCGCCGGCCAGCTCTCGCTCATGCTCCCGGTCGCGATCGCGATCGCGGTGCGCGACCGCCGGCCCGCGTGGCGGATCGGTTCCGGCCTGGCGGCGCTGCTGGCGCTGGTGGCGCTGGGCGCGACGTTCACGCGCAGCGCGTGGATCGCGTTCGTGGTTTCGTGCGCGGTGATCGCGGGCTTCACGTGGCCGCTCGCGCTGATCGTACTGGCCGTGGTCGTGGGCGGGGTGTTCGCGTTCGCGCCCGGCAGCGTGGGCGCGCGGCTCCGCAGCGTCTTCGATCCGCACAATCCGTGGAACCAGCAGCGCGTCTACATGTGGGACGCGGGGCTCCGCATGTTCCGCGACCACCCGTGGACGGGCGTCGGCCTGCAGGACCTTCACCGGCTCTACGACCAGTACCGCCTGCCCCAGGCGACCGAGCGCGCGGGGCACCTGCACAACGTCATCGTCCAGGTCGCGGCGCAGATGGGCGCGATCGGGCTCGCCGCGTTCGCGTGGCTCTACGGCTCGCTCGCGGGCTGCGCGGCGATCGGGCTGCCGGCGTCGCTCCGCCGCGGCGGCTTCGCAGGCGCGGTGCGGCTGGGCGCGCTCGCGGCGATCGTGGGCTTCCTCGTGGCCGGCTTCTTCGAGTGGAACTTCGGCGACGAGGAGCTGCTCTACGGCCTCTGGGCGCTCGCGGGCCTCGCGTGGGCCGCGAGCACGTGGGACGCGGAGACGCCGGACGCTCCGCGCGGGGAGTGATCCCATGCGCGTCGCACTCGTCCATGACTGGCTGACCGGCATGCGCGGGGGCGAGCGCGTGCTCGAGCGCATCGCCCGCCTCTTTCCGGACGCGCCGATCTACACGCTCGTCTGGACGCGCGGCGGCGTGTCGGCGGAACTCGAGTCGCACCCGATCCGCACGTCGTTCCTGCAGCGCTTCCCGGACGCCGAGAAGCGCTACCGCTGGTACCTGCCGTTCTTCCCGCGCGCGATCGAATCGTTCGACCTCTCGGGCTTCGACGCGGTGATCTCGACGAGCCACGCGGTCGCCAAGGGCGTGCGCACCGGGCCGGACACCTTCCACCTGAGCTACGTGCACACGCCCATGCGCTACGTGTGGGACCTCGAGAACGAGTACTTCCCGCCGGGAAAGTTCGGCTGGCCGCTGGATGCGTACGTGCACGCGACGTGCGCGAACCTGCGCGCGTGGGACCGCGCGACCGCGAACCGGCCGCACGTGCTGCTCGCCAACTCCGCGCACGTGGCGGCGCGCATCCGCCGCCACTGGGGCCGCGCCGCCGAGGTGCTGCATCCGCCGATCGACGTCGAGCGCTTCCGTCTCGCGGACATGCCCCGCGAGCGCTACCTGCTGGCGGGCGCGTTCGCGCCCTACAAGCGCGCGGACCTCGCGCTGGAAGCCTGCAAGGTGCTCGGCCGTCCGGTGCGCGTCGCGGGCAGCGGGCAGGAGCGCGAGCGGCTCGAACGCCTCGCGCCCGCGGGCACGGAGTTCCTGGGCTGGCTGGGCGACGACGCGCTCTCGCGCCTCTACGAAGGCGGGCGCGCGCTGCTGTTCCCGGGCGAGGAGGACTTCGGGATGATGCCGGTCGAGGCCATGGCGAGCGGTACGCCGGTGATCGCCTACGGCCGCGGCGGCGCACTCGAGACCGTGGGCCTCGGCGCGAGCGCCGAAGCCCTCGCGACGGTCGCGGCTGGCGGCGCGGCGCGCGTGCCGGGTGGCGTCCTGTTCGGCACGCAGACGGCGGACGGCCTCGCGGACGCGATGCGGCTCTTCGAGCGCGAAACGTTCGATCCCGCCGCACTGCGCCGGCTCGCCCAGCCGTTCGCGGGCGAGCACTTCGACGCGGGCTTCCGGCGCGCGTTCGAGCGCGGGCTCGAGTCCTGGCAGGCGGCGCGGCGGCGCGCGTGAGCCGGGGGCTTCAGCGCCCGGCGATCGCGTCCGCGTAGACGCGCTCGGTCGCCTCGGCGATCGCCGCCCACTCGTAGGCGCGCGGCAGTCCCGCCGCGGGACGCGCCGGCTTCGCCGCGACGAGCCGCGCGAGCGCCTCGCGCCACGCGCCTGCCTCGGGCGCGACGATCTCGCCGTTCTCGCGCGGCCGCACGATCTCCGGGGCGTTGCCCACGTCGTGCGCGAGCGTGTAGAGCCGGTTCGCGAGCATCTCGAGCAGCGCGACGCTGCAGCCCTCGTACCACGACGGCAGAGCGCCCATGTCGGCCGCGTGGATCCAGTCGACGACGCCGGCGTGCGGCAGTGGGCCGGTCACGAGCCGGCCGGGCGAGCGTTCGGTGGCGCGGCCGCCGACGGTGACCCAGAGCGCGTTCGCGTGCTCCGCGCGCACGGCGTCCCACGCGCGGCCGAGCAGACCGTACCCCTTCACGAAGTCGTCGCGCCCGATCGTGAGCAGTACGACCGTGTCTTCCGGCACGCCCCAGCGCGCGCGCACGGCGGCGCGGTCCGCGACCGGTGCCGCCGGCGTGACGCCGTTGCTGATCACGGTGGCGCGCGCCGGATCGAGCCCGTGCCAGCGCGCGAAGTCGCGGCGCACCCGTTCGGCCACCGCGATCAGCCGCCCGCGCCGGTGCGCGAGCGCGCGTTCCGCGGCGACGGCGCGCCAGTTGGGGAGGTTGGCCAGCGTCTGCAGGCGGCCGATGCGCACGTAGGTCGCCATCTTGGCGGCGACGCAGAAGTGCAGTGTGCCGACGAAGGCCTTCGCGTCGCGCAGCATCGGCGGGAATGCGCCGCCGTGGTGGTGCACGACGTCATACCGCGCGAGTTCGGGCCGCTCGACCACCGGGAAGGGGAGCGGCTTCGACGCCTGGCCCATCAGCTCGACCGCGTGGCCGCGCGCCACGAGGTGCGCCGCGAGCTCGCGCAGGTGCGTCTCGAGCCCGCCGGGCAGCGAGACGTCGACCTCGCTCTGCAGCAGGATCCTCACGCCGCACCTCGCGCCGCCCGCCGCGCGCGGCCCGTGAACGCGACGGGCCACGAGAGCGCCCACCAGGTGAACGCAGCGCGGCGGGACCGCAGCACCCGGCTCGCCCGCGCGAGCACGGCGCGCGCCTCGCGGACACGGCCCTCGCGCACGAGCAGCTCGCCGAGTACGAGGTCCACGCGGTCGGCGCGCGGGTACTCGGCGAGGAACGCCTCGGCGCTCGCGGCGCGCTCGAGGATCGCGATGCCGTCGACGCCGCGCTCGCGGCGCTCCTCGGCGAACGCGCGCGCGATCGCCGCGTGCAGCAGCTGCTGGTCGCGCGCCCGCGCGAACACGCCGCCCGGGTGGGCGCGCCACTGGTAGAGCGGCTCGGGCAGGTTGGCGAGCCCGGCGTCCGCCGGGAAGCGCAGCCAGAGGTCGTAGTCCTGCGAGGCGCGGAATGCCTTGCGATAGCCGCCCGCGCGCTCGTACGCCGCGCGCCGCATCACCACCGAGCCGTGGACGAACGGCGTCGCGCGCGCGAGGCGGCGGCGGATCGCCGCGGGCTCGGTGAGCACGGGTTCGGTGCCGGTGAGGGCGCCGGCCGCGTCGATCACCTCCGCGGCGGTGCCGAGCAGTGCGATCTCCGGATGCGCGTCGAGGAACGCGAGCTGCTTCGCGAGCCGGTCGGGGTGCGAGACGTCGTCGTCGTCCTGGCGCGCGAGCAGCTCTCCGCGCGCCTCCGATGCCGCGAGCGCGAGCGCCCCCGCCAGGCCGATCCCTTCGGTGCGCAGCACGCGCACCTCCGGATGGGCCGCGGCATGCGCCGCCAGCAGCGCGTGCGTGCCGTCGGTCGAGCCGTCGTCCACCGCGACCAGTTCCGCGCCGGGCAGCGTCTGGCGCGCGAGGCTCGCGAGCGACGCGGCGAGATGGCGCTCGCCGTTCCGGCTCGCGAGCAGCACCGAGACGCGAGGGGCGCTCACGCGTCCACGCTCACGCCGTATTCGCGCGCCCAGCGTTCGAGCGCCGCGAGGCCGAAGAGCCGGTAGGTCGCGAGCCCGTCGCTGTTTCCCGCGCCGAAGCGTTCGACCTCGGCGCGCAGCGCACCGGGCCGGAAGAGCGTGCCGGTCGCCTGCGGATCGAGCAGCAGGCCCTCGAGCCACGGGCGAAGCCGTCCGCGCAGCCACTCGGCGAGCGGCAGCTGGAAGCCGATCTTGCGCGCGGCGAGCGGCGCCGCGGGCAGCCGGTCGCGCACGAGCCGGCGCAGGAGCGGCTTGGTCGCGAACGCCGACGCGCGGTGCGCGGCGGGCAGCCGGCCCACGTGCTCGAACAACCGGTGCTCGAGCAGCGGCGAGCGGTTCTCGAGCGCGAAGCGCATCGACGCGACGTCCACCTTCACGAGCAGGTCGTCGGGCAGGTAGGTGCCCGTGTCCCACGCGAACATCGCCGTGGTGAGATCGCTCGCGGACGTGGCCGCCGCAGCGGACGCCGCCGCCGGCCCGAGCAGCGCGTCCAGGTGCGCGGGCGAGGCGATCGCGCCCTGCTCGCGCGCGGCCGCGGCCGGGCCTTCGCGCTCGTACACCTCGATCGTGCGCCGCGCGTGCGGCGCATGCCGGGCCATGCGCTTCAGGGCTTCGAGCCCGCCGGGCCAGCGCGCGGCGAGGTCGATGCGGCGCGCGAGCCGGTAGCGCGTGTAGCCGCCGAACAGCTCGTCGCCGCCGTCGCCGTTCAGGATCACCTTCACGTGCTGCGCGGCCTCGCGGGCGATCAGCGCGGTCGTGACCACGGCGCTGTCGCCCAGCGGTTCGCCGAAGTGGGCGAGCGTCGCGTCGATCGAGTCCTCGATGCCGGCCTCCAGCACCAGCTCCGTGTGCTCGGCGCCGAAACGCGCCGCGGACTCGCGGGCGATCGCGCGCTCGTCGGGCAGGCCCGCGAAGCCGATCGTGAACGTGCGGATGGGCGAGTGCCCGATCGCGCGGAGGCGTTCGAGCACGGTGGTCGAGTCCACGCCGCCGCTCAGGAACACGCCGATCGGTACGTCGCTCACCGTGCGCAGCCGCGTCGCCTCGGTGAGCTCGGCGTCCAGCTGCTCGAACCACGCGGCGTCGGCGCGCTGCACCGGGTCGGGTTCGGGCAGGCGCCACCAGCGCTCGGGCTCGGCGGTGCGGCCCGCGGCGCCGGCGCGCACGAGCATGCGATGGCCCGCGGGGAGCTTGTGCATCCCGGCGACCAGCGTGTGCGGTGCGGGCACGTAGAGGAAGCGCACGTAGTCGCGCAGCCGCTCGCGGTCGAGCCGCGCGCGCACGAACGGCAGCCGCAGCAGAGCGCGCGCCTCGGACGCGAACGCGAGCCACTCGTCGGTGCGGATCCAGACCAGCGGCTTCTTGCCGAGGCGGTCACGCGCGAGCAGCAGCTCGCCGCGCGTGCGGTCCCAGAGCCCGAACGCGAACATGCCACGCGCCGCGTGCAGCCCGTCGGCGCCGCGGTGCGCGAGCAGTTCGACCAGCACCTCGGTGTCGGATCGCGAGCGCAGCGCGACGCCGTCGGCGGCGAGCGCGCGGCCGACCTCGGCGTGGTTGTAGATCTCGCCGTTCTGCACGATCTGGAAACGGCCGTCGCCCGACGCCATGGGCTGGTGCCCCGCGGCGCTCGTGTCGATGATCGACAGCCGCCGGTGCGCGAGCACGATCCGCTCGTCCGCGTAGACGCCGTGGTCGTCGGGGCCGCGGTGCGCGAGGCCGTCCGTCAGCAGCCGGCCCCACGCGGGGTCGGGCGAACGTTCGCCGAGCGCCAGGACGCCGCCGATTCCGCACATGGTCAGCGGTTCTCCCCGTGAGTGGCGTGCGCTCGCGGTGCGAGGGGGCGGAGGGCGTTCTCCGATCCCCGGCGAAGGATCGTGGGCGGCATCGGGCTCCGGTGGCGGGATGGACGCGCGAAGGGCGCGAGGGCGGCACTATAGCACGCGTTCGCGGGCGCTCCGGGCGGTGTGCCGGAACGTCCGCGGCGATTGACACCACCGCGAGCGGCCCCGAGACTGCGCGGCCATGTCCGAACCGCGTCTCGCCGTGTGGAAGAGCCGGGCCCTGCGGCTGTGGCTCGCCGCAGGGACGCCGGTGGTCGGCGCCCTCGGCAGCGTGGCCCGCAACAAGTGGCTCGCGTTGCACCTCGATCCGGCGGGCCTGGGCGTGCTCGGGCAGGTGGTCGCGGGGCAGACCTGGCTCGGCACGCTGACCGGCCTCGGGCTCGCCGTGCCGGTGGCGCGCAGCATCGGCGCGGCGCTTGCGCGCGACGACGCCGAGGCCGTGCGCCGCACGTTCGCGACCGCGCGCCGCATGATCGGCGTGACCACGCTGGTCGCGGCAGCGCTCGGGCTCGCGTTCGCGCCGTGGGCGAGCCTCGCGCTCTTCGGGACGGCCGAGCACGCAGGGCTCGTGCGGATCTCGATGCTCGCGGTGGTCGGGCTCGGGCACCAGGCGCTCCTCAACGGCCTCTTCGCCGGGCACTCGGACGTGAAGACGCCGTTCACGTACGCCGTCGCGGGCGCCGTGGTCATGGTCGGCGCCGCGCTGCTGCTCGTGCCGCGCTTCGCGATCGGCGGCGCGGTCTGGAGCGTGAGCCTCTTCTGGCCCGCCGCGATCGCGGTGTCGCTGCTCGTGCACGGCGGCCGGTATCGCGCCGCGTTCGCGCGCCCGGCGGGCCCGTCGTTCGATCCCGCCGAGGCGCGCGCGATGCTCGGCGTCGCGATGGCCTCGCTCGCGCTGGGGCTCGCCGATCTCGGGACGCTGCTCGTGCTGCGCTCGCACTACGTGCGCATCGCCGGGCTCGCCGCCAACGGATTGCTGCAGGCGTCGCTCGGGCTCTCGCAGCAGCTCGGCTCGCTCATCTACGCGTACCTGTCGGCGTACGCATTCGGCCGCATCAGCGGCCAGCGCGACGTGGCCGGCGTGCGGCACTACACGCGGCTCAACTGGACGCCGCTCGTGGGGCTCGGCGCGCTCGGCTGCCTCGCGACCGGGCTGCTCGCGACGCCGCTGCTTCACCTGCTCTATTCGAGCCGGTTCGACGCGGCCGGCCCGATGCTCGCGTGGATGCTCGCCGGCGAGTTCGGCAAGATCGGCGTGCAGGTGTGGGCGCTGGGCGCGCTGCCCGTGGGCGGCGTGCGGCTCTGGGTGCCGATCGGCGTTTCGAGCGTACTCGGCACGCTGGCCGGCTACGCGGCCGCCGCGCACGCCGGGGCCGGCGTGCTGGCGTTGCCGCTGGCCTACGCCGCGGGCGCCGGCGTGTCGATGCTCGTGACCGGCGTGCTGATGAGCGCACGCGGCGTCACGCTGCGTCCGCGCGACCTCGCGCTCTGGCTCGCCGGCGCGGCGCTGCTCGTCGCGCTCGCGATCTCGAAGTCGCGCTGAGCGTCAGCCGCGCGGCGCGAGCCCGCGGCGCGCCAGCTCCGCGAACAGCGCCTCGAAGCGGCGCTCCCACGTGTGGTCGCGGCGCGCCCGCGCGTGCCCGGAGGCACGCACGCGTTCGCGCGCGGCGTCGTTCGCGAGGTAGAAGCGGCACTTGTCCACGAGCTCGGCGCGGTCGCGGTAGGTCTCGATCTCGCGGCCCAGTTCGTAGAGCTCGGCCAGCTCGGGCAGGTGGCCCGTCAGGTAGAAGCCGCCGGCCATGGTCGCCTCGAACTCGCGCAGCCGCACCTGCCGCAGCGGCCGCAGCGTGCGGTGCGTGTCGCCCAGCACGAGGAAGCCGAGGTTGATCCGGCTGCGCGCGAACAGCGCCACGTACTCCGCGTCGTTCACGGGCCCGTGCAGCGCCGGCGCGTGCCGCTCGCGCAGCCGCTTCCATGCGTCGCGATCGGCCAGCGCCACCCACGGGCGCCGGCCGTTCAGGGCGTCGCGCACGAGCTTGGCCGCGGCCGCGAGCGGCCCCGCGGCCTCGGCGGCGCCCTGCGCGATCGCGCGCGTGCTCTCCCAGCCCTGGCCGAACGCATGCGCGTCGAGCCCGGCCTCGAGCAGCGCGAACATCAGCTGCGTGCGGTCGCCGTAGCGCTGGCCCGCGAACGTGATGCCGAGATCGGGCGTCACGTCGCGCGGCGCGTACGCGAGCGGGTCGGCCGCCATGGGCCACCAGAGTGGCGTCGCGCCCGCGGCCGCGTAGCGCGCCATCGCCTCGCGCTCGGGCACGAGGCAGAGGTCGAAGTGCTTCGCCGTGCGCTGCACCAGATGGAACTGGTGCACGTTGTTGCAGAAGAAGTTCACGACGGGCGCCACCGTGCGCCGCAGTTCGTCCAGCGCCGCGGGCTCGAAGTGGCAGTCGCTCACGTACGTGAACACGAAGTCGAGCGGCTTCTCGGCGTGCGCGGCGCGGATCGCCTCCAGGCAGCGCTGCGTGAAGCGCGCGCGCGGCTCGCGCGTGGACTCGGCAGCCGGGTCGAGATCGAAGAGCGGCTGCACGCCTTCGCCGTAGAGCACGACGTCGTGCCCCATGCGCACGAGTGGGTCGTGCAGGTTGGTCTTCCAGAGGCTCGAGGCGAAGGTGGGATTCGGGCTCGCCGCGAGAACCATGAACAGGCGCATGCAGCGTCACCGCGCGCGCGGCGGCCGCGGCGGAGCCCGCCGCGGCGCGCGCGTCAGCGGATGCCCTCGGCGATGCAGACGGGGTAGAAGTGGATCGTGTTCGGCACGTGGCGAACCTGCGCGAAGCCGGCCTCGCGCAGCAGCCGCTCCAGTCGCGCCGGGCTGAAGCCGCTCCGGTGGAACGCGTACGCGTTCTTCTGGCTGCCGTAGACCAGGCGGTAGTACCAGTCCTTGGACGCCTCGTCCGGCTGCGCGAGCAGCTGGCGCGCGGTCTCCTCGAAGTCCGGCACGTCGACGTGGCAGACACCGCCCGGCTTGAGCAGCGAATGCCAGTACTTCAGCACCCGCGGCACGTCGGGATAGGCGATGTGCTCGAGCACCTGCACCGTGCGGATCTCGTCCACCGTCCCGGGCTCGACCGGCAGTGCGTCCACCGCGCCGTAGCGGTCCACCACGCAGTACTGCGGGCGGCCGGGGCCCTTCTCGAGCGTGGCCTGCGATTCCTCGTTCTTGTAGTAGCGCTCGACCGTGGTGCGGTTGATCTCGGCGAGGTCGGGCCGCTCGCTCGCGAGGTACGAGTAGCCGGGCACCTCGACGTCGATGTTGACCCAGCCGTCGAGGTAGACCGTGCCGCAGCCGACGTGAAGCCGCAGGGACATGGCGCAGCGCCTTTCGTGTGGGACGTGGGTGTGCCGAAACGGGCGGCGATGATGGCGCGTGGCCCCGGGCGGGTCAACCGCGCGGGGTCGCGGCGGGGACCGCCGGGGTCGCGCGGACGATGTCGTCCCGGACCTCGACCTGCTCGATGCCGGGCACCGCGCGCAGCAGCTGCTCGAGCGTCGCGAGCGTCGGGTAGTCGCCGTCGCCGAGGCAGCGCGCGTCGTCCACGAGGATCACGTGCCCGGGCCGGCGGTGCCGCGCGATCGCGGCGATCTCCTCGGCGAGCGGCGTGTCCTTGGAGCCGCGCGCCGTGAGCCCGCCGGACCAGTGGCCGTCGAGCCAGAAGAGCGCGGGCGGGTCGAGCGTCGAGAGCACGTCGCCGAGCCGCGTGGCGCTGTCGCCCTGCAGCACTTCGATGTGCGCGTGGTGGCGCAGGCGGTGCGCGGCGCGGCGCGCGTAGCCGGGATCCAGCTCGATCGTGACGATGCGCGTGAAGTCGTCGCGGCACTTGCGCGGCATCTCGCCCTCGAACGTGCCCGTCTCGACGAGCACGCGCGTGCCGAAACGCCGTGCGTACTCGCGCACGGTGCGCAGCTTGACCACGTGCGGGGGCGGCACGACGGGCGAGCGCTGCCACGCGTCCCACTCGCGGCGATCGCGCTGCTCGGCCCGCCACGCGCGCAACGATTCGGCGATCGGCTCGGGCAGGAAGCGGAGCGGCGAACTCATCGGGCCTGAACCTCCGTGTGCGGTGGTGCGGTGTCGGGAATCGGGCGGCACAGACTAGCAGGAATCGTGGCGCGTGCCGCCGGTTGACCCCGGCCCGGCACTGGCCTAGCGTTCCGCCACTCCTGATCCCAACCAGAGGACTCCTCATGAACGCCGACATGCGCATCGCCGTCACCGGTGGCGGCGGCTTCCTCGGCTCGCACGTCATGGAGGCGCTCGGCCGCGCCGGGTACCGCGACACGGTCGCGATCCGCTCGCGCCAGTTCGACCTCATCCACGAGGACGGCGTGACGCGCATGCTCGCCGAGGTGAAGCCGCAGGCGATCGTCCATCTCGCGGCCGTGGTCGGCGGGATCGGCGCCAATCGCGAGCACCCGGGTTCGTTCTTCTTCCAGAACCTCATGATGGGCACGCTGCTCATGGAGCATTCGCGCCGCGCGGGCGTGCAACGATTCCTGAACGTGGGCACGATCTGCTCGTACCCCAAGTTCACGCCGGTGCCGTTCCGCGAGGAGGATCTCTGGAACGGCTACCCCGAGGAGACCAACGCGCCCTACGGGCTCGCGAAGAAGATGCTGCTCGTGCAGTCGGCGGCCTATCGCCAGGAGTACGGCTTCGATTCGAGCAGCGTGATGCTGGTGAACCTCTACGGCCCGCGCGACAACTTCGATCCGTCCAGCTCGCACGTCATCCCGGCGCTGATCCGCAAGTGCCTCGAAGCGGTGGAACGGGGCGATCGCGAGATCGAAGTCTGGGGGACGGGCAAGGCCACGCGCGAGTTCCTGTTCGTCGAGGACGCCGCCGAGGCGATCGCGACGGCCTTCGGGAAGCTCGAGGGCAGCGAGCCGATCAACGTCGGTTCCGGGCAGGAGATCTCGATCCGCGAGCTGGTCGAGGTGATCGCGAAGCTCTGCGGCTTCACGGGCACGCTGCGCTGGGACGCGAGCAAGCCCGATGGCCAGCCGCGCCGCTGCCTCGAGGTCTCCAAGGCCGCCGAGAAGCTCGGCTGGCGCGCCCGCACGCCGTTCGAGGACGGCATGCGCAAGACCATCGAGTGGTACCGCGCCGCGCGCACGGCCGCCGGCGCGCCGCGCTGAGCCGGCCGTGATCTCGGTCGTCGTGCCCACGCGCGGCGACGCCGGCAAGCTCGACGGCCTGCTGGGCGCGCTCGAAGCGCAGACGCTGCCGCGGGAACGGTTCGAGGTGCTGCTGGCAGTCGACGGCGCGACGCCGTCGCCGGAGCTCGAGGCGCGCGTCGTGGGCCTGAACGGCCGCGTGCTGTCGCTGGCCGAGCGGCGTGGCCCCGGCGCGGCGCGCAACGTGGCGGCGGCGCTGGCGCGCGGCGAATGGCTCGCGCTCACCGAGGACGACGTCGTACCCGCGCCCGACTGGCTCGAGCGCGCCGAGGCGCGCATGTCGCGCGAGCCCGCGCCCGACGTGATCGAGGGGCTCACGGTGCTGCCGGGCGGCCGCGCGCTGCGCAACCACCTGGTGGGACTGCCGCAGTTCATCCCGACCAACCTGTTCGTGCGTCGCAGCTGGTACGCGCGCGTCGGCGGCTACGAAGAGGCGTTCTTCGACGCGGCGCATGGCCTCTACTTTCGCGAGGATTCCGATTTCGGTTTCAAGCTCGAGGAGGCACGCGCCGTGATCGTGCACGACGACACCGTGCGCGTGACGCATCCCGACGAGCACCCGGGCTTCTGGGACCCGATGCGCTGGGCCGCGCGCTACGAGATGGATCCGCTGCTCGCGCTCCGCCACCCGCGGCTCTTCCGCGAGCGCATCGAGGTGCACCAGGTGGGACCGGTACGCGTGCGCCGCCCGATCGTGCGCGCCTGTGTCGGTGCCGTCCTCGCGGTGCTGCTCGCGCTGGCGCTGGCCGTGGCCGGCCGCGGCGCGTCGTCGGCCCCGCTGCTCGCGATCGCGGTGCTGTGCATGCTCGCGGTGTGGGCGAAGTGGAAGTTCCACCCGCTGCGGCTGCCGATGGCGTTCCTCGTGCCGCCGGCCATGACGGTGGCCCTGCTACGCGGCCAGTTCCGCGCGGCCGCGTGGGCGAAGGCGCGGGAACAACGGAAGGCGAGCCCGTAAGTTCGAAGGCGTTCCGCGTGCCGGCCGGGGACGTCGACGGACGGTGCGCCCGAGGCGCGAGCGAAGCCAGGGATGGCGTGAGCCGCGCCTGGATGCGGTGAGGTGAGGCAGGATGCCGAACCGAACGGGCCGTCCGTCGACGTCCCCGGCCGGCGCGCGGAACGTTCCGCTAGTACGCGCTCGCGTCGCGGAAGACGCGGCCGACCGTGAGCCAGAGGATCCGCAGGTCGAACAGCAGCGACCAGTGCTCGATGTAGTAGAGGTCGTACTGGATGCGCTGTTCCAGTGGCGTGTCGCCGCGCAGGCCGTTCACCTGCGCCCAGCCCGTGAGGCCCGCGCGCACGTGGTGGCGCAGCATGTACCGCGGAATGGACGCGCGGAAGCGGCCCACGTGCTCGGGCTGCTCGGGCCGCGGGCCCACCAGGCTCATGTCGCCCACGATCACGTTCCAGAGCTGCGGCAGTTCGTCGAGCGAGAGCCGGCGCAGCGTCGTGCCGAGTTTCGTGCGGCGCGGGTCGTCCTTCGTGGTCCAGCCGCCGCCCGCGGGATCGGCGTCCGCGCGCATGCTGCGGAACTTGATCATGCGGAACCGCCGGCCGTTGAGGCCCACGCGTTCCTGCGTGTAGAAGACCGGCCCCGGCGAGTCGAGCTTCACGAGCAGCGCGATCGCCAGCATCACCGGTGACGCGATCAGCAGCGCGACCGACGCGCCCACGAGGTCGAACGCGCGTTTGGCGACGGCGTTCCAGCCCTGCTCCGGGCTCTCGGTGACGAGCACGACCGGCATGCCGTCGAAGTCCTCGACGCTCGGGTTGAGCCGGTAGGCCGCCGAGAGATCGGGCACCATCCGCACGGCGACCGTGGAGTCCTCGAGCAGTTGCAGCGCGCGCTCCTCGGCCTGCCATTCCGAGCGCTGCAGGGCGAGGTAGATGATCTCGGCGCCGTGCCTCTCGGCGAGCCGAGGGAGGTCCTCGACCGTGCCGATCACCGGAACGCCGGCGACGCGCTCGGGCGCGCGGGCGGCGGACTCCGCGACGAGCCCGTGCACCATGAGGCCGAAGTCGGCGTGCTGGCGGATCTTCGCGAGCAGGTGCTCGGCCGTGGCGCCGGTGCCCACCACGAGGACGTGCCGCAGGTTCCGGCCGCTGCGCCGCAGCGTGCGCAGCCAGAGCCGCAGCACGATGCGGTCCGCGGTGAAGATCGCCATGGCGGTGACGTAGAAGACCACGATGACCGCGCGCGAGAGCTCGCCGCGCACGAGGTACGAACCCAGCGCCGCGAGCGCCGCGGTGACCGCGAGCGACTGCGCGAGCGAGAACACCTCGTGGCCGATGCGTTCGGTGCGCGCCGAGCGGTAGAGCCGGAACGAGCGCAGCACGAGCAGCGCCGTCGGCACCAGCACCGCGCATGCCCAAAGGTAGGGCCGCAGCGGCGGCACACCGCGCGGGGCGGCGAGATGCAGCCCGAAGAAGCGCAGCCAGTAAGCGAGCAGCCACGCCGCCCCGACGAGCAGCCCGTCCTGGACGAACATGGCGGTGGCGAACAGCTGGCGACTGCGATTGAACATGGGCGCGACTGTAGCCCAGAGCCCCCGGACCGCGCACCCGCGGTTCCGGCGGCAGAACTCCCGGGAACCCCGGCGCGCCGGAGGTGGTAGGAGCACGTGCTTCGCCCCGGAAAGGACGTTTCGTGAAACGCTCCCCGGCCGCCTTCGCGGCGCTGTTCCTCGCCGTCACCTGTTTCGGCTGCGACCCGCACCGCACGCTGTCCTCGACCCGCGGCGGCGACGCACTCGAATTGGTCGCATCGTCGCCCGTGGAGGTCGTGACGCTCTTCGCCGCCCGGTGGCGGGCGCGCGACGCCTCCGGCTACCTGTCGCTGCTGACGCGCGATTTCGGGTTCACGTACGGGCCCGGGGATTCCGCGGGCAGCTCCTCCCGCGTGAAGCCGTGGGACTTCGCGGCCGAGTCGACGTTCGTCACGCACATGCTCGTGGGGGGGGGCGCACGCGTGCCGCTCTCGGACGTGCAGGTCCGTTTCGTGGGTTCCCTCACGCCCACGGCCGACCTCCGGCCCGGCCACGCGAATCGCTGGCATCGGCTGGTGAGAGTCTTCGTGTACGTGACGGGGGCGGCCGACTCCGCGGGTGTGCAACTCCTGCCCGCCGCATGGGGCGCATCGGATTTCTACCTCGTGCGGGGCGATTCGGCCCGGACCCGCCCGGGCTGCGCGTTGGGAGACCTCGCCGATTCCACGAGCTGGTACCTCGAACGCTGGGACGATCTGGGCAGCGGGCACGACGAGCCACCGCTCACGCTCGGCGGTCTGCGCCAGCGCTGGCTGGAGCCGGCCGCCGCGAAGGTCGCGGCGATCGCGCGCTGATCGCCGACACGGGGACCGCCCACCTCGGAGCCGGTGCGTGCGGTCCCCGCGAGGTGGAGTGCCCTTTCCTGCAGGCGTAGACTCGGAGGCGACGTCCCCCGCCAGGAGTCGCTCGTGCGCCGCATCGCTCGCTTCTTCGCCCTCGTCCTGCTCGCGTCGTCGCTGTTCGCGTGTGCCCGCAAACACGCCACGGCACCGGTCGTGACCCCGGTGCCGGTCGCCGACTCTCCCAGGGCCGCCGTGCGGCTCTACTTCCAGGGGCTGGCGTCACGCGATCCCGCCGCGTGCCTGCGCCTCCTGACGGACGATTACACGTTCGTGTTCGCGGCGAACGATTCGAGCGGCGCCCCCTTCCGCACGACAGCCTGGGGACGGCTGGACGAGACGTCCTCGCTCGAGCACCTGTTCACGGGGGGCAGTTCGTCGCCCGTGGCCGCGGACTTCCAGGCCACGATCGACAACGCGCTCGTTCCGATGACCGACACGAGGCCCGGCAAGGACCCAGACGTCCACAAGGCCGTCTCGACGTCGCTCATGCTCCGGGTCACGTTCGATCGCAATGGCACGCCGGATGTCTGGGTGATCAATGGACGCGCCCTGCTCTACGTGGTCCGGGGCGATTCCGCGGCCATCGGACCCGAGCGGCTGGCGAGCGAGGGTTCACCGGCCGGCCGCTGGTACGTGTCGGGCTACGAGGACCAGACGGCGGGCAACCTCGCGCCCGGCTTCCATGCCGATCCCACCCGGAGCTATTCGTGGGGGAGCCTGAAGGCCGCGTACCGCTGAGCCGGGCGACTTGCGGACCGCGCCTAGGCGTCCGCCACCCGCCGCCGAGAGCGGCCCCGGGCGGCCCGCACGGGGTGGCCCCTGCCGCCGCCCGCCCGGAACGCGATCCCGCGGCCCGCTTGGCGGTCCGGGCGGCTTACCGTATACTCCGCGCCCGCTTCCGCAGGCCCGTCTCACGGGCGCAATAGCCAGAAAGGAGCCCGTCATGGGCCTCATCCAGAAGATCGAGAACAGCCAGCTCAAGAGCGAGGTTCCCGACCTTCGCCCCGGCACCACCGTCGAGGTCAGCGTTCGCGTGATCGAAGGCGACAAGGAACGCCAGCAGAAGTTCAAGGGCGAGGTCACCAACGTGCGCGGCGCCGGCATGCGCAAGACGTTCACGGTCCGCAAGATCTCCGAGGGCATCGGAGTCGAGCGCACGTGGCCGCTGCACTCGCCGTCGATCGCCGGCATCAAGGTCGTCGGCCAGAAGAAGGTCCGCCGCGCGAAGCTCTTCTACCTGCGCAAGAAGAAGGGCAAGGCCGCTCGTCTCAAGGAGCGTGTCGTGCAGGGAGACGCGGCCGCGAAGTGAAGTCACCCCGCTGGCGCCGTCTGGCGCGCGCCGAGGCCCAGCTCGCCGGGTCGCGCGCCACGGTCGCCGGGGTGGACGAAGCCGGACGTGGTCCCCTTGCCGGTCCGGTGGTCGCCGCCGCGGTCGTGCTGGATCCGTCGCTCGACTGGGACGGGTTCAACGACAGCAAGCAGCTCAGCGCGGCGAAGCGCGAAGAACATTACGCCCGGGTCCTCTCGCAGGCCCGGGCGTTCGCGTGGTGCGTCGTCGGTGCGCGCACGATCGATCGCGACAACATCCGGCGCGCGACGCTCGAGGCGATGCGGCGTTCGGTGGCCCGGCTCCGCGTGGCACCCGAGCTCGTGCTGGTGGACGGCAACGACACCGTGCCAGGCCTGGTGTGCGAGCAGCAGTTCGTGATCGACGGTGACGCGACGTGCCTGTCGATCGCCGCGGCGAGCATCGTCGCGAAGGTCGTGCGCGACCGGATCATGACGCGGCTCGATCGCGTCTGGCCGCAGTACGGCTTCGCGCAGCACAAGGGCTACGGCACCGCCGAGCACCTTGCCGCACTGCGCGAACACGGCCCGTGTCCGCTGCATCGCCTCAGCTACGCGCCCGTGTCGGCGCTGGAACTGCCGCTGGGCTGAGCGAACGACGTCGCCGCTACCGCGTCAGCTTCCAGCCCAACCAGATACCCGCGAGCCCGCCGAGGGTGCTGCCGGCGAGTGACGTCAGCGAGAAGCCGGAGGCTCCCCACAGCGTGGGGATCCAGCCGCCGACGAATCCGCCGACGATCATGCCGAGCGTGATCATGCCGCGAGGACTGAACATGAGGTGGGCGCGCTCCTGAGGTTCCGGCCCGAACGATGGATGCAGGTGCCATCGGCGCGCAAGACCCTGCGCTGAACGTCGGCGTGACGGGGGCTTCCGGAGAAGCGAAGGGCCGGGGTCCGCTTCGGACCCCGGCCCCCCTGATTCCGGCGTTCGCGCGCGCTACTCGAGCAGCGTCAGCTTCTGCGTCCCCACGACGCGGTCGCCGAGGCGCATGCGGACGAAGTAGAGACCCGAGGGCAGCGCGCGGCCCTGCTCGTCGGTGGCCGCCCACGCCTCGGTCCACTCGCCGGCGCCCTTCGCGCCCGGCGAGAGGTGCGCCACGCGGCGGCCGGCCATGTCGATCACGTCGAACGTGACCTCGGCCGCGTCATGCAGCGCGTACTGCAGGTGCAGGCCCGCGCGGCCCGGGTTGGGCGAGGCGCCGTGCAGCGCGTCGCGCGCCGGCGGCGGCGCACCGTCCGCCGCGGTGACGCCGTTGTTGATCCCGACGTCGAACTGCCCGTCGCCACCGTCGTTCACGACCACGACGCCGTACCAGCCGGTCGCGGGCGCGACGAAACTCTTCGAATAGGCGCTCTCCAGGATCGCGCCGCTGCGGGGCTGCCAGCTCACGCCACCGGTGGGCGCGAACATGCAGGCCTTCGCATCGAGCGTGTTGTCGTGCGTGAAGAACGCCGTGTAGGTCTGGCCCGCGTTCAGGAACACGTCCCAGCTCTCCACCAGGAACGAGTTGGAGACGTGCCGCGTCGCGAATGGGCCACCGATTGCCAGCGTCTGGCCGCCGGGGAAGGCGCCCATGTATGCGGCCCCGGTGCCGGAGAATCGGTTCGCGCGTGCGTCGTACGTGCCGGGAGGATTGACGTTGAAATCGCCGACGACGAAGTCGGTCCGACCCGCGACGAAACTCGAGGCGGCGAGGATGCCGCTCGCGCATGCGCCGAGCGCCCCGCCCGTTGCCGAGCTGTACGCTCCGACGTCCCAGTCTTCGGCCGGCAATGCGGCGCGTACCGCGACCGGGGACCAGTAGCCGGCCGAGGGGACCCACGACGCGAGTTCGACGGGGTGATTCGTGACCCACGACGCCGGCGGCGCCGGCAGCGTCACGACGGGGTCGCACGTGCGGACGCGGACCCGGTAGCTGTCGGTCACTCCGTCGTCGTTGACGACGACGAGACCGTAGTAGCCCGTGGACGGCGCGGTGTAGGTCTGGGTGAGGGCCGTCTCGAACTGGGCGCTGCTGCGCCCGCTCCAGTAGACGCCGCCGGACGCATTGCGGAAGAGCAGGAGCTGCAGGCCGGCGCCGCCGCCGTGCAGCAGGTCGAACGCGTACGTCTGGCCCGCGACCAGGCGCACGTCCCAGCACTTCACGATCTCGCCGGGGCCGGTCTCGTAGAGCGGGAGGTTGTTGTCATTCGGGACGATCTGGTCACTGCCCGAATCCCACTGGACGTCGGCCGCCGAGAACGCCCCGATCGTGAACTGGTCGGCCGCCACGTAGTACGTGCCGACCGGGTTCGCGTTGAAGTCGCCCACGACGAGGTCCATCACCGGAAGCGGGTACCCCGAGGTGCCGAGAACCGTCGTCGCGCAGAAGGGCCAGGAGCCGTTCACGTTGTCCTGGCTCACGCCCAGGTCCCAATCCACCGACGGATTCCGCACGCCGACCACGGTCCAGTACGCCGTGTTCTGCTGGAACGAGTAGTAGGCGTACGGGCGCGGCGTGGTCTCGATCGTGCCGGGGGTGAGCGCGGTCACCGCGCCACACTCCGCGACCTCGAGCGTGTAGCCGGCGGCGAGCGCGGCGTCGTTCATGACCGCGATCCCGTAGTAGTCCGTCGTGGGCGCGGTGTAGTTGGCCGTCGTACCGGTGGTGAGGACGGCGCTGGGCCTGCCGACGAAGTAGGAGCCGCCTTCGGGATTGGCGAAGAGCGCCAGGTTGATCCCGGCCGGCGCACCGAAGTTGAACGTGTACGTGTGTCCCGCCTGCAGGAACACGTTGTACATGTGCGCGAGGTCGCCCGCTCCGAACGAGGCCCCGGTCGCCTGCCCGTTGATCGTGAGGTCGCCCTGCGTGCTCGTGAACTGGACGCTCGCCGACGCGCCGCCCGAGAACTGCGACGCGTAGCCGAAGTACCAGCCCGGATTGGAGTGGTAGAAGTCGCCCACCACGAGGTCCACGGTTCCGCCGCCCAGCGCCGACGACGCGAGGACTCCCGACGGGCACTCGGGCGCGGCGCCGCCGGCCGGCGAGGATTCGAGTTTCGCGTCCCAGTCGCCACCGTTGCCGCGCACGGCGAGCCCCATCCACCACGGGAACGAGCCCTCGAACGCGAACGCGCCTCCCGGCGGCAGCGCGAACGCGGGCGTCGTCGTGGAAAGCGAGAGCGGCACGCCGCACGGACTCGAGCTCACGGCCAGCGTGTAGCCGAACGTGGCGGCGGCGTCGTTGATCACGACGAGCGCGTAGAAGCCGGTCGCGGGTGCGGTGTACGTCGTCGGGCCCGAGACCTCGAGCTGCGACGCCGAGCGGCCCGCCCAGTACGTGCCCCCGCCCGTGTTCCGGAAGAGCGCCAGGCGCCCCGACCCTCCCGTCTCGGGGAAGAAGTCGATCGCGTACGAGGTGCCCCCGATCAGGAAGACGTCGTAGACGCGGACGAGGTCGGGAGCGTACATGCTGTTCGCGTCGCCGGGAGAGTCGACGGTGATCGCGTCGGGGCCGTCGTCCCACTGGACGCTCGCGTCCGCGGCGCCCGAGTAGCGGTTGGCGACCGCGTAGTAGGTGCCGAGGGGATCCGCGTTGAAGTCGCCGATCACGAAATCGATGTTGCTGCCGGAGGCGACCGACGACGCGAGCTGGCCGCTCACGCACGCGGGATCGGCGGCCGTGCCGGAATAGACGCGCAGATCCCAGTCGTCGCCGGGCTGCGGCCGCACGGCGGCGGCCGTCCAGTAGAAGACGGACTGCGTGAACGTGAAGTTGCCGGACGGAGCCGCGACGGGCGCCGCGACGCCGCTCGTGAGCGGCGTGTAGACGCAGGCGGCGTGCGCGGTCACCACGCCGGCGAGCGCGAACGCGGCGAGCAGCGGCGCGGCGAGGACGTGCGTGCGCGCGGTCATCGCGCACCGCCCTTCGCGGCCGCCGCCGCGCGCTTGGCCTGCGGTGCGGGCGCGAGCGTGGCCGGAGCCGGCCCGCTCGTGCCCGCGTCCCTCGGCTTCTCCTCCAGGTTTCGCGCCGGCGTCCCGGCCATCGCCGCGGTCTTGGGGGCGCGCGCGGCGGCCGGCGTGCCGGCGGGGGTCCGCGCGGTCGAGACGTCGGCGGGCTTCGCGGCGCTCGCGGTGGGCGCGGGTGGCGCGGTGTGCAGGCGGCGGTCGAGATCGCGCTTCACGAGCGCGGGGACGGGCGAGCGCGCCGCCGCGGGACGCGGCGCGGCGGGACCGGTCGTCGTGACCGGTGCGGCCTTGACGTGCGCCGGCGCCAACGTCGTGGCCGTGGCGCGCACCGCAGCGGCGAGCGCGGCCGCTTCCTTCTCGCGCTGGGCAGCGGAACGGGGCGGCGATTGGGCGGTCGTGAGCGCGGTCCGCGCCTCGGGTTCCTTCGGTGCGGTGCTCGCGCCGGACGCTGCCGGGGCGACGAGGGCGAACGCCAGGGCGGCGAACGCGGGGACGAACATCCGATGACGGTTCATGTCGACCTCCGGGAGGAAGGGAGTGGCGCTCTCCGTAGGGGTCAGCGCCGTGCCCCCCACTCACGAACACGGAATTCGCGCCCCGACCCGGACACGCCCTTGCGCGCGATCGACAGGGCCTCACGCCGCGCCGATCCGTGTCGAGATCGTGGCTCCCCGCCGTGCGCGGGCCCGTTTCAGGCGTTGACGGGGCTCCGTGTTACATTCGCCGCCCTCGCCCCCGAAGGGAGCGGGTGATGGGCATCGCGCAGGATCGCGGGCGGGCTGGGGAGTCCCTGGCCCTGGCGTACCTGGAACTGGTGGGGTGCCGGCCGATCGCGCGGAACGTGCGGTTGGCCGGGGTGGAAGTGGACGTGGTCGTGGGCGACGGGCCGACGCGCGTGCTGGTCGAGGTCCGGACCCGGACGCGCGGCGACTTCGGCGGCGCCGCGGCCACGGTCGACGGCCGCAAGCGCGAGCGGCTCGTGCGTGCCGCACTCGCACTCGCGCAGCAGGGAGCGGCCCACGTTCGCGTGGACGTCGTCGCCATCGACGTGAGGCCGGACGGGGTCGTGATCACGCATCATCGCAACGCCGTGACGGACTGACTGGAGCGACATGGTTCGACTGCCCCGCATCGGTCGACTGCGATTGCCGACGCTTTCCGACGCCCGCTGGCGCGCGCGGCTGCGCGCGCAGCGCGCGTGGTGGCGGCGCCGGCTCAAGGTGCTCGCGCGCGACCACGATGTGCTCTTCCCGGCCGCGGGCGGTGGCGTCGTCGCGGTCGAGACGCTGCAGGGCGGTGGTTCGGCGAGCGGTCCGCGCATCGCGATCCTGCACGCCACCGCCGGCAGCGGACATCGCAGCGCGGCGCAGGCCCTCGCGCGCGCTCTCGGCGATCTCTCACCCGATGCTCTCGTGCGCGAGATGGACACGCTGGTGTTCGCGTCGCGCTTCTACCAGTCGACGTATGCGCAGGGTTACGACGCCATGGCCAAGCGCGCGCCGCGGCTCTGGGGCGCGCTCTACACGCTCTGGGAACAGCAGCCCGTTCATCGCAGCGCCGGGCCCGCGCGACTGGCGCTCGACCGGCTCTCGCTGCGGCGGCTCGTGCGCGTCGTCGAGCGCGAGGCGCCCGACGCGGTCGTGTGCACGCATTTCCTCCCGGTCGAGGCGCTCGCGCCCCGGCGCGGCCAGGGCCGCCTGCGTGTGCCGCTCTACTGCGTCATCACCGACTTCACCGCGCATCCGATGTGGGTGTACCCGCACGTCGACCGCTACTTCGTCGCCTCCGACGAGGTCGCCGCTGAACTGCACGGCCACGGCGTGCCCCGCGACCGCATCGAGGTGACGGGCATTCCCGTCGATCCGCGCTTCGCGCACGAGCTCGGGCGCGAGGCCGCGCGCACGCGCATGGGCCTCGATCCCGCGAAGCCCGTCGTGCTGGTGATGGGCGGCGGCAGCGGTGTCGGGCCGATGGCGGATCTCGCGAACCGGCTCGCCTCGATCGACGCGGCGCCGCAGGTGGTGGTGGTTTGCGGCACCAACGTGCGCCTGCAGCGGCAGGTCGCGGCGCTGCCCGCGGCGCAGGCGGGCCAGGTGCACGCGCTCGGGTTCACGCAGGACGTCGACGTGTTGCTCGAGGCCGCGGACGCGGTTGTGAGCAAGGCCGGTGGCCTCACGTGCTCGGAGGCGCTCATCAAGCGCACGCCGCTCGTGGTGTTCCGGCCCACGCCCGGCCAGGAGGTGCGCAACGCGCAGTACCTCGAATCCGGCGGCGCCGCCGTGCACGTGGATTCGCCCGAGATGGTCGCGGCGACCGTGATGCGCTGGCTCGCGGATCCCGCGGCGCTCGGCCGCGTGCGCGCCAATGCGGCGCGGCTCGCGCGCCCCGACGCGGCCGAGACGATCGCGCGTCGCGTGCTGGCCGAGCTGCCGAACTCGGAACGCCGCGCGGGGTGACGTTCAGCGCGCGCGGACCTCGCGCGCGAACGCCTCGAGATCGTCCCAGCGCTCCTGCCACGTCGTGTACATGACCGCGTAGGCGCCGCGCGTGTTCTCGAGGATCGGCAGGATGCGCTGGATCTCGCCGGGTGGCCGGTCGTAGTAGCCGGCCCAGACCTGGCGGTGGCCGCGCAGCGCAAACCCGCGCAACGACGGCGCGGCACGCGCGCCGTTCCAGTTGACGACGTCGATCGCGCGCGGGAGCGCATCGCCCGCACCCGCGAGCCCGCCGCGCACGAGGTAGTAGTCCGGCACCGCGTTCTGCAGTGGGTCGAAGAGGTCGCCCCACACGCACATGCGCGCGTCGCCCGCCGCACCCGCGAGCGCACGCACATTCGCCGCCAGGATCTGCGCCGAGGGCAGCCCGCTCTCGAGGCAGGTCGAGTCCTGGCCCAGCGCGCGGATCTCGTCGTGCATGAGGAAGATCGTGCGCGCCCCGAACAGCTCGCGCGTGCGCTGCACCTCGTCGCGCTGCCGGGCGATCACGTTCGAGTCGGCGAGGCAGCACGCCACCTGGCCGCGCAGCAGCACGGCCGCCTGCCACCACGACGCACGCAGCTCGGTGCCGTCGGGGCGCCGCACGCGCGGCACCGGTGGCTCGTGCCACGTGTCGAAGCGCGCGCGACCGCGCCCGCGCCCGAGCAGCGTGTCCACGACCGCGTCGAAGTCCCGGCCCTCCGCGAGGCCGGCGAACCGGAACGCCATGCCCGGGCGGCGCACCATGTGGATGGGGCCGGTCTCCTCGATCCGCCACGAGGACCACGTCAGCGCGCCGCGCGAGGCGCGCGTGGAGCTGAACGTGATCGTGACGCGCCGGTGCGCCTGCGAGTCGAACACGACGTCGCGCCACTCCGCGGAATCCGCCGCCGGAACCGCGACGCTCGCGAACGCGAGTTCCTTGCCATCGCCGGTGACGCGTACGCGGGGCTCGCCGCGGAACTCCTTCGCGGCGAGGCGCACCGATACGTGGTACGAGCGCCACGGCGCCACGTCGATCGTCCAGGCGACGCGCGTGGCGCCGCCCGGGACGCGCGCGACGCCCGGGGAGACGCGCACGCCGGCGTCGACGCGATCCGGCCGCGCCGCGAGCGCGACCGGCGGATCGGCGACGAGGAACGCGCGGCCGCCGCGCACCACATAGCGCGCATCTCGCACGGGGAGCGCTTCGGCGAGGTTCGGGTCCGCGGCGAGCAGGCCGTCCTGCGCGCGGCCCGCGAGGCAGACGCCGGGCACGATCTCGAGCCGCAGCGAATCCGCGAGCGTACGCAGCCGGTGCGCGCGCGCGAGCCACGTGGAGTCCTGGTCGAGCGGCCGCGCGAACCGCGCATCGACGAGCACCACGCGCGAGTATCCGGCCGCCGCGGCGCGCGCCCAGAGCGGGCCGATCCGCGCGAACGCCGCGGAATCGGCGAGGCTCGTGCTCTGGTAGAACCAGAGCTCGAGCGGGGAGCGCGGCGTTCGGGGCGTGCACGCGAGCCCGAGGAGTGCGGCGGCGAGCGCGAGCCGCGCGGGGAGGGAGCGCATGCGCGCACGGTACTCCACGCGCGCACGTGGCGTCAGCATCGCCTCGCGGGATTCCGGGCGGTCGTGACGGCGCACGACGGCTGTGGCAGGCTCGCGCCCTGCGTTCCCCCCGTCTCGTTCCGAGGAGCCCCACATGGCCCGCCTTCGCCCCCTGCTCGCCACGCTCGCGCTGCTCACCGCGCTCGCGCCCGCCGCCCATGCGGACGGCAAGGTCGAGCTCTACGGCCTGCGCATGGATCCCAATGTCCAGGACTCGAAGCAGTACAGCCGCCACGGTTGGGGAGGCGGCGTCGAACTGGTCGCGCCGCTGCCCACCGCGCAGAAGCTCTTCGCCGGCGTCGTCGGCGTCGAGGGCGTGAACCTGCTCGCGCAGACCGTGAAGTTCCAGGACGCGCTCACGGGCCTGCGCGTCGAGCAGCAGACGAGCCAGAACTACGGCCGTCTCTTCGCGGGCGTGCAGGTCGGCTCGCACAGCTCGGGTTTCCTGCGGCCCTACGTCGGCGCCAACGTCGCGGCGGTGTGGTACGAGATCCACACCGACGTCGTCGTGCCCGACGATTCGAATCGCGAGAACGAGATCCGGCAGAACCTGAAGCGTCGCGACGAGGTCGCGTTCGGCTGGGATGCGAACGCCGGCGTCGACCTGAACTTCCGCAACCGCTGGAACATCGATGCCGGCGTGCGCGTGCTGCACGCGTACGGCGTGCCGCAGCAACTCGGCGACGGCGCGGTGACGATCCATCCCGGCTACGTGCAGTACCGGATCGGCGTCGGGATCGGGCTCGGCCTGCTCGACTGACGCGCGGCCCGGCCCGGAAAGCGAATCGGCCGGTCTCCGTGGAGACCGGCCGATCGATCGCCGCCGGGGGTGCGGGATGCATGCGGGCGAAAGCAGTGCCCGGCGGAAGACATGGGCGTTGATCGCGCGAAACGAGCGGGGAGGATGGACTCACGCGCGACGCGACGGGCTTCAGATGCCGCGCACGGCGAACGGGTTCGCATATTCTTCCTGCGGCCGCCGGCCACGCGGCCGTGCTTGACCGCCCGCGCGCCGCGCCGCTAGCGTGACCGCGTCATCTCACTGGCCCGCAAAATCTTCGCCGCCTCCGGGCGGCCGACCTGGAGCCGCTCCCTTGCCGGAACTCGCCTCCCCGCAACTCCTCGAGGGCCTGCTCGCGGGCGGCCGCGTACCGTTGGCGCGGGCGATCTCGTGGGTCGAGAACGAGCACCCCGGCGCAGCCGAGGTGCTCGACACCTGCTTCGCGCGTTCGGGCCAGGCGTTCCGGATCGGCGTCACCGGCCCGCCCGGCGCGGGCAAGAGCACGCTCGTCACCAAGCTCGCGCTCGAGTACCGCGCGCGGGGCGAGACGGTCGCGATCGTCGCCGTGGATCCGACGAGCCCGTTCTCCGGCGGCGCGCTGCTCGGCGATCGCGTGCGCATGAACGAACTCTCGGGTGATCCCGGCGTGTTCATCCGCTCCATGGCGACGCGCGGCAGCCTCGGCGGACTCGCCGTGCACACCGCGCAGGTGTGCGACGTGCTCGACGCCGCGGGTTTCCGCCGCATCCTCATCGAGACGGTGGGCGTGGGGCAGAGCGAGCTCGAGGTCGCGCAGACGGCGGACACGACCGCGGTGGTGCTCGTGCCCGAATCGGGCGACGCCGTGCAGGCGATGAAGGCGGGACTCATGGAGATCGCGGACGTGTTCGTGATCAACAAGTCCGACCGCGACGGCGCCGAGCGCGCGGCGAGCGCGATCCGCCAGGCGCTCGAGCTGCGCGCGCCGACCAGCGCGTGGAACATCCCCGTCGAGCAGACCGTGGCCTCGATTGGCCGCGGCGTCGGCGTGCTCGCCGACCGCTTCGAGGAGCACCTCGTCTTCCTGCGCGAGACGGGCGCGCTCGAACGGCGCCGCCGGCAGCGGCTCGAGCAGCGGCTCGGCGAACTGCTGCGCGCGCGGCTCTGGGAGCGCTTCCGCGACGGGCTCCCCGCCGGCGCGTGGGACGAAGCGCTCGGCGCGCTGGCCACGCGCGCGCTCACCCCGCACCAGGCGGCGGCGAAGCTGCTGGGGCAGTAGCGGACCGGGGAGGGCGGGCGCCGCGACGGGCCCGCGTTGTCCGGCCGGGGAACGGCGACTTCCGTCCGAGCGAACCGATTCTGGAGTGCTACAATTCCCTCCGAGCGAACGGCCCGGACCGTCCCCCCGCTGATGTCGATCGTCGTGCCTTACGACGGAGGTGGACGCATGAACGCTTGCTTCGACGCACCTCGCAACTTGGCCTTCGCACTCCTGGCTGTCGCGGCCCTGGCCGCGTGTGTGGCCCGGCCAGCCTCGGCCGCATGGAGCTCCGCTCCGGCCGAGATTCATGCCACCACCGACATCTGCGCCCCGGTCAGTGCGTGCGCCGACGGAACGCACGGTGCCGTGGTCGTGTGGCAGCAGCAGACCGGGGGCACCATCGGCCCGATCCTCGCCCGACACGTGCTGTCGAGCGGTAATGTGGACCCCGCGTGGCCCGCGCCCGCGACAGTGTGCGCCACCGTCGCCGCGCGCGGCGCGCTCGGCGCGATCGCCGACGATCTGGGCGGCGCGTACGTCTGGTGGACGTCGGGCGCCACGCTCTTGCTGACGCGCATCGGCCCCGACGGCGCGATCGCGGCCGGCTGGCCGGCGGCCGGGCGTGTGCTCGGCCAGCTTCCGAGCTCGAAGCACCGGCCCAACGTCACGACGGACGGGGCGCACGGCGTCTACCTGTCGTGGACGACGAACGAGTTCTCACTCACCAGCTCCTACCAGCTCGTGCTCGTGCATCTCGGGCCGGCGAACACGGCCGCGGGCGGCTTTCCCGCGAGCGGCCGGCGTGTGATCGGAGCGCCCGAGGACGACGCGGAGTGGGTCGGCTCGCACGCGATCGCGCCCGCGAGCGGCGGTGGTCTCTGGGTGCTCAAGGGCACCTCGATTCCCGACGTGGCGAGCTTCCTCGACGGCGAGTGGCGGCTCACGCGGCTCACGGCCGCGGGACTTCCCGCGGCAGGCTGGGACGCGCACGGAGTGGTGATCGGAACGTTCCCGGGCGCGCGACTCGACAGCGACTGGTCCGGCTGGATGAATCCCGTCTTCGACGGCTGCCTGCCGATGACCGGGCTCTCCGCGATCGCCGAGGACGGCGCGGGCGGCGTGTACGTGGAGCGTCATGAGCCAGTTCCGGATGCGACGCCGCTGCAGATGCAACCGCACCTGTATCGGCTCGATGCCGCGGGCTCGCCGTTCGCGGGCTGGCCCGCGGGCGGCGTGCTCTTCGACGCCGGCACGACGATGACGGCCGACTTCGGAGCCGACTTCTCGCTGCGCGCGCTGCCGGACGGGGCGGGAAACGTGTACGCAGGGCACATGCTCGGATACACCGACAGCGAGCCGCTGTTCGGCTACGCTCGCGTCTCGTCGGCGGCGATCGGGCTCGCGGGCGGCGTCTCCACCCAGGCCGTGGGAGCCGATGCCGTGCTCCGCGGCGACGGCGGGCTCTTCCTGGCCGGATTCAATCCCCAGGGTCCCTGGCACCTGTACGCCGGGCCGGCGTTCGTCCAGGTCGTGCAGTCCGAGCCGGGACCGACCTGGGTCGAGTACCACAACGAGCAACTGACAGTCTTCTACGACGACGTCGCGATGGCGAGTACCGAGGACGGCGGCGCGATCCTGTTCTGGTCGCAGGAGAGCGTGCGGCACGGAATCTACGCGATGAAAGTGGACCTGCACGGCCCGGTGACGGGCGTGCCGGGCCCCACGCTCGCGGGGCCCTCGCGCCTCGCACTGCATTTCGGCGCGGGCCTCGGCGTCACCGCGTTCGCGACGTTCGCGGCGCCGGGACGAGTGCGGGCGCGGCTCCACGACCTGGCGGGGCGCATCGTCTCCGAATCGGAGTTCGTCGCGACCGCTGGTCCGCGCTCGTGGCTGTTGCCGGGAACCGCGTCGCTGCCCGCGGGGATCTACCTCGCGCGCATCGACCGTGGCGGGGAGTCTCTGCGCGCCAAGGTCGCGGTCGTTCGCTGATCGCGCGCTGCGGACGGTGTGGCGCGGCGAGCCGCCCCACACCGGTCCGTCACCCGGCGGCCGTCGCCTCCGCCCACGCGAGCGAATCCACGTAGGCGCGATCGAGCGCGCCGTCGTCGACCGCCACCGCCTGCTTCACCGCGTCCACGGTGGACCAGTCGCCGACCTGGTAGGCCGAGACCAGCTGCAGCGCCGGCCCCAGCGGCGTTTCGCCCGCCAGCAGCGCGGTGCGCACCCGCTCGGAGACCGCGAGGCCGCCGAGCACCTCGGCCAGCGGCCGGCCGATCATCGTGTCCACGAGCGAGAGCATGCCACCGAGGAAGAGTTCGCTCCCGTGCTCCTGCAGGCCGCTCTCGGGCGCGATGCGCTCGGCGAAGCGCGCGCGGCTGAGCGCGGTGAGCGAGAGTTCGTGGGGCTTGTCGTCGGCGAGCGAAAGCAGCCCCATCATCATCGCCCACTGCCGCAGCGGCCGCAGGCCGATCACGTTGAGCGCGTGGCGCAGCGATCCGATCTCGTGCCGCCAGCCGAACGCGGCGGAGTTCAGGTAGCGGAGCAGGCGCACCGTGAGCGCCGGATCCGTGCGGAAGAGCTCCTCGAGCTTCTCGAACGACGCCTCCTCGCGGCTCACCTCGGCGAGGAACCGGATCGCCGAGAGCTTGGAGGGCGTCAGGTCGCGCGTCTGGATCATCTGCGGCTTGCAGAAGAAGTAGCCCTGGAAGAGGTGGTAGCCCGCGGCCATCGCGGCCCGATGCTCCTCGTGCGTCTCCACCTTCTCGGCCAGCAGCGTGAGCCGGCGCCGGTGGAGCGGCTCGAGCGCTCGCGTGTCGCAGACGTTCTTCCCGAGCTTGAAGTCCACCTTCACCAGGTCGACCACGTCGAGCAGCGGATCGGACGCGGGGGAGAAGGTGTAGTCGTCGAGCGCGAGCCGGTAGCCGTCGGCCTTGATCGCGCGGCACGCTTCGATCACCTCGCGGTCGGGCTCGATCGTCTCGAGCAGCTCCACGACCGCGCGCTCGGGCGGCAGCATGCGGTGGTAGCCGGCGAGCAGCGCGCGCCGCGTCATGTTCACGAACGCGCGACGGTCGCCGACGAGCGCATCGAGCCCGAACGCCGCCGCGCTCTGTTCGATCGTGGCGGCCGAGGCCATCTCGACGTCGGTCCCCGGGTCGAACCGGTTCTCGGGTCCGCCGCGGAAGAGGATCTCGTAGCCCTCGAGCTTGGAGTCGCGCCCGAGGATCGGCTGGCGCGCCGCGTAGAGCGTGCGCACGTTCGGTGCGGGCGGCGCGTCGTCGGCCGCGGGCGTGGACTCGGGCGCGGGCGCGGCGTCGGTGTTCGCGGCGGCGCGGCGCTGCCAGGGCATGCGGAACATGGCGGACTCGCGGCCCCCTCGTGGACGGACACGGTCGCCGGGCCCCTCGCGACGCGTCCGGACCGCCCCAGGCCCCTCGCCGGGCGGTCATCAGGAAGGAGATCGGACGCGCGGGGGGGCGACTTGAGGAGAGCGTGCCGACCCGCTGTTCGCGGTTGGGCGCGGCCGCCGGAGATGGGAGAATCGACGGGTCTGGCCCGGGACCAGTCCCCTCCCGTCGTGCCGGCGGAACTGCACCGTGGGAGGTGCCTCGTGCGCTTGCGACTCCTTGCGACGATCGCTTGCGTCCTGCTGCTCGGGCTCGCGCTTCTTGCTCGGGCTGCCTTCGCGGCCTGGAGTGCCGAGCCGACGCTCCTCATCGGGACTCTCGATGAATGCCGCTGGTTGACCGCCTGCACCGACGGGAATGGAGGCGCTCTCCTGGCGTTCCAGCAGACGCCGAGCGGCGCTCCCGGTACGCTCATGATCCGTCACCTGCTCGCGACGGGCGACCTCGATCCCACCTGGCCGCCGGCAGCGTCGTTGACGCCCGTGACTCTCTACACCAACGGCGCGCATCTCCTCGCCGACGGCGAAGGCGGAGCGTACGCCTGGTGGCTGGAGGGTCTCGATCTCCACCTCACGCGAATCGCTCCGAATGGAATCACCGCGCCGGGGTGGCCGGCCCAGGGGCGCCTGCTGGCGACGTTCACCGATGCCCAGGAGCCCCTCGCGGTCGCGCTCGACGCCTCGCACGGCGTGTACGCGGCATGGATGCTGGGTGATTACGACGTGCGCGCGATCCACCTGTCCGACACCAACACGCTCGCAGGTGGCTGGCCGGATTCCGCGATGGCGGTGATCCCGCCTGCGCCCGACGGTTCGACCCAGCGGATGTGGCCACACCTGGCGCCTGCGCCGAACGGCGACGTATTCCTCGCGTTCGGGATGTGGGAAGACGTCGACTCGGTGTTCGTCCACGAGATCCGCCTCCAGCGCCTGACGCCCTCTGGCGCCCCCGCCGCCGGCTGGCCCGTGCTCGGGCGAACCGTGATCGCGGTCTCGGCCAACCCCGCGTACTACGGCCCGATGCACGACGTGGCGCCGGATGCCCGTGGTGGGGTGTTCGTGATCGCCTGCACGGGCACCAACGTGAGTTCGGCTCGCCTGCTGAGGATGGACGGTGACGGGGCCCGCGCGGCGGACTGGCCGGCCGGGGGAGTGCTCTTCTCGACGACCGTCAGTGGGGGCCAGGGCCCCTCGCTGGCCTACTGGCCCGCCGTGATCCACGACCTCACGGATGGGGTGTTCGCTGCGGTGCCGGTTCCCGGTGGTCTTCACTACTACCCGAGCTGGCAATACCGCCACTACGACCCGGCGGGTGTGCGCACGGACACGGGCACGAACGGGTTCGCCGGGAACTGGTCGATCGCTCCGCGGGGCGGACGATCGCATTTCGTCTCCGACGAGGACAACGGCTCCGCCTACTACTCGTACGTGGCGGCCTACCAGAAGATCAGCTGCGCCGGTCCGGACGGCGTGCTGGCGAACTGCCTGAGCGAATACCACGACCAGAGCGAATACATGCTCTTCTGGGGCGCTTCGCTCGTTCCCACGCCGGATGGCGGCGCGATCTGGACCTGGTCGCGAGTCCTCGGGCAGACCGGCGTCTATGCTCGGCGCTTCGCGGCCGACGGCTCGCAGGTCACGGCCGTGTCCGCCGTCCCACCGCGCCTCGCGCTCGGTTCGGTGCGCTGGTCCGCGGGCGTCGGCGTGAGTGCTCGCGTCTCGCTCGATTCCCCCGACGGTGCGGCGCTCGCGCTCTACGACGTCGGCGGCCGCCGGATCAGTTCGACGCGGATCGCTCCGGGCAGCATGGGTGAACGGGACGTCACGTTCCCGGGGACGCGCGCGCTCGCGGACGGGGTCTACTTCGCCCGTCTCGTGAGCTCGACCGGTTCGCGGGCGGCGAAGGTTCCCGTCCTTCGTTGAAATCGGGCTCGGTGCGGAAGCCTCGGTTGCCACGATCGGGGCGCACTCCCCATTTCCTCGACACCGGCAGCCGAGGCCCCAGCCGCGGCTCGGGGAGATCGCGATCTGGCCGACGCTTGACCCTCGTTCCGGCCCCCGCGTAGGCTCCTGCGGTTCCGATGCTTCCGCCGGGCCGCCGGCGCCGACTCCATCCGGCTCGAGGAGTGCTTCCCCATGGCGAAACGCACCGCGAAGACGTCGTCCGGCGCCACCCGCGCGCGCCGGTCGCGCCCCGCTCCGCACCCGACCCGGTCCGCGAAGCCCGCGCGCGCCGCGAGCGCCCGCTCGAACGGCGCCGCCGCGAAGCAACGCGAGGCGTACGACGCGAACTACCCGAAGGGCCGCGAGCGCGAGGGGCTCTACCCGTACACCATCTCGGGCACCCCGATCCGGCCGCTCTACGGTCCCGAGGTGCTCGCGGGCATGGATCACGTGCGCGACCTCGGCGTGCCCGGCGAGTTCCCGTTCACGCGCGGCGTCCACCCGACCATGTACCGCGGCCGCATGTTCACCATGCGGCAGTTCGCCGGCTTCGGCACGGCGCGCGAGACCAACCAGCGCTTCCACTACCTGCTCGATCACGGCCAGACGGGGCTGTCGATCGCGTTCGACAACCCCACGATCATGGGCTACGACAGCGACCACCCCAAGTCGCACGGCGAGGTCGGCAAGTGCGGCGTCGCGGTGGACTCGCTGCGCGACATGGAAACGCTGATGGGCGGCATCGACCCGGGCGCCGTGTCCACGTCCATGACCATCAACGGCCCCGCGGCGATCATGTTCGGCTTCTACCTCGCGAACGCCGAGAAGCGCGGCGTGCCGTTCGCGAAGCTGCGCGGCACGCTCCAGAACGACATCCTCAAGGAGTACATCGCGCAGAAGTGCTGGTGCTTCCCGCCGCGGCCGTCGCTCCGCATCATCGTGGACCTGATCGAGTTCGCCACGAAACGTGTCCCCCAGTGGAACACGATCTCGATCAGCGGCTACCACATCCGCGAGGCGGGCAGCACGGCGGCGCAGGAGCTGGCGTTCACGATCGCCGACGGCTTCACGTACGTCGACGAGTGCCTCGCGCGCGGTCTCGACATCGACGACTTCGCGCCGCGCCTGTCGTTCTTCTGGAACAGCCACCTCGACTTCTTCGAGGAGATCGCGAAGCTGCGCGCGGCGCGCCGCATCTGGGCCCGCCACATGCGCGACCGCTACGGCGCAAAGCGCAAGGAATCGTGGCTCATGCGCTTCCACACGCAGACGGCGGGCTGCTCGCTGTGGGACAAGCAGCCCGAGAACAACATCGTTCGGACGGCGTACGAGGCGCTCGCCGCGGTGCTGGGCGGTACGCAGTCGCTGCACACGAACTCCATGGACGAGACGATCGCGCTGCCGTCGGACAAGGCGGTCAAGATCGCGCTGCGCACGCAGCAGGTGATCGCGCACGAGATCGGCGTCACCGAGACGATCGACCCGCTCGCGGGCTCGTACTACCTGGAGCACCTCACCAACACGCTCGAGGCGCAGGCGGAGGACTACTTCCGCCAGATCCAGGCGATGGGCGGCGTCGTGTCGGGGATCGAGAAGGGCTTCTTCCAGCGGGAGCTGGCGGCGGCAGCGTACCAGTACCAGCAGGAGATGGAGAGGAAGCAGCGCATCCTGGTGGGCATCAACGACTACGTCGAGCCGGACGAGAAGCTGGACATTCCGATCCTCCAGATCGGCGAGGAGGTCGAGGAGGAGCAGAAGCGCGCGATCGCCGAGCTCAAGCGCACGCGTCACGACGCGGCGACGACCGGCGCGCTCAAGGCCCTCACGGCCGCCGCGGCCACCGAGCCGGGCGAAGCGAACGTGATGGAGAAGATCCTCGACTGCGCGCGCGCCTACGCCACCGAAGGCGAGATCCGCAACGCCATGCGCGAGATCTACGGCGACTACGTGGAGAGCGTGGAGTTCTGATGGCCATGGACGGCAAGACCCTCGGCGCACTGGGTGCGATCGCCGGCGTGATCGTGATCGCCCTGGCCGCGCGCGCGATGGGTGGGGCCCGTCACGAATCGGGCGTCACGCCGGGGACGATTCCCGTCCCTCCGGAACCCGGGGCGTCCGAGCCGGACGCGTCGGGTGACGACGATGAGGACGTCGCGGACGACGAGGACGACGAATACGAGGACGTCGAAGTCGTCGCGGTGACGAGCGACGGCTACGCGCTCGTGCCGGACACGCACGCGGTGCGGCTCGTGCCTCCGCACGAGGACGGCGAGGAATGGAAGGCCGGCCGGCCGGGACGCAACCGCCGCGGCGAGCTGGCGCTCGCCATGAGCTGGCACGCCGCCGACCTGACGGGTGCGCGCGTGGTGCGCGGCGCCGCCGACGAGGGGCCGTGGCGCTTCGAGGCGCTCGGCCGCGACGGCGAGTACGTGGCGTTCGTGTTCGAGACGCGCGAGGGCGCCGACGCGGCGCTGGCGCTCTTCGAATCGATCGTCGTGCGGGTGGGCAAGGACGAAGACGGCAACGACGTGCCGCCCTCGGCGGAGCAGTTCGAGGAAGCACGGCGCGTGTTCCTCGAGACCGAAGCGGCGCTCGAAATCGACGACGAAACCGGCGCCTGACCGACCGCACGCGCGGACGGCGGGACGCGAGGAGACCTTCGATGCAGCGCAAGATCCGAGTTCTGGTCGGCAAGCCCGGCCTCGACGGCCACGACCGCGGCGCCAAGGTGGTCGCGGCCGCACTGCGCGACGCGGGCATGGAGGTGATCTACACGGGGCTGCACCAGACGCCCGCGCAGATCGTCGAAGCGGCCGTGCAGGAGGATGTGGACGTGGTCGCGCTGTCGGTGCTCTCGGGCGCGCACATGACCCTGTTCCCGGAGGTGCAGTCGTTGATGACGCAGCAGGGCATCGGCGACAAGCTGCTCACGGGCGGCGGCATCATCCCGACCGACGACATGACGAAGCTGCTCGAGCGCGGCATCGGCCGGCTGTTCGGGCCGGGCTCGTCGACCGTCGACATCGTCACGTACATTCGCGAGTGGTACGGCGAGCGGTACGGCGCCGACGCACTGCCGCCGCTGCCGCCGCCCCCGGCGCGCGTCGCGCCGGTGGTGGGCTCGGGCGACATGCCGGCTCCGGCGCGGGCCGCGGCCCGGCTCGACGCGCACCACGCACGGGCGGGCCGCGCGAACGCGCCGCGCAAGGCTGCGAAGAGGAAGGCGGCGGCGAAGCCTGCGCGCAAGGCGGCGAAGAAGAAGCCGGCCGCGAAGCCGGCGCGCAAGGTCGCGAAGAAGAAGGTCGCGGCGAAGCGTGCCCCGGCCCGCAAGCTCGCGAAGAAGAAGCCGGCCCGCCGGAGCGCTCGCAAGCGTTGACGCGCCGCCTCGTCGTCCTCGACGGCAGCCCGCTGCCCGACGGCAGTGTCGCGCGCATGCTCGCGGCGGCCGTCGAGGGTGCGCGGGCGGCGGGCGGCGACGCGGACGTGTTTCGCGCCTACGATCTCGCGGTGAAGCCGTGCGTCGCGTGCGGAGTGGATGCGAGCCCCGGCGCCTGCTGCATCTTCCACGACGACATGGACGCGGTGTACGCGGCGCTCGAACGTGCGCACGCCGTGCTCGTGGGCTCGCCGGTCTACTTCGACACGGTGAGCGGGCCGCTCAAGCTGGTGATCGACCGCTGCAACTGCGTCACTCCGCTCGTGACCCTGCCCGACGGCCGCCAGGACTGCGTGCCCCGATGGCGCCGCACGCGCCGAGCGGCGTTCCTGACCGCCTGCAGCGACGCCCATCCCCACGACCTCGCCG
The DNA here is from genome assembly GCA_044223005.1 of Candidatus Eiseniibacteriota bacterium. GTDB lineage: Bacteria > Eisenbacteria > RBG-16-71-46 > RBG-16-71-46 > RBG-16-71-46 > CAIXRL01. The sequence continues at coordinate 217,838 of JBGAML010000003.1, forward strand.
AGCGCACGGTCCGCGGATTCCTCAAGTGGGTGGGGGCGAAATGGGAGTCAACGATCGCCTGGCGACATGACGATAACGAACGGGGCAGCGTTCCCGCCGCGCTCCTCGAGGAGTCGCGCGCGCTGGGCCGCCGCCTGATCGAACTCGATTCGCTTCCCGGCTGACGTTCCGGAGATTCCCCATGCTGTCCCTCGCCCTCGCACTGCAGCTGCTCGCAACCGCTCCCGGCGCGATGCCCGGCGCGACGCCCGTCGCTCCCGGCGCCCCGCGCTTCGTCCAGATCGCGAGCCTGACCGGCGTGCCCGCGGACTCCGCGGCGCAGGAGGGGTTCGGCACGGCGTTCCGCAGCGTGTTCGCGGAGGAAAGCCTGCCGGGCGAGCACGAGTCCGGGGGTTCGTGGCGCGGTGGCCTGCCGCTGCCCAACCACTTCCGGCTCCTCGAGGGCGACGTGGCTTCGGACGCGTGGCAGGTGCAGGTGTCGATCGGTGCGCCGCCCCCGCTGCAGGTGCCGGACCCGCGGCACAAGGGACACGTGCTCACGATCGCGGGCCGGCGCATGTCGCGCGGCATGCGCGTCGGCGCCGTGGTCTCGGTGCCTTCGCCCAGCGGCGCGGTCGACCACACGTTCACCGTGACGGCCTCGTTCGCGTTCCCGGCGAAGGGCGACGGCCGCGCGAGCCTCGCGGTGCCGCAGAACGGCTACGTGTTCCCGTGGGACGACGCCGGCCACGTCGCCGGCCTGCTCGTGCTCGAAGCGCTCCACCGCGAGAGCCGCGACTTCGTGGCGACCGAGCGCGTGGACATCACCCCGGCCGTGCGCACCGACGCCGGCCGCTGACCGGGGGGAACGATGCGACGTCGAACGACCGCCGCGGTGCTCGGCCTGATCGTGCTCGCGGGCTGCGCGAAGCCCGGGACCAAGCCGGTCACCACGCTCACCGAGCACCAGCGCGACAGCGTGCTCGCGACCGAACCGATTCCCGGGGCGACGACCGTGGGCCGCGCGATGCAGGCGGCCGATCGCGAGGCCGGCCGGGCCGCCCAGATGGATTCCATGACGCATTGACGCGGCGCGGTTTCGGGCGTCGCGCGTGAAACGCCGTTTCAGGTAGAGTTCCCGGCGCTCCGGCGGATCCATGCCCGTCGCGTGCGCGGCCGATCCCTCGGCCACACCCCCCCGCAACCGGAGTTCCATCGCATGCTGATGCTTCGCGAAGAGCACCACCAGGTGCGCGACATGGTTCGCCGATTCGCCGAGGACGTGGTCGCGCCGCGCGCCCGCGAGCTCGACGAGACCGAGACCTTCCCGCACGAGGCCGTGAAGCAGATGGCCGAGCTCGGCCTGATGGGGCTCCCGTATCCGGAGAAGTACGGCGGCGCCGGGATGGATACGTTGTCGTACGCGATCGCGGTGGAGGAAGTCGGCCGCGTGTGCGCGTCGACGGGCATCACGCTCGCCGCGCACGTCTCGCTCGGCTGCGGTCCCGTGTACGGCACGGGCTCCGAGGAGCAGAAGCAGCGCTTCCTCGTGCCGATGGCGAAGGGCGAAGCGATCGGCGCGTTCGGGCTCACCGAGCCGAACGCCGGGTCCGACGCGGGCGGCACGCAGACGCGGGCGGTGAAGGTCGCGGGCGGCTGGAAGGTGAACGGCAGCAAGATCTACATCACCAACGCGAGCTATGCGAAGTACATCACCTTCACGGCGGTCACCGAGCCGGGCAAGGGCACCAAGGGCATTTCGGCGTTCATCATGGACACGTCGACGCCGGGATTCCGCGTGGGCAAGAAGGAGAAGAAGATGGGCCTGCGCGGGTCGGACACGGTCGAGGTCGTGTTCGAGGACTGCGTCGTGCCCGAGGACCAGATGCTGGGCGACGCCACCGGCGGCTTCAAGGCGTTCATGAAGACGCTCGAGGGCGGCCGCATCTCGATCGGGGCGCTCGCGCTCGGGATCGCGCAGGGCGCTTACGAACACGCGGTCTCCTACGCCAAGGTCCGGCACCAGTTCGGGCAGCCGATCGCCAACTTCCAGGCGGTGCAGTTCATGCTCGCCGACATGGCGATGCAGATCGAGGCGGCGCGCCACCTCGTCTACCACGCGGCGCAGCTCAAGGACGCGGGCCGGCCGTTCACCAAGGAAGCCTCCATGGCCAAGCTGTTCGCGAGCGAGGTCGGCAACTGGGTGACCGACAAGTCCATCCAGGTGCACGGCGGCATGGGCTACTGCCGCGACGTGCCGGTCGAGCGCATGCACCGCGACGTGAAGCTGATGGAGATCGGCGAGGGCACGAGCGAGATCCAGCGCATGGTGATCGCTCGCGAGATCCTGCGCGGGGCCTGAGTTGCCCGAGACGCCGTCCGCCATGCGCTGGGCGAGCGCCGTCTCGTCGCTGGGAGACCCGGCCGCGGCCGCGGCCGAGGCGGCCGCCGCGCTGCGCGCCGAGCTGGGCGAGGGCGCGGTCGACCTCTGCCTCGCGTTCCTGTCGGTGCCGCACGCGCGTTCGTCGGCGGCGGTGGCGAAGGTCCTGCGGGACGCGCTCGCGCCCGGCTGCCTCGCGGGAACGACCGCGCGCGGCGTGGTGACGCGCGACCGCGAGATCGAGCAGGGCACGGCGCTCTCGGTCGTCGCCGCCCGGCTGCCCGGCGTCGAAGTGCAGCCGTTCGTGATGCTGCAGGAGATCTGGGCGCAGCCGGTGGAGGACGTGGCGGGCTTCGACACGATCGCTCCCGGCGTGCGCGAGGCGGAACTCGTGCTCCTGCTCGGGATCCCGTTCGCGCTCGACGTCGATCGGGCGCTCGCGCTGATGCACCGGTTCGCGCCCGCCGTCCGCGTCGTGGGCGGCATGGCGAGCGCCGGGCCGCGCCCGGAGCACAACGCGGTGTTCCTCAACGACTGGCTCGCCTCCGAAGGCGGCGTGGGCATCGCGCTGCACGGCGCCCTGCGCGCCGACGTCGTGGTCTCGCAGGGATGCGGGCCGATCGGCCCGCCGCTCGACGTGACGCACGTCGAGCAGTACATGATCCACACGCTCGACGGGCAGCCGGCGCTCGAGCGCATGGAGCAGGTGTTGCGCGATCTCCCCGAGAAGGAGCGTGAACGGCTGCGCATGGGCCTCTACGTCGGCCGGCCGGTGCGCGGCGACGCGGGCGGCCGCGGCGACTACCTGATCCGCAACCTGCTCGGCGCCAACCGCGAGGAAGGCGCGCTCGTGGTCGGCGACCAGGTCGCGCCGCGCGAGAAGATCCGCCTGCACGTGCGGGACGCCGCGACCGCGCTCGAGGACCTGCAGATGCTGTTGTCTCCGCAGGTGTTCGACTCGCGCGCCGCGGGCGCGCTCGTGTTCGCGTGCAACGGCCGCGGGCGGCTGCTCTACGGCGAACCGGATCGCGATATCCGCACGCTGCAGGAGACGCTGGGCGGCGTGCCCGCGGCGGGGATGTTCTGCGCCGGCGAGATCGGCCCGGTGGGCGAGCGCAACTTCCAGCACGGCCACACGGCGAGCATCGCGATCGTCCGGCCGCGCTGAGACGTCACGGGCCGCCGGTCGCGTCGTGCGACCGGCGGCCCGTGTGCGTTCGCGGCGGTGGTCAGTCGCTCACGAAGACGGCGGTCGTGAGCCCGGGCACGGTGATCGCGCCCTGAGCCTGGTCGGCCTTCGCCTGCTTCACGACCGGGTCGGCGCCTCCCGCCTGCGCCGGGTGCAGCCGGAACGCGACCTGTGCGAACCCCGGATAGCGGATCACCTGCTCGGCCGGGGAGGCGTTGAAGACGACCACCATGCGTTTCCACGGCGAGCCGAGCGCGGGCAGGCCCGGCACGGCGTCCGAGAGCGTCATCACGATCACGCCCGGGATTTGCGCCGGACCGGTGTTCAAGAACTTCACCCGCTGCTGCACGTCGTCCGCCGTGCGCAGGCGGAAGAGCGGCGTGCTGCGGCGGATGCGCAGGAAATCCATGAAGCTGCCGCGGCAGAGCGCGATGTCGTTCGCGTGCGGGACGAGGTCCGTCCGCGCGAGCAGCGGCCGCATCATCGCCCAGCGGTCCTTGTTCTTGTCGGCGCCGGGCAGGCCCATGCCCCAGTGGTTCGACGTCCCGGACCAGTCGATGCGGTTGAACCAGTCGCCCGAATCGTAGCTGTCGGTGTCCATGGATTTGGTGCGCAGCAGTTCGCCACCCGCATGGAAGAACGGCAGGCCCTGGCCGAGCGCGGGGATCGACAGTGCGAGCATCTGCATGCGCACGCGCTGCGCGAGCGTCGCCGAGGCGGGCGCGGCCATGATCACCTTGTCCCAGAGCGTCTCGTTGTCGTGCGCCTCGACGTAGTTCACCGCCTCGCGCGGCTGTGCGGTGTAGCCACCGGCCGAGGAGCCTTGCGCCGGGTTGCCCGCGGCGTCGGTGAAACCGTACGTCCGCAGGTTGCCCGCGAGGCTCGTGCGGATCCGGTCCTCGAGCTTGAGCAGCTTGCCGCGGTCGGCGTCGCCACCGCGGTTGAACTCGCCGGGCAGCGTGAACAGCCCGGTGGCGAAGCCCTGCTCGCGACGGTCCGTGAACGGGCTGCCGCCGCGCACGGCGTCGCGGATCCGGTCGTTGAACGAGCCGACGCCGGTGCCCGCGAGGTTGCCCTGCGTGGCGTTGGTGCCGCGCTTGCCGCCCTGGACCTCGCCGAAATCCCAGCCCTCGCCGTACATGAGCACGCGCGGGCCGTCGACGCCGTCCTTCGCGGAGTTCAGCGCGTCGAGCGCCGCGCGCCAGTGCTCGACGTTCGCCTTCATGTGGTGGCCCATCAGGTCGAAGCGGAAGCCGTCCACCTTGTAGTCGCGCGCCCAGTGCACGAGGTCGTCGGCGACGAGCTTCTCCATCATGCGGTGCTCGCTCGCGGTGTTCGCGCAGCAGGTGCTGTTCTCGACCGCGCCGTCGGCGTTGAGTCGCTGGTAGTAGCCCGGCACGATCCGGTCGAGCACCGAGAACGGCGCGAGACCGGCCGCATGCGTGTGGTTGTAGACCACGTCCATCACGGTGCGCAGCCCGAGCCCGGAGAGCGCCGCCACCATGCGGCGGAACTCGACGATGCGCGCGTTCCCGTCGGGATCGGTGGCGTAGCTGCCCTCGGGTACGCCGTAGTGCACGGGGTCGTAGCCCCAGTTGAACGCGTCGAGTCCGCGCGTGCGCGCGACCGCGGCCTGCTGCTGGTCGGAGTCGGGCGGCAGCGCCGAGAGGTCGCCCGGATCCTTCCACGTCGAGCGGTCCTCGTCGACGGTCGCGAAGTCGAACGCCGGCAGCAGGTGCACGTGCGTGAGGCCAGCCTCGGCGAGCGCGCGCAGGTGCTTCGTGCCGTCGCTCGCATCGGTGAAGGCGAGGTAGGTGCCGCGGTGCGCCGCGGGCACGGTCGCGTCGGAGGCGCTGAAGTCGCGCACGTGCAGCTCGTACACGACCGCGTCCTCGACCGCGTCCAGCTTCGGCTTCGCGAGCGCGTCCCAGCCCGGCGGCTTGGTCGCCGGGTCGTCGAGGTCGACGAGCAGGCTGCGCTCGCCGTTGCGCGAGAGTCCGCGCGAGTACGGATCGGTGGCGGTCACCGTTTCGACGTGGCCCGTCGTCGGCGTGAACACCGTCACCTCGTAGAGGTAGTACTGACCCTTCCACGCCGCGGTTCCCGAGGCCGTCCACGTGCCGGCGTCGCGCACCATGTCCACCGTGGCCGAGGGCTGCGCCGTGCGCGGTCCGTCGTAGAGCAGCACGCGCACCTTCTGCGCGGTCGGCGCCCACACGCGCAGCGCAGGCACGCCGGCCTTCCACGTCGGCCCGAGCGGCCCATCCCACGCGAACGCGTCGTCGAGCACGCCGTGGACCTGCATGCCGGTCGCGTCGCCGGTGCCGTCGGCATTGCGCACCGACACCGCGACCTGTCCGCGCAGGAACACGAGCGCCTTCGCCGCGTCGGCGTCCGCGATCCGAAGCGCCGAGTAGCCGCGCAGCTGCGGGAAGCGCGCGAGCAGCGCGGGCGAGAGCCCCTGCGCATCGGGCGTCAGCGTCACCGATTCGCCGCCCGTCACGCCGTCCTTCGTCACGCGCAGCGCCGCGGTGGGCGAGCCGTGCAGGCGGAACGTCGCGCCGGCGCTCGCCGGCACGTTCCACGCGATCGTGGTGCGGTCGAGCCACTGCGCCTTGAAGCGCGTCAGGTCACCGAACGCGAGGGCGCTCACGTCGGGCCGCGTCGCCGGCAGTTCGTTCCGTCCCGTCACGATCCACGCCTCCTTCTGCTTCGACAGGTCCAGGAACATGTCGGGACCGGGATCCTTCTGGTCGCCCTTGTGCACGATCACGCCGAGCCGCGTGGCGCCGTCCTTCAGCGGCACGTCCCACCACGCACCCCAGTCGTCGCGCCCGTTCGGCTGCAGGGGCGCGGTCCAGAGCGGCTCCTTCACCACGCCGTCCCAGGCGTGCAGGCCCCAGCCGTCGTAGTCGCCGCGCGGCCGGTGGTAGTGGATCCGCGCGGTCTGCGGCGCGAGCGGGGGCGGAGCGTCGGCGTGCACGGGGGCCGGTGTCGCGAGCAGCGACGCGAGTGCGAGCACGCGCACGAACGAGAGGACGCGAAGGCGGAACATGCCGGGGCCTCCGGAAGGTCGGCGGTGGAGCGACGGACGGCGAACGCAGCGCATGATGCGGGATGCGCCGGCGCCGCACCACCGGCGCGCGCTCCCGGCGGGGCGTGCAGGCGCCCCGCCGGGCTGCCGATAACCCGGGAACCCGGTGGGATCGGCCGTGCGCGTGGCCGCGGGCAGGCACGATCCCCGTCGACGGCACGCACGCGTGCGCGGCAGGAGCGTTCGATGCTCGATCTCGAAGGCGACGGCGAGAGCTGGCGCGTCCGGTTGCGCGCGCAGGGCTGGCTGCGGCTGCTCGTCGTGCCGTTCCTGCTCTTCTGGCTCGGTGGCTGGGCCGCGGGGGAGTGGTTCGCACTCTCGATGTTCCTCCCGCTCGCCGACTGGGCCCGGCACCTGCCGCCCGAACTGGCGCGCATCCTGCCGCACGTGCGCTTCGCGCCGAACACGACCCCGCCGCTGGTGCTGGTGTTCGTGGGGCTGTGGGTCGCGCTCTGGACGCTCGGCGGCCTCGGTGCGATCCACATGGTGTTCCGGCTCCTCTTCGGCGCCGACGAGGTCCGCTGGGACCGCGAGAAGGTGGAGGTGAACCACCTCGCCGGATTCTTCGGTTCGAAGCAGTGCATCGCATGGGCCGACCTGCGCGACCTGCGCATCGTCGGCATGCGCGTCGTGGCCGAGACGCGACGCGGACTCGTGCAGTTCGTGCTCGTGGGCAGCGGCGCCGAGCGCGAGGAACTCGTGCACGCGCTGCGCGACGCTTGGCAGGCCTCCGGCGCCGCGACGGCGCTGCCCGATGCCTCGGCCGACGAAGCGCTCCCGGCCGGATGGCGGCACGAAACGGCGGGCGACGGCCGCGACGCGCTCGTCGGCGGCACGGCCTCCACGCGTGCGGTGGCGGTGTTCCTCGGCCTGTTCGCGACGGTCTTCGGTTTCGCCGGTGGCGCCGCGCTCCGGCAGGCATTCCAGGGGCACGTCGGCGGCTGGGCGGGCATGCCGTTCCTGCTCATCGGCGGCCTCATGGGCTTCGGTGCGCTGTGGATCGCTCACGCGCGCACCGAATACCACTGGGGCGCGGGCTCGCTCGAGCGCGTGACGCGAGCCTTCGGCCGGACGTGGACGAAGGAGTACACACCGCTCTCGCTGAAGCTCGAGCAGGGCAAGGACAGCGACGGGGACGTGATGTGGCGTCTCGCCGCCGTCGCCCCGGGCCGCCGCGAGGTGATCGCGAGCAATCGCGACGTCCCCGGCGACGCCCGCCGCGTGGGCCGCTGGCTCGCGGCGAAGACGGGCGTCCGGCTCGAGGGCGATCCCACCGACGACGCCGGCGTGCGCCGCGCGGGCTAGGCACGCCCGGCTTCGGCGCCCGCCTGCGCCTCGCCGTCCCTCGCCTCCCGCCCGAGTCGTGTTTTCGCCGCGAATGGCGCGGTCGCGGGCCGCCTGCCCGCTCGTGCGGCCTCGTGTAGAATGCGTCGCGTTCTTCCGGCTCCATCGTCCCGTCGCCGCGATCGTCGCGGCCGCTCGCCGGCCGCTCTCCGCACGAGGTCCAGCATGTCCAGTAACGCCGTCTACATCGTGGGTGCGGCTCGCACGCCCATCGGCAAGTTCCTCGGCTCTCTCGGTTCGCTCAAGGCTTCCGACCTGGGCGCCGTCGCGCTGCGCGAAGCGATCGCGCGCGCCGGCATCACGGGCAAGGACGTGGACGAAGTGATCATGGGCCACGTCGTGCAGGGCGGGCAGGGACAGGCGCCCGCGCGGCAGGCGCAGATCAAGGCCGGCATCGACCCGGTCGTCGGCGCGATGACGATCAACAAGGTCTGTGGCTCGGGGCTCAAGGCGGTGATGCTCGCGGCGCAGGCGATCAAGGCGGGCGACGCCGACTGCATTGCGGCGGGTGGGCAGGAGAGCATGAGCACCGCGCCGCACTACCTGTTCAGCGGGCGGCTCGGCCAGCGCCTGGGCGACACGACGCTGCGCGACGGTGCGGTCCACGACGGGCTGTGGTGCAGCTTCAACGACTGCCACATGATCGAGCTCGCCCAGTACACCGCCGAGAAGGCCAAGCTCACGCGCGCGCGCCTGGACGAGTTCTCGGTCGCCAGCCAGAAGAAGGCGGCGGCGGCGCAGGCCGCCGGCGCGTTCGACCGCGAGATGGCGCCGGTGACGATCCCGCAGCGCAAGGGTGACCCGGTCGTGGTCAAGGTCGACGAGTCGGTGCGCGGCGACACGACGATCGAAGCGCTCGCCAAGCTCGGGCCCGTGACGAAGGCGAAGGACGGCATGATCACGGCCGGCAACGCGCCCGGCCTGAACGACGGCGGCGCCGCCGTGGTCGTGATGAGCGAGGCGCGCCTGAAGGCGACGGGCGCGAAGCCGCTCGCCCGCATCACCGGCTACGCGACCGGTGGCGGCGAGCCCAAGGACCTGTTCTTCGCGCCGATCGACGCGGTGCAGAAGCTCATGAAGAAGCTGGGTGTCTCGATCGGGCACTTCGACCTCATCGAGGCGAACGAGGCGTTCGCGGCGCAGGCGCTCGCCGACGGCGACGCGCTCGGCTGGGACTGGGACCGCGTCAACGTGAACGGCGGCGCCGTGGCGCTCGGCCACCCGATCGGCGCGAGCGGCGCGCGCATCCTGGCGACGCTGCTCTACGCGCTCGAGGCGCGCGGCAAGCGCACCGGCCTCGCGACCCTCTGTCTCGGTGGCGGCAATGCCGTCGCTCTCTCCGTGGAGCGTGTGTGATGAGCGCCGGACTCGAGAACGCGACGGGCCTGTCCGCGGGCGTGAAGAAGGTGGCGGTGATCGGCGGTGGCACCATGGGCAACGGCATCGCCCAGGTGTTCGCGACCAACGGCTTTGCCGTCGAGCTGGTCGACGCGAAGCCGGAGTTCGTCGATCGCGCGCTGGGCGCGATCGGCAAGAGCCTCGATCGCGTGGCGAAGAAGCAGGAGTGGCCGGCGGACAAGGCCGCGGGAATCCTCGCGCGCATCCACGGCGGCACGGCGCTGGCGGCGGCGAAGGACTGCCAGCTCGTGGTCGAGGCCGTGACCGAGAACTTCGCGGTGAAGAAGGAGATCTTCCAGACGCTCGACGCCTCGACGCCGGCGGAAACCGTGCTGGCGAGCAACACCTCGAGCATCTCGATCACCGAGATCGCCGCGGTCACGAAGCGCCCCGCGCAGGTCGTGGGCATGCACTTCATGAACCCGGTGCCGGTGATGCAGCTCGTCGAGATCATCCGCGGCATCGCGACGTCCGACGCCACCTACGCGCTGACCGAGGATCTCTCGAAGCGCCTCGGCAAGACTCCGGTCGAAGTGAACGACTACCCCGGTTTCGTCGCCAACCGCATCCTCATGCCGATGATCAACGAGGCGTGCTACACGCTCATGGAGGGCGTCGCGACGCGCGAGGCGATCGACACGGTCATGAAGCTCGGCATGAACCACCCCATGGGGCCGCTCGCGCTGGCCGACCTGATCGGGCTCGACACCTGCCTGTCGATCATGAACGTGCTGCACGACGGGCTGGGGGATTCCAAGTACCGGCCGTGTCCGCTACTGCGCAAGATGGTCGCGGCGGGCTGGCTGGGCCGCAAGACGGGCCGCGGATTCTACGAGTACGCCGGGGCCTGAGCGGCGCCGGTTCCGGTCCACCCGCGATCGCGCGGTCCCCGCGATGGGGGCCGCGCGATCGGCATTCCGGGGCGCGCGCGTCCCGCGCGGTCGCCGCCCGGGCGGCGCACGGCCCGCCGTCCCGTCCGCGTTGCCACGCGGGCGCGGACGCGGCAATATGCGTCCGCTCCGGGGCTGCGGCCCGCCCGGGGCAGGCCGCGCCGGACCGGCGCGGCCGAAGACCCCCAACGGCCCTCCGCGTCGAGGGCGGGAGAACCACGGTGTCCACGGAGACCGCCCTGTCGCCCGGCATTTCGTTCGACCTCTCCGAGGAGGCGCAGTCCGTCCGCGAGATGGTCCGCGACTTCGCCGAGAGCGAGATCCGCCCGATCGCCGCCCGGATCGACGAGACGCACGAGTTCCCGGCCGAGAACGTGAAGAAGATGGCCGAACTGGGCCTGCTCGGCATGTTCGTCCCCGAGGCGCACGGCGGCGCCGGGATGACGTACCTGTCGTACGTGGTGGCGATCGAGGAGCTCTCGCGCGCCTGTGCGAGCCACGGCGTCATCGCGTCGGTCAACAACTCGCTCGTCTGCTACCCGCTCATGACGTACGCCAACGCGGAGCAGAAGCAGCGCTGGCTCGAGCCGCTGGCGAAGGGCGAGAAGCTGGGCGCGTACTGCCTCACCGAGCCGAACGCGGGCAGCAACGCGGCGAACCAGCAGACGACCGCGGTGCTCGACGGCGACCACTGGGTGCTGAACGGCTCCAAGATCTTCATCACCAACGCCGGACCGGCCGACGTGCTGATCACCTACGCCGCGACCGACCGCGCGCTGGGGCCCAAGGGCATCACGGCGTTCATCGTCGACGCGGACACGCCCGGCGTGCGCAAGGGCAAGAAGGAAGCGAAGCTCGGCATCCACGCTTCGGACACGCGCGAGATCTACTACGAGAACGCGCGCGTCCCGAAGGACGCCATGCTCGGCGAGCTCAACAAGGGCTACTCGATCGCGCTCGCCACGCTGGGTGGCGGCCGCATCGGCATCGCTGCGCAGGCGCTGGGCATCGCGCAGGCCTCGGTCGAGGCCGCGGTGGCCTACGCCAACACGCGCGAGCAGTTCGACAAGAAGATCGGCGAGTTCGACGCCATCCGGCACATGCTGGCCGACAGCGTCGTCGAGCTCGAGACGGCGCGCCTGCTGGTCTACCAGGCGGCGTGGCTGCGCGACATGGGCCGGCCGCACGTGAAGGAGGCCTCGCTCGCCAAGTGGCACGCGTCCGAGGCCGCGACGCGCTGCGCGAACTGGGCGATCCAGGTGCACGGCGGCTACGGCTACATGAGCGAGTATCACGTCGAGCGCTACTGGCGCGACGCCAAGATCTGCGAGATCTACGAAGGCACGACCGAGGTGCAGAAGATGGTCGTGTCCGGCCAGGTCCTGAAGGAACACGCGATTTCCGCGTGAACCCATCCGCACGGAGGAAGTCCGCATGAAGCGTCCGGTTCGTCCCGTGGCCCTCGTGATCCTGACCCTGTGCGCCCTGTACCCGGGGCTCACCGCGATGTTCCAGGGCTTCTATCCCTGGGTGACCGGGCAGGAGTTCGCGCTGCTGGGCCAGATGAGCGCGTTCGTGGACCTGCCCGTCAAGATGGGCATGGCGACGTGGGTGCCCCACCTGCTGAAGGGCCTGATCGGCCTCGCGTGGCTCGCGGGCGTTCCCGGCCTCTGGGCGGGCGAGGGCAAGGCGGTGCCGCTCGTCGCGCTCGGCGCGGTGGGCTCGCTGCTGCTCGGCCCCGGGCCGGCGGTGATGGGCATCGTCGGCCTCGTGTGCCTGTTCGTGTTCCGTGAGACGGAGCAGCACCAGCCCGCGTGAGCGCGAGGAGAGCCGCACGATGAATCTCGACCTGACCGAGGACCAGAAGCTCATCCGCGACGCGGTGCGCGACCTCTGCCGCGAGGAGTTCGCGAAGCATGCGGCCGCGTGGGACGCGGAGCAGGGCGTGCCGCGCTGGGCGATCGAGAAGCTCGCCGAGCAGGGTTTCCTCGGCATGGCCATCCCCGAGGAGTGGGGCGGTGTCGGCTACGACGCGCGCACGATCGTGGTCGTGCTCGAGGAGATCGCGAAGGTGTCCGCGGCCCTCGCCATCATGATCGCGGTGCACAACTCGGTCGGCGCGCTGCCGGTGTTCCGCTTCGGCAGCGACGAGCAGCGCAAGCGCTTCCTGCCGCGGCTCGTGAGCAAGGAGCTGGGGGCGTTCTCGCTCTCCGAGCCCGCCGCGGGTTCCGACGCCGGCGCGCTGGAGGCGGTCGCGGTCCGCGACGGCGACCACTACGTGCTCAACGGCAGCAAGAACTGGGTGACGAACGGCATCAACGCCGGCGTCTACCTCGTGTTCGCGAAGACGGACAAGGCTGCCGGCAACCGCGGCATCTCGGCGTTCATCGTCGAGAAGGGCGCGAAGGGGCTCGTGGTCGGCAAGCCCGAAGACAAGATGGGCCTGCGCGGCTCCGAAACCGTTTCGCTCTCCCTCGAGGACTTGCGCGTTCCGGTCGAGCAGCGGCTCGGCGAGGAGGGCGAGGGCTTCAAGATCGCGATGAGCATGCTCGACGCGGGACGCATCGGCGTCGCGGCGCAGGCGCTCGGCGTCATGACCGCGGCGTTCGAGGAAGCGGTGAAGTACGCGCAGCAGCGGAAGGCGTTCGGAGGGCCGATTTCGCGGCTCCAGGCGGTGCAGTTCAAGCTCGCCGAGATGGAACGCCGCGTGCAGTGCTCGCGGCTCCTGCTCTGGAAGGCGGCCTGGCTGCGGGACTCCAGCCGGCCCTACTCTCGTGCGGCGTCGGCCGCCAAACTCTACGCGAGCGAGGCCGCGACGTGGGTCACCCACCAGGCGATCCAGGTGCACGGCGGGTACGGCTACGTGAAGGAGTACGCCGTCGAGCGTTACTATCGGGATGCTCGGGTGATGGAAATCTACGAGGGCACCTCGGAGATCCAGCGTCTGGTGATCGCCCGCAGCGCCCTGGCCGAGGGCGTGCTCGCTTGAGGACACCCGGCCGGTCCGACGGTCCGTTCACTCGGTTTTCCCCCAACCCGGGCAGCATATGAGCCTCCGTTTCGAACGCGCGATCGTGGTCGGTGCCTCGTCGGGCATCGGCGCCGAGATCGCACGGCAGCTGGCCGCGAGTGGCACGACCGTCGCGCTGGTCGGCCGCAGGGCCGAGGAACTCGCGAAGGTCGCCGCCGAGATCGCCGCGGCCGGGCGCGGGAAGGCGTTCACTGCGGTGCACGACGTGCGCGACGGGGACGCGATCCCGGGCTGCTTCGAGCAACTCGTGCGCGAGCTGGGCGGCCTCGACCTGCTGGTCTACGCGGCCGGCACGATCGCGCTTCCCGAGGAGGGCGAGTACGACCTCGCCGGCGACCGCGCGATGATGGAGGTCAACACGCTCGGGGCCATGACGTGGACCGGGCTCGCCGCGGCGCGCTTCGAAGCCGCGCGCGCGGGCACGATCGTCGGCATCTCGAGCATCGCGGGCGAGCGGGGGCGGCGGACGATGCCGGCCTACACCACGTCCAAGGCCGCGCTCACGGTGTGGCTGGAGGCGCTGCGCAACCGCGTCTCGCGCTACGGCGTCAACGTGGTCACGGTGAAGCCGGGCTTCGTCGACACGGTGATGACGCAGCACCTCGCCAAGAAGCCGATGATCATCTCGGCGCCGAAGGCGGCCCGCATCATCCTCGCGACCGCGCGCCGAGGTGGCAGCCCGAGCGTGTTCGTGCCGGCCCGCTGGGGGCTCGTCGCGATGATCGTGCGCCACCTGCCCTCGGCGATCTTCCGGAAGCTGGACCTGTGAGCGCCGCCACGCTGCGTTCCGGTTCGCCGTGGCGCGTGCTCGACGGCTTCGGCGGCGCGCAGCGTGCGGCGTCGCTGCACGCGCGGCCGCGCAGCGTCGAGGAACTCGCCGCCGTGCTGCGCCGCGCGGCCGAAGAGGGCGTGCCGGTCAGCTTCCGCGGCAACGGCCGCAGCTACGGCGACGCGGCGCTCAACACGGGCGGGCTTGCGATCGACGTGCGCGGCATGGACCGCGTGCTGGCGTTCGACCGCGCGAGCGGTGTCGTCGATCTCGAGCCGGGCGCGACCATCGAGACGCTCTGGCGGACGGTGCTGCCGCACGGCTTCTGGCCCAGCGTCGTGCCGGGAACGATGTTCCCCACGATGGGCGGCTGCATCGCCATGAACATCCACGGCAAGAACTGCTTCAAGGCGGGCCCGTTCGGCGACCACGTCCAGGAACTGGACCTGCTCGGCGCCGACGGCACGCTGCGCACGCTCGATCGCACGCGCGACCCGGAACTCTTCCGCGCGGTGATCGCGGGCCTGGGCCTGCTCGGCGCCGTGACCCGCGTGCGCGTGCGCACCCACCGCGTCGAGAGCGGGCGGCTGCGCGTGCGCCCGATTCGCACCCGCACGCTGGGCGCGATGTTCGACTGCTTCGTGGAGCGCCTGCCGCAGTCCGACTACCTCGTCGGCTGGATCGACGGGTTCGCGGGCGGCGGTGCGCTCGGGCGCGGGCTCGTGCACCAGGCGAACTACCTCTCCGCCGCCGAGGATCCGGAAGGCCGCGCGTTCCTGGACAATGCGCGCCAGGACCTGCCGCCGAGCGTGATGGGCGTGCCGCGGTCGGTCGTGTGGCGCGTCATGCGGCTGTTCGCCAACGACCCGGGCATGCGCTTCGTGAACGCCGTCAAGTACCACCTGCCGGAGTCGTTCGGCGGGGACGGCTCGTTCCTCGAGACGCACGTGGCGTTCGCGTTCCTGCTCGACTACGTGCCCAACTGGCGCTGGGCCTACGGCAACGCCGGGTTCATCCAGTACCAGGTGTTCCTGCCCGACACGACCGCGCGCGAGGGGATGGCGCAGGTGCTGGAGCGCTGCCGCAAGCGCGGCGTGGTCTCGTACCTGGGCGTCTTCAAGCGCCACAAGCCGGACGAGTTCCTGCTCTCACACGGGCTCGACGGCTGGTCGCTCGCCATGGATTTCCCGATCCGGCCCCGCGATCCGCGACCGCTCGAGGAACTCACCCGCGAACTGACGGAAATCGTGCTCGATGCCGGCGGGCTCTTCTACGCCGCCAAGGACTCGGTGCTGGACGCCGGGCAATTCGCACGCGCCTACGGCGATCGGCTCGAACGCTTCCGCGCGATCAAGCGGCGCGTGGACCCGGGCGGCCTGTTCCAGAGCGACCTGTCACGCCGGCTCGCGATCGGCTGATTCCCCGCCGGGGTTCGGCCGCGCGCCAGCACGCTCTCGCCGTGTCACGATCCCGCCGATAACCTCCACGGGTGTCCAGGGGGGATCCGGCCATGTCGCTCACGCACCGCTCGCGCACCGGAACGGCCTTCGCCTCGGCGACGCGCGAACCGTTCCCGGTCATCCGCGCCCAGCGCGCGGCGTTCTTCGCCGAACCACTCGCCGTGTCGATGCTCGACGCGATGCCGGGGCCGGCGTTCGTCCTCAACCCGCGCCGGCAGATCGTGGCGTTCAACGGCCTGCTGGCCGAGACGCTGGGACTGACCGAGCCCGAGGAACTCCTCGGGCTGCGTCCCGGCGAAGCCGTGCGCTGCACGCACGCGAGCGAGCGCGTGACCGGCTGCGGCACGACGCCGTCCTGCGCCGAGTGCGGCGCGGTGAACGCCGTGCTCGACTGCCTGCGCACGAAGCAGCGCGTCGTGCGCGAGTGCCGCATCGTCACCGAGACGCCGCGCGGGACGGGCGCGCTCGACTTCCGCGTCCACGCGACGTTCGTCACGTTCGGCCCGAACGACTACGTGGTGGTGGGGCTCGAGGACATCGGCGACGAGAAGCGCCGCGAGGTGCTCGAGCGCACGTTCTTCCAGGACCTGCTCGGCAGCTGCCGCGACGTGCACGCGATCGCCGGCGAACTGCGCGGCGACCTGCCGGCGGCCGGCGTCCCGGCCGACCGCGCGCGCGACCTCGAGGAGATCTCCGGGCACGTGCTCGAACAGGTCGAGGCGCAGCGCACACTGCTCGCGGCCGAACGCGGGGAGCTGGAGGTCGACGCGCAGGACATCGACCTGCGCCAGGTGCTGAACGGAGTCGTCCAGCTCGTGCGACGCGAACCGCTCGCGGCCGGGCGCACGATCCGGTTCGAGGCGGCGCGCCACTGCACGATCTGCACCGACCGCGTCCTCGTCGGTCGCGCGATCGGCGCGCTGCTGCGGAACGCGCTCGAGGCGACGCGCGACGGCGGGACCGTCGAGGTGACCTGCGAGTACGACCACGAACTCGCCACGATCACCGTGCACAACGAAGGCGTGATCCCGGACGAGATCCAGCGCCAGGTGTTCCAGCGCTCGTTCAGCACGCACGACGAGCCGGGCCGCGGGACGGGCACCTACGCGGCGCGCCTGCTCGTGGAGGACTACCTGCAGGGCCGCCTCGCGTTCACGAGCGAGCCGCGCGTCGGGACGCTGTTCGTGATCGTGCTGCCGCGGCGGCTGCAGCGCGCCGCGACGGGTTAGTTCGCGCTCCGGCCCACGCCACGACGGCGAAACGACGCGGCCGGCACCGGGATCCGGTGCCGGCCGCGTGCGGTGATGCGGGTGCGTCACGCCTTCGCGGTACCCTTGCTCGCGACGTAGAGGTGGTAGCCCAGCAGCACGACGAACGCGCCGACGATCGAGGCGACGAAGCCCATCCCGAAGCCGGTGGGCCAGCGCAGGATCGCGAACAGGATCTTGCCGACGATCCCGCCCACGAACCCGAGCAGGATCGTCATCGGCCAGCCGATCCGGTCCTTGCCCGGGAAGATCGCGCGCGCGATCGCACCCACGATGAACGCGCCCACCAGGTTCACGACGAGCCACGCGCCGAGGAAGGCGGCCAGGGCCCCGAGTGCGAGCTTCATGTCAACGGCCTCCGAAGAGCCCGCCCAGTTCCTGGGCGAGGTTGCCGAGCGGGTTGCCACTCGGCGCGTTGCCGAGCAGCTGCCCCGCGAGCCCGGCCAGGCCGGGCTGCGACTGCGCCACCGACTGCGCGACCTGCTGGTGCTCGCCCTGCAGGAGCGCGGCGAGACCGCCGGCGTTCAGGCCCTGCTGCTGCGAGTGCTGCGCGAGTGCGCTCATCACCACCGGCGCGAGCAGCGCCATCAACTGCTGCACCTGGCCCGCGCCGAGGCCGCTGGTGCCGGCGACGGCCGCGTGCGCGACCTCTTCGTGCGGCCCCAGCATCTGGCCGATCAGCCCGGGCAGGCCGGAGCTGTTGCCACCGCCGAGCCAGCCGGCGACGTCGCCGAGCAGGCCGGCGTCGTGCTGCTGCACGGCGGCGTGCAGCGCGTCGGCGCCGCCCGACTGGGACTGGTGCGCAAGGCCCGCGAGCAGCATCGGGAGCGCTGCGGCGATGGCGGACTGCGTCTGCTGCGGATCGGCGCCGAGCCGGTGGCCGATGGCCTGCACGGTGTCGCCGCCGAGGGACTGCTGGACGAGATCGAGGATGCCGGGCATGTGCGGTCTCCTGCAGGAGGGGGTGAGCAGGGGGGGACGCAGAATGTAGTCGGGAGGGCACCGCGTGTCATGCCCGAACACGCGGCCGCCGGTGCTTCAGGCGTCGCGCGGCTCCGGGACGAGTGCGACGTGGTGGTGCGTGAACGGGAACTGCCGGCACCGCCAGGCGCGCAGGAACTCCGCGCGCGGGAGCCGCTCGCGCCGCGCGTTGCCGAGCCGCACGTGGGTCGCATCCGCGCCGAGCAGGATCGCCCAGTGCGCCGACCACGGCCGGCCACCGAGCAGCCCGTCGTCGAGCAGCACGGGCACCGGGTGGCCCGCCGCGAGCACCGGCGCGAGCGCGTCGAGCGCGCGCTCGCCGTGGCGCCCGAAGGGCCCCGAGCCCAAGCGCCGCACCCCGAGCCCCGCGTCGCGCAGCGCGCGCGCGAGCCGCCACGCGGTGGTGCCCAGCCCGAACGGCATGTCGGGCGGGTGCGTGGCGGCCATCGCGTCGACCGCGGCGGCGTCGTCCCCGATCGTTCCGCTCGCGAACGGCCCGAGCCGGAAGTGCGCGAGCACGGTCGCCGCGGCGGCCTGCCCGCAGGCATTCCAGTGCCGCGCGGCGCGGTTCTCGACGACGCGAACGGAGGCAGGCCCGGTCACGCGTGCGGCTCGCGCGGCTCCTCGCACAGCTCGAGCAGCACGCCCCCGAAGCTCTTCGGGTGCAGGAACGCGACCGTGCTGCCGTGCGCGCCCGGGCGGCCGTGCTCGTCGATCAGCTTCGCGCCCGCGGCCTTCGCCGCCGCGAGCCGCTCCTCGAGGCCGGAGACCTCGAGCGAGACGTGGTGCAGGCCGGGCCCGCGCGTGGCCAGGAACCTCGCGACCGTATGCGTGTCGGCCAGCGGCTGCAGCAGCTCGAACGTGACCGGGCCTACGCGCACGAACACGACGCGCAGCGTGCCGGCGTCCAGCACTTCCTCGCCGCCGCGCGTCCCGCCGAGCGCGTCGACCAGCGTGGTCGCGAGGGCGTCGGCGTCGGGCGTCGCGATCGCGACGTGGCTCAGTCCCGTCACCGGCGCGCTCACAGCTTCTCCCCGGGGCGGTGCACGCCGAACACGCCGCGCAGCGTGTCGCAGACCTCGCCCAGCGTCGCGCGCGCGACGAGCGCCTCGAGGATCGGTGGCACGAGATTGCCCGTGCCCCGCGCGGTCGCTGCGACGCGTTCGAGCGCGGCCGAGCACGGCGCCGCGGCGCGCGAGGCGCGCCACTCGCGCAGGAGCTCGCGGCGGTTCTCCTCGACGGCCGGGTCGTGCGCGAACGGCGGCGGGGGCACGGGCTGGCCGTCGGCGAAGCGGTTGACCCCGACCACGGTGCGCGCGCCGGTCTCGACGTCGCGCTGCCACTGGTAGGCGGCGAGGTGGATCTGCTCCTGCACCCAGCCGGCGGCGATCGCGGGCAGCATGCCGCCCATGCGGTCCACGTGCGCGATCAGCGCCCGCGCGCGCGTTTCCAGCTCGGCGGTGAGCGATTCGACGAAGTACGAGCCCGCGAGCGGGTCGACGGCGTCTGTGGCGCCGCTTTCGAACGCGATCACCTGCTGCGTGCGCAGCGCGAGCAGTGCCGATTCGCTGGACGGCAGGCCGAGCGCCTCGTCGTAGCTGTTCGTGTGCAGCGACTGCGTGCCGCCGAGCACGGCGGCAAGTCCCTGCACGGCGACGCGCACGACGTTGTTGAGCGGCTGCTGCGCCGTGAGCATCGAGCCCGCGGTCTGCGTGTGGAACCGCAGCTTGCGCGCCTCCGGATCAGTGATGCCGAAGCGCTCGCGCAGCAGCTCCGCCCACAGCTTGCGCGCGGCGCGGAACTTGGCCACCTCCTCGAAGAGGTGGTTGTGGGCGTTGAAGAAGAACGAGATCCGCCGCGCGATGCGCACCGGGTCCAGCCCGCGCGCCTTCGCCGCCTCGAGGTAGGTGAGGCCGTCGGCCAGCGTGAACGCCAGCTCCTGCACGGCCGTCGCCCCGGCCTCGCGCATGTGGTAGCCGCTCACCGAGATGCTGTTCCACTGCGGGACGTGCTCGGCGGTGAACGCGAACACGTCGGTGATGAGCCGCAGCGAGGGTTCGGGCGGGTAGATGTACGTGCCGCGCGCGATGTACTCCTTGAGCACGTCGTTCTGCACCGTGCCGCCGAGCGCCGCGCGGCTCGTGCCGCGGGCATCGGCCACCGCGACGTAGAACGCGAGCAGGAGCGGCGCCGTCGCGTTGATCGTCATGGAGGTCGTCACGCGGTCGAGCGGCAGGTCGGCGAGCAGTTCCTCCATGTCGGCGAGGCACGAGATCGCGACGCCGACCTTGCCCACCTCGCCGCGCGCGAGCGCGTGGTCGCTGTCGTAGCCCATCTGCGTGGGCAGGTCGAACGCGACCGAGAGCCCGGTCTGGCCCTGCGCGAGCAGGAACCGGAAGCGCTCGTTGGTCTGGCGCGCGCTGCCGAAGCCGGCGTACTGGCGCATCGTCCAGAGCCGCGAGCGATACATGCCCGGGTGGATGCCGCGCGTGTAGGGCGGCTCGCCCGGCGCGGGGGTGCGGCGCGCGAGGTCGCGCGGCAGGTCCGCGGGGCCGTACACCGTGCGCACGTCGATCTCGCTCGGGGTCGAGCGCGGCGGCGCCTCCGGCGCGGCGGGCTTCGCGGCGGCGCGGCGGCGCGCGCTCACGACGTGGCCTCCGGCTTGAGCTTGACCAGCGCGGCGCCCGAGGCGACGGCCTGCCCGATCGCGACCAGGATCTCCTCGACCACGCCGCCCGTCTGCGCGGCGAGCTCGTTCTGCATCTTCATCGCCTCGAGCACCACCACGGGCTGGCCCGGCTTCACGACGTCGCCCGGCTTCACGCGGATCGCCACGACGGCGCCGGGCATGGGCGCCGCCACGGTCTCGCCGCGGCCGCGCGCGCGGTCGCCCGCCTGCTGCGCGAGCAGTTTCTCGAGCGGGCTGCGTACCTCGACCGGGATCGTGAGCCCGTTCGCGGTCACGTCGAGACTACCGCCGTGCGGCGAGTGTGACACGTGCACCTCGTGCGAGCGGCCGTCGAGGATCAGCGAATAGACCTCGCCGTCGGGCAGGCGGACGAAGCTCGCCTCCAGCTGGCGGCCTTCGACTTCTGCGAAGATCTTGCCATCGCGCGCCTCGAACTCGACCTCGGCGTCGCGGCCTTCCATCGAGACCCAGAACTTCATGATTCGCTCCGCCCGCGGCCGGCCCACTTCCACGGCGAACCGCCCCGGGCGTCCTCCTGGCGCGTGATGGTGGTGCGCAGCCGCTCCTCGCGCTGGTGCAGCGCGGCGGCGAGCAGCGCGGACTGCTTGGCGTCCTCGTCCGGCAGCAGCACCGCCGGCGTGAAGTGTTCGTCGAGGAAGCGCGTGCTCAGGCGGCCGGCCGCGAACTCCGGGTGCGCCATGAGCCAGCGGTGGAACGCGATGTTGTGCTTGGGGCCTTCGAGCACGAACTCGTCGAGAGAGCGCATCATACGGCGGCGCGCCTGGTCGCGGTCCCGGCCCCACGTGATGAGCTTCGTGAGCAGCGAGTCGTAGAAGAGCGGGATCTCGTAGCCGCGGTAGAAGCCGCCATCGACACGCACGCCGGGGCCGTGCGGGAACCGCACGCGCTCGATCCGGCCCACGCTCGGCAGGAAGCCGCGCGCCGGGTCCTCGGCGATGATGCGTGTCTCCATGCTCCAGCCGTTGATCGCCGGCGTCTCGTCGCCGAACGACAGCTCCTCGCCCTCGGCGACGCGGATCTGCTCCTCCACCAGGTCGAGCCCGGTCACCATCTCGGTCACCGGGTGCTCGACTTGAAGTCGCGTGTTGACCTCGAGGAAGTAGAAGCGGTTCTGCTCGTCGAGGATGAACTCGACCGTCCCGGCCGAGAGGTAGCCGACTTCCTTCGCGACGCGGATCGCCGCCTCGCCGAACGCCTTCCGCGTCGTCTCGTCGAACGCGGGCGACGGCGTCTCCTCGACCAGCTTCTGGTGGCGGCGCTGGATCGAGCACTCGCGCTCGCCGAGGAACGCCACGCGCCCGGTCGAATCCGCGAGGATCTGCGCCTCGATGTGGCGCGGCTTCTCGATCGCGCGCTCGATGAACACGCGGTCGTCGGCGAACGCCGCGCGCGCCTCGCCGCGCGTCACGTCCCACGCCGCGGTGAGTTCCGCGTCGCTGCGCACGATGCGCATGCCCTTGCCGCCGCCACCGGCCGCGGCCTTGAGCATGAGCGGCCAGCCGATCTGCTTCGCGACCGTGCGCGCCTCGCCGAGCGTGAACACCGGTCCGGGCGAGCCCGGGATCACCGGCACGCCGGCGCGCACCGCGGCCTCGCGCGCGGCGAGCTTGTCGCCGAGCCCGGCGATCGTGCGCGAGCGCGGGCCGATGAACGCGATGCCCGCCTTCTCGCAGGCCTCCGCGAACGTGGCGTTCTCGGCGAAGAAGCCGTAGCCGGGATGGATCGCGTCGGCCTTCACGCGCTTCGCCGTCTCGAGCACGCGCTCGAAGTGCAGGTAGCTGTCGCGCGACGGGCCGGGACCGATCGGGTAGGCCTCGTCGGCCATGATCACGTGGAACGCGACGCGGTCGGGTTCGCTGAACACCGCGATCGACGTGCGCCCCATCTCGCGCAGCGTCCGGATGACGCGGACCGCGATCTCGCCGCGATTGGCGATGAGCACGCGCTGCAGCCGCTTCATTCAGTCCTCCAGCACGACGCACGCGACCGCGAGGCCGCCGTCGTGCGACAGCGAGAGATGCGAACGTTTCGCGCCGATCGCCCCGAAGCGCTCGAGCGCCGCGCCCGTCAGGCGCAGCTCGGGAACGCGGCCGCCGGGCTGCAGCACTTCGATCTGCGTCCAGCCGACGCCGCCGGCCATGCCGGTCCCGAGCGCCTTGGACGCGGCTTCCTTCGCGGCGAAGCGGGCCGCCAGGTGCGGCATGGGGTCCTTGTGCCCGCGGCAGTAGGCGAGCTCGCCCGGCGTGAAAAGGCGCTTCTCCATGCGTTCCCCGAAGCGCTGCAGCGACTCGGCGATCCGCTCCACCCGGCACACGTCCACGCCGATGCCGCGCACGCTCATGCGACCTCCGCCGATCGGGAACCCGCCCGCGCGCCCACGGCGCGGGATGCCCCGGGACTCTACGCGTGCGGCAGGCGCCGGGCAACGCGCGCGGGTGTGCTACCGTCGCTCCTCCATGATGCGAATCGTCCCCGTTCCGGCCGCTCCTGACGGCCTCGTCCGCCCGTGGCGGTGAAGCGTCCCGTCCGCCGCGAGCCCGACCGCCCGGCCGCGCGTGCCGCGAAACCGGCCGCCGCTCCACCGCTGCCGCCGGCCCCGCCGCTGCTGCGTGATCCGTGGGCGTGGCTGGCGCCGCTCGGCGTGCTGCCGCTGCTCGCCCGCTGCATCGGCGCGCCGCTCGGCGAGCCGGTCGCAGAGGACTTCGACTTCCTGCATCGCGCGCTGATCCTGGGCACGGGCACGCTTCTGGACGGCGGCGGCTCGCAGGCGTTCTGGCGGCCGATCCCGCACCAGTCCTACTACTGGCTCTTCGGCCGCGCGATCGTCGAGCATCCGGGCGCGGTGGCCGCGTTCCACGTGTTCGCGCTCGCGCTGGGCGCGCTGCTCTTCTATCGCGTCGCGCGCGAGGCGCTGCCCGGTCCCGCCGCGGCGGTCGCAGCATCGTTTCCGCTGCTCGCCGAGTCGACGCGCACGCTGGTCGGCTGGCCGACGCAGTTCGTCGACGTCGGGCTCTACCTCTTCTCGGCGCTCGCGCTGCACGAGGCATCGCGCCGCCGGCTGCCGACGGCGCTCGTCGCGCTGCTCGCGGCGCTGCTCAACAAGGAACTCGCGGTGATCACCGCCCTCCTGATGCCGCTGGTGCCCGGGCCGCTCGCGCGCCGCGATCGCATCCGGCTTGCGGCGGGCGCCGGCGCCGTCGCCGCGGTGTGGGCGGTCGCGTACCTGTCGGTGCGCCACGCCGCGCACCTCGAGCTGCCGCACGGACTCGAGCGCGACCCGAGCGAACTCGCGGTCCCGCTCGGCGCGCGGCTCGCGTGGGCGTTCGGCGGCAGCGTGCGCGCGATCCTCAGCCTGACGCTCATGCCCGGGCGGCACGACGCGCTCGCGTTCGGGCTCGTGGGCCTGTTGCTCGTCGCGGCGGGCGGGCTGTTCGCGACCTCGGCCGCCGCGCGCGCGCGGCTGGCGGCGCTGCGCGCGCCGGTCGCGTGGGGACTCGCGTGGTTCGTGCTCTACACGGCCTCGCTCGCCACGATCTACCCGCTCTGGCAGCCCAACCGCAGCCAGATCGGCAGCGCGGGTCTGGGTGTGGCCACCGCCGCCGTGCTCGGAGCGGCGCATCCGCTGCTGCCGGCGGCATTCGTCGCCACGCGGATCGGGCTGCTCGCGCTGGCGCCAGCGCCGGCGACCAACATCTCGAACTCGCCGCCGGAGACGGGCGCGTTCATGGACTTCGAGCGGCTCACGCGCCTGCAGCGCTTCATGCGCGAGATGCGTGCGCTGCTCGAGGCGCATCACCCGACGCTGCCGCATGGGAGCGCGATCGTGCGGGGCAGCATGCCGCACGGCCTCGTCTACGCGTTCGGTGGCGACCGGGCGGTGCAGGTCTGGTACCGCGATTCGACGCTGCGCCTGATCTCGTCGGCCACGTTCCGCGAGCATCCCGAGATCGCGGCCGCGGCGAGCGTGCAGTTCCAGCCCGGCCACGCACACGACCTCGTGCTGCTGCCGATCGCGGCCTCGCGCGCGCAGGAGGACGCCTACCTCGCGCTGGTCGCCAAGCGCTTCGACGAGGCGATCCGGCTCTACGCGCGAGCCGAGTCGCTCGAGACGGATTCGCTCGCGTACGTGTTCCACGCCGAGAACCTGGGCGGCCACGCGTTCGCGCTCGAGATGCTGGAGCGGCCGGACGAAGCCGTGCCGATCGCGCGTCGCGCGCTCGCGCTCTACCCCAAGGACGTCAACGCGCGGCTCGTGCTGGCGAGCGACGCGCTCGTGCACGGCCGCTTCGACGAGGGCGAGCGCTGGATCGACGCCCTGCTCGCGGACGATCCCAACCTGCGTTCGGCGCTCCAGCTCCAGTCGCTGTTGCGCCAGGCCCGCGGCGGGCGCTGAACTCAGGCGCCGCGCAGGCGGTCGTGCAGCCGCGCGACACTCCGCAGCGCGAGCGCGAGGCCGGTGAGCGTCGGGTTCAGCGCTCCGCCGGGATTGACGAACGTCGAGAGCCCGAGCACCCAGAGCCCCGGCGTGCCGTGCACCTCGCCCCACGCGTTCACGACGCCGTCGGCCGGGGACTCGCTCATGCGGCACGTGCCGGCGTAGTGGTTGAAGATGCCGAACGCCAGGATCGGCGGGTACTCCCAGTCCGTCCCGCCGCTGCCGTGCGCGAAGCGCTCGAACAGGTCGCGCCCGAAGTCGTAGGTGTGGCGGTCGAAGTCGGAGAGGTCGTAGTGCACCTCGATCCGCGGATCGCCGAAGCGGTCGCGCGTCTTCGCGAGCTGCACGTACTTGCCGTCGTCACCGATCGCTTCGGCGTGGATCGCGATGCGGCGGCAGCGCCGCGAGAGCTCCGCGATCGCGAGTGCGCGCTCGACGGTGTCGGCTCCCGCGGCGTCGTCGATGTGCTTCTGCATCGGGCTCGAGGGGAACTCGACCTTCACGCCGCCGATCCGCCCGCGGCCCTCGGGGTTGCAATACTGCTCGCTCTGGCCCGTCCACGGTCCGAGCCGGCCGGCCCACAGCTTCTCGCGGTAGTGCACGTGGCCGGCCCAGATGTGGTGGAACGTGAGGTTCCGCCCGACCTGGCCGCTGGCGTTGCCGAGCCCGTTCGGGTGGCGCGCGTCGGTCGATAGCAGCAGCAGTCGCGCCGATTCGAACGCGCCGGCGGCGATCACCACCTGGTCGGCCGCGAACTCCTCGTCGCGCGCGGCGTCGTGAGCGCGCACGAGCAGCGCGCGGGCGCGGCCGCTCGCGTCCGTCACGATGCGGCGGACCGACACGTTCGCGCGCACCGTCACGCGCCCGGTCGCGACGGCCTGCTGCAGGTGAAAGGTGGGCGAGTAGCGCGCACCGACGGGGCAGACGGAGCACGAGTTGTAGTTCTGGCAGCCGGGCCGCCCGCCGTAGTCGTGGCGCAGCCGCGCCTGCGGCGTGGTGTGCACGTGCAGCCCGACCTTCGCGAGCCGCTCGGCGAGCATCCGGTCGTCCCACGTCAGCTCGAACGGCGGCAGCGGGTACGGCCGGCTCCGCGGCGGCGCCCACGGGTTGTCGTCGTCGGTGCCCGAGACGCCCATGCGTTCCTCGGCCGCGCAGTACCACGGTTCGACGTCGGCGTACGTGAGCGGCCAGTCGTCCGCGTAGCCCAGCGCGGAGCGCGTCTTGAAGTCGACTTCGCGCATGCGCATCGTGAGCCCCGTCCACTTGGTGGCGGCGCCGCCGACACGCGCGACGACCTCGTCGGTGAGGTCGGTGCGGTAGTCGCCCGTCATGTCGATGCGCTTCAAGTCCTCGCCGATCGCCCAGCGCGGATCGTCGACGTTGTAGCGCACGCGCTCGAGGAACGGCTCGGTGTGCGGGTACGGGTAGTCGGGCCCCTTCTCGAACACCGTGACGTCGTGCCCCAGCGTCGCGAGGTCGAGTGCGAGGTTGGCGCCCACGGCGCCCGAGCCCACGATCGCGACGCGGCTCACGCGGCCCCCGCCGGCGGCGCGTCGAGGCCCGCGAGCCCGGACGGCTCGCCCGGAACGCGGTCGTAGCCGAGGCGCCGCCAGACGTCCGTGCGCAGGAAGAGCTTGCGGATCTCGTGCTCGACCTGCTGCGACCAGCGCAGCGCGTCGCGTTCCGCGACGCCCGCCACGACGCGCCGCCAGCCGCGACGCGGCGCGAGCGCGCGGAGCACGCGCCGGCGCACCGCGACGTCGGCGCTCGCGAAGTCGCGCGCGCCGGCGCGGCGCGCGGCGCCGTTCGCCCAGCGGGCGAAGCCGTCGTAGAGCGCGCGCAGCCCGGGCACGTTCTCGGCGCGCCACGCGAAGAAGTCGGCGTACGTCGCGTCCGTGATCGGATCGCCGAGCAGCGTGCGCGCGGTGGCGACGAGCACCGCGCGCGTGCCCTCGGCGAGCGGGCCCCGCGGCGCGGGTGCGATCGCGGGCTTCGCGAGCCAGAGCAGGAGCTGCCGGCGCTTCCAGCCCACGGCGCCGGCGGCGAGGCCGAGGCCGGCGAGCGCGACGACGGCGAGGAAACGGCGGCGGCTGGTCGGGCGTGCGGGGGATGCGGTCATGAGCGGTCCCGGGACTCGACGACGATCGGTCGTGCAAACCGCCCGGGTGGGGCCGAACGGGGAAGTGGCGCGCGGGCACACTAGCAGGAGCGCGCGCGCGGCCGAAGCGCCGAAAGCCCGGCCCGGGAGCACGTTGCCCGCTCGCGCGTCGCCGCGTCGCCGGAACTGCGTGTACGCTCCGCTCGCCACGGGCGAGGGCCGCGTCCGGGCGACGTGCGCGCGCCGGGGAACCCGCGCGGGGCTTCGTTCGTCCATCCGTCGAATGCAGAGGAGGAGCGACTGGCCGACTTCGACGAGGCAGGACTCATCGCCCGGTTGCGGGCACGCGAGTCCGAGGCACTGGGTGAACTCTTCCGGTGGCTGGGAGGTCCCATGACCACGCTGGCGAGCAGCATGCTGCGCGATCGCGACGAGGCGAACGACGTCGTCGAGGACGCGCTGCTGCGGGTGCACCGGGCCGCGCCGGGATTCCGGGGCGAGCGCGGGCTGCGCACCTGGACGCTGCGGATCGTGGCGAACCTCTGCCGCGACCGGCTGCGCCGGCGCCGCTTCATCGCGCCGACGCCGGAGGGCGAGGATCCGTTCGAGCGCGCGGGCCTGGCGTTCGATCCGATCGCGGACTGGGACGCCGGGCTCGACCAGCCGGCGCTCGCGGCCGCCGTCGAGCGGGCCATCGAGCAGTTGCCGACGGACCAGCGGGAAGTGGTGGTGATGCGGCACCGGCTCGGGATGTCGCACGCCGAGATCGTGGACGCACTGGGCGTCCCCGAAGGCACCGTGAAATCGCGGCTCGCCCGCGCCCTCGAGGCGATGCGGACGACCGTGCGGGGGTTGGACACATGAACGACATCGATCGCGGCGACGAACGCCTGGCCCGGCTGCTCGCGGCCACGCACGCCGAGGCGGACCCGGCCGTGCTCGTCCGGGCGCGCGCCCGGCTGCGCGAGAGCGAGCGCATGCCCGCGCTGTTCGCGTGGTTCGGCTCGCCGGCGGGACTCGTGCTCGCCGCGCTGCTCTTCGTCTCGGTCGCCGGCCTCTCGGTCGCGTGGAACGAGCGCGAGACCACGCGGAGCGACGCCGCCACGCTCGTCAGCACGCTGGTGGGCGACGACGATTCGTACGGCCTGCCCGGTGACGCGACGCGCGCCGTGGAGACGGCGGACAGCGGGAAGGTGACACCGTGAACCGCGCGGCCGTGGTGATGCTCGTGGTCGCGATGGCGCTCGCAGGCGCGGCGCTGGGTCTGCTCGCGGGCGTGATGCTCGCGCACCACGCCCTGCCGCTGCACGGGCCCTGGCCGGCACGCGCCGAGCTGGGTCCGCCGCCCGGTGCGCACCCGCCGATCGAGCGCGTTCTGCCGCGCCTGGCACGGGCGCTGGACCTGACGCCGGAACAGGTGCGCCGGCTCGAACCGAAACTGCGCGCGTCGCAGCTCCAGTTCGAAGCGGCGCGCGAGAGCCTGCGCGGCCGAATCGACGCCGAACTGACACCGCAGCAGCGCGTGCGGTGGCGTGAGATGCAGAAGCGACACGAACACATGATGGGCCGCAGGGGTCCCTTCCCGGGTGAACTGGGGCGCGGGGACACGACCGCAGACCGGCCGGGTGCCGGAGAACATGGAGAATCGAGATGAACCGCAAGCCCCACGTGACCCTGTCGGCCCTCGCGCTGCTCGCCGTGACGGCGCTCGCCGCTTCGGCCGCGACCCCGGCTCGGGCGCCGCATGCTGCGGCCGCGCCGCAGGTGGCGCCCGCTCCCGCGCCGGACGACGCCGACGGCATGTTCGTGTCGCTCTTCGACGACGGCGACGACTTCGACGGCGCGATGGCGGTCGACGCCGCCGGACCGGGCCCCGCGGGCCGGAACGACGCGCACCCCGGCATGGGTCGCGGCGGGATGCACGCCGGCGGCGCCGACTGCGGCATGCAGTGCGGATCGCGCGGCGGCCCGATGATGAAGGGTGGCATGCGCGGCGCGTTCGGCCACCGCATGATGCCGCCGATGGCCGGCATGCGGCCGTTCGGGCACATGGGCGCGGCGCTCGGGCTGACCGATGCGCAGCGCCAGAAGCTGCAGGACATCCACGAGCGCCAGCAGCGCCGTGCGGTGCAGGCGCGCGCGGACATCGAGATCGCGAATCTCGACCTGCGGCACGCGATGCGGGCCGAGAACCCGAGCGCGACCGAGATCGGCACCCAGATCGACCGGGTCGCGAAGCTGCGCGCCGACCTGCAGAAGTCGCGCGTCGCGACGATGCTCGAAGCGCGTGCGGTGCTGACGCCCGAGCAGCAGAAGAAGATGCGCGAGCTGCACGAGGCGGGCCCCGGGCCGGGCATGCACCCCGGCGGCGGTCGCGGCCTCGGCATGGGGCACGGACCCGGCGGTGCGAGCGACTCGCAGTAGCGACGCGGCGGCACGAGCGACGGCACGCGGCGCGGGAGCGATCCCGCGCCGCGCGGCTTTTCGCGCATGGCCCGGGTGTCGCCCGCGCAAAAGGTATAACCTGTGCGGGTCCAGTCCCCCGCGAATGCCCGACGGAGGATGAGCCATGCGGAACCGCTTCTTCGCAGCCGTGATGTCGGGCGTCCTGGTACTCGCGGCTCCGGGGGCACAGGCCCAGGGCTGGAGCAGCCTGGGGGCGCCCATCGTCGAAGCGCCACATGCGGCGCTGTACGTGCATGCCGTCTCCGACGGCGCCGACGGCGTGATCGTCGCGTGGACGCAGGATGTCGCGACCACGGCGATCGCCGCCGCCCAGCGAGTGGGAGCCGACGGCGTTCCGGTGGCCGGTTGGC
Organism: Candidatus Eiseniibacteriota bacterium; assembly: GCA_044223005.1. Lineage (GTDB taxonomy): Bacteria > Eisenbacteria > RBG-16-71-46 > RBG-16-71-46 > RBG-16-71-46 > CAIXRL01. Next base: position 247,680 of record JBGAML010000003.1, read on the forward strand.
CCGCGGGCGGCCTCGTCCTCTGCTCGAATCCCGACGCGCGGCCGCAGGTCGGCGCCATCGCCAGCGACGGCGCGGGTGGCGCGTTCGTCGCGTGGCAGGACCTGCGCAGCATCAACTGGACGAACATCGCGCTGACGCACGTGCGCGCCGACGGCACGATCGATCCCGCCTGGCCCGAAGACGGCCTGGTGATCGCGCCGATCGCGCAGGACCAGCGCCAGCCCGTGCTCGTCGCCGACGGCGACGGCGGCGTTTTCGTCGCGTGGTCCGACGGGCGCAACAGCGGCGCGAGCTTCACACGGGACGTCTACGCGACGCACCTGCAGGGCGACGGGACCCGGGTGCCGGGGTGGGCCGCGGACGCGATGCCCGTCACGGTCGCGTCGACGGTCGACGACGAGCCGGCGATCGCGACCGACGGCGGCACCGGACTCTCGGCCGGGCTCTACGCCAGCTGGACGCGCACCGACGCGGGCGGCAACCAGCAGGTGGGCGCGCAGCACCTCGGTGCGAACGGACAGCCGGCGGCCACGTGGCCCGACACCGGCATCGTGCTGACGAGCGGACCGACCTACCACAACTCGTCCCGCATCGTGACGGGCGCGGGAGGCCGTGCGATCGCGGTCTGGCAGGACCGCCACGACTACGGCGGCGGAGACACGGAGATCGACTACGTCGCGCAGTGCTTCGGCCCCGACACGGCGTGCGCCGCAGGCTGGGCGCACGCGGGCCGCGTCGTGGCCGGCAACACGAATCGCAAGTACGGCCCGATGGCCGTCGCGGACGGATCGGGCGGCGTGCTGGTCGCCTGGGGCGAGCGCCCGACGTTTCTCGACGAGAACGTGTACGTCGCTCACATGGATGGCAGCGGATTGCTCATCACGTCGGTGGACTTTCCGGACGGCATCGTGACCGCGTGCGCGGCGGCGGCCGACCAGGATCCCAGCTCCATCGCCGCGGATGGCACGGGCGGGGCGTTCGTCGGCTGGGCCGACTGGCGCAACGGCACGACGGCGCCGTTCCCCTCCGACGTCTACGTCCAGCACGTGCTCGCGACCGCGCGGGTGGCGAACGGTTGGCCGGGTGACGGCGTCGCGCTCACGCAGGGTCCCGCGGCCGAGGTCTCGCCGCTCGTCGTCGCCGCGGGCACGACGGACGTGATCGCTGTCTGGCAGCGCAGCGGGGGCGTGTTCGCGTCCAAGGTGATCGGCGACGGCTCGGTGGGGACTGGTGCTTCGCTCCTCGCGGCGAGCGCCGCAGGCGGCATCGTGCGGGTCACGTGGCAGGTGTCGGCGCCGCCGGGCTGCGCGTATCTCGTGGAGCGCCGCGAGGCCGCGACGGGATGGCGCGAACTCGCGCGCGTGACCGCGGACACCGAGGGGCGCCTGGGTCTCGAGGACCGTGACGTGATCGCGGGCGGCCGCTACGGCTACCGGCTCTCGGACGCGGCGAGCGGTACCGTGGCCGACGAAGCATGGATCACCGTTCCGGCATTCTCGCCCGCGCTCCGGCTCGCGGGGCCATGGCCCAACCCGATCGCGGAGCGCGCGCGCGTGAGCGTGGAGCTGCCCCTGGCCGGGGCCGCGACGCTGGTACTGGTCGACGCGCAGGGACGCGCTGTGCGCCAGTGGGACGTGGGTGGGGATGCCGGCGAGCACGAGCTACAGCTCGGTGAACTCGGCGGCGCGCCGCCGGGTGTCTACTGGCTTCGGCTCGTGCAGGGCGGCCGCTCGCAGGCGAAGCGGGTCGCGCTCGTCCGCTGACGACGCACGTGCGACGCAGGGTTTCATGGCGGCGCGAGAGCGATCCCGCGCCGCGCGCCGTTTCGCCTCCCGCAACTCGGCGGTCGGCACGGCCCGAAATCGCTACCGCACTCGCGAGACGGCCCTCTACGCTTTTCGGGCCTGCACCTCGTGCTTCCGCCGGCCCCACCCGGAGATTCGCCGCCATGCGCCGCGTGTCCGTCGCTCCTGCGTTCGCCCTGCTCGCCGCGTCGATCCTCCTCGTGTCGCGCGCGGGCGCCTCCACGCTCGTTCCGCCACTGCACGACGAGGAGGCACAGCGCGAGGCTCGCGAGGCCTGGCGGGCGAGCCTCCACGCCGCGGCGCCCGGCACCGATTGGCGTGCGATCGAGGCGGCGAACCACGAGGCAGCGCGCCTGCTGCTCGACGCCCGGCCGTTCGCCGCCACCGCGGCCGCGTGGTCCGAGCGCGGTGCGGTCGGCGTGACGGGCCGCACCATGACCGCGGCGGCAAGCCTCGCCACGCCGGGCCGGATCTTCGTGGGCACGGCGCTGGGCGGGCTGTGGTCCGGAGACGCGCACGGCGCGACCGCGTGGACGCCGATGACCGATGCGCTCGGGATCGGCGTCGCGCAGGTGGTGGTGGTGCCCCGCGTCGCCGGCCGCGACGATTTCGCGATCACCGACGGCAACGGCCGCGTGTTCGCGAGCGCCGACGGCGGCGTGACCTGGAGCGTGCCGTCGGGCCTGCCGTCGGGCGCCTGGGGCGGCCGGCGGCTGCTGCAGGACCCGTCGTCCCCGTTGCGCCTGTACCTGATGCTCAAGAACTGGTTCTGGACGGGCTCGGCGTGGGAGGTCGACGACTACCTGCTGCGCAGCACCGACGGCGGGCTTTCGTGGATCACGCTGATGCACGTGCCCGAGGGGCCCGGGAACGACTTCTGGATCAGCCGCGTCTCGGGCTCGAACCTGTACTGGCTCTCCGGGCGCACGTTCCTGCGCTCGACCGACGCCGGCGCGACGTTCGTCCCGATCGGCGTGCTCGCGGGCTCCGCGGCGACGACCGACGTTCGCCTCGCGGCGTCCGAAGCGGGCGCGCCCAAGTTCTACGCCACGGTCCAGGACGCCGGCGGCTGGTCGCTCCACACTTCGAACGGTGGCGCCTCGTGGCAGCTGCGCGTCCCGACGATGACCGACTACTGGGGCACGCTGGGCGCCGCGATCGGCGACTCGTCGCTGGTCTTCGCCGGCGGTGTCGACCTGCGGCGGTCGACGAACGGAGGCGCGTCCTTCGCGCCGGTCAACAGCTGGGTCGACTACTACAGCGATCCGACGCACGCGCTGCACGCCGACATGATGAGCGTCACCAGCCTGCGCGTTCCGCCCGTGGGCGGCGGCGCGCCGCAGGAGATGACGTACGTCCACTGCGACGGCGGCACCTACGAGATGCCGCTCGCGTCCGCCGTGCCGACCAACCTCACGCAGGCGGACTTCCGCAACTCGCAGTACTACGGGCTGCGAACGAGCCCGATCCACCCGAACGTGATCTCGGCGGGCTCGCAGGACCAGGGGTACCAGGTCACCACCGCGCCGCCGGCCTTCACGCAGGTGATCAGCGGCGACTACGGCCACCTCACGGGTTCGGCCTCGACCAACGACATGGTGTGGTCGTGCTATCCGGGCTTCCTCATGCTGCAGACGCAGGAGAATCCGGTCGCGCTCGACCTCCCGGCCTCCGGCTCCGGCTATCCGAGCGACACGGGCATCCAGTGGATGCCGTTCCTGCGTGCCGATCCGGCCGATCCGACGGCGGTGTATTTCGCGGCGCGACATCTCTGGCGCGTGAAGCACACCGCGCCGGGCACGTTCGCGTCGCTCGCGTCCTACGGCGACTTCGACAACGGCACCGGGGACTTCGTCGGGGCCTTCGCGATCGCGCCGTCCAACCGCCAGCGCTGGTACGTGGCCACGGGCAACGGGCGCTTCTGGTACTCGAGCAACGCCGGCGCGACGTGGACGCTCTCGCCGAGCGCCGGGCCCGGCTCGCACTACTTCTACGGCAGCGACCTGATCGTCTCGCCGACCAACCCGCTGGTCGCCTACGCGTGCGGTTCGGGCTACAGCAACCCCGGCGTGTACGTCACCACCGACGGCGGTGCGACGTGGTCGCCGTACGGCGCGGGCCTGCCCTCGACGCTGGTGCACGGGCTCGCGTTCGACAACGCGACGTCGCAGGTGGTGTACGCCGCGACCGAGGCGGGGCCGTGGCGGTGCGTCGGCGGGACGTGGCAGAACCTGCTGCTCGCCGCCCCGGGTGCGCCCCTGACGGACTACTGGTGTGTCGAATCCGTCCCGGCGCTGGGCGTCGTGCGCTTCGGCACGTACGGCCGCGGCATCTGGGACTTCCAGACGGGTGCCACGCTCGATGCCGGTGAGTCGCGCGGCCGCACACTGCGGCTGACCGCGGGGCCGAGCCCGACACCCGGTGCCGCGACGATCGCGTGGTCGCAGGCGCACGCGGGCGACGCGCGCGTGGAGGTGTTCGACGTGACGGGCCGCCGCGTCGCCGCACCGGTCGCGGGCTGGCGCCCGGCCGGCGCGCAGGCCGTCGCGTTCGACGGCCGCGACGATCGCGGCCACGCGCTGGCGGAAGGGCTCTACCTCGTGCGCCTCGTCGCCGGGGACGCGCGCGCGGTCGCGCGCCTGCTCGTGCGGCGCTGACGCGGGACGCGCGGCGCGCGCCCCTCGCCGCGCGTCATTCGCCGAGCGAGATCCCGAGCCGGACCTGGCGCGCGCGCTGGCCCAGGCGCGGATCGTAGGCGGGGACCCAGCCGCGCGCGGCGCCGACGCCGTTCCAGTAGCCGCCGCCGCCCTTGCCGGTCGCGGTGCGGTACGCCTCGTACTCGTCGTAGGCCGTGTTGATGCGCGGGTTCGGGAAGCCGTCCACCGCGGCGAGCAGGTCGCCGCGATGGTCGAACAGGTTGCTGACCGAGAGCAGCGCGACGACGCCCCGCGCACGCGGCAGCTCCACGCGCACGTCGAGCTGTGTCGACTCGCTCCAGCGCAGGCGGCGCGAGTTGACGTGGTCCTGGTTCGCGTACTGCGGCGGCAGCACCGAGACGGCGCTGTCGGACTCGATGGGCGTCCACGGCCGGCCGGTGGCGAGCCGCGTGCTCCACGAGACGCGCACGCGGTTCCCGATCCGGTGCGCGCCGTCGAGCCCGAGCGCGTGCTCGATGTCCCAGTCGAGCGGGTGTTCCGCGGTCGACTGCGTGCGCGCCCCGTAGGCCTTGCCGTAGGCGATGCCGTAGGCGTTCGAGGCGTTGCCACGCGCGTTCATGAACGTGTACGCCGCGTGCAGTCGCGCGCCGTCCGGCCGCTCGCGCGTCACCTCGAACGTGAGCCCGTCGGAATGCGCGTCGTCGTCGCTCTCGTATCGCAGGTTGGTCGTGGTGCCGGGCACGGGATGATCGCGCACGCCGGGTTCGCCGTACACGTCGCGCAGGAACACCGAGATCTGCAGCGACCACTCGGGGTCGAGCACGTGCCGCACCGCCACCTGCCAGAGCACCACCTCCGCGGGCTCGAGCGCGCCGTTGCCCAGTGGCCGGCGGTCGTATGCGCGCGTGCGGTCCTCGTAGAGGAAATCGCGCGGTGGATCCTGCGCGATGCGCGCGTAGGCGAACGAGAACGCGTCCCGCACCGACACCGGGTAGGCGAGGCCCAGGCGCGGTGAGAGCGACCAGCGGACCTTCGCGCCGGGCACGGAGGAGCCGGGCGTGAACGCCTGCAGCCGCAGACCCTCGTTGGCGACGAAGCCGGCCGTGGCCCAGCGGTGCTGCACGTACGCGAACCCGCCGGGCGCCGACGCGTCGTACCGGCGCGAGACGTCCACGTACGGGGTGACCGGCGCGCCGTCGTCCACCTCGAACAGCTTCACGTGGTCCCACGACGCGCCGGCGCCCACCTGCAGGTGCTGCTGGCGTGCGGGCGCCGCCGAGGCGTCGACGCGCCCGAACCAGCGCTCCGCCGACGCGTCGCGGAACCACGGGTCGTCGCCGGCGTACACGTAGAACGGTGCGACACCGGCCCAGCCGTAGGGGCCGAACACGGGCCGGTCCTGCGGCACCACGTACGTCGTGTCGTGCCGCAGGCCGACGCTGGTCAGCGACGAGGTGCGCAGCCAGGCGAGCGACGCGTGCACCGGAATCCGCGATCCGGCACTCCCGCTCGCGATCACGGCCAGGTTCCGCTCCTCGACCATCACCCTGTGGTCGGCCGCGCGGTAGCGGAAGGAGTTCGCGGCCAGCGGGTACGGCGTGACATAGATCGGCTGCGTGCCGGGCGGATCGCCGAACGCGAAGTCGTGGAACGTCACCCAGCCGTCGATGCCCCACATGGGATCGTACGGCTGGCGGATCACGCGGCCGCCGAGCACCTCGAGCGCCGCGCGCCGCGGGTGCGCGACCGATGCGAGCTTCGCCCAACCAAGCAGGTGGTTGTCCTCGCGCCAGCCGAACGAACGCCCGAGCACGTGCGTGCGACCGCGGCTGCGCCGGTTGATCAGTCCGAGATCGTCGAGCCGCACCTCACCGGCGCCCGAGATGCCGAGTCCGCCGATTCCGAGCGGCGTCGAGCCGCCGAACTGCGCGACGTCGCTGCTCCCCGAGGCGCGCCCGTCGCTGCTCCAGCGCAGGCGGCCTTCGCGCCGGGCGCCGGCCCATCCGGTCGCGACGTCGAGATCACCCGCGAGTGCGCCGTTGCGGTCGGCGTCGACGGCACCCGTGAGCAGTTCCGAGCGTCGCACCGCGAAGAGCGGGATCTCGAACGGACGCCCGGACTGCGGGTCGGTGAGCGGCACGCCGGCGATCGTCACCGCGAGTTCACCGGTGCGGCCGCCCTGCACGTGGAGGTCCTCGCCGGTCGCGACGACACCGGGCATGAGCGCCACCGCGTCGAGGAAGCGCGTCGCCGGGAGCGCGCGCAGCGCGGGCTCACCGAGTTCGTGCACGCCCTGCACCGAGCCGAGATCGTCGAAGCGGCGGCCCGAGACCTCGATCGCCTCGAACTGCCGGACGATCGCCTGGCGCGGCGTGGAATCGCGGGGAGCGGATCCGGGGGAGGGTGCGGCCGTGGTCGCCAGCACGGCGACGATGAAGTGGAACATCGAGCGGCCCTCGTCCTGCGATGTCCCGGTCCGGTGAAGCCAATGTGGGGGCGGGGTCGCGCCGGGTCAAGCCCTGAGTGCGTTTCGCCCGCCCGGGGCGCGGTCGGAAGCCGGTTCGCGGGGCGCCCGCTTGACCCCCCGGCGCCGTCCCCCCTAGCATCGTGGCACGAACGTTCGCAGTACACGGTCCCGAGGCCCTCGCGGCCCGGCCGCTCTGGATGCCCTTCCACTACACACTCGAAGCACTCGACACGGGAACCGCCGCACGCGCCGGCCGGTTCACGACCGGACACGGTGAGGTCCTCACGCCGGCATTCATGCCCGTGGGCACCGTCGGTTCGGTCAAGACGCTGACGCCGGACGACCTCACGGCGGCGGGCTGCGACATCCTGCTCGGCAACACCTACCACCTCTACCTGAGGCCCGGCGTCGACACGGTTCGTGCGCTCGGCGGCCTGCACCGTTTCATGGGCTGGAACGGCTCGATCCTCACGGACTCCGGTGGCTTCCAGGTGATGAGCCTGACGGAGCTCAACAAGATCCGCGAGGAAGGCGTGGAGTTCCGCTCGCACCTCGACGGCTCGAAGCACATGCTCAGCCCGGAGATCGCCATGCAGATCCAGGACGGCCTCGGTACCGACATCGCGATGAGCTTCGACCAGCTCGTCGAGCTGCCGGCGCCCGTGGAAAAGATCCGCGAGGCCGTGGACCGCACGCTGCGCTGGGCGCAACGCGGGCTCGACGAGCGCGCGCGGCTGCGCGAGCAGGGGCGCGGCACGATGGCGCTGTTCGGGATCAACCAGGGCGGCACCGACGCCGCCGAGCGCGCGCGCTGCTTCGCGACGCTGGGCGGGATGCCGTTCGACGGCTTCGCGCTGGGCGGGTTGTGGGTGGGCGAGGGCCGTTCGCTCGGGCTCGAGATGGTCGAGCGCGACTGCGGCGATTTTCCCGCCGACAAGCCGCGCTACCTGATGGGCGTGGGCCATCCGATCGACGTCGTCGAGGCGATCGCCCGCGGCGTCGACATGATGGACTGCGTGCTGCCGACGCGGAACGCGCGCCGCGGCACGGTCTTCGTCTCCACGGGCCGGCTGGTCGTCCGCAACGCGGCGTACGCGCGCGACGAGCGGCCGCTGGATCCCGAGTGCGACTGCTACACGTGCCGCCGTTTCTCGCGCGCGTACCTGCGCCACCTGTTCGTTTCCGGCGAGTTGCTCGGCATGCGGCTCGCTTCCGTGCACGCCGTACACCAGCTCCGCTCGCTCGTCCGCAAGGCGCGCGAGGCGATCCTGGCCGGCCATTACGCCGCGTTCCGCGCGGCGTTTCTCGAGAAGTTCCACAGCGGCGAAACGCTCGCTCGCGCGAGCCGTTAGCCCGTTACCATCACCCGGGGAGAACCTTCCATGTTCCTCGTTCCCGACGCCTTCGCGCAGGGCGCGGCCGCGCCCGCTCCGAGCGGCCCGCTCGCGCAGTTCTTCGGTGGTCCGATGTCCACCGTGGTCATGTTCGGGCTCATGTTCGCGATCATGTACTTCCTTCTCATCCGGCCGCAGGCGCAGGAGAAGAAGAAGCTCGAGAGCGCGATCGACAAGCTCCAGAAGGGCGACAAGGTGCTCACGACCAGTGGCATCGTCGCGACGGTCGTCTCGATCGACAAGAACCGCGCCCTGCTGCGCATCTCCGAGGACGTGAAGGTCGAGTTCGTGCGCAGCGCGATCGCGCAGGTCCTCGCCAACGAGAAGAGCTGACCGTGTCCGTACGTCCCGTCCGCATCTACGGCGATCCCGTCCTGAAGCAGAAGGCCGCGGACGTCACGTCGTTCGACGACTCGCTCCGCGCGCTGGTGGCCGACCTGTTCGACACCATGAAGGCGTACCGCGGTGTCGGGCTGGCCGCGCCCCAGGTGGGCGTGGCGCAGCGCGTGTTCGTCGTGGACGTGCCGCAGGAGGGCGGGACGCGCGAGACGTTCGCAGTGATCAATCCGGTGCTCGACCAGCGCGACGGCAAGGAATCGGCCGAGGAAGGCTGTCTCTCGATGCCGGGCATCTACGAGGACGTCCAGCGCTCGTTCGCGCTGCGACTGCGCGCGTTCGACGAGCACGGTCAGCCGTTCGAGAAGGTGGTCGACGGCTACCTCGCGCGCGCGATCCAGCACGAGTCCGATCACCTGGACGGCGTGTTGTTCACCGACCGGCTCTCGCCGCTCAAGCGGCGGCTGCTCCGCCGGCAGCTCGACGCGCTCGCGCGCGGCGAGGTGCCCGAGGGCTACCACCCCGGGACCGGTGACGGGGAGCCGTCGCTCTGAAACCGCGCGTCGTGTTCATGGGCACGCCGGAGTTCTCGGTGCCCGCGCTGCGCGCGGTCGCGGAGCGCTGCGAGGTCGTGCGCGTCGTGACGCAGCCCGACCGGCCCGCAGGCCGCGGTCGCGCGATGGCCGAATCGGCGGTCGCGCGCGAGGCGGCGGCGCTGGGGCTGCCCGTGGACAAGCCCGAGGACATGAAGTCCGCCGGCGTACGCGACCGGCTCGCCGCCGACGCGGCCGACGTGTTCGCGGTGGTGGCGTTCGGCGCGATCCTCACGCCGGCGCTGCTGGCGTTGCCGCGCGCCGGCTGCCTCAACCTGCACGGGTCGGTGCTGCCGGACTATCGCGGGGCCTCGCCGGTGCAGCGCGCGCTGTGGGACGGCCGCGCCGAGAGCGGCGTGTGCACGATCTTCATGGACGACGGCATCGACACGGGCGACGTGGTGCTGGTGGCGCGCGAACCGATCCGCGACGACGACGACGCGGCGACGCTGGCGACGCGGCTCGCCGCGCTCGGCGGGCCGCTGCTCGCGGAGAGTTGCGTGCTGGCGCACGAGGGCCGCGCGCCGCGTGCGCCGCAGGACCGTTCCGCGGGCTCGTACGCGAAGAAGTTGAAGAAGTCGGACGGCGCCGTGGACTGGGCGCTGCCGGCGACGACGATCTGGCATCGGGCGCGTGCGGTGACGCCGTGGCCGGGTGCGACCGCGGGACACGCGGGCCGCCGGCTGCTGCTGCTGGCGTCGACGCCCGAGGCGGGCCGGGGAGAACCCGGCGAAGTGATCGAAGTGAGTGGGGACGGGGTGGTGGTGGCGTGCGGCGACGGAGCGTTGCGCGTTCGACAGGTGAAGCCCGAAGGCCGTTCGGCCCTCGCGGCTTCGGATTGGGCGCGTGGTGCGCGTCTTTCGCCGGGCGATCGCCTGGCAGGTGGAAAGGAGTTCTCGTCGTGAGTGAAGCACGCCGTCCTTCTGGCGGTTCCCGCGCCCCGCGCGGTCCCCGCGTCGGGGCTGGTCGCCCCGATGCCGCGCCCCGGGGGCGCGCCCCGCGCCGCGAAGGCGACTCGCCGCGTGGGCGCTCGTTCGATCGCGCGCCGCGTTCCGGTGATGCGCCGCGTGGGCGCTCGTTCGATCACGCGCCGCGTTCCGGTGATGCGCCGCGTGGGCGCTCGTTCGATCGCGCGCCGCGTTCCGGTGATGCGCCGCGTGGGCGCTCGTTCGATCGCGCGCCGCGTTCCGGTGATGCGCCGCGTGGGCGCTCGTTCGATCGCGCGCCGCGTTCCGGTGATGCCCCGCGCGGGCGCTCGTTCGATCGCGCGCCGCGTTCCGGTGATGCCCCGCGTGGGCGTTCGTTCGATCGCGCGCCGCGCACGTTCGACCGCGGCCCGCGCCGCGAGGGTGATTCGCGTCCGCCGCGCACGTTCGACCGCGGCCCGCGCCGCGAGGGTGATTCGCGTCCGCCGCGCACGTTCGACCGCGGCCCGCGCCGCGAGGGTGACGCGCGTCCGCCGCGCACGTTCGATCGCGGCCCGCGCCGCGAGGGTGACGCGCGTCCGCCGCGCACGTTCGACCGTGGCCCGCGTCGCGAGGGCGATGCCCGTCCGCCGCGCACGTTCGATCGCGGCCCGCGCCGCGAGGGCGACGCGCGTCCGCCGCGCACGTTCGATCGCGGCCCGCGCCGCGAGGGCGACGCGCGTCCGTCGCGCACGTTCGATCGCGGCCCGCGCCGCGAGGGCGATGCGCGTCCGCCGCGCACGTTCGATCGCGGCCCGCGGCGCGAGGGCGACGCGCGTCCGCCGCGCACGTTCGATCGCGGTCCGCGCCGCGAGGGTGACGCGCGTCCGCCGCGCCCGTTCGACCGCGGCCCGCGCCGCGAGGGCGACGCACCGCGCCGCAGCTTCACTCCGCGCGGTGACGACCAGGCCGGTGCCGTCAACCGCTCGCGCATGCCCTACAGCGAGATGCCCGCGCCGCGCACGCGCTGGCGGCGCGATGGCCGCCCGTCGCCGGCGACGCCGTTCCGTTCGCCGCGCGGCGCCGAGGCGCCGGAGAACGGAGCGCACCCGCCGCGCACCAGCGCGCGCCGTCCGTTCGCGGGTCCCGCCGAAGGGCCCAACTCGCCTCTGCCGTCCGATCCGCGCGAGGCGGCGCTGCGGATCCTGCACGCGGTCGACACGCGCGGCGCATTCAGCGACCGGCTGCTCGACTCCGCGCACGCACGCGGCGGTGACCCGCGTGACGCGTCGCTGCTCCACGAACTGGTGAAGGGCGCGCTGCGCTGGCGCAACCGGCTCGACTGGGCGCTCGACCAGCGCGTGCACATCGGCCTCCCGGCCGTGCAGCCGTGGATCCGCAACATCCTCCGTCTCGGCGCCTACCAGATCCTCATGCTGGACCGGATCCCGATGCACGCGGCGGTCGACGAGTCGGTGAAGCTCGCGCACAAGTACGGGCACCCGGGCGCCGCGGGGCTCGTCAACAGCGTGCTGCGCCGGCTGTCCGAGGAACGCGAGACGCTGACGTGGCCCGAGGGCGACGACGTCGCCTCGCTCGCCGTCTGGGGCTCGCATCCCGAGTGGCTCGTCGAGCGCTGGCTCGCGCGCTTCGGGCTCGAGGACACGCGCGCGCTGCTCATGGCCAACAACCGTCCGGTGCCGACGGGGCTGCGTGTCAACGGCATCAAGGCTTCGCGCGAACAGCTCGTGGCCCACCTGCAGCGCGAGGAGGTCGAGGCCCGGCTCGCCGAGCTGTCGCCCGACCTCGTCTGGGTCGACGGGCATCACGCGCCCGGAGCGCTCAAGGCGTTCCGCGACGGCTGGTGCACCGCGCAGGACGAGAGCGAGTCGCTGGTCGGCCGCGTGGTCGCGCCGCTGAAGCACGAGCGGCTGCTCGACCTCTGTGCGGCTCCGGGCGGCAAGAGCACGCACCTCGCCGAGCTGATCGGCGACGAAGGCGAAGTCTGGGCCATGGAGCGGGACGCGCATCGCGTCGCTTCGCTCGAGGCCACGATCACGCGCCTGGGCGTGCACGCAGTGCACGTGGTGCACGGCGACGGGCGCACGTACGCGTTCCCGATGCCGTTCGACCGCGTGCTGGTGGACGCGCCGTGCTCGGGGCTGGGCGTGCTCGGCCGCCGGGCCGACGCGCGCTGGCGCAAGGGCCCCGAAGTGCTGGTCGAGATGCCCGAGGTGCAGCTCGAGCTGCTCGACGCGGCGTCGCGGCGCGTCGTGCCGGGCGGGCTGCTCGTCTACAGCGTGTGCAGCTTCGAGCCCGAGGAGACCGATCACGTGATCGAGCGCTTCCTCGCGACGCACCCGAACTTCACGCGCGAGAGTGTCGCGGGCGTGGCTCCCGACGCGGTCGTGACGCCCGAGGGCACCATGCGCGTGCTGCCGCACGCGCACGGCTGCGACGGCGCGTTCGCGGCCCGGCTGCGCAAGGCATGAGCGACGCCCCGGAGCCCGCACCCGAACGCGTGCGCAAGCACCGCGTCCGCGACACGGCGATCCTCGCCGTGGTCGCGGTGGCGGCGTTCGTGGTCGGGCTCGGGCTCTTCAACGGGGTGCTCATGCCGCGGCTGATCCACGGCGGCGGCGAGGTGCCGGTGCCCGACCTCATCAACCTCACGCTGCCACAGGCGGAGAAGGCGCTCGGGCAGAGCGGCCTCGCGCTTTCGCGCGCGGGCGAGCGGTTCGACGCGGCGGTGCCGCGGGGTTTCATCCTCGCGCAGGACCCGCCGGCGGGCACACCGGTGCGCGGCCGGACGCGCGTGCTCGTCACCGTGAGCATGGGCGAGGAGTTCAGCTCGGTGCCCGAGCTCTTCGGCGAGTCGCGCCGCAGCGCGCAGCTGCTGCTCGAACGCGCCGGGCTCGCGTTCGCGGGCGTGACCCGCGCGCCGAGCGAGGAGGTCGGCCAGGACCTCGTCGTGGCCTCCGATCCGCCCGCCGAATCGGTGCTGCCGCGCGGCACGGCGGTGGCGCTGCTCGTCTCCACGGGTCCCGGGCCCGAGGAGTTCGTGATGCCGGATCTCGGCGGCCGCGAGCTGAACGGCGCGCGGCGCCAGCTCGAGGCGCTCGGCTTCAAGGTGCTCGTGCCGCCGGGTGCGCCCAACGTCGGCGCGATCGTGTCGCAGTCGCCGCCGCCGGGCGCACGCGTCACCAGCGACACGCAGGTCGTGCTGCAGGCGATGGGCCGAGTGATCCGCTGAGCGGCCCCGGCCGGAGCCGGTGCCCTTGCGCCTCCGCGGCGCATCGCGCACCCTCGCGGCCATGACCGCTCGCCCCCCGATCGTCGCGCCCAGCATCCTCTCCGCCGACCTCGCCCGGCTGCCGCAGGCCCTCGCGCTGCTCGATCCCGCGCGCGACTGGGTGCACTGCGACGTCATGGACAACCACTTCGTGCCCAATCTCACGTTCGGGCCGATGGTGGTGGCCGCGGCGCGTTCGCTCACGACCGCGTTCGTGGACGTGCATCTCATGATGGAACGGCCGTGGGGCATGGTGGAGGAGTTCCGCAAGGCCGGCGCGGACCTCGTCACCGTGCATCTCGAGGCCTGCCCGCAGACGCGCGAGACGCTGCGCCAGGTGCGCGCGACCGGTGCGAAGGCCGGACTGGCGATCAAGCCCGCGACGCCGTTCGCGGCCGTCGCGCCCTACCTGCCGGACCTCGACCTGCTCCTCGTGATGACCGTCGAGCCCGGCTTCGGCGGCCAGTCGTTCATGCCCGACATGATGGACAAGGTGCGCGCCGCGGTGGCGGAGCGCGCGAAGCACTCGCTGTCGTTCGTGATCGAGGTCGACGGCGGCATCCACGACGCGACGGCCCGCGAGGCACGCGCCGCGGGGGCCGACGTGTTCGTGGCCGGCCACGCGGTGTTCCGCGCGAGCGATCCGGCCGCGGCGCTCGCCGGTCTCCGGAGCGCCGTCGCGTCCTGACCGCCGCCGCGGTTGAACCCGCGGCGCAGCCACGGCACACTTGAGATCGCTGCCGCACGTCGCGGCGCGCGGAGACTGCATGCCCGACGGCCCGTCGCCCTCCGGCGGTCCCGAGCCCCCGGCACGGCCGGGCGCCCCGGGGCCGGCCGACCTCGAATCGACCGCCCTGCTGCTGGACCAGATCCGCGGCGGGAACGCCCGTGCGCGCGAGCGCCTCGTGGCCCGCTACCTGCCGATCCTCCGCCGCTGGGCGCACGGCCGGCTGCCGGCCGGGGCCCGGGGGCTCGCCGACACCGACGACCTCGTGCAGGTTTCGCTCCTCCGTGCGTTGGATCATGTGGACGGGTTCGAGATCCGGCGCGAGGGGGCGTTCCTGGCCTACCTGCGGCGGATCCTCGTGAACGCCGTCCGCGACGAGATCCGCCGCTCGGTCCGGCGCCCCAGCGAATCGCTGGAGGGCCACGAGCCGGTGGCGGATGCCCCGTCGCTCATCGAGAAGCAGATCGGGCGCGAGATCGTCGAGAGCTACGAGGCCGCCCTGGCTCACCTCACGGAGGCGCAGCAGGAGGCCGTGATCATGCGGCTCGAGTTCGGCTACGACTACCCGCGCATCGCCGAGGCTCTCGGCAGCGGATCGCCGAACGCCGCGCGCATGCTCGTGACACGTGGGCTCGTCCGGCTGGCGGAGGAGATGGATGTCCACCGAGAACCCTGATGCGCTGGCCGAATCCGCCGAACGCATCGCCGACGGCGGCACGGTCGACTGGGAGCGCCTGCGCCGCGAGGCGCCGGGCGAACTCGGCCGGCTCGAATCGCTGAGCCGCCTCGAGCGGCTCGCGACGGCGTGGCGCGAACTCGAAGGTGGCGCGGCGCCCGAGGGTGACTCGGCGCCGGAGCCGCTCCTGCGCTGGGGCGATCTCGAGGCGATCGAGCGGCTCGGCGCGGGCAGCTTCGGCGACGTGTACCGCGCGTGGGACCCGGCGCTGCGGCGCGACGTGGCGCTCAAGCTGCGCCGCGACGGCGCGGCCGGCGATTCCGCGCGGCGCTGGCTCGACGAGGCGCGGCGGCTCGCGCGCGTGCGGCACCCGAACGTGCTGCAGGTGTTCGGCGTCGACGTGCGCGACGGCATCGCCGGCCTCTGGACCGAACTCGTGCACGGCGAGACGCTCGAGCAGCTGCTGCTCGCGCGCGGCCGGTTCGGGGCCGAGGAGGCCGCGGCGATCGGGCGCGAACTCTGCCGCGCGCTCGCCGCGGTGCACGCCGCGGGGCTCGTGCACGGCGATCTCAAGCCGGGCAACGTCATGCGCGAGGACGGCGGCCGCATCGTGCTCATGGACTTCGGCTCCGGCTTCGAGCCCGACGACGCGGCGGCACCGGTGGCGACCTCGCCGCTCGCGGCGGCGCCCGAGCGGCTCGCGGGTGATCCGGCGGGCCCCGCGTCGGATCTCTACTCGCTCGGCGTACTGCTCTTCCGGCTCGTCACCGCACGCTGGCCGGTCGAGGCCCCGACGCTCGAGGCGCTGCGCGCGCGGCACGCGGCGGGCGAGCGCGCGTCGCTGCGCGAGTTGCGCCCCGACCTGCCGAGCGCGTTCGTCGCCGCGGTCGAGTCCGCGCTCGCCGCCGACCCGGCGCGCCGCGTGGCCACGGCGGCGGACCTGGAGCGGCGACTGGGCGGCGCCGCGGCGCCGGTGCCGGCGCCGCCACGCGCGCAGCCGCGGGTGCGCGCGCGTGGCGTCGCCGCGTTCGCGGCGGTGGCCGCACTCGTCGCGGTCGCGTGGTTCGCGTGGCGTCCGCGGCCCGAGCTCCCGGCCCCCGCCGTCACGCGCGACGCCGCCGTCGCGACGCCCACGTCCGCGCCGGCGCCGGTGACGCCCGCGGCTCCGGTGTCCGGTCGTTCGCGCCCGCTCGCCGACGCGCGGCTCTGGCGGCTGCACGAGGGCGAACGCGAAGGGCTCTCGAGCGGTGGCGCCATCGCGCCCGGAGACCACCTCTGGCTCGCGTACGAGGCCACGGAGCCGCTGCACGTCTACGTGCTCGACGAGGACGACCACGGCGAGACGTACGCGCTCTTTCCCGTCGCGGGGACCGATCTCGCGAACCCGCTGCGCGCGCATCGCGCGTTGCGGCTGCCGGGCTCGCGCGAAGGTCGCGAGTTCGACTGGGTCGTGACGAGCGCCGGCGGGCGCGAGCAAGTGCTCGTCGTCGCGTCGCGCGTGCCGCTGCCCGTGCTGGACCGGCTCGTCGCCGCGGTGCCCGCCGCCGATTCCGCGCAGCCCGTGCGGTACGCGGCCGTGGGCGAGGGCGCGATCGCGGCGCTGCGCGGCATCGGCGGCATGGCGCCGGCTCCGCCCGAAGCGCACGAGGGGCGCCTGGGCGCGCTGGCCCGCGAACTCGCGGCCCGGCCCGACTCGAGCGTCCGGGCGTGGCACCTGGTGCTCGCCGGGAAGTGATCCCGGCCGGCCCCGTCGATTTCGCGCTTCGGGCGGCCGTTTCCCGCCGATAATCTCTCGCGATGCGTCTCGCCACGTTCCTGATCGTGCTGGCCCTCGCCGGAGCGGCACCCGCCGCGGCCCGGGCCAGCCGTGCGCCGTCGGATTCGCTCGCCTTCCGCCCGATCTCGCGGGTGGCGCGCTTCGTCGGATCGGCGAAGCGCGGACAGTGGACGGTGATGGACAGCCTCGCGCGCGCGGACTGGCAGGAACTCGTGCGCCGCGGGACGCGTGACTCGCTCGAGGTCGCTCGTGCCCTCGACGCCGTCGTCGAAGCCGGAGCCGCGGCGGGGCGCGCGCGCGACCCGCAGTTGCTGGCACTCGCCGACCGGGCCGTCGCGATCCACCAGCGGATGCCGGGGCCGGATTCGCTCCTCCTGTCGCGCTCGCTCCTCGCCCGCGGCGAGACGCGTCGCCGCCGCCGCGAGTTCGAGGAGGCGGAGAGCGACTTCGCCCGCAGCCTCGCGATCCGGGAACATGCGCTGCCCGCGGACGACATCGAAGTCGGCGACGCGCTGCGGTTCTGGGCCCTGCTCGACGCGATCCGTGGGCGCAATCGTGCGGTGAGCGAGGCCCGCCGGGCACTCGCGATCGCGGAGAAGTACTTCGGCCCGGACGACATGCGCCTGGCGAGCTACCTCTCGGTGCTCGGAGGCGAGCTCAACAACGACGGTGACCGGCTCGCCGCCTACCACGTGCTCCAGCGCTCGGCCACGATGGCGGAACGCATGCTCGGCCCGGATCACCCCGACACGGACCGCAGCCGCTACAACGTCGCCCTGCTCGCGATGCTGGTCGGCGACGTGGCCCACGCCCGCACGATGCTGGAGCGCAACGTCGAGTGGGAGTCGACCCACGCGCCGGTGGATTCGCTCCGGCTGCTCCTGTCGCTCGGTGCGCTCGTCGAGTGCCTCAACACATTCGGGGACCACGAGGAGGCGCTGCGGGTCGACCAGCGCGTTCGCGCGCTCGGTACCGTGTTGCTCCGCCCCGACGATCCGCAACGCGCCGAGGAGCATGTCCAGCGCGGGAACGCGTTCCTCGGGCTCGGCCGCGGGCGAGAGGCGGTGGCCGAGTACGACAGCGCGTTCGTGGGGCAGATGTGGGACACGCTGGGCGCGACGCCGATCCTGTTCTCCCGCGCGGCGGCGTGGCGCGCGGCCGGCGACACGGCACGTGCGCTCGAGACGATCGAACGCGCCTCCCGGCTCGCCGCGCGGGCCGGCGCGCGGGCACCCTCCTTCGACGAGCTGGGCCTCGTGTGGGGACAGGTGCTGGGCGATGCCGGGCGGTTCCCCGAAGCCCTGAAGGTGCTGGACCAGGCGGTGCAGGTGGCGGACAGCGTCGTCGGGCCGGAGTCCCCGATGCACGCCTCGCTGGTGCTCGAACGGGCGCGCGTGCGCGCCGCGGTCGGCGACCCGCGCGCGTGGGACGACGCGTGGGCGGGCGCCCGGTTGCGCGGCGAGCACCTGCGTGCGGCCGCGCGCGGCTTCCCCGAGCGCCAGGCGCTGCTCTACGCGCGTGACGCGGGGCTCGGGCTCGATCCGCTGCTGCAGCTCGCCGCCGCGGGCGGGCTCGACGCCGGCCGGCGCCGGCAGGTGTTCGAACGCGTCGTGGAATCACGCGCGCTCGTGCTCGACGAGATCGCGCGGCGCGAACAGCTCGCGCGGCGCGGCGGTGATCCCGGCGTCGCCGCGCGCGTCGATTCGCTCGTCGACGCCCGGGCCGAGCTGGCGCGGCAGCTCGTGCGCGCCGAGGCGGGCCGGACCGCGGATTCGTTGCGGCTCGAGGCGCGCCTGCGCGCCGAACGCTGCGAGCTCGCGCTCGGCGAAGCGGGCGGCGCCGGCCGCGACGGCGCGGGATCGCCGCTCGCACGGCTCGCCGCCGGCGAGGCGATCGTCTCGTACGTCGAATACGCCGGGGCCGGCGGCCGTCGCGACGGCGACCGGCGGCTGCTCGCGATGGTGGCCCGCGCCGACGGGCGCGTGGACGTCGTGGCGCTCGGCGACGCGGCGGCGCTCGAACGCGGCGTCGCCGCGTGGCGCGCCGACGTCGCGGGAGGCGTGAGCGTCGCGGCCGAGCGGCGCGTGCGCACGAGCGGCGCGGCGTTGCGCCGGCTCGCGTGGGATCCGCTCGCCCCGCTGCTCTCGGGCGTGGAGCGCGCGTGGATCGTGCCCGACGGTCCGCTCCAACTGGTCGACTTCGCGGCGCTGCCCGCGCGCGACGGGCGCTGGCTCGTGGAATCGGGCCCGCTGCTCGCGCGGCTGGGCGCCGAGCGCGACCTCGCCGCGCCCGCGGGCGCCGCGGAGACGGACGCCGCGGAGCTGCTCGCGATCGGCGGCCCGGACTTCGACCAGCGCGACGCCGCGACGCCGGTCTCGGCGACGCGCGGCCCGGCGGTCGCGTGCGTCCGCTTCCGCGAGGTGCGGTTCGGGGCGCTGCCCGGGGCGTCGGAGGAAGCGCACGACGTCGCGTCGCGCTGGACGGCGGCGGGCCGGCGCGCGCGCGTGCTCGAGGGCCGCGCGGCGGACGAAGCCGCGTTCAAGCGGTTCGCGCCGGAGTGCTCGGCGCTGCACGTGGCGACGCACGGCTTCTTCCTCGGCCCCGACTGCGACGGCGGCACCGCCGGGACGCGCGGCATCGGCGGGCTCGCGCCCGCACCCGCGGCGGCGCTCGCGCCGGTCGCGGCGGACGTGGCCGAGAACCCGCTGCGGCTCGCCGGGCTCGCGTTCTCGGGCGCCAACCATCGCGACGAAGCCGGTGGCGCCGACGACGGCGTGCTCACCGCCGAGGAGATCGCGTCGCTCGATCTCGCGCGCGTGAGCGAAGTCGTGTTGTCGGCGTGCGAAAGCGGCGTGGGCGACGTCGCCGCGGGCGAGGGCGTCCTCGGCCTGCAGCGCGCGTTCCGCGTCGCGGGCGCGCGGGCGCTCGTCATGAGCCTGTGGCCGGTGGACGACCACGTCGCACGCGACTGGATGCGGCTCTACTGGGACGCGCGGCTGTCGCGCCACGTCACCGTCGCGGAGGCCGTCCGCGCCGCGTCGCGCGCCCGGCTCGCGGCGCTGCGAGCCGCGCACCGGCCCACGCCGCCCGCGGCCTGGGCGGGCTTCGTCTCGCAGGGCGACTGACGCGGCGCGGGGCCGCCGCGCGGCTCCGCTGTGGTAGGCTTCCCGGCCGCATCGCACCCGAGGAGTCGCCATGTTCGAGACGCTCACCGACCGCTTCCAGGGCATCATCCGCAACCTCAGCGGCCAGGCCCGGATCACGCCCGACAACATCCGCGACTCGATGCGCGAGGTGCGCCGGGCGCTGCTCGAGGCCGACGTGCCGGTCGGCGTCGCCAAGGAGTTCGTGGCGCGTGTCGAGACGCGCGCGGTGGGCGAGGAGGTGCTCAAGCACCTCAAGCCCGGCCAGCAGGTGGTCGGGATCGTGCGCGACGAACTGGTGCGGCTGCTCGGCGACCAGCCGGTGACGCTCGCGGGTTCGCCGCACCTGCCGACGGTCGTGCTGCTCGCGGGCCTGCAGGGCTCGGGCAAGACGACGTTCGCGGGCAAGCTCGCGAAGTGGCTCAAGGCTCGCGGCAAGCGCACGCTGCTCGCGAGCGCCGACGTCTACCGTCCCGCCGCGATCGACCAGCTCGAGCGCGTCGCGGCGCAGGCCGAGGCGGGCTTCTGGCGCGCGCCCGACGGCACGCCGCCGCGCGACATCGCGGCGCAGGCGCTGGAGGAGGCGCGCAAGCGCGGCTTCGACTTCTTCGTGCTCGACACCGCGGGCCGCCTGCACGTCGACGACGAGCTCATGAGCGAGCTCGCGACGCTCAAGACCACGGCGCGCGCACACCAGGTGCTGCTCGTGGTCGACGGCATGATCGGGCAGGAGTCCGTGCGCGTCGGCCAGGCGTTCGCCGAGCGCGTGGGTGTGGACGGGCTCGTGCTCACCAAGATGGACGGCGACGCGCGCGGCGGCGCCGCGCTCAGCCTGCGCGAGGTGACGGGCAAGCCGATCCTGTTCCTCGGCGTCGGCGAGAAACTGGAAGGCCTCGAGGTGTTCGACGCCGGCCGGCTCGCCGGCCGCATCCTCGGCATGGGCGACGTGATCGGCCTCGTCGAGAAGGCGCAGGCCGCCGTCTCCGAGGGCGAGGCACTGCGCATGGCGGAGCGCATGCGCAAGTCCGAGTTCACGCTCGAGGACTTCCTCGAGCAGCTGCGCTCGGTGCGCAAGCTCGGCCCTCTCGAGGACGTGATCAAGATGCTGCCCGGCGTGCCGCGCGACGCGGCCGAGAAGCTCGGGCCGCAGAAGGACATGATGAAGCGCTACGAGGCGATCCTGCTCTCGATGACGCTCAAGGAGCGGCGCAACGCCCGCGTGATCGACGGCAGTCGCCGCCGCCGGATCGCCGCGGGCAGCGGCACCACGGTCACCGACGTGAACCGCCTGCTCAAGGACTTCGAGCAGGCGCGCGTGATGATGAAGGCCCTGAAGAAGGGCCCGCGGGGACTCGCCGGCCTGCGCGGCCGGATGCGCTGAGGGCGAGGTGGCTGGTGGCGCACCCTGAAAAGCGCTCGAATTCGCGACTTTTCGCTCCTCGTGACCCACGGACCCGCGTTTGCAAAACCCCCCAGTAACATGCACAATGCCGGGCCTTTGCGGGGACCGCGGGCGCGCTCCCCGGTGTGATGCGCGCCACGTCGATCGCGAGTCCGCCGAAGTCACGAACTGATCACGTCTGGACGGGCCCCGAGGCCCGGTTTCACCTCACCCGGAGGCAGTACAGCATGGCGGTCGTCATTCGCATGATGCGGGCCGGCGCGAAGAAGCGGCCCTTCTACCGTGTCGTGGTCGCCGATTCGCGGCGCCAGCGCGATGGTCGTTTCGTCGAGATCCTCGGCTACTACGACCCGATCGCGAAGCCCTTCAACTTCAAGATCGACGAAGAGAAGGTCAAGGGCTGGATCGCGCAGGGGGCCACGCCGTCGGAGCAGGTCGCATCGCTGCTCCGCCGCAACGGCATCTACGCGTCGCGTCCGAGCAAGCCGCAGGCGAAGAAGGCCGCGGCCCCCGCGCGCAAGAAGCCGGTCAAGCCTTCGAAGCCCAAGAAGGAAACCGACCGCAAGGCCAAGAACAAGGCCGCGCGCGTGAAGAAGAAGGCCAACCCCAAGAAGCCGCAGCCCAAGAAGAAGTAGTCCGCCGCGGCGCTCCGCGCCGCGCGAGCGATCGACGCCCCGGTTCCCACGTGGAGCCGGGGCGATTGCTTGGGCGTGCGCGATCGCTCGTGCGGGGCCCCGCGCGGAGCGGCGTGACGGAGCCGCGCCCGGCCTGCGCAGGCGCGAGAGCGCGGGCTCGCTTGCCCGCGCGGCGTGCGCCCCGGCATAGTGGGCGCATGCGTTGGTTCTCTCTCAGGCTCCCGCTCGCGGGCGGCGCTCGCGGGCTGCTCGCACTGCCGCTGCTGGCTCTCGCGCTGCTCGCCGGCTGCTCGCGTCCGCAGGCGGCGTCGACGCCCGCCGCGCGGCCCGACTCGGTGGCCCTGCAGGCGCGCTCGCAGGCGTTGATCGATTCGGGCAACGCCAGCTTCAAGGCGAAGGACTTCGACGCCGCCGCGCGCCGCTACGCGAGCGCCGTCGCGATCAAGTCCGACGACCCGGCCGCCTACTACGGCCTCGGCATGGCGCTCTCGCGCCTCGGCCGCGACGAGGAAGCCCGCGCCGCCTACGCCAAGGCCCGCACGCTGCTCGGCCGCGGCGGCGACACGCTGGGGATGAGCACGCACCAGCGCTGATCCGCGCGAGCGCCGGCGCCGCGCTCCCGACCCGCCACGCGCGCACGCCGACGCCGCGTTCCCGGCCCGACGCGCCGAGAGCGCCGTGACGCGGGCGGCCCATCGCGCGCCCGCGGTTCCCGGCCGCGGCGGTCCCGCTTGCGGCAAACAGCGCTTTCTTGTTTGCTCTCGCGGTCCGTCGCACGTACGCGTGGCGCGCGCCGCGCCGACCCGAACCCCGGCTGGAACCCATGCTCGACCTCAAGTTCCTGCGCACCCATCGCGACAAAGTCGAAGCCGGCATCGCCCTCAAGGGCATGACCGTCGACCTGTCGCGCTTCTACCAGATCGAAGAGCGCCGGCTCGCGCTGCTGCACGAGACCGAGCAGCTCAAGGCGCGGCGCAACTCGGCCAGCGAAGAGATCGCCACGCTCAAGAAGACCGGGAAGGACGCCTCCGGTCCCATCGCCGAGATGCGCACGCTCGGCGATCGCGTGAAGGAACTCGACGAGCAGCTGCGCCAGCTCGAGGAGGAGAGCACCAACCTCGCCGCGTGGATCCCGAACCTGCCGCATGCCAGCGTGCCGCCCGGCCAGGACGCCACGCAGAACCAGCTCGTGCGGCAGGTCGGCGAGCCGCCCAAGTTCGACTTCGAGCCCAAGCCGCACTGGGAGCTCGCCACGAACCTCGGCCTGCTCGACTTCGAGCGCGCCACCAAGATCGCCGGCTCCGGGTTCCTGCTGTTCACCGGGCGAGGGGCGCGGCTCGAGCGGGCGCTGATCAGCTTCATGCTCGACATGCACACCACGAAGCACGGCTACACCGAGTACTCGCCGCCGCACGTCATCCGGCGCGCCGCGCTGCACGGCACCGGCCAGCTGCCCAAGCTCGAAGGCGACATGTATCACATCGGTGAGGACGACCTGTTCCTCAACCCGACCGCCGAGGTGCCCGTCACGAACATCTGGCGCGAGGAGATCCTCGAACCCGGCAAGCTGCCGCACTACGCGACCGCGTACTGCGCGTCGTACCGGCGCGAGGCCGGTGCCGCCGGGCGCGACACGCGTGGCATGGTGCGCGTGCACCAGTTCGACAAGGTCGAGCTCGTCAAGATCGTGCCCGCGGAGACCAGCTACGACGAGCATGAAAAGCTCGCGCGCGACGTCGCCGACGTGTTCGAGGCGCTGGAACTGCCGTATCGCGTCGTGCTGCTCTGCAGCGGCGACATGAGTTTCGCCGCCGCCAAGTGCTACGACTTCGAAGTCTGGTCGCCGGGCACGCAGGGCTGGCTCGAGTGCTCGTCGTGCTCGAACTTCGAGGACTTCCAGGCGCGCCGCATGGGGCTCCGCTATCGCCGCGAAGCCGGGGCGAAGACCGAGTTCCCGCACACGCTGAACGCGTCGGGCGTCGCGCTGCCGCGCACGTTCGCGACGCTGCTCGAGAACCACCAGACGGCTTCGGGTTCGGTGCGCATCCCGAAGGCGCTGCAACCCTACCTCGGCGGCCTGCAGGAACTGACGCCCGAGGGCTGAGCGGGAGCGGGCCGGCCCCACGGTCGGCCCGCCGCACCCAGGAGAGCCGATGGAAGAACCGGCACGGCCGCGCCTGTGGGGCAAGCAGCTGCTCAAGACCGGCCTGTTCGCCGGGGGCAGCCTGCTCGTGGCCGCCGTGTTCCTCTTCACCTGGCAGACCGCCGGGCAGCTGTCCAAGGAGGTCATGACGACCTCGCAGCTGCTCGCGGAGTTCAGCGCGCAGGCGTCCGTGCTCGCGACGCGGGATCCCGCGCTGCACGAGATCTTCGCCCGGCTGATCGACCACGTCGATTTCCCGATCGTGATCACGGACAACACCGGCCTGCCGCGCGCGTGGCACGCGGTCACCGCGCCCGGCGACACCGTCTCGATCGAGACGCTCGACAGTCTCGCCATGAATCGTCCCGTGGCGCCCGTCATGGCGGCGCGCGTCGAGCGGCTCAAGGCGCGCATCGCCGAACTCGACCGGCGGCACCGGCCGATCCCGGTGAACCTGCCGGGCACCGTGATTCCCATGGGCCACCTGCACTACGGCGACCCGCCGACGATCGCGCGGCTGCGCTGGATGCCCTACGCGACGCTCGGTGGAACCGGACTGCTGCTCCTGCTCGGGCTCTCCGGCCTCGCCGGCATCCGGCAGGCGGAAAAGCGCACGATCTGGGTCGGTATGGCCAAGGAAACCGCACACCAGCTCGGCACGCCGCTCTCGAGCCTGCTCGGCTGGATCGAGTTGCTGCGAGCGCACGTCGAATCGGCGCCGCCCGGCGGGCAGGTGCAGATCGCGACGGCCGAGCTCGCCGAGACGCTGGACGACATGGAGCGCGACGTCGAGCGCCTGAACAAGGTCGCGCAGCGGTTCAGCCAGATCGGCTCGACGCCGCAGCTGCAGCTGCAGGACGTCACGCCCGTCGTGCGCGAGGCCGTGCAGTACGTGCGGCGGCGGCTGCCGCAGCGCCAGGGCGACGTCGAGATCCGCGAGCGCTACGAGGAGGTGCCGCCTATCAACCTCAATCGCGAGCTGATCGAGTGGGCGGTCGAGAACCTGCTCACGAACGCGGTCACCGCGATGGACAAGAAGCCGGGCGTGATCGAGGTCTCGGTCGAACGCCGCGCCGAGACCGAGGAAGTGGAGATCGCCGTCACGGACAACGGGCGCGGCATGTCGCGCGACGAGCAGCGCCGGGCGTTCGAGCCGGGCTACTCGACCAAGCGCCGCGGCTGGGGACTCGGGCTCGCGCTCGCGCGGCGCGTGATCGAGGAGTACCACGCGGGCCGCATCGGCATCCGCGAGAGCGCGCCGGGGCAGGGCACCACGATGGTGATCCGCTTCCCCACGTAGGAGCGGCGCGCTTCACGACGCGCGAGGCGGCCCCGGGGTCCCCGCCGGGGCCGCCCGGCCGCCTCGCGCGTTTCGCGGCCGGAGCGCTACTCGGACAACTCGAGCGTCACGCCCCCGTCGCCGGTGCGGACGCGCAGCGGCACCGTGCCGCCGTTGAGCGTGCCGCGCACCGCGTGCTCCGAGAACGAATCCTTGCCCGCGATCGGCAGGTCCACGCGCACGCGGCCGTCGCGCGTGGCGACGTCGAGCAGGGCCTTCAGGTCGCGCGGGATCCGCAGCGTGACGCGGCCGTCGCCCGATTCGATCCGCCATTCGTCGGCGAGGCGCGAGCCGGGACGCGCGTCCACCGTCATGTGGCCGTCGCCCGTGCGCGCGTCGACCCGGTCGAACCGCCCCGAGAGATCCATGCCGCCGTCGCCCGTGTGCGCCGTGACCACGCCGTCGAGGCCCTCGGCGTCGATGCCGCCGTCGCCGGTCCAGAGGCGGATGCGCCCGCGGCCGCCCTTCAGCGTCACGCGGCCATCACCCGTCTCGAGGTCCACGCTGCCGTTCAGCGCGTCCGACTCGACCGCGCCGTCGCCGCTGCGCACGCGCAGGTCGCAGTCCGGCGGCACCGTGACGTCGATGTGGAACGTCTCGCTGACGCCGCCGAAGAACACCACCGTCGTGCGCGAGCCCACGTTCGCGACGACGTCGATCGAATCGCCCTGCCGGGTCATCTCGACCGTCGGGCCGTGCAGCGTGCTGTGCAGGCCCCACACCTTGACGAGGTACTCGACCTGGGCCGTGACGCGGCCCGCGCCGCCGCGATGCACGCGCACGTGCCCGTCGTCGGTGCGGACGTGGATCGTGGGATGCGCACCCACGGTCCAGTCCTGCGACCAGGTGCGGGCGTGGGCGGGGGCGACGGCCAGCGTCGCGGCGAGCAGGGGAACGGCGAGGACGGCGGACCAGCGCATGACGGACCTCCGGTGGGAGTGGATCGCTCGTCCGACCATACGGCGGGGCCGGGGGCCGGGTTGCCCGGCAACCGGCCCGCCGGCGCCGCGACCGCCGGACGGTCCGGCTGCCGGGATGAACGGTCGTGCCCCCACCGGAGGAGCGCCGGCGGGGGCACGGGGCGGCCGTGGCGGTCAGTGGATCCGGAAGCGCTCCACCACCGCGAGCAGCTTCTCGCTGGCGTCCGTGGACTCGCCGGTGGCGGCCGCCAGTTCGCCGGCGCGCCCCGCCATCTGCCGGACGGCGCCGTCCATCTCGTCCATGGCGCAGCGCACCTCGTCCAGGCCCGCCGACTGCTCCGCGCTCGCGCGGGCGATCTCGGCCACGCGCTGGCCCGCGTCGCGCACCGCGGCGACGATCTGTTCGAGGTTCTCGCCCGAGCGGCGCACCAGTTGCGCGCCGGCATTCACGCGGTCGTCGGTCTCCCGCACCAGCTCGCGGATGTCCTTCGCGCTCGCCGCGCAGCGGCCCGCCAGCTGGCGCACCTCCGCAGCGACCACGGCGAAGCCGCGGCCCTGCTCCCCGGCGCGCGCGGCCTCGACCGCGGCATTCAGCGCGAGCAGGTTGGTACGGAACGCGATCTCGTCGATCACTTCGACGATTTCGGTGATGCGCCGCGCCTGCGTCTCGACCTGGTGCATGGCGTCGACGGCGTCGCGCACCACGGCGCCGCCCTGCTCGGCGACCGTCCGCGCGTCGCCGGCGCTGCGGTGCGCCGCGCGCGCCGCTTCGGCCGTGCGCTGCGTCGTGTCGGCCAGCTGCTGCACGCGGCCGTTCGTCGCGTCGAGCCGCTCGGCCTGCTCGCGCGACGTCGCCGCGAGGTCGTCGCTCGCCGCGGCGTAGGCCCGCGAGGTCTCGCGCAGCACGCCGCCCGCCTCGCGCGCCTCGCGCATCGCCTCGCGCGTGCTGCCCACCGCGCGATCGAGCGCCGTGGCGAGCCGCGCGAGCTCGTCCTCGCCCGGGACCGCGAGCGTCTGCGTGAGGTCACCCTCGGCCACGCGCTCCAGCACGGCGACGCCGCGCCCGAGGGGCGCGAGCACGCGGCGCGCGGTCCAGCCGGCCGCGGCGACGATCGGCACCAGCGCGAGCAGCAGCCCGGCCAGCACCGCGAACGTCGTCGCGCGCACCGGCGCGAGCACCGTGGAGCGGGGCACCGTGACCACGAGCGCCCACACCTCCGCGCTCGTCCCGACGCGGAACGGCACCAGCGTGCGCTCGACCTCGGTGCGCAGCCACGGGTCGCGCCCCACGAGCCGCACCGCTTCTCCGCGTCCGAGCGCGGGCCAGATCCGCGCGAGATCGCCCAACTCCGACGCCGGGTGGCCGAGCCGCGACGGGTCCGGATGGCTCACCCACAGGCCGCCCTGGCTCACGAGCCCGAGCACGCCGTCGCCCATCGGGTGGTGCGCCGACAGCCGGCGCTGCACGTCCGAGAGCGCGACGTCCGCGCCCGCGACCGCGATGAACCGGCCGCGGTCCCAGAACGGCACGCACAGGCTCGTCATCAGGATCGAGTCGCGTCCGACCATGTCCTTGTATGGCTCCATCAGCATCTCGCGCCCGGCGCGCCGCGGCAGCCAGTAGAAGTCGCCCGATTCGTAGCCCGGCGACGTGGGCTGCGGCTTCAGCCCTTCTTCGCGCCGCACCCACCACGGCATGAACCGTCCCTGCTCGTCGGCGTCTGGCTGGCCGCGGTGCGCGGCGTCGGCGCCGTCGAACGTTTCGCGATCGAACTCCACCCACGTGCCCACCGCCTGCGGCACGCGCGCCACGGCCCGCGCCACGAGGGACTCGGCGAGCGCCCGCGACGGGGCACCCGAACGCCGCAGGACGACGATACCGTCCGCGAGATTGCGCGCCGTCTGGAACGGAACCTCGAACGCGGGGTAGACCTCGTCGGCGCTCGCGCGCGCGATCGCCTCGAGCTGCGCGTGCGCGTTGCGCTCCGCCTGCGAGTGGAGTCGCAGGGAGAGCCCCACGGCGAGAGTGCCCAGCACCACGGCCGCGACCAGGACCTGCGACAGCGCGAGGCGCCGGGCGATGCTGCGGCGGCCCGCGCGCGCGAGCGCGCCGGGCAGGAACGAGGCGAGGCGTCCGATGTTCATCCGGGCTCCGGAAACGGGGAAAGGCGCCGCGCACGGGGCCGGCGTGCGGCTCGCGCGAAACGTGGCGAACCCCCGGAAGTCTCGGCGGTTCGCGCGCGGACTGGAGGCGTTCCGGCGACGCGTCCCGGCCGCCCGCAAGTGACGGCGAGCAGGGCCGCAGCGGCGTTGGCCGCTGCGGCGCGCGCGGCCTTATAGTGACTTCGCGCTCCCCGCTGCGGGGGAGCCACAACCCATCGAGGCACCATGGCCACCGATTCGACCCGCAGGATCCTCTGGGCCGACGACGAGATCGATCTTCTCAAGCCGCACATCCGCTTCCTGGAGCAGAAGGGCTACGCGGTCACCGCGGTGCCCAATGGCGAGGACGCGCTCGCCGCGCTCGAGAAGGAGCGCTTCGACGTGCTCCTGATCGACGAGATGATGCCGGGCCTGGGCGGTCTCGAGACGCTGGACCAGCTCAAGGCGCGCGGGCTCGCGCTCCCGGTCGTGCTCATCACGAAGAGTGAAGAGGAGCGGCTCATGGAGGAGGCGATCGGCAAGCGCATCACCGATTACCTCACCAAGCCCGTCAACCCTTCGCAGGTGTTCCTCGCCTGCAAGCGCGTGTTCGACTCGCAGAAGCTGCAGGACTCCCAGCGCGCGCGCGACTACGTCGGCGAGATGCAGCGCTGGCAGACCATGGACCGGCGCCGGCTCGACTGGCAGGGCTGGGTCGACCTCGCGGTCGACGTCGCCCGCTGGGACGTCGGGCTGGACGGCGCGCCGGAGGCCGGGCTGCAGCAGGCGCACGGCGACTTCCGCCGCAACCTCAACATCGATTTCGGGCGGCTGGTCGAGACGCAGTATCCCGGCTGGGTGCTCGCGGCCTCGAAGGGCAAGACGGAAGACCGGCCCATGCTCTCGTGCGACGTCGTCCGCCACGCCGTCGTGCCGCACCTCAAGGCCGGCCGCCGCGTCATGTTCGTGGTCGTCGACTGCATGCGGCTCGACCAGTGGTTCACGCTGGAGCCGCTGCTCGAGGAGTGGTTCGAGGTCCAGCGCGAGTACTACTGCTCGATCCTGCCGACGGCGACGCCCTACTCGCGCAACTCGATCTTCGCCGGTCTCCTGCCCGCGGAACTCCACCGCCGCCATCCGGACCTGTGGCAGGAGAGCAGCAACGACGAGCGCACGCGCAACCGGTTCGAGCGCCAGCTGATGGACTTCCAGCTCGGGCGGCTCGGCGTCACGCTGCCGACCGCGCCCAAGTACATCAAGGTCTACGACCAGGACGAGGCCATCAACACGCGCCGGCAGATCCATTCGCTGGCCGGCATGCCGCTCGTGTCGATGGTGTTCAACTTCCTCGACATCCTCGCGCACGGCCGCAGCGAGAGCGACATCCTGAAGGAACTGGCGCCCGACGAGGCCGCTTTCCGCGCCGTCATGAAGGCGTGGTTCACGCACTCGCCGCTGTTCGAGATCTTCCAGGCGCTGTCCACGCAGGACGTGACCGTGGTGGTCACGACCGACCACGGCGCCGTGCTGGGCCGGCGCGCGGCGCTCGTGCACGGCAACCGCGACACGTCCACCAACCTGCGCTACAAGTTCGGGCTCAACCTCAACACCGACACCAAGCAGGCCATCATCGTGCGCAAGCCGATGGAGTACCAGCTCCCGGACGACGGCGTGAACAAGAACTACGTGCTGGCGCGCGAGGACTACTACTTCGTCTACCCGACCAAGTTCCACGAGTACGAACGCCAGTACCGCGGCTCGTTCCAGCACGGCGGCGCCTCCATGGAGGAGATGATCCTGCCGCTCATGACGCTGAAGCCCCGCGCGCCGCGCACGACGTGAACGGACCGGTGCGTCGCACGGACTCGGTGGAGGCCACCGAGCGGCTCGGCGCCGCGTTCGCGCCCGCGCTGCGCGCCGGCGACGTCGTGGTGCTGACGGGCGACCTCGGCGCGGGCAAGACGCGCTTCGTCGCCGGGCTCGCGCGCGGGCTCGCGCCGCGCGCGCACGTGCGCAGCCCCTCGTTCACGCTGGTCAACGAGTACGCGGGCGAACCCGCGCTGTTCCACCTCGATCTCTACCGGCTCGGCACCGGCGAAGTGGACGGGCTCGGGCTCGAGGAATACGCCGAGCGAGGCGTGCTCGCCGTGGAGTGGGGCGAGCGGCTGCCGTCGGCGTGGCGGGAGGAAGCGCTCGCGCTCGCGTTCGAGGGCGCCGGCGACGAGCCGCGCACCGTGACCGCATCCGCCGCCGCCGGGCGCGGCCTCGAGCTGCTCGCCGCGTGGCGCGCGCTGCCGGAGGCGCCGTGACCGGCCTCGCGATCGAGTCGGCGACCGACCACGTCGAGGTCGCCGTGATCTCGCCCGACGGCGTGCTCGCGCACCTCGTCGAGAACGTGGGCCACGGGCACACGCGCCGACTCACGCCGCTCGTGCGCGAGGCGCTCGCGCAGGCGAACACCGCGCCGCGCACGCTCGCCTGGGTCGCCGCCGACCTCGGCCCCGGCTCGTTCACCGGTGTGCGCGTCGGGCTCGCCACCGCGCGTGCGTTCGCGCTCGCCGCGGGCGCCCGGCGCTTCGGCGCCTCGTCGCTGGCCGCACTCGCACACGCCGCGCCCGCGAAGCGCGCGCTGGTCGTGCCGCTCGTGGGCGCCGGCCGGCAGGACGTGTACGCCGGCTTCTTCCGCACCGCCGGCCGCGGCCGCGTCGCGCTCGTCGCCGCGCCGCGCGTGCTGCGCGCCACCGCCGTGGCCGAAGCCGCCGCCGAGACGCTCGCGCTGCTGCCCGGCCACGCGCTGCGCTTCGTCGGCCCCGGTGCCGGCCGCGAGCACGAGCGTCTCGAGGCCGCGTTCCCCGGCTCGACCGCGCCCGCGTTCCGCCACGACGGCCTCTCGGCGCTCGACCTCGCCGCCGCCGCGCGCGCGCCGTTCGGGCCCGGCGCCGGCCTGCCCGCGACCGGGCACGAGAGCTCGCCCGTCTACGTGCGCTCGGCGCAGGCCGAGGAGCGCGTGCGGCATGCGCTCACCGGCGAGCGGCCCGTCCGCGTGCGTGCGATGACGCCGGACGACATTCCGGCCGTGGTCGCGGTCGAGCGGATCGTGTTCTCGGACCCGTGGGCCGAGTCCTTCTTCCGCGACCTGCTCGGCCAGGCCGGGACGTGGGCGCGGATCGCCGAGCGCGACGGCGCGCTGGCCGGCTACGCCGTCACCGCGATCCGGTCGCCGCAGGCCGATCTCGAGAACATCGCCACCGTTCCGGGCCAGCGCCGCAACGGCGTGGCCCGCACGCTGCTGCTGGACGCGCTGGCCGCGGCCGGGGAACGGGCCGCCGCGCAGGTCGTGCTCGAAGTGCGGGTCAGCAACGACGCCGCGCAGGCACTCTACCGGGCGCACGGATTCCGGCTCGTCGGGCTGCGTCCGGGGTACTACCGGCATCCCGACGAAGACGCGGTGGTCATGGCCCGGGATCTGGGCGCCTGAAACCCCGGCCGGCGCCGGGTTGTGCTCCCGGGCCGCATGGGCTACTAAAGGCGGGATGCGGAGGGTCGCCGGCGGCGGCCGCCGCCCCGAGAGGAAGGAGTCCCGCCCCGCAATGTCCTGGCTCAAGCGCGAACGCACCGGCATCAAGACGACGACGGGCCAGCGGCCCGAGCGCTCCGACGTGCCCGAGGGTCTCTGGACCAAGTGCGACGGCTGCGGCGAGGCGCTCTTCCAGACCGTGCTCGAGGAGCACCTCTGGACCTGCCCGCATTGCGACCACCACTTCCGCGTGCCCGCGCGCACCTACGCCGGCTACCTGCTCGACGACGGCAGCTTCGCCGAGCGGCACGTGAACCTGGTGGCGGGCGACCCGCTCGAGTTCCGCGACGCCAAGATGCGCTACCCCGACCGGCTCGCCGCGGCGCAGAAGGAGACGGGCGAGAAGGATGCCGCGATCGCCGGCGCGGCCACGATCGGTGGCGTGCCCGTGTCGGTCGCGCTGATGAACTTCTTCTTCATGGGCGGCAGCATGGGCTCGGTCGTGGGCGAGAAGGTCGCGCGTGCGATCGAGGACGGCATCGCCGAACGGCGCGCGGTCGTGGTGGTCTCGGCCACCGGTGGCGCGCGCATGCAGGAAGGCATCCTCTCGCTCATGCAGATGGCGAAGACCTCGGTGCTGCTGGCGCGGCTGCGCGAGCAGCGACTGCCGTTCGTCTCCGTGCTCACCGACCCGTCCACGGCCGGCGTGCTCGCTTCGTACGCGTCGCTCGGCGACGTGATCGTGGCCGAGCCGCGCGCGCTCGTCGGCTTCGCCGGCGCCCGCGTGATCCGGCAGACCATCGGCGAGGACCTGCCGCCCGGCTTCCAGCGCGCCGAGTTCGTGCGCGAGAAGGGCTTCGTCGACACGATCGTGCACCGCAAGCAGATGCGCACCGAAGTCGGCGCGCTGCTCGGCTATTTCTGGCACAGTACGCGCGGCTTCGCGCCGGAAGGCGCCGCCTCGCCGCACGCCTACGACCCGAACGCTCCCCGTTCGACTCCGCAGGCCTGATCCCGACGACCCCGTGACCTCGTCGCTGCAGCGCCGCCTCGAAGCCCTCTGGGGGCTGGAGCGCCGGCGCGACAAACTCGGCCTCGACGGCACGCGCACGCTCCTGTCGGCGCTCGGTGAGCCGCAGGCGCGATTCCGCGCCGTGCACGTCGCCGGCACCAACGGCAAGGGCTCCGTGTGCGCGCTCGTCGAGCGCGTGCTGCGGGCCGCCGCCGTGCGCACGGGCCTGTTCACGTCGCCGCACCTCGTCGATTTCCGCGAGCGCATCCGCGTCGACGGCGCCTGGCCCGACGAGGCCGCGCTCGAGGCCCGGCTCGCCGCGATCGAAGCGATCGCCGCCGGCACCGACCGCACGTTCTTCGAGATCTCGACCGCGCTCGCGTTCGACTGGTTCGCCGGGCAGGCCGTGGACTGGGGCGTGATCGAGGTCGGGCTCGGCGGGCGGCTCGACACCACCAACGTGCTCGTGCCGCGGATCACCGCGATCACTTCGATCGGGATCGAGCACGCCGAGATCCTCGGCGACACGCACGCGAAGATCGCCGCGGAGAAGGCCGGGATCCTCAAGCCCGGCGTGCCCGCGGTGACCGGCGTCGAGCACGACGCCGCCGCGACCGTGATCGCGCACGCCGCGCGTGCCGTGGGCGCGCCGCTGCACGTGGCGCGCGATCTCGTGGACGTGAAGCAGGCGCAGTACGGCCCGTGGGGCACGCGCCTCACGGTGGAGTGCGAGCCGTGGGGCACGTTCCAGCTGCAGACGCCGCTGCGCGGCGGGCACCAGCGCGAGAACGCGCGTGTCGCGCTCGCGATCCTGTCGCTGCTCGCGCGTGCGGGCGAGGTTCGCGTCCCGCTCGCCGCCGTGCGCGCGGGCTTCGCCGAAGTGCGCTGGCCCGGCCGGCTCGAACCGTCGCCGACCGTGCGGCGGCTGTGGTGGGACGGTGCGCACAACCTGGACGGCCTGCGGCGCATGGCGCACGCGTGGCGTGACGAGATGGGCATGGAGCCCCCCGCGGGGATCGTGTTCGCGACCGCTCGCGACAAGGACGCCCGCGCGATGCTGCAGCGGCTCGGGGCGTTCGCGCCCGGCGCGCGGCTCGTGCTCACGCGCACGCGGAGCGAGCGCGCGACGCCGCCCGAGGTGCTCGCCGAGCACGCGGCCGCGCTCGGGCTCGCGCACGAGATCGCGCCGGGCGTGCGCGAGGCGCTGGAGCCCTGGCTCGACCACGGCTCCGACGGCCGCGGCCGCGCCGGCGGGCGCGTGCTGCTCTGCGGCTCGCTGTTCGCGGTGGGCGAGGCCATGGAGGCGTTCGGCGGCGCGCCGGGCGAGCGTCAGTGAGGCGCGTCGCGCTGCTGCTCGCGATCGCCGCCGCGCTGATCCTGCCCGCGGCCGGCCGTGGCGCGCCCGCGGGGCCGCCCGAACCTCCGTTCCGGATCAGCGCCGACAACCTGACCGGCGGGCGCGAGCCCGACGGCGACGTGCTCTACCTGAACGGCAACCTGCGCGTGACGCGCGGGCGCACGGTGCTCACCGCCGACAACGGCCGCTACCTGCGCGCCACCGGGCTCATCGACCTCACGGGCAACGTGAAGCTCGTCGACAGCTCGACGACCGTCACCTGCGAGCACGCGACGTTCTCGGAGAACGACGACCGCCTGAACCTCGACGGCAACGTGGTGATCGTGGACAAGGAGGCGCGGCTGCACGCCCCCATGGGCTGGTACGACCGCCGTACCGGCCTCGCGCACCTGACCGGCGGCGTGTCCGGCCAGGAGAAGCAGCAGCACATCTTCGCGGACGAGGCGACCTACCTGCGCGATTCCTCGATCGTGCAGGCCCGCGGCCACGTGCGCGGTGTCGACGACGAGAGCCACTCGGACCTCGAGGCGAAGGCGGTGGACTTCGACCGCCGGACGCGCGTCGCCGTGGCGACCGGGGACCCCGTGCTGCGCTCGAAGGACGCCGACAGCAGCGTCACCGTGCTGCGCGCGCTCAAGCTGCGCGTGGATTCGAGGTCACGCGTCGCCGAGGCCATGGACTCGGTGCGCGTCGAGCGCGACACGCTGAGCGGCCGGGCCGACTACGCGCGCTTCGACGACCTGTCGGGCGAGGGCATCCTGCTCGGCTCGCCGCGGCTGTGGGACCAGGAGACGCGCGTGTCGGGCGACACGATCGAGACGCGGGCGCAGAAGCGCAAGCTCCAGCGCGTCATCGTGCGCGGCAACGCCGTCATGGACTACCTCGGTCTCCGCGCGACCAACGCCGGCGAATCGAGCCGCCTGACCGGCACGCGGCTCGAGGCGTGGGTCGGCGGCGACCACATCGACAGCCTCATGGCCACCGGGAAGGCGAGCAACGACTACGGCTCGACCAAGAAGGCGGGGAAGACCGCCGAGCGGAACCTGGCGTACGGCGACACGATCCTCGTCTACTTCAAGGACCGCAAGATCGACCGCGCGCGGCTGCAGTCGGGCGCGCACGGGGAATACCGGCCCGCGGTGGACGAGAAGGACACGCTCGCGGTCGCGAACGAGGTCGTGCGCTACGACGGCCGGCACATCGACTTCGTGGTCCCGAAGAACACCATCGTGCTCGACGGGCTCGCGCACCTGACCTACCGCGAGCTCGAGCTGAACGCGAAGCAGGTCGAGTTCGACAGCGAGAAGCAGACGCTGGTCGCGCGCGGCACGCCGCGGCTGCTCGACAAGGGCGACAAGGTCGACGGCCGCATGATGACCTACGACCTCGGCTCGCGCGTGGGCACGATCTACGAGGCGAAGACCGCGTACGAGAAGGGGCTCTACCGCGGCGACCGGATCCGCAAGGTGGGGGACAACGAGCTCGACGTGATGAACGGCTCGTACACGACGTGCGACCTCGACCATCCGCACTACCACTTCTCGGCGCACTACATGAAGATCTACCTCAAGGACAAGCTGGTCGCGAAGCCGGTCGTCTTCTACCTGCGCAACGTGCCCGTGCTGGCGCTGCCCTTCTACGTGTTCCCGATCAAACCCGGCCGGCACTCCGGGTTCCTGTTCCCGGCGTTCGAATTCGGGTTCAACAACCGCGCGGGCCAGTTCATCCGCAACGCCGGCTACTACTGGGCGCCCAACGACTACATGGACCTGACGCTCGCGGCCGACTACTACCAGGCCGCGCCGTCGTACACCCTGCACGCGGACGGGAACTACAAGCTCCTCT
Source organism: Candidatus Eiseniibacteriota bacterium (assembly GCA_044223005.1). GTDB lineage: Bacteria > Eisenbacteria > RBG-16-71-46 > RBG-16-71-46 > RBG-16-71-46 > CAIXRL01. The sequence goes on from JBGAML010000003.1 coordinate 283,764, forward strand.
ACAAGTTCGACGGCCAGTTCTCGGGCCGCTACGAGCGCAACGAGGGCAGCGGCCGCGCCGACTACGTGTTCGACGGCTGGCATTCGCAGGAAGTGACGCCGCGCACGCGCTTCATCGCCCGGGGCAACTTCGTCTCGAGCCGCGACTACAACGCCAGCGCGCTTTCGGGCTCGACGCTCGAGCAGCGGCTGAACCGCTTCCTCACGTCGAGCCTGTCGCTGTCGCACTCGGCCGACTGGGCGTCGTTCAGTGCCGTCATGGACCGGCGCCAGGATCTCGACGCCGACCAGTCGATCACCGTTCCGTTCGGCGCGAACACCGCGCCGGGGCTCTACAAGCCCGGAACGTTCGCCTCGCTGCCCAACCTGACCCTCAACTCGCCCAACCTGTCGGTGCAGTTCCCCTCGCGCACGCTGGGCAGCTACCGCTTCTTCAAGGACACGAAGGCCGAAACGCTGCTGTCGTCGACCTACCTGAGCCTCGGTACCCAGTTCCAGAGCTACAGCACGCGGCAGGCGTTCGTGCGCAACTGGCAGTACCGCTACGACGGGCTCGGCAACGCCGTCGACTCGGCGACCGTGCTCGACCAGCGCGTGATCACGCGCCGCGGGTTCGTGACCAACTTCGGGCTCTCGGACGCGCGGCGGCTCTTCGGCTGGCTCAACGTCTCGCCGGGCATCAGCGGCCAGGCCGTCGTGTTCGACTTCGACGAGCAGGGGCATCGCCTCGTGCCCGCCGCGACGTGGTCGTCGTCCGCCGGCATGAGTTCGACCTTCTACGGCACGTTCAAGCCCAAGCTGCCCTACGTCGCCGGCATCCGGCACGTGCTGTTCCCCAGCGTGGCGGTCAGCTATTCGCCCGCCAATCCGGGACTCCAGTACCGCGACACCTCGGGCGTGCTGCGCAACCGGTTCAACGGCTTCGGCAGCATCAATGTCTCCGCCGCCAAGAGCGCGTTCGTCACGATGGCGCTGGACCAGCGCTTCCAGGTGAAGCTCAAGAACGGCGACAAGGTGACGCGCATCGACAACCTGCTCAGCTGGAGTACCGCCACGAGCTACAACCTGCTCTGGCGCGAGCAGCACGCGCTGCACCCGATGACACCCATCGCGACCGTGCTCACGCTGCAGCCGCCGGGCTTCGTCTACGCGAGCGCGAACGGCACGTTCGACCAGTACAACGGCCGGCCGCTGCAGAACGGGAACTTCAACCTCGGGATGAACTTCTCGAGCAGCGGCGCGCGCAAGAACCCCGCGCCGCTCGCGACCGATGCCGCCGCGCGCAAGGACGAGATCGTCGGCCCCGCCGACTTCCGGGAGACGTGGCGCGCGTCGCTGGCCTACTCGTACAGCGGTGGCCAGTCGACGCGCGGCTGGACCGCGCAGAAGACCGCGAACGGTACGTTCTCGTACCAGATGACGCCCAACTGGCAGCTCGACTACTCCGCCGCCTACGACGTCACCCGCGCGCAGGTGCTCTCGCAGCGCTACAGCGTCACGCGCATCATCCACTGCTGGGAAGCGACTTTCACCCGCTCGTTCGTGCCCGGCAACGAGGCGGAGTACTACTTCCGCCTGGGCGTGCGCGACCAGCGCGAGATCTACTTCGAGCGCGGCACCCGGGCCCAGAGCTTCGGCGGCATCCAATAGGTCGCGCGACTCCCCGGCGGAGTCGCCGACTTCTACCGGAAATGGGACTTCCCACATGAGCTTCATCCCACTGCAGACCGTCCGCCGCGAGGGCGCGGCGCCGCCGCCGGTCGTCGACTCGGTCCGGCTGCGCATCTCGGGCATGCACTGCGCGTCGTGCGTGAGCCGCGTCGAGGCGGCGCTGGGCTCGGTGCCCGGCGTGGCCTCGGCGGCGGTGAACCTGGCGACGATGCGGGCGGAGGTCGCGCTCACGCGGCCGGTGAGCGGGGACGTGCTCGCGGCGGCGATCCGGCAGGCGGGCTACGACGCGCACGTGGTGACGACGCCCGTGGCCGACGACGCCGAGGTGAAGGCGCGCGCCGAGGAACTGGCGACGGTGCGGCGGCGGTTCGTGACGGCGCTCGCGTTCGGGGCGCCCGTGCTGGTGCTGGCGCACCTCTCGCTGGTCCCGGGCGTCGCCACGCCCGAGTGGGCGAATCCCGTGCAACTCGTGCTCGCGACGCTCGTGCAGTTCGGTGCGGGCTGGGGCTTCGTGCGCGGCATGGTGCGCGGGTTCGCGCGCCGCGCGCCCGACATGGACACGCTCGTCGGGCTCGGCACGCTCACCGCGTGGAGCTACTCGGCGCTCGCGACGCTGGCGCCCGCCGTGGTGGGCGAGCACCACGGGGCGCACACCTATTTCGACACCTCGGTCACGATCGTCGTGCTGATCCTGCTCGGGCGGCTGCTCGAGGCGCGCGCCAAGACGCGCGCGTCGCGCGCCATGCGCGAGCTGCTCGACCTGCGCCCGCGCACCGCGCGGCGGCTGCGCGACGCGGCCGACGCGGTGGGCGAGGACGTGCCGCTCGACGCGGTGCAGCCCGGCGACCGGTTGCTCGTGCGGCCGGGCGAGCGTGTGCCGGTGGACGGCGTGATCGACGGCGGCCGCTCGGCCGTGGACCAGAGCATGCTCACCGGCGAGCCCATCCCCGTCGACGTCGGCCCGGGCAGCCGCGTCACGGGCGCGACGATGAACCAGACCGGCGCGTTCACGATGCGCGCCGAGCGCGTGGGTGCCGAGTCGATGCTCATGCAGATCGTGGCCATGGTCGAGCGCGCGCAGACGAGCAAGGCCGCCGTGCAGTCGCTCGCCGACCGCATCGCGGCCGTGTTCGTGCCCGCGGTGATCGGCGTGGCACTCGTCGCGTTCGCGGCGTGGCTGCTCGCCGGCGCCGGGCTCGCGCCGGCGCTGCTGCGCCTGGTCGCGGTGCTGATCGTGGCGTGCCCGTGCGCGCTCGGGCTCGCCACGCCGACCGCGCTCATCGTCGGCACCGGCCGCGGCGCCGAGATGGGCGTGTTGGTGCGCGACGCACGCGCGCTGGAATCGGCCGCCGCGGTGGACACCGTGGTGTTCGACAAGACGGGCACGCTGACGCGCGGCGCACCGCAGCTGACCGACGTGGTGCCCGCGCCGGGCTGCGACGCGCAGCGGCTGCTGCAGGCCGTGGCCACCGCCGAGTCGCGCAGCGAGCACCCGCTCGCCACGGCGATCGTGCGTGGCGCGCGCGAGCGCGGCGCGGAACCGCTCGCCGTCGAGGACTTCGGCGCCGCGCCCGGCCGCGGCGTATGGGCGTTCGCCTCCGGCCGCGCACTCGCCGCCGGCCGCGACGAGCTGCTCGCCGAGTACGGCGCCGACCCCGCGCCGCTCGCCGCCGAACGCGAGCGGCTCGAGGCGCTGGGGCGCACCGTGGTCGGCGTCGCCGACACCGGCGAGCTGCTCGGGCTGGTCGCGCTCGCCGACACCGCGCGGCCCGAGGCGGCCGCCGTGGTGGCGGCGCTGCAGCGCGAGGGGCGCGAGGTGTGGCTGCTGACCGGTGACCACACCGCCACCGCGCGCGCCGTGGCCGCGGGGGCGGGCATCGCCCCCGAGCGCGTGATCGCCGAGGTGCTGCCGTCCGAGAAGCGCGAACGGATCTCCGCGCTGCAGGCGCAGGGCCGCAAGGTCGCGATGGTGGGCGACGGGCTCAACGACGCGCCCGCGCTGGCGCAGGCCGATGCCGGGCTCGCGATGGCGAGCGGCACCGACGTCGCCATGGAGGCGAGCAGCTTCACGCTGCTGCGCGGCGACCTCACCGCAGTGCGCGACGCGCTCGCGCTCTCTCGGCGCACGCTGCAGGTGATCCGCCAGAACCTCTTCTGGGCGTTCGCCTACAACGTCGTGCTGATCCCGGTCGCCGCCGGCGCGCTCGTGCCGCTGCTCGCGGGCAACACGCCCGGCGGTCCGCTCTGGGGCTGGCGCGGCACCCTGCACCCGATGCTCGCGTCGCTCGCCATGGCGCTCTCCAGCGTGTCGGTCGTCAGCTCGTCGTTGCGCCTGCGCGGCTTTCGCGGCTTTCACCGAGAGGCGGGCGGCGCGATACTGCCCCGCTGACGGCGCGAACGCGCGCCGAACCCCCACTCGAAGAGGATCCGATGCGCCGAATCGTGATGTCGCTCGCCGTGCTCGCGCTCGCCGCGGGCTGTGCCGCCTCCAGCGGCCCCAAGGAAGTGCAGGTCCAGGTCACCGACGACGGCTTCGTGCCCAAGAGCGTCGAAGTCGCGAAGGGCCAGGCCGTGACGCTGGTGATCACGCGCCAGGTCGAGGCCACCTGCGCGACCGAGGCCGTGTTCGCGAAGAGCGGGCAGAAGTACGACCTGCCGCTGCACGTGGCGGTCCGCATCCCGATCCCGACCGAACAGGCGGACACGCTCAAGTACGCGTGCGGGATGGACATGTACCACGGGCAGGTCGTGGTGAAGTGATCGACCGCGCGGCCGCCGCGATCCGCGGCGCGGGCTTCGTGCTCGTGCTGACCGGCGCGGGCGTTTCGGCCGAGAGCGGCGTGCCCACGTTTCGCGGTGCCGGCGGGTACTGGCGCCGGCACCACTTCATGGACCTCGCGACGCCCGAGGCGTTCGCGCGCGATCCGCGGCTCGTGTGGGACTGGTACCTCGACCGGCGCGCCACCGTGCGCGCGTGCGCGCCCAACGCCGCGCACCACGCGCTGGCCGCGTGGGCGCAGCGCGCACGCGGCCGGCTCGTGACGCAGAACGTGGACGGCCTGCACGAGCGGGCCGGGCATCCGGACGTGGTGCGATTCCACGGCTCGCTCTGGCGCTGCCGCTGCTCGGGCTGCGGAGCGGAGCGCGACGACGCGTCGCTCGCCTACGCCGAGCTGCCGCGCTGCGCCGCGTGCGGGGCGCTCGAGCGGCCCGGCGTGGTGTGGTTCGGCGAATCGATCCCGCGCGCGGCGGCCGACGCGGCGTGGGACGCCGCGGGCGAGGCCGACGTCGTGCTCGTGATCGGCACGACGGGCGTGGTGCAGCCGGCCGCGGGGCTCGCCGAATCGGCGCGCGCGCACGGCGCGCGCGTGATCGAGGTGAACCCGGATCCCGCGTATGGCGACGGCGAACGAGGCGCGCTCGGCGGCACGTGGCTGCGCGCGACGGCGTGCGAGGTGGTGCCGAAGCTGATGGGGGAGACCGCCGGTCGCGGCTAGGCGAGTCCCCAGTCGTCCAGCTCGTCCTCGTCCAGGCCCATCAGGTGGCCGACCTCGTGGCGCACGGTGATGCTCACCTCGCGCGCGAGCTCTTCCTCGTCGTTGCACGCGCGCAGGAGGTTTCGGCGGAAGAGGTAGATCGCACCCGGCGCCGACGCCGGTGCGCTCGCGCCCTGCGCAAAGATGTGCCGGCCCACGAAGAGGCCCAGCAGGTCCGGCGGCAGCGGCGGGTCCTCGCCGGTCAGCATGTCGGGCGTCGGCAGCGGCTGCACCAGCACCGGCATCTCGTCGAGCTTCTTGCGCACCTGCGGCGGCAGTTCGTGCACCGCGCGCTCGACCAGCCGGTCGAACACCGCATCCGAGACCACGAGCGGTGGGGGGAAGCCCTCCGGGTCCAGCGTGCCCGCGCGTTCAGCCGCGGCGGTCGCCCCCGCCTCGTCGCCGAGGTGCTCGCACACGCGCGAGAGCAGGTCCCACGCGTGCGCATCGTCGGGATGGATCGCGAGCGCTCGCTCGACGTCCTCGCGAGCCTCCGTGAAGCGGACGAGGTCGTAGTGGGCCGCGGCGCGCAGGTAGAAGAAGTGCGCGGGGTCGGCCGAACGTTCGGCGCCGCGGAGCGCGTCGAGCGCCTGCGAGGGTTCGCCTTCCTCCAGGTGGATCGTCGCGTCGACGATGCGGAGGTCCGGCTGGTCCGGCCGGCGGCGCAGCATGGAGTCCAGCGTCCGGCGCGCCTGTTCGAGCTCGCCTTCGTCCAGCAGGTCGTGGATCCGCTCGACCGACGCCCAGTCCGTTTCCGTCAGCGCTTCGTAAGGTTTCATGGACGGGGGAGCGTATCGCGCGGGCCCGGGCGGCGCCAACCGCGTCGGGAGGGCCGGAAACCGCCGTGGATCTTGACCCCCGGCACGGCCGGTCCCTAGACTATCGGGAAGCCTCCCCACTGCCCGGGTTCCCCGGAGCCACCCACATCCCGGAGACGTCCACGTCCATGAAGTCGTTCGCGTTCCGACTGTCCGCGCTCGTCATGGCACTCGTCGCCATCGCCGTGCTCGCGGGAGCCGCGTCCAAGGGCCACAAGGGCGCCGCGAATACCCCCGATACGCTGATCATCCTCTCCACGACCGACGTGAAGGGGAAGACCAGCCCCTGTGGTTGACACACGCCCAAGGGGGGCCTCGCCCGGCGGGCGGGATTCGTGGACAGCTTGAAGACGCAGTACAGCCAGGTGCTCCTCGTCGACGACGGCGGATTCTTCCCCGAGCAGGACGACTACGAGGACGCCGCGTGGTTCCTCATGGACGCCATGAAGGTGCTGGGCGTGGACGCGGTCGGCGTGAGCGAGAAGGAACTGCGCTACGGGCGCTCGTTCCTGGTCGCGAACTACAACCGCACGCACCTGCCGCTCGTGTGCGCCAACCTCTTCGACCGTGACACCAAGAAGACGCTCGTCGCGCCGTACGTGATCAAGAAGGTCGGCACGGTGACCGTGGGCATCTTCGGCCTCACGTCGGACAAGATCGATCTCGGTTCCTCGCGCGATTCGCTGATGGTCGAGGACCCCACGATCGCCTGCAAGCGCACGGTCGACGAACTGCGCAAGAAGGGCGCGACCGTGGTCGTGCTGCTGTCGCAGCTCGGCAAGGTCGAGAGCGAAGACCTGGTCACAGCGGTGGACGGCGTGGACGTGGTCATCTGCGGCCGCAACATGCCCATGCTGCAGAAGGGCCGCATGGTGAAGAACACCGTCGCCTGCTACGGCGGCGAGCAGGGCCAGTACGTCGGTCGCACCAAGGTGGTCCTCGACGCGCAACGCAAGATGAAGTCGGGCGACAACGAGATGTTCATCCTCGGCCCCGAGATCGCCGAGAAGCCCGAGGTCCTCACGCTGGTCAAGAGCTTCGAGGACAGCTTCAACGACAAGCTGCGCAAGAAGGAGAAGGAGAAGGCGGCCGCGGCCGAGCTGAACCGCGTGAACAACGGCGGGGCTGCGAGCGAGCAGGCGACCGACCACTACCTGGGCGCCGAGTTCTGCCAGCGCTGTCACAAGGCCGAGTACGACCAGTGGAGCACCACCAAGCACGCGCACGCGTGGCAGACGCTGGTCGACGCCAAGAAGGACGCCGTGGTCGAGTGCGTGGGCTGCCACGTCACCGGCTACAAGCAGCCCGGCGGCTACGACCTGGGCGGCGACACGCGCATGACCAACGTCCAGTGCGAGAACTGCCACGGCATGGGCACGCAGCACGAGGCCTACCCGACGCAGCCGCGCCGGATCACGGCCGCCACCTGCCAGCGTTGCCACACGGCGAACAACAGCCCCACGTTCGATTTCGCGATCTACCAGCCGCACATCCTGCACGTGGCCCCGGCCAACATGCCGGCGCTGCCGAAGAGCCAGGCGCGCGAGCGCATGCTCGGCAAGGGCAAGTAGCGCGACGAACGGCCGAAGCGAAACGGGCCCGCGGCGGAGACGCCGCGGGCCTTCGTCTTGACGCCCCCTTCGCAGCCCGCCTACCTTCCCGCCCGGCCCAGAGTACGCGGCCCCCGAGCCACTCCCGCGGGGCGCGCCGGCCGTCCCGCAACGTCCGCGCCTGCCCGATTCCTCACCCCGCGAGGCTCCCGTGAGCAACGTTCTCGACGGCGTCCAGTACTTCGAATCCATCCTCGACACGGTCGGCGGCACGCCGCTCGTCCGGCTGCGCAAGACCGGCCAGGGCCTGCCGTGCCCCGTGCTCGCCAAGGTCGAGTTCTTCAACCCCGGCGGCAGCGTCAAGGACCGCATCGGCCTCGCGATGGTCGAGGACATGGAGAAGAAGGGCCGCTTGAAGCCCGGCGGCACGATCGTCGAGTGCACCTCGGGCAACACCGGGCTCGGGCTCGCGATGGTCGCGGCGGTGAAGGGCTACCGCGCCGCGTTCTGCATGCCCGACAAGGTCTCGAGCGAGAAGGTGAACCTCCTGAAAGCCTTCGGCGCCGAGGTGTTCCTGAGCCCGACGGCCGTCGCGCCCGACCATCCGGATTCGTACTACTCGGTCGCCAAGCGCCTCGCCAGGGAGCGCCCGGGCGCGGTGCTGATGGACCAGTACAACAACCCCGCCAACCCGGCGGCGCACGAGGTCTCGACCGGCCCCGAACTCTGGAAGCAGACGGCCGGCCGCATCACGCACTTCGTCGCGGGCATGGGCACGGGCGGCACGATCTCCGGCACGGCCCGCTACCTGAAGTCGCAGAACCCGAAGCTCCAGGTGATCGGCGCCGACCCGGTGGGCTCGATCCTCAAGCACTACAAGGAGACGGGCCAGATGTCCGAGGCCCACACCTACAAGATCGAGGGCGTCGGCGAGGACTTCATCCCGCTCGCGCTCGACTTCTCGCTGGTGGATCGCGTGATCCAGTGCAACGACCACGACGGCCTCAACACCGCGCGGCGCCTCGCGCGCGAGGACGCCATCTTCGTCGGCGGTTCCTCGGGCATGGCCGCGTGGGTCGCCATGCAGGTCGCGCGCGAGTGCGGCCCGAACGACCTGGTCGTGGTGCTGCTGCCGGACACGGGTGAGCGCTACCTGACCAAGGTGCACAACGACGAGTGGATGCGCGACAACCACCTGCTGGACCCCGCGGACACGAGCGCCGGGCACCTGGTCTCCGGCAAGCCGCGCCTGCGCCAGCTCGTCTCGGTGTCGGCGGGCGAGCCGTTGCGCAAGGCGCTCACGCTGATCGAGCAGCACGACGTCTCGCAACTGCCGGTCATGCGCGGCGGCGAGGTGGTGGGCACGCTGGAGGAGGGCGAGGTGCTGCGTTCGGCGCTGGCGAACCCGTCGGCGCTCGACCAGCCGGTCGACGGCCTGATGGCCGCGCCGCTGCCGGTCGTCGACGCCGGCGAACCGGCCGCGGCCGTCACGCAGCTGCTCGCGGCGCGCACGCCGGCGGTGCTCGTGCGGAGCAACGGCGCGATCTCCGGCATCCTGACGCGCTTCGACATGCTGCAGTTCATCGCGGGAGGCGAATGATGGCGCAGGCGCCGCTGGGACCGAAGGCCGGCTTCTCGACGAAGGCCGTGCACGCCGGGCAGGAGCCCGATCTCGCCACGGGCGCCGTCATGGTGCCCATCTACCAGACGTCCACGTACGCGCAGGAAGCGCTCGGGAACCACAAGGGCTACGAGTACGCGCGCACGCACAACGCCACGCGAGCGGCGCTCGAGCGCAACCTGGCCGCGCTCGAGGGTGGCACGCACGGGTTCAGCTTCGGCTCGGGGCTCGCGGCGACCAACGCGATCACGCAGGCGCTCTCGGCCGGCGAGCACGTGGTGTGCGGCAACAACACCTACGGCGGCACCTACCGGCTGTTCGAGAAGGTCTGGCGCCGCCACGGTCTCGACTTCACGTTCGTCGACTGCACCGACGTCGCCGGGGTGGAGGCTGCCTTCCGCCCGAACACGAAGATGCTCTGGCTCGAGACGCCGACCAACCCGCTCATGCAGCTCGCCGACATCCGCGAGCTCTCGGCGCGCGCGAAGCAGCGCGGGATCCGCGTGGTGGTGGACAACACGTTCATGACGCCGTACTTCCAGCGCCCGCTCGAACTGGGAGCGGACGTCGTCATGCACTCGGTGACCAAGTACCTGAACGGCCACAGCGACATGGTGGGCGGTGCCGTGGTCACCTCCGACGAGGCGTTCGCCGAGCAGCTGCGGTTCCTGCAGAACGCGGCCGGTGCGGTGCCCGGCCCCATGGACTGCTTCCTCTGCCTGCGCGGCACCAAGACGCTGGCGGTCCGCATGCGCCAGCACGAGGCGAGCGCGCGCGAACTGGCGAAGGTGCTGGAGGGCCACAAGGGCGTGAGCCGCGTCTTCTACCCGGGGCTGGCGTCGCACCCGCAGCACGAGCTCGCGAAGCGGCAGGCGTCCGGGTTCGGGGGGATGATCTCGTTCATTCCCGGGGACGGCTCCCTGGCCGCCGGAGAACGCGTTTTCAACCGGTTCAAGCTCTTCACCCGGGCCGAGAGCCTCGGTGGCGTCGAGAGTCTCGTCTGCCACCCGGCGTCCATGACGCATGCGTCGGTGCCGCGGGAATCGCGGCTGGCGATGGGCTTCCTGGACGGCCTTCTGCGGCTTTCCGTGGGGATCGAAGACCTCGACGATCTCCGGGCAGATCTCGATCAGGCGCTCCAAGGTGTTTAGGGCCTTGGGGTTGTGGCAATGATGTGCCCGAATTCCCATGAAGAATCCATTTGACAGATCGGGGTAGTGTCCCTAGCCTGCGGGACGCTTCACAGGTCGCGCGCTGTGTCGCCAGGTCCGGGCGCGCCCTGGCTGCCACGACTGATCATCCGTGAGCGCAGGGAAGCCGCTCGCCTGACACCGCTCCCCGACCAGTGGTGTTTTTCTTTGAGATCCCGCGGAAATTCGAAAAATCTAGTGGCCGTCGCCGGTTTCCCGGCACGGTGATTTGGGAGGAGGTGAACCTGAACACGATGCGCAAGTACTTCGCTCTCTCGATGGTCGCCCTTCTGGCGCTGACCCTCGCGATCGCCGCGCTGAGCTGTGGCAAGAAGGAGGAAGCTCCTGCCACGACCGGCACCGAGCAGACGACGCCTCCGGCGGACACGGCTGCTGCTATGGCGATGGACAGCACCGGTGGTGCTGCTATGGACACGACCCAGGCGGCCAAGTAATACCGCGTGGGAAGCAGTTCGGACGGGGAGGCGCCTCGCGGCGCCTCCCCTTTCCGCTGCCCTGCGGGTGGGCGGCGGCAACCTGATGAGCGGTCGAACCGTAGGCATGGACGGTGATTGGAGGAAACTGACCGTGACGACCCGCACCTTCGCCGCCATCGCAATCGCCCTCCTGGCCGCCATTCGGCCGGCCGGGGCGGGAACCGAACCGCCCTCGCACGTGGACCGCAGCCTGCGGGTCGCCGAGGTCCGTGGCCTGACCGGCGTGGACGTGGACAACGCCCGCGGCTCGGTCGAGCTGAAGGCCAGCCCAGACAACCTGCTGCACGTCACCGCGACGCGCGTGATCCGCATGGGCACCGAAGCCGAGGTGCGCAAGTACACCGAGCAGACGACCGTGGACTGCGGGCCGAAGGGCAACCGCTACGTCGTCGCCGTGCACTATCCCAAGCGGATCGAGACCCACTTCGACTTCTTCGACCTCTTCTCCGAGCGCGGCCGGCAGCGGCTCGAGATGCCCCGGATCGAGGTCCGCCTCGAACTGCTGGTGCCCGCGAACTTCGCGGCCACGGTCGGGACCGCGAGCGGCGACGTGTCCGCGAACGGCCTCGCCGGCGCACTCGACGTGCGGACCGCCAGCGGCGACGTGAACCTGGACGGCGTCACGGCCGCGCACGTGCGCACCGCCAGCGGTGGCGTGATCGCGCGCGCCACGGGCCGGCTCGACGCCGGCACCGCCAGCGGCGACGTGCAGGTGACCGCGGCTCGCGACAGCATCACGCTCTCCTCGCAGAGCGGTGACGTCACCGTGGACGGCGCGCCCGGTGGCGTGCGCGCGCACACCGTCAGCGGCGAGCTGACCGTGCGCGGCGCCGCGACGCGCGCCGATCTCGCGACCGTGAGCGGCGACCTCGAGGCGCGGCTGCAGGGGCCGCTGGCCAACGCGAGCCTGACGTCGGTGAGTGGTGACGTCGACCTGCGGCTCGCGGGGGGCATGGGCGCCCGCCTGAGCGCGAAGACCCTGAGCGGCTCGCTGGAATGCAACGGCAGCGTGACGCTGCAGCACCACGACCGCAACGAGCTGGAAGCGACGATCGGTGGCGGAGGGACGCCGATCCGCGTCAAGACCACCTCGGGCAACATCACCGTCACGAGCGGAGGCCAGTGACCATGCGACGCCCGTTCGCGCAGTACGCCGCCCCCATCTTCACCGCGCTCGCGCTCCTCGGGAACGTGTCGCTCGCCCTCGCGCAACAGACGATGGACTTTCACCCGCTGCCGCCCGAGAGCGCCGCCGCGATCGAGCCCCGCGGTTCGCACCGCATCGAGATCCAGGGTTCGGATCGCAACGGCCGCAAGGGTGTGCACGTCGTCATCGATTCCACGGGCGGCATCATTTCGCTGCCCGGCGGAAAGATCTCGTCGGCGGCCGAGACGCCCGAGACTCCGGACACGCCGCCGCCGCCGGACACGCCCGAACCTCCGAGCGACTCCGCGCACGAGACGACCGGTGAGATCGTCCGCTTTGGCACCGACATCCACGTGCCCGAGAACCAGGTCGTCGAGGGCGACGTGGTCGGCATGGGCGGCTCGGTCCGAGTCGACGGCACCGTGCGCGGCAGCGTCACCTCGATGGGGGGCGATGTCACGCTGAGCCCCACCGCGCGCGTGGACGGCGACGTGGTCTGCCTCGGCGGCACGCTGCACGAGGAGGACGGCTCGTCGGTGGGAGGTCAGCGCGTCACCGCACCGCGCGTGCCCGGAAGCCGCTTCCTGCTCCCGGTGCTCTCGGTGGTCGGCACGGGCGTCAAGGTCGTCACGCACCTGTTCGTGATGCTGATCCTCATGGGGATCGCGTTCCTGTTCACCAAGCTGGCCCCCGGCCGCACGCAGACTTCCGTCGAGGCCGTGCGCCGCGAGCCCGGCATGAACTTCCTCGTCGGCCTGCTCCTCTGGGGCATGCTGATTCCGTCGCTCGTCGTCATCGCGATCGCCGCCGCGATCCTGTGCATCACGATCATCGGCATCCCGCTCGCGATCGCCGCACTCGTCGGCTACGCGTTCCTGCTCGTGATCCTGCTGGTGTGGGGCTCCGTGGTCGGCTACGCCGTCCTGGGCGGGCACCTGCAGCAGCGGCTGCGCGGCGAGTCGATCTCGATCCTGCGCGCCGCGCTCTGGGGCATCGCCGGGGTCTACGGCCTGCGCATCGTGGGCGACCTGCTGCACATCGTGCCCGTGTTCGGGTTCCTCGGCGGGATGCTGAACGTGATCGCGATCGTGGCCGGCGTCGTGCTCGCGACGCTCGGCGCCGGCGCGCTGCTGCGCGAGGAGTACTCGCGGCGCACCGTGCAGGACTGGTGGCACCGCTCGCGGCCGCGCCGCGGCGTCGTGACGCCCGCCGGCGCGCCCGCGTCGGCCTACCCGCCTCCGCCCGCGCCCGAGCCCGTGAGCTCGTCCGACGTGATGGGCGCGAGCGCACCGCCGCCGCCGCCGCCGCCGCCCGCGTCGCCCGCGAGTGGTGGCGAACCGCCCGCGACGCCGATCGCCTGAGGGCGCCGCAGTTCCGGCCCGGCTCCGCACCTGCGGCGCCGGGCCTCGCATTTGCGCCGCGCCGCGCTCCTGCGGCAAGGTCGCGGCGCTCCCGCGCGCGGTGGCGTCACGCCCGTGACCGGCCGCCCGCCGGAGCGATCCGGAGGCGGGCGTGGCCGTGTCGCCGTTGTGGGTGCTGTGCGCGTGGCTGTTCCTCGATGGCGCGACGTTCTCGGTCGCGACCACGCCGCTGCTGCTGCTCTACGCGCCCGGCTTCCCGCCCTGGCAGGTCGCGGTCGCCGGCGGGCTCTCGAGCGCCGCGGGCAACGTCGTGCAGCTCGTGGTGCTGCGCTGGATGCTGGCGAACGAGCGCCCGTGGATGGGCCGGCTGCTGCCCGCGCGCGCGACGGTCGAGGCCGCGCTCGCGCAGTACCCGTCGGCCAAGTTCCTCGCGATCCTGATCGCACGCGCGACGCCGCTGCCCGATGCGCCGATCAAGCTCGTGGCCGCCATGTTGCGCTATCCGCTGCCGCTCTACTTCCTCGCCGTGTTGCTGGGCGCGCTGCCCTACTACTGGGCGCTCGCCTGGGTCGGGCACACGTTCAAACTCCCGGTGTGGCTGATCGCCGGCGTGGCGGCGCTGTTCGTGATCGGCCTGGCGATCGACCAGCTGCGCCGCGGGAGGTCACGTGGCGCGGCGTGAGCGGGCGGCGCAGGCCGTCGGCGTCGACACCGGCGGGACGTTCACCGACGTCGTCGTCTGGCGCGGCGGCCGCCGCGAGGCGTTCAAGGTGCCTTCGACGCCGGCCGCCCCCGAGCGCGCCGTGCTCGAAGCGCTCGCGCGCGCGGGCGCGACCGCCGCGACACAGGTGCGCCACGGCTCGACCGTGGCGACCAACGCGCTGCTCGAGCGCAAGGGCGCGCGCGTCGTGTTCGTGACCACGGCCGGCTTCGAGGACGTGCTCGAGATCGGGCGCCAGGACCGGCCGCGGATCTACGACCTCGCGCCCGCGCGCCCCGAGACGCTCGTGCCGCGGGCGCGCCGCCTCGGCGCCCGCGAGCGGCTCGGGGCGGACGGCGAGGTGGTGCGCCCGCTCACCGCCACGGAGTGCCGGCGCGTCGCCGCGCGCGTGCGCGCGGCGAAGCCGGAGGCGATCGCGATCGGCCTGCTGCACGCGTGGCGCGACGGCGCGCACGAGCGGCGGCTGGCGCAGGTGTTGTGCGGGCTTGGTGTGCCGGTCTCGTGCTCGAGCATGCTCTGTCCCGAGGTGCGCGAGGTCGAGCGCTTCGCGACCACGGTCGCCAACGCGTTCCTCGCGCCGCGCGTGGCGCGCTACCTCGGCGCGCTCGCGCGCTCGCGCCGTGGGCGGATCGAGGTGGTGCTCTCGCACGGCGGGACCGCGCCCGTGGCCGACGCCGCGCGCGAGCCGGTGCGCCAGCTGCTCTCGGGCCCCGCGGCCGGGCTGCGCGCGGCGCTCGCCGCGGCGCGCGCGTGCGGCCATGCGGCGGCGCTCACGCTGGACGTGGGCGGCACCTCCACCGACTGCGCGCTGCTGGGCGCGGGGGAGACCGGCGCCGACGGCCTGCCGCGGCGGCGCGCGCGCGACGTGGGCGGCGTGCCCGTGCTGCTGCCGACGCTCGACGTGCATACCGTCGGCGCGGGCGGCGGCTCGATCGCGTTCGTGGACGCGGGCGGCCTGCTGCAGGTGGGCCCCGGCAGCGCCGGCGCCGATCCCGGCCCCGCGTGCTACGGGCGCGGCGGCCCGGCCACCGTGACGGACGCACTGCTGGTGCTCGGGCTGCTGCCCATGGCGTCGCTCGCCGGCGGCGCGATCGCGCTGGACCACGAGGCGGCGCACGCCGCGATGGCCGCGCTCGCGCGTGCGCTGCGCCTGCGCGACGCCGCGGCGGCTGCCGCGGGCGTGCTGGCGATCGCGAACGCGCGCATGGAGGCGGCGCTGCGGCACGTGTCGGTGGAGCGCGGCGAGGATCCGCGCGGCGCGGCGCTCGTGGCGTTCGGCGGCGCGGGCGGGCTGCACGCTTGCGCGCTCGCGGCGTCGCTCGGCGCGCCCGCCGTGGTGTGGCCGCGGCACGCGGGCGTGCTCTGCGCGCTGGGCGCGCTGGAAGGCGGCTCGCGGCGCGAGAAGAGCCGCAGTGTGCTGCGCGACGCGGGCGAACGCGCGACGCTGGCGCGCGAGCTCGCGCGTCTCGCGCGCGAGGTGCGCGCGGCGTTCCCGGCCGCCGAGCGGCGTCGCGCGACGCTCGAGGAGTGGGCGGAGGTGCGCGTGCGCGGGCAGGCGCACGAGCTCTCCGTGCCCGCGGAGCCGCTCGCCGGGCTCGCCGAACGCTTCCACCGCGCCCACGAGCGGCGCTACGGCTTCGCCGACCGCGGGCGCGCGGTGGAGGTGGTGACGCTCGAGGTGCGCGGCGCCGTGCGATCGACGTTGCCCGCCGAGGGTGCCACCGCACGCCGGGTCGCCGCCCGTGCGGAGACCGTGCGCGTGCGCGAGGGCGGCCGCGAGCGCGCGGCGCGGCTCGTGCACCGCGACGCGCTCGCGCCCGGTGCCAGCGTCGCGGGGCCGGCGATCGTCTGCGACGCGGGCGCCACGTTCTGGCTCGCCGACGGCTGGCGCGCGCGCGTGCACCGCTCGGGCGCGCTGGTCGCCACGCGGAGGCCGCGATGAGCGTTCGCCGCCGCGTGCCGCTGGACGGCGTCGCGCTCTCGCTGCACGCCGGGCTCTTCGCCGCGTGCGCCGAGGAGATGGGCGATGCGCTCATGCGCGCCGCGCACTCGCCCAACATCACGGAGCGGCTCGATCACTCGTGCGCGGTGTTCGACGCGCGCGCGCGGCTGGTCGCGCAGGCGGCGCACATTCCCGTGCACCTGGGCAGCATGCCGCGCGCGGTCGAGGTGGCGCTCACGCTGGCGCCGTTCGGGCCCGGCGACGCGGTGCTGCTCAACGATCCGTTCGCGGGCGGGACACACCTGCCCGACCTGACGCTTGTCTCGCCCGTGTTCCTGGACGGCGTGCGCGGGCCCGCGTTCTTCGTCGCGAGCCGCGCGCATCACGCCGACGTGGGTGGCGCCGCGCCGGGCTCGCTGCCGCTCGCGCGCGAGGTGTACGAGGAAGGCTTCCGGATCCCGCCCGTCTTCCTGCGCCGCGACGGCGAGCTGCGCGCGGACGTGCTCGCGCTGCTGCTCGCCAACGTGCGCACGCCCGACGAACGCCGTGCCGACCTCGCCGCGCAGCTGGGCGCGCAGGACACCGGCGCGCGCCGCCTGCGCGAGCTCGCGCGCCGCGGCGGCGCGCGCACGCTGGTCGCCGCGGCGCGTGCTCTGCAGGACGCCACCGAGCGCCAGGCGCGCGCGGCGATCGCGCGACTGCCGCGCGGACGCTGGCGGTTCGCCGACGTGATGGACGGCGACGGCCTCGGCGGTCGCGACCTGCGGATCGCCGTCACGCTGACGCTCGACGGCCGGCGCGCGCGGCTCGACTTCACCGGCACCGCGCCGCAGGCGCGCGGACCCGTCAACGCCGTCGCCGCGGTGACGCGCGCCGCGAGCCTCTACGCCGTGCGCTGCGTGCTCGCCGAGGAACTGCGCGTGGACGACGGCCTGCTGCGCACCGTGGAGGTGATCGCGCCCGAGGGCACGCTCGTGAACCCGCGCCCGCCCGCAGCCGTCGGCGCCGGCAACGTCGAGACCTCGCAGCGCATCGTCGACGTCGTGCTCGGCGCGTTCGCGCGCGCGCTGCCCGGCCGCGTGCCCGCGGCGAGCAGCGGCACCATGAACAACCTGCTGATCGGCGGCACCGACCCGCGCCACGGCGGCCCGTTCGCCTACTACGAGACGCTGGGCGGCGGCCACGGCGCCGGCCCCACGTGGGACGGCGCGAGCGCGATGCAGGTGCACATGACCAACACGCGCAACACGCCGATCGAGGCGCTCGAACACGCGTGCCCCGTGCGCGTCGAGGCGGTGCGCGTGCGCCGCGGCAGCGGCGGCGCCGGTCGGCACAGGGGCGGCGACGGCATCGAGCGCGCGCTCACGCTGCTCGCGCCCGCGCGCGTGACCGTGATCGCCGAGCGCCGTTCCCGCGGCCCGTACGGCCTCGCGGGCGGCGCCGACGGCGCGCCCGGCGTGACGCGCGTGCGCCGCGGCGCGTCGGTGCGTACGCTGCCCGCCAAGGTCACGCTCGATCTGGCCGCCGGCGAGACGATCGAACTCGCGAGCCCGGGTGGTGGCGGCTGGGGGCGGACGAAGCGGCCGCGCGTGAAGCGCCGCGAGCGCTGAACGCGCGGGCGGGCCCGCGGTCTCCCGCGGGCCCGCCCGCGTCGCGACACGTCACACGATCACGCGCGCCTTCTTGAGGCCGGGCACCACGCCGCCCGCGATGTCGTGGCGGAAGGCGTCCTGCGAGCCGGGGTTCGTCGACTCGACGGTCGCGGCCCAGATCATCCGGCCGCCGTCGTCGGGCGTCCACACCGTCACCTGTTCGCGCAGCGTGCGATCGGTGACCGAATAGCCCGGGTGCCAGCGGGACGTGTAGACGATGCGGTCGCGACCGCTCCAGGGGTTGTAGTACTCACGCGGCTGGACGCTGCGCCAGCCGGGCACCCAACTCGTCTCCTGGGTCGCGGTGAGCGGCTTCAAGACGATCGCGGCATCGAGGTGCTGGTCCTCGATCGCCTGCCCGAGCGCCTTCTGGCCCGGCACGCCGTCGGGGAAGAGCGAGTACGACGCGACCGCGTTGACGCCCGACCGGAGCAGCTGCTCGCGCACCGCGTCCTCCCACAGGCGGCGCTGCGTGGCGTCCTTGCGCTGCGAGACGACCAGCAGCGAGCGCGCGGTGACCGAGCCGCGGCTGGGATCCGACCAGACGTTGGTGACGCGGGCGTCCGTGCAGCCGGCGGCCAGAAGTGCCAGCCCGGCGATGCTGGTGACGGCGAGTGCGGCGCGGAGACCGATTCGACGATTCATGGCGTCCTCCTCTGCATGCGGTTCACTTCGCATCCGTTTCCGATGGCGAAGCGAAGAGCACGCCCGATGCCATGCAGGGTGCGCGCGGGCAACCGCTTCGGGCTGCGGCGACTGGACACGCGCCTGACGGCCGTCGGGCCCGCCGCGGAGTTCCGGCACGTACACTTCGGCGCGCGCGGTGTCCCGATCGGAGCATCGCAGGAGCGTGACGAAGCGGGGCGCTACGCCTCTTCGGCCGCTTCGCGCGCCATCGCCGCGAGCGTGCGCGCCACGACGCGGCGCGTGAGCGGCGTGCAGTCGGCAGCGCTCACGCGCACGGCCGCTTCGGGCACGCGGGCGAGAAACGCGTCGTTCTGCAGGCCGAGCAGCACCGTGGGGCGTTCGGAGCAACGCGTGCGCAGCGCTTCCAGCGCGTCCGGCGTGAGCGGCACGCGCGAGGCGATCGCGATCACCTGCGCCGCGGGCGCCGTGCCGCCCACGGCGAGCCCCTGCGCGGCGATCTCGGCTGCCAGTGGTTCGCCGTGCGCGAACTTCGGCTCTTCGACCGCCCACGTGCCGCGCACCGCCGCCGCGGGCAGCGTGCCCTGCACTCGCAGGCCGCGCTCGACGATGCCTTCCAGCCGTGCGACCCAGCCCGCGGGCGTCAGCGATTCCAGCGGCTGCGCGAGCTCCGTCGCGTCGGGCTCGCTGTGGCGCTGGTCGAACGCGATCAGCCGCGGGCGCGACGCGTCGAACGGCTCGCGCGGCACCGTGCCTGCCACCAGCGCGTCGGCCAGCTCGAGCCGTCCGCGGCGAACGTCCTCGTTCCAGTGCGCGTAGAGCAGCAGGTCGCAGCCCGCCGCGAGCGCCGCTGCGCCGGCCTCGGCGGGCGTGCGGCCCGAGGCCGCGCCCTGCATCTCGAGCGCGTCGGTGATGCAGATGCCTTCGAAGCCCAGCTGTTCGCGCAGCAGTCCCGTCGCGATCGCGTGCGAATACGTACCCGGGTGCGCCGCGTCGAGCGCGGGATAGACCACGTGCGCGGTCATCACCGAGTCCGCGCCCAGCGCGCCACGGAACGGCACCAGCTCGCGCATGTCGAGCGTGCGCGTGTCGGCGTCGCACGTGGGCAGCGCGAGGTGCGAGTCCACGCGCGTGTCCCCGTGCCCGGGGAAGTGCTTGAGGCAGGACGCGAGGTTCGCCTCGCGAAAACCCCGCACGATCGCCGCGACCGCATCGGCCGCCGATTCGGGGCTCGTGCCGTAGGCGCGCGGACCGATGACGGGATTGTCCGGCTCGCTGTGCACGTCGGCGACGGGCGCGAAGTTCCAGTCGAACCCGAGCGCGCGCAGCCGCCGTCCCGTCGTCTCCGCGACGTACTCGAGATCGCCCGGCGCCGCGCCGCGGGCGAGCAGTGCGGCGTTGGGCGGCACGACGAGATGTCCCGCGAGCTGCGAGACCCAGCCGCCTTCTTCGTCGAGGGCGATGAAGAGCCGGCGCGGACGCGCGAGTTCGCGCAGGCGCGCGGTGAGCCGGCGCAGGTCGTCGAGATCGCGAAAGTCGCGCGCGAACACGATCACGCCCGCGGGCGCGTACTGCGTGAAGTCCCGTTCCCAGGCGGGCGTCAGGCCCTCGGGAGGGAGCCCGATCACCATGCGCCGCGCGATGCCGCGTTGAGCGTCCATGCGGCGGTCAGACTGTCCGAGCGTCCGGACGCTGTCAAAAGCGGGCTTTGTTCGGGCCGCGAGCGGCCGCCGGTCGTCGCATCCGGCGCGGTCGTGCAAAACGCCCCTAGGGCGGGGGAGTCGGCCCGCGATAGACTGCATCGAATGTCCCAGCACCCCTCGGTCCTTCCCCGGAGGTTCCGCCGCTTGGCGATCCGTCCCTGCGTCCGATTCGCGCTCGCCGGCCTGTTCGCGCTCGTCCTGCCCGGTTCGCTGCTCGCGGCCCCGCCCGCGAAGGGGCCCGGCCGGACGCCCGCGCCCGCCGCGAGGGTCGCGAAGCCGTCCAAGATGGGCACGACGCTGCTCTACGGCGACGACCACTGCTTCTCGATCGTCCCGCCGGACGGCTGGACCGTGGACGACCAATCGGGACTCGGCTCGCGCATCCGCACCGTGCTCTACCCCGCGGGCCAGAAGTGGGAGAACGCGACCACGGTCATGTACGTGAATCCGCTCCACCAGGACCCGCGCGCGCGCCACTCGCTCGACGAGATGATCGCGCGCGACGTGCAGTCGTTCCGCAAGCAGTCGCCGCGGGGCATCGTGACGCCGGCAGGGACGCTCAACACCTTGAAGGGCAAGCTGGCGCAGGTGCGCTACTTCGCGCCGACGGGCGGCAAGCCGACGACGGCGGTCGCGTACGTCGAGGAAGCGGACCTGGTCATGCTGCTCGTGCTCGACTCGCGGAGCGAGGCCAGCTTCCAGTCGGCGCTGCCGGCGTTCCGGCAGATCGTGACCTCGTACCAGTTCGTCGCCGGCAACATCGAGACGCCGACCGGCCCGGTCGCGTCGCCGCCCCCGGGACGCAAGTGAGCGCGCGCGTCTCCCAGAAGAGCCTGCGGTTCACGGAGTCGGTCATCCGCGAGATGACGCGGCTCGCCAACGCGCACGGCGCGGTCAACCTGTCGCAGGGCTTCCCCGACTTCCCGGCGCCGGAAGCGATCAAGGAAGCCGCGGCCCGCGCGGTGATGGCCGACGTCAACCAGTACGCCATCACGTGGGGGGCGAAGCACCTGCGCGACGCGCTCGCGGTCAAGCACCAGCGCTTCACCGGCCTGGCGTTCGATCCCGAGCGCGAGATGGTGGTCTGCTGCGGCGCGACCGAGTGCATGGTCGCGACCATGCTCGCACTCGTGGACCCGGGTGACGAAGTGATCGTGTTCGAGCCGTACTACGAGAACTACGGCCCCGACGCCATCCTGTCGGGTGCGACGCCGCGATTCGTGCGGCTGCGCGAGCCCGACTGGTCGTTCGACCCGGCCGAGCTCGAGGCCGCGTTCAACGACCGGACGCGCGCGATCGTGATCAACACGCCGAACAACCCGACCGGCAAGGTGTTCACGCGCGCCGAGATGGAGTCAATCGCGGCGCTCTGCCGGAAGTGGGACGTGATCGCGATCACGGACGAGATCTACGAGCACATGATCTACGAAGGCGAGCACGTCTCGATGGCCGCGCTCGAGGGCATGCGCGAGCGCACCGTGACCATCTCCGGGCTGTCCAAGACGTGGAGCGTCACCGGCTGGCGCATCGGCTGGTGCCTCGCGCCTCCCGAGATCGTGAACGCCATCCGCAAGGTGCACGACTTCCTCACCGTGGGCGCGCCCGCGCCGCTGCAGGAGGCCGCCGCCGTCGCGCTGACGATGCCGGACGCCTACTACGCGAAGCTCGTCGAGGGCTACCGCGAGCGTCGGGCGTTCCTGTTGCCGCAGCTGGAAGCGGCCGGGTTCGGCGTGTTCCAGCCGCACGGCGCCTACTACGTGATGACCGACCTGTCGGGCTTCGGTTTCGACGACGATGTCGCATTCGCCCGTTTCCTCGTCTCCGAGGTGGGCGTGGCCGGCGTGCCCGGCAGCAGTTTCTACTCGAATCCCGCATCCGGCCGGCAACGTCTGCGCTTCCATTTCGCGCGCCGACGCGAGACGCTGGAGGCGGCCGTCGAGCGCCTGCAGTCCCTCAAGTCCCGCCTTCCGGCGGGGCGCATCCGTTGAACCCCGGGGGTTCCACCCACATGGAATCGAATCGTCGCCGTTCCCTCGGTCCCGTCGGCCTCGCGATGCTGCTCTCGGTGCTGCTCGGCTTCGGGCTCGCCCGCGTGCTGAACGCCACGGACGACCTGCGCGGCAATCTCGACCTGTTCGAGGACGTGCTCTACCGCGTCGAGAACAACTACGTCGAGCCCCCGAACAACGAGAAACTCATCAAGGGCGCCATCGACGGGATGCTCAAGACGCTCGACCCGCACTCGGTGTTCCTGCCCGAGCAGCGCGCCAAGCAGATGGACGAGCAGTTCCACGGCGAATACTCGGGCATCGGCGTGCAGTTCGACATCCAGGACAACAAGATCGTCGTGATCTCGCCGCTCGAGGGCACGCCCGCCTACCGGCTGGGCATCCGCGCCGGCGACAAGATCGTCGAGATCGACGGCAAGCCGCTCAAGAAGGGCATCACCAACGACGACGTGTTCCACGCGCTGCGCGGGCCGAACGGCAGCACGGTCAACGTGACGATCGAGCGCGAGGACGAGCCTGAGCCGCTGCACTTCGCGATCGAGCGCGCCAAGATCCCGATCGAGAGCGTGCCGTACGCGTACATGATTCGCCCGGGCGTCGGCTACGTGCGCATCATCCGCTTCGCCCAGACGACGGGGCAGGAGCTCGAGACCGCGCTCGCCAAGCTGCGCGGCCAGGGCATGAAGAGCCTGCTGATCGACCTGCGCTCGAACTCGGGCGGCCTGCTCTCGCAGGCGGTCGACGTGCTCGACCAGGTGGTCCCGGACAACAAGCGCCTCGTGTACACGCGCGGCCGCATCCCGTCCGCGAACGCGGACTACTACAGCACCGGCCGTCCCGGGAAATGGACCGACGGCCCGGTGATCGTGCTCGTGGACCACGGCAGCGCCTCGGCCAGCGAGATCGTGTCGGGTGCGATCCAGGACCTCGACCGCGGCCTCGTCGTGGGCATCAACACGTTCGGCAAGGGGCTCGTGCAGAACCAGTTCAACCTCGCGCAGGGCAAGCTGCTGCTCACGATCGCGCGCTACTACACGCCCACGGGCCGCGGGATCCAGCGCGACTACTCCAAGTTCGGCGACACGGCCGAGTACCAGGAGGACGCGTTCCGCGAGGACGTGCCGAGTGATTCGCTGCTCAAGACGCGCCCGCAGTTCAAGACCGGCGCCGGCCGCACGGTCTACGGCGGCGGCGGCATCTACCCGGACGTCGTGATCAAGGACCCGCCGAACCTGACGCGCGCCGAGGTGGACTTCATCACCAAGCGTGTCGGCTTCGAGTTCGCGACGCACTGGGTGAACAAGCGCCCCGGCCAGCAGTGGACGGCCGCGTCGTTCGACCCGAAGTTCACGCTGTCGGACGAGGAGTGGAAGACGCTCCGTGGCGTGATGGACACCAAGAAGATGACGATCAACGACTCGACGTTCACGGCGGAGAAGCCGTTCATGCTCCGCCAGGTGCGCGCCGAGCTGGCGAGCGCCACGCTGGGCTCGCTCGACCGCTACCGGATCGCCATCGAGGACGACCCGCAGCTGAACGCCGCGCTCGACCTGTTCCCGCGCGCGCAGCAGCTGATGGCCGCCGGCGGCGCCGCCGAGCGCCGGACCCCGGGCTCGAACGCGCCCAAGAAGCCCACGACGGCGCAGACCGAGACGCCCAAGCGCTGACGAGCGACGCAAGAGCGCCCCGGCGGAGCAATCCGCCGGGGCGTCTTCGTACCAGAGATCATCGGGCATCAGGTTGGGATCAGATGCTCGGGAGTCCCTCGCGGATCACCGAAGTGTGAGGATTCGGCGTGCAATCGTTCCCGCCGGGGTCGTCAGGCTCGCGAAGAACACTCCCGGGCGCTTCGCGGCGCTCCATGCGCGTTCGTAAACCCCACGCTCGAACACGCCATCCGCGAGTAACGCCAGCCGACGTCCCGCGACGTCATGGATCTCGAGCCGGCAGCGACCCGGAGCGGGAAGCTCGAAACGCAGCCGCACGGCCGCGCCAGGATTCGCGGAGTCGAGGACGCTCAGCCGGACAGTCTCCGGCGCCGCTTGCGCAGGGAGGAAAAGGACACCCAGCGACTGCCCTCCAGCCTCCCGCGTGAGCGCCGAAAGGCGATACCAGTGGCCGGTCGCGCGATTGTGTTCGACAGTCCACGAGCCGATGGGCTGAACCGGTTCCCGCCAGGAGGCCAGTGGGATCCAGGGCCCCGACTCGACCTCGGATCGTTCGAGGTCAAGCTGGGAGAGGCTCGCGCCATCGGTGAGCTGCCATTCGACTCGGGGTGCTTCGGCGTCTGGAACGAAAGCGAAGCGCTGCAGCAGCGCAGACGTCGGTGCATCCTGCCAGACCCGAGCGAAGACGTCCGCGTCGTGATTGTCATCCGGAGTGTGGAAGTTGCTCGCCTGTGTGACGAACACGACCACACGACCGTCGGCGGTGACTCCGCCGCCACCAACCGAGCTGTTGCCTTCGATCCCCCCGGGGCCCACGCTGACTCGAGTCGTGGTGCCTGCCGAGCGGTCGCGAACGTACAAGTCCGGGCATTCCCCAGGGAGGGTGAAGGTCCAGCAGGTGTTGAGGTCGACCGGGTCGAAGTTGAATGCGTTCGAAGTGAAGGTCACGTACCGCCCGTCTCCGCTGATGGCTCCGCCGCCGCTCATGCGGTTGCCGGGCACTCCCGCCGACGACTGGCTCGCGAGTTCAGTCGTGTTTGTAACGAGATCCCGCACCAAGACGTTGAAGCCACTCGCTCCGTTGACCGCAGCGAGATTGGAGGCTTGGGAGTCGAAGGAAACGAAGCGGCCGTCTGCGCTCATCTGCGGCCAACTGCAATCGGCGTTTGGTTCGGCCCCAGAGGTCGCAAGGCTCACTCGGGCGGTTCGCATGCCGAAGCGGTCGCGTCGGTAGACGTCGAGGGAGTGATTCGTGTCCCCGGGAACGAGGTTCGATGCCAACGTGACGAAGGCCACGTAGCGGCCATCCGCGCTGATCGCACATTGGCCGCTGTGATTATCGCTCTCGGCCCCGCCGTCGGCGACGCTCACACGCTCGGTCTCGCCCGTGACACAGTCGTGCACGAAGACATCCGCACTGCTGTTCGTATCGTTCGATACCAGGTTCGTCGATGTCGATACGAATGCGATGAACCGCCCATCGCTGCTGATCACGGGCCAGTTGCTGCTGCCGCCAGAGGTGTCGATGTTGCCCTGTGTGCCGTCCGTCGCGACGCTGACTCGAATCGTCTCTCCCGTCAGGTTGTCGTGTCGGAAAACATCCGGGGCGCCGTTCGTATCGCCGGGAACGAGATTCGGAAACGGGCTGTCGAACGCGACATACCGCCCATCCCCACTCATCGCGACGGTCTGGACATCGCCGGGGCCGACTCCCTGGACGCCCGCGGAGGAGACGCTCGCGCGCCATGTCCGTCCATCCCGCAGGTCTCGAACGAAGACGTCCCAGGTTCCATTCGTGTCTCCGGCCACCAGGTCGGATGCGAGCGAATAGAACGCGACGAAGCGCCCATCGGAACTCACCGCAGCTCCCGGGCGGAAGGAACTTCCGCCGTTCCCGGTCGAACCGGTGAGCGAGATGCTCACCAGTTCTGGGGAGGCGACCGCACTTGCGATAGGCGCGGAGGCGGCGATGAGCATCGCCGCGACGCTAAGCACGAGTTTCGCAACGTTGGCCACGCGCATGTCGAATCTCCCTCCTCAAGGAAGAAGTTGCTCAGTTCGAGCACAACGGCGCGCCGCCCAACTCGGCGACATCGATCTTTCGGCACGCTACCAGCCGATTCGATCCAGTCAAGGATTGCTGCGTTCAGGGGATCTCGCGTTATGCTGCCCGCACGGGTGTTCCCCCGCCCCGGGGGAGGATGCATGGACACCGTGCCGCCGCCGGACGCCGTCCCGCGGGTTCCAATCGACCCCCTCGCTGCTCTCGCCGTACCCGGCGAGCCGGCGCCGCCGCTGAAGCCACCGCTCGCCGGGGCGCTGCTCATGGCCGTCTTCGGCTACCCCGCGGGGAGCGTGA
The DNA here is from genome assembly GCA_044223005.1 of Candidatus Eiseniibacteriota bacterium. Lineage (GTDB taxonomy): Bacteria > Eisenbacteria > RBG-16-71-46 > RBG-16-71-46 > RBG-16-71-46 > CAIXRL01. Next base: position 309,852 of record JBGAML010000003.1, read on the forward strand.
TCGGCCTCGTGTTCTGGGTCGTCGCGGTGGGGTTCGTGCGGACCCTCGCGCCCGCCTGGATCCCCGGGCACGGGGCGCGCTCGGCGTTCACGAGTGCGACCGGGATCCTGCTCCTGCTCGCGGGGGCCGGGGTCGGAAGCATCGCGGTCACGCTGCTCGCCACGCTGGCCTCGCCGCGCCCGCGGGCCGAGCAGCTCGGCTGGCTGCGCCCCGCGCTCGACGGATGGCAGTGGCTGCTCGCCTTCGTGGTCGCCGCGGGCGCCTCGGCGTTCGGCGCGAGTGCGTCGGCGTTGCTGCAGCACCTGCACGTGCTCCCGGAGATTCCCCCATCGTCGATCGTCGCGCGGCTCGATGCCGCCCTGCGGTCCGCGCCGCTCGCGCTCGGGATCACCCTCGCCCTGGCCTCGGGCATCTTCCCCGGCGTCTCCGAGGAGCTCCTGTTCCGCGGCTACGTCCTCCGCCGACTGGCGCGCCGCCTGCCGCCCGCACTCGCGATCGGGATCGCCGCGTGCGCGTTCTCGGTCTGGCACTGGGAGCCGGCGCGGGTGCTCGCCACGCTCCCGTTCGCGCTCTGGATCGGCTACCTCGCGTGGCGTTCGAACTCGGTGCTGCCGGGCATCGCGATCCACGTGTGGACCAATGCCGTGCTCGGCCTGATCGAGCTGAGCGTGCGCCATTCATCGGCCGCGACGATGCACGCCACGAACACGCAACTCGTGACCGCACTCGGCATCGGCTTCGCGTGTGGGCTCCTGGGCCTCGCGGGCTTCGAAGCGCGGCGGCGCGCCCGCGCCGCCGAAATGCGCGAGCCCGGCGAGGTGTCCCCGCCGGGCCCGGTGACATGACGCGGGGGCGTCAGGCCGGAGTCGCTTCGCCCACGAGCCCCACCGTGCGCAGGATCCACGCGTAGTCGAACGCGATCTCGCGCAGCGCGTCGTAGCGGCCGCTCGCGCCGCCGTGGCCCGCGCCCATGTTGCAGTGGAAGTAGAGCGGGTTCGCGTCGGTCTTGAGCGTGCGCAGCTTCGCGACGTACTTGGCGGGCTCCCAATAGCCCACCTGCGAGTCGTTGAGGCTCGTCTTCACCAGTATGCAGGGGTACGCGCGCTTCACGAGGTTGTCGTAGGGCGAGTACGCGCGCATCCACCGGTACTGCTCCGGCAGTTCGGGATTGCCCCACTCCTCGAACTCTCCGACGGTGAGCGGCAGCGACGTGTCGAGCATCGTGGTGAGCACGTCCACGAACGGCACCTGTGCGAGCACGCCGCGGAAGAGCTCGGGCTTCAGGTTCGTCACCGCGCCCATCAGCAGGCCGCCCGCGCTGCCGCCCTGGATCACGAGGCGGTCCGAGCTCGTCCAGCGCTGGCCGACGAGGGCTTCGGCGCACGCGACGAAATCGGTGAACGTGTTCATCTTGCGTTCCATGCGGCCCGCGTCGTGCCAGGGCTTGCCCAGGTCGCCGCCGCCGCGGATGTGCGCCAGTGCGTAGATCACGCCGCGGTCCACGAGGCTGAAGCGATTCGAGTTGAACGTGACGTTCGACGAGATCCCGTACGAGCCGTACGAATAGAGCAGGCAGGGAGCGGTGCCGTCGCGCGGCGTGCCTTTGCGACGCAGGAGCGTCACCGGCACGCGCGCGCCGTCGGGCGCCACGGCCTCGAGGCGCTCGGTCTCGTAGAGCGCCGGATCCCAGCCGCCGAGCACCTCCTGGCGCTTGAGCAGCGTCGACGACAGCGTCGCGACGTCGAGGTCGAAGACCGACGGCGGGGTCACGAACGACTGGTAGCTGTAGCGGAAGGTTCCCGATTCGAATTCGGGATTGGAGCCGGCGGCCACCGTGTACGCGGCCTCGGCGAACGCGACGCGGCGCGAGGTGCCCGTCTCCGGGTCCAGCACGTCGATCTGCGGCAGCGCACGCTCGCGCGTCGAGAGCACGACGTGGTCGCGGAAGCAGGCGAGGCCCTGGATCATGACGCCGTCGCGATGGGCCACCACCTCGCGCCAGTGCGCGGGCCCGGGCGTCTCGGCCGGCGCGGTGACGATGCGGAAGTTCCGCCCCGTGTCGTTGACGCGGATCCAGAACCGGTCGCCGCGGTGGTCCACAGCGTACTCGCGGTCTTGCACGCGTGGTGCCACGGTCGTCCACGCGCCTTCCGGCCGGTCCGCGCGCAGCACGCGCTGTTCCGAGGTCGTATGGCTGCCGAGCGAATGGACCAGCCACGCGTCGCTGCGCGTGCGGTGGACGCCCACCTCGAAGCGCTCGTCGGGTTCGTCGTCCACCAGCACGCTCGCGCCCGTGGTGCGGTCGAGCCGGTAGAGGCGGTGCGAGCGCTTGGTCGTCGCGTCCTCCTGCGTCCAGAACAGCGTGCGCGAATCCGCGGCCCACGCGGCGCTCGTGCAGCGCTCGCCCAGCCCCGTGATCGTCACGCCCTCCTGCAGGTCCTTCACGTGCAGCGTGTACTGCCGGTAGCCCGTGGGATCGGTCGAGTACGCGAGCCAGCGGCCGTCCGAACTCAGTTCGAACTCGCCGATGCCCATGAATGGGTGGCCCTGCGCCAGTTCGTTGACGTCGAGCAGCACCTGCTCCGGCGCCTCCATGCTGCCCTCGCGCCGGCAGAAGATCGGGTACTGCCGGCCTTCCTCGGTGCGCGTGTAGTAGAACCAGCGGCCCTTGCGGTACGGCACCGAGAGATCGGTCTGCTGGATGCGCCCGAGCATCTCGGCGTACAGCGTCTCCTGCAGCGACCTCGTCGAGGCCATCGCCGCGTCGGTGTACGCGTTCTCGGCCTCGAGGTAGCCGAGAACCTGCGGGTCGGACTTCTCCCGCAGCCAGAAGTAGTCGTCGACGCGCGTGTCGCCGTGGAGGGTCATCGCGTGCGGACGGCGTTCGGCGACCGGTGGCTGGGGCGCGGCGGAGGCGGGTGTGTTTCCGGACATGTCGCGATGGATTCCGTGAGGACGATGACGAGCGGCGCTCAGCGGCGCCGGGGGAACGGACGGGGGAGGTGAGCCGGCACGACGGGGACGGGCGGCGTCAGGCGCCGCCCGCGGATGCCGCCGCCGGCAGCGCGGAGACCGTGATCGGGTCGCCCTCGCCGAGGCCGAGTCGTGCGGCAGCGTCGCCGCCGACCTGCGCAATCTCGATGCGCCCGCTCGAGCCCAGGATGGCGACCAGCGTGCCGACCGGCGAGTCGCCGTAGGAGCGCGAGAGGCCCGCGACGTGGCGGCCGAGCAGCGTGACCTGGATGCGCTCCGCCGCCCACTCGCGCCCGAACGCTTGCGCGAGTGAATCCTGCGTGAGGTTGGTGAGCGCGTTGCCGAACCGGTCGATGAACACGACGCGCCCCACGAGCGCATCACCTTCGCGACGCGGGCGCGCGACCGGCAGCCGCACGGGGTCGGTCACCGCGGGGCCGAACGAATCGATCGGCACGCCGCGCGAGAGGTGCGCCGCCACCGGCGCGAACACGTCGCGGCCATGAAACGTGCGGCTCACCGGCTGGCGGAACCAGCGCGATTCGGTGAGCGCGTGCACTCGCGCGTCGTCGGCCGAGAGCGCCCATTCGAGCAGGCCGTTGTCGGGCCCCACGAACCACTGGCCGCGGGCCTGAACGGCGAGCGCACGGCGGGCGGTGCCCACGCCGGGATCGACCACGGCGAGGTGCACGGTGCCCGGCGCGAAATCCGGTGCCGCCGCTTCGAGCAGGAACGCGGCGCGCGTGACGTTGCCCGGAGGCACGAGGTGGTTGAGGTCGACGACGTGGGCTTCGGGGGCGACCTCGTTCACGACGCCGTGCACGACGCCGACGAACCAGTCCTGCGTGCCGAAGTCCGAGAGGAAAGTGACCACAGGTGCGGGCATCGGGGACTCCCGGTCAGGGGTGCGCGAAGGGCGCGCTCAGGTTAGCACACGCATCACGGCCGCGTGGCCGGCGGCGCGGCGTGCGAGATCGAGCCGCTCGCGGCGTGCGACTACGGGGCTTCGACCGGCACCGCGTTCGCCGTCATCCCGGCGAGCAGCGCCCACGCGCCGTCGACCGTGAGCCGCGTGAGGCAGCGCAGGTCGGCGCATTCGTCGCGGTGGCAGGGGCTGCACTCGACGTGGGCGTAGTACGCGCGGTGGCCCTCGGACTCCGGATACGGGAAGAACATCGCCGGCCGATTGCGCGTGATGAGCCCGAGCGTCGGCGCGCCGGCGGCGACCGCCGTGTGCAGCGGGCCGGTGTCGCCGCAGACGAACGCGGCGCAGCGCGCCTGCGCGGCCACGAAGCGGGCGAGCGGCCAGCGCTCGATCGCGAATGCGCGCCCGTCCGGCAGCTCGGCGACGCAGGCGCGCGCGGCGCCCTCCTCGCCGGGACCGGCCGTGAAGAGCGCGACCGCGTCGTGGCGCGACGCAAGCCAGCGTGACGCCAGCTCGACGAACCGCGCCGGTTCCCAGCGCCGTGTCGGCCAGCGGGCGCCGGCGTGGAAGCCGACGCAGACCGCGTCCGCCGGCACGCCGAGCCGCTCGAACGCGTCGCGCGCTTCGGCCTTCGCCGAGGGCGCCACGTGCAGCCGCGGCGCCGGCGGTTCCAGCGGCGCCGGCCAGCCGAGCGCCGCGAGCGAGGCGAGGTGGAAGCCCGTGGCGGAGAGCGTGCGCGGACGCGCGTGGTGCGTGTACGTCGCGCTGCGCCAGCCCTTGTTGGGATAGCCGACGCGCACGCGGGCGCCGCTCGCGAACGTCCAGATCGCGGTGCGCGGGTTGCAGAAGCAGTCGATCGCCACGTCGGGCGCGAACGCGCGCAGGCGCCGGACCAGCGCCAGCGTCTCGCCGGGCGACGGGCGCGCCGGCACGTCGATCACTTCGTCGACGCGCGGGTCGCCCGTCAGCAGCGGCGCGAGGCCGCGCTCGAGCACGTAGCCGATGCGCGCCGCCGGACACGCGGCGCGCAGCGCGTCGAGCAGCGGCAGCGTGAGGCAGATGTCGCCCAGGAAGCGGGGGCGGACGATCAGCAGCCTGCGGACAGCCTGGGGATTCACGGACTCCTCGCGCGGCCGGTCGGGTAGACTGCCCGCACCGTAACGCACGTCCGCTCGCGGCCGCCACCCCGGAGACGCTCCGTGAATCCCCCCGACGATCCCCGCCCGGCCCTCGACACGAAGGCCGTCCACGGCCCGCACCTCGGGCAGGTGGGCGGCATGAGCACGCCCATCGTCCACAGCGCGACCTTCTCGTTCGCCAACCTCGACGAGATGCTCGTGGAACAGCAGCGGCAGTCGGCTGGTGCGTTCTACCAGCGCAAGGGCCACCCGACGATCGCCGCGGCCGAGGCGCGGCTCGCGGACCTCGAGGGTGCCGAGGCCGCGCTGCTGTTCCCCTCCGGCATGGCGGCGATCTCGTGCGCGTTCCTCGCGACGCTGCGCTCCGGCGATCACGTGGTGTGCGTGGACCCGTGCTACGGCGGCACGCAGGCGCTGCTGAACTGGGGCCGCGATCGCTTCGGCTGGACGTTCACGTACGTGGACGCACGCCGGCCCGAAACGTGGGAGGCGGCATTCACGCCGGCCACGAAGCTGCTGCACCTGGAGACGCCGATCAATCCCACGCTCGTCGTGTTCGACCTCGAACGCGCGGCCGCGCTGGGGCGCGCGCGCGGCTGCGTGGTGACGTGCGACAACACGATCGCCTCGCCGATCGGGCAGCAGCCGCTCGCGTGGGGCTGCGATCTGTCGCTCTACAGCGCGACCAAGTCGATCGGCGGCCACAGCGACCTGCTGGCGGGCGCGGCGATGGGCTCGGCGAAGGTGATGGCCGGCGTGCACAAGGCGCGCGAGGTGTTCGGCCCGATCGCCGAGCCGACGATGGCGTGGATGGTCGAGCGCAGCCTGAAGACGCTGCCGCTGCGCGTGCGCGCGCAGAACGCCAACGCGCTCGAACTCGCGACGCGCTTGCAGCGGCACGCGGCGGTCGCGCAGGTGTTCTACCCCGGGCTGCCCTCGCATCCGGGGCACGACGTCGCGGTGCGGCAGATGCGCGAAGGCTTCGGGCCGCTTCTGTCGATCGACGTGCGCGGCGGGGCGGAAGCGGCGCTCCGGGTCGTGAACCACCTGCGGCTCGTCCGCCACGGGGCCAGCCTCGGCGGCGTGGAATCGCTGGCCTCGCTCGCGGCGTTCACGTCGCACCAGGTGCTGGGCAAGGAGGGCCGGGCGCGCGCCGGGATCCCGGAGGGACTGGTGCGGATTTCGGCCGGGGTCGAGGCCGTGGACGACCTCTGGGCCGACCTCGAGCAGGCGCTCGGCCACGCCTGACGCGGACCTGACGATCGCCGCTGCCGGCCGGCGTTCGACGGGCCCGCCCGCGGGGCCGTGTGCTATCCTTTCCGCCGCTCGAACCCAAGCCCCGACCCCATCGACCGGGAGGAGATGCCTCGTGAAGCGCCTGTGGATCGTGTCGCTCGCCATGCTGGGGATCCTCGTCGCCACCGCGGTCTTCGCGGCGCCCGTGCCGGCGTCCAAGCCGGCGGCCGCGGCCAAGCCCGCGCCGGCGGCCGTCGACAGCCTGACCCTGCTCGAGCGCGACGTCGCGCGCGATTCGACCAGGTTCGAGAAGGTGAACGCGCTCGGCGTCATGTACATGGATCGCGAGCGCATGCAGGACGCGCTCACGGTGCTGGGCCGCGCGAACCGGCTGCAGCCGGGCAACGTGAAGGTGCTCGTCAACATGGGCATCGCGGCGGACGCGCTCGGGCATCCCGAGGAGGCGCAGGGCTACTACCAGAAGGCGATGGGCCTCGCGCCGGCCGATTCGATCGCGTCGTGCCACATGGCGTCGTCGCTCTACGCCCAGGGCAAGTACGAACCGGCGATGACGCTGCTGCGTTCGATCCTCGCCAAGCAGCCGCGCGCCTACTGCGCCTACTTCTACATGGGCGTGGCGTTCGCCGACGCGGGCATCTACCGCGACGCGATCCGGATGTGGAAGAAGGTCGTCGAGATCGCGCCCGAGTCGTCCGACGCGACGAGCGCGCGCGAATCGATCGACGTCCTGGAGAAATTCCTGCAGAACAAGTGACCCGGCGCGCGCCGGGTGCGCGTGCGGACGATCGGGCGCGGCGCATCCCGCGAGGGCGCCGCGCCTTTTTCATTGTCGCGGCCGTGTCCGCGCTCGGAGACCTCACGTGATCTACCTCGACCACAACGCCTCGACGCCCGTGCGGCCCGACGTCGCCGATGCGATGCATGCGGCGCTGCGCGATCTCGGCGCCAATCCGTCGAGCACGCACCGCGACGGCCAGCGCGTGCGCGCCGCGGTCGAGGAGGCGCGCGAGCACGTCGCGGCGCTGGTCGGCGCGCGTGCGGGCGAGGTGGTGTTCGTGTCGGGGGGCACCGAGGGCGACCACCTCGCGATCGTCGGCGCGGCGATCGCGCAGCGCGAGGCGGGGCGACGCGTCGCGTACGCCGCGATCGAGCACCACGCGGTGCACGGGGCCTCCGAACTGCTCGCCGACCTGGGCTGGGCGCACGCGACGCTCGCCTGCGACGCCGACGGCGTCACGCGTCCGGAGGGCGTGGACGCGCTGCCGGCGGACACCACCGTGGTGTCGGTGATGCTCGCCAACAACGAGACGGGCGTGCTGCAGCCGGTCGCCGAGATCGCCGCCCGTGTGCACGCGCGCGGCATGCGCGTCCACTGCGACGCCGTGCAGGCCGCGGGCAAGGTCGCGGTCGACGCGGCCGCGCTGGACGCCGACTATCTCGTGATCTCGGGGCACAAGTTCGGCGGACCCAAGGGCGCGGGCGCGCTGGTGGTGCGCCGGAACGCGCCGCTCTCGCCGCTGCAGCGTGGCACCGGCCACGAGCGGGGCCGCCGCGGCGGCACCGAGAACGTGCCGGGCATCGTCGGGCTCGGGCTCGCCGCGAAGCGCGCCGCGGAGGAACTCGCGGACGAGTCCGCGCGCCTCGCCGAACTGCGCGACCGGCTCGAGGCCGGGCTGCGCGCGTTCGCTCCCGACGTGGTGATCCACGGGGCGCGCGTCGCGAGGCTGCCCAACACGGTCAACGCCTCGTTCCCCGGCGCGCGCGCCGACCACCTGCTGCTCGCGCTCGACGCGCGCGGCATCGCCGCCTCGGCGGGCGCCGCCTGCGCCAGCGGGGCGGTGGAGCCTTCGCCGGTGCTCGCGGCGATGGGCGTGCCGCGCGAGCTGGCGATCTCGGCCTTGCGCTTCTCGCTCGGCCGCACGACGACCGCCGACGAGGTCGAGCGCTCGCTCGCCGGCATCGCGGACGCCGTCCGCGCGGCCCGCGCGAGCGCGGCCCGGAGCGGCGCGTGAGCCCGCTCAAGGTGCTCGCCGCCATGAGCGGGGGCGTGGACTCGGCGGTGGCCGCGGCGCTCGCGGCCGAGGCCGGGCACGAGGTGACGGGCGTCACGCTCAAGCTCGCGTGCTACGGCAAGGCGCCCGCGAGCCCGCGTGCGTGCTGCACGCTGGATGCGATCGACGACGCACGCCGCACGGCGATGCGCATGGGCTTCACGCACCACGTGCTCGACGCGGAGGAAGTGTTCCGCGAGCGCGTGCTGCAGCCGTTCGCGGACGCGTACGCCGAGGGGCGGACGCCCTATCCCTGCGCGCTCTGCAACCAGCACCTCAAGTTCGGCGATCTCGTGCGCCGCATGGAGCTGACCGGCGCGGACCGGCTCGTGACCGGGCACTACGCGCAGGTGCGCGAGGTGATGCCGGGCGAGTGGGGGCTCTTTCGCGCGGTGGACGGCGCCAAGGACCAGACGTACGCGCTCGCGCTCGTGCCCTACGCGGCGCTGGCACGCACGGAGTTCCCGCTCGGCGCGCTCGACAAGCACGCGGTGCGCGAGCACGCCCGGCGCCTGGGCCTCTCGGTGTGGGACAAGCCGGAGAGTCAGGATCTCTGCTTCGTGCCCGACGGCGATTACGCCGGGCACCTCGTGCACGTGCTCGGCGAGCGCCGCGGCACCGAGCCCGGCGCGTTCGTGGACGCGCACGGCCGGCGCGTCGGCACGCACCGCGGCATCCTCCACTACACGATCGGCCAGCGCCGCGGTCTGGGGCTGCCCGCGGCGGAGCCGCTGTACGTGCTCGCGATCGACGCGGCCGCGAACACGGTGACCGTCGGCGCCCGCGCCGAACTCGATGCGCCCGGGCTCGTCACCGGGCCCATGAACTGGCTCGCGCCGGTGCCCCCTGTGGACGGCACGCGCGTGACGGTGCGGATCCGCTACAACCACGCGGGCGCCGCGGCCACGGTGCACGCTGCCGCCGAGGGCGGGGTCACGCTGCGCTTCGAGACGCCGCAGGCCGCGGTGACGCCGGGGCAGCTCGCGGTGCTCTACGACGGGGATCGCTGCCTCGGCGGCGCGCCCATCGCGCGCGCGCTCGATCCGGCGGAGGTCGCGATGCCGGCCGCGGAAGGCGCGGCGTGAGCGCGCTCGCCACCCGCACGCTGGAGCGCTGCCTCGCGTGCGGCCGCGGCCCGCTGCGGCCGCTGGCGATGCGCTACGAGTGGGAGGGCGGCGCGTTCCCGCTGGTCGAGTGCGCGGCGTGCGGCATGCGCGGCCTGGGTGTGCAGCCGGTGGGCGAGACGATCGCGCGCATGTACTCGGCCGAGTACTTCCGGACCGACTTCCGCTGCGGGCGCAGCGACACGCACTCGTTCGACGAGCAGGCGTTCCGCGACGAGAACGACGGGTTGCTCGCGCGCTTCGAACCCTATCGCGGCGCCGGCCGGCTGCTCGAGGTCGGCTGCGCGTCGGGCTGGCTGCTGCACCACGCCGCCCGGCGCGGGTGGGCCGTGCGCGGCGTCGAGTTCTCCGCCGACGCCGTCGCGCACGCGCGCGCGCTCGGGCTCGCCGTGGAGCAGGGCGCGCTCGAGGATGTGACGCTGCCCGAAGCCGCGTTCGATCTCGTCTACATGGGCGACGTGCTCGAGCACGTGCCGGACTGCCACGACACCGTGAATCGCGTCGCGACGCTGCTCGCGCCGGGCGGCCACTTCTTCCTGCGCGGCCCCATCACCACGCACTCGATCGCGCGCGCGCTCGCCCTCGCGGCGTTCGGGGCGGCGGGCCGCGCGATCGTCCTGAACGAGCCGCCCTACCACCTGTGGGAGTTCACGCCGCGCACGCTCGCGGGGCTCTGCCGCGCCGCCGGTCTCGAGGTCGTCGTGATGGAGCAGGCGAAGATCCCGCCCGGCGGCGCCTACGGCCGCAAGAGCGGCCTGCAGCGCGCGGTCATGGCGGCGATCGACGCGGTGAACGTCCCCATCACGCGGGCCTTCAACGCGTTGGGCGATCGCGTCGTCATGGTGGCGCGCCGGCCCGCCTGAACCGGGACGGGCGTCCGCACGCCGGGGGCGTGAAGAATCCTTGACCCGCGCGGCGGCTCGCCGGACCATCCCGGAAGTGTTCCCGACCGGGGCCACCCCACGTCCCCCGAACGAGGTTGCGATGAAGCACGACCCGACGCGCGCCATGAAGCGCGTCAACGTTCTCGCCGCCGCGCTCCTCGCGAGCGCACTGCTGCCGGTCCTCGCCGGAACCGCGTCCGCATCGACGAGTGCGATTCCCGGGCTGCCCGACTACGTGCAGTACGTGAAGTTCGGATCGACGACGTCGAACTGCGATTCGTGCGTGCCGCACGTCTGCGCCGATCGCCCGGTGCATGTCGTCATCCGCACGGGATTCGGTGATGGCTGCTGGAGCGTTCGTGGGGCCCGGCTCCTGCCGATCCTCTCGTCCATCGGGACTCCGGTCGTCCAACTCGAGGTCCGGCACGCGTGCGCCGGCGTCTGCTCACTCAACGCACCGATCTTCGACACCGCGATCGACCTGCCGGCGTCCGCGCCGGGACCGCAGTCCTTCCGGCTCATGATCGTGCAGAACCAGTGCCCGGACACAAGCTTCTCGTTCGTGGGCGAGGCGGAGATTCCGTTCGTCGCCGACCGCTGCGACACCGACCGGTGCGTGTTCCCGTTCCTGGGCGGCATCAGTCCCGTGGCGGATCCGCGCCCCGGCTGCGCGCTCGTGCTGCCGCCCGGTGGGCGCGGCACGCTGCCGCTCAGCGTGCAGACGAACGGCGTCGCGCTGGCCGGGCTGCAGGGCACGGTCGAGGCGACACCCAACGTGCACGTGCTGCACCTCGACGCCCGCCCGATCGGCAACACGCCGATGCACCTCGTCACGAAACGCCAGCCGAACGGCTCGATCCAGTACGTGATGTACGCGGACGCGGGTGCACCGATCCCCGCGAACGCGCTCACGACCGTGCTGTGGGCGACGCTCGAGGCCGACACGTCGGTGCGGCACACGCCCGGCGCGGTGGGTGGCGTTTCGGCCACGGTCACCGCGGCCTCGGACGCCGGCGGCAACAGCGTCCCGGTCTGCCCGATCGACTTGATCCGCGTGCCGGACATCCCGATCTGCTTCGCGCTGCCGGCGGACTGCGACGCGAACCGGGACGGCTACACCAACGTGGCCGACCTCGTGCGCATGGTGTTCTGCTACCTGAATCCCGCGGCGTGCCCCGATTCGGCCGCCAGCCGACCGGATTGCAACGGCAATGGCACCTACACGCTGGCGGACCTCATGTGCTGCGCGTGGACCATGGTCGGCGGGGGCGCCCGCGACAGCTCGCAGGCGCCGGGCGCCCTGCAGGTCGGGCTCGGAGCGCCGATCGTGAACCATGGCATCGTGAGCACGCCGCTCCAGTTCCACGGGCTCGCGGGGCTCGGAGGGGCGATGATCCGCGTCCGCTATCCGTCCGATCGCTACACCGTCGGGCCGTTCGCGCAGATCGTGGAACCCTCCGCGAGGACACGGGCGGACGGTTCGAGCAGCCTGTCGTTCTGGACGCTGCTGCAGGACGCGTCGCAGGGCGAGGTGCTCCTGGCGCTGGTGCGCACGGACGGCGCGGCGCCCGAGGACTTCACGTACCCGCTCGAGTTCGCCTGCATGACGGGTGCAGCGCCCGGCGGCACGGTCGAGATCGTCGAGAGCAGCTTCTTCGGCACCGACGGCAAGCCGATCCGGCTCGACCTCGCGGGAATGAAGTTCGCGCTGCCGCTCGACGACGGGGCAGGTGGTTCGGTCAGCCGCATCGATCTCGCGTTCGCGCCCAACCCGGCCTCGGCGACCTCGCGCTTCGTGGTGCGGCTGCCGCAGGCGGGCAACGTGGACCTCGGCGTCTTCGACCTCGCCGGCCGGCGCCTCGCGACGCCGTTCAAGGGCGCGATGGCGGCGGGCGAACGCACGATCGCATGGGACGCGAAGCAGGTGCATGCGGGCGTCTACTTCGCGCGTCTCACGGTGGACGGCGTCGTGCGAACGACGCGCGTCACCGTGCTGCCGGCACGCTGAACGCGCCGGCTTTCAGCGGCGGGGTGGCCCACTTGGGGCCGCCCCGCTCGCGTTTGCGGGCTTCGCCGTGCGGCGGGGCACGAGCTCGAACCGGAGCGAATCCGCGGGCAGCGGACCGCGTGATGTGAACGACCACATGCGCCACGTGCCGTTACGCACGACGCCGGCGAGCGGCAGCGGCGTACGCACGTCGATGCCCGCCGGCACCTGCACGGCGACCTTCCACGGCGTGAGCCCGGGGCCCGCCCATTCCGGTACCGCGACGCGGGCCGCCCGGACGAGGTGCAGCGAGCCGCTGCGCGTGCGCACGAGCCCCGGGCCTTTCGCGAGCACGCGGCCGGTCCAGGACAGCGTGAACGCCGCCTCGCCGGGGCGCAGCGAATCGGCCAGCTCGACGTGCAGCGAATCGCCGCGCATCCCGAAGACGAGCGGCAGGCGGCCGCGCGCGTTCCACATCTCCACCCGGCTCGGCGGCGCGCCGGTGAAGCGCACGGCGAGCTCGCGCGTCGGGCGACGTACCTCGAGCGGTGCCGCGTACTGGCCATTCCACGTCGTGCCCGCGGGGTCCACTTCGAGCGTGAAGCGCTGCAACTTCGGCGTGATGGCCGCCGTATCGGGAGTCCCAGCCGCGAGCAGAATCGCGATGGCCCATGCGGGATGCAGTGCTAGCATGCCGCGCACGTTAGGCGCCCCCTCGGCGCCACGCAACGAGGAGCATCGTCGCTCCAATACCCTTGTTGGGAGGGCATCATGGTCCGCAGGACCACTTCGATCGGGATCACGTTCGTCACGGCCGCGCTGCTCGCGTCGCTCGCCGCACTCGCGTGGGCGGCGGCGGGAGCGAAGCCCGCGGGCAAGCCCGCCGATCCGGCGGCGCGCAAGGCGCAGGTGGAGCGCGGGCGCTACCTCACCACCGTCATGGGCTGCAACGACTGCCACACGCCGGGCTTCTTCTACGGCGCGCCCGACATGGACCGCAAGCTCGCGGGCAGCGAAGTGCCGTGGAAGGGTCCGTGGGGCGTCACGTTCGCGCGCAACCTCACGCCCGACATGGAGACCGGCCTCGGCTACTGGAGCGAGGACGAGATCGTGAAGGCGATCCGCAGCGGCGTGAAGAACGACGGCTCGCCGATCCTGCCGCCGATGCCGTGGCAGGACTTCTCGGCGCTGACCGACGCGGACGCGCACGCGATCGCGGCCTACCTGATGAGCCTCCCGCCGATCTCGCACAAGGTCCCGGACACGGTGCCGCCCGGAAAGGCGTACGACGCTCCGGCGGTCGAGTTCCCGCCGCCCTCGGCGTGGGACGCGCCGAAGGGGCCCGCGGGGAAGTAGCCGGCCGGCCAGCGACGTGGCCGCGGCGGAGCCTCGCTCCGCCGCGGCCCATTCGTTTCGCGGCGATTGACAGGGCGCGGCCGCGTTCCTACGGTCGCCGCCCATGTCCGCGACCCCGAACACCCGCGCCCCCGCGGTGGAGACGCGCGCCCTGCGGCGCGTGTTCAAGGCCTCGCGCGGCTCGGCCGAGGTCGTCGCGCTCGCGGGCGTCGACCTGCGGATCGAGCGCGGCGAGATCTTCGGCCTGCTCGGCCCCAACGGCGCCGGCAAGACCACGTGCATCAAGATCTGCAACACGCTGCTCTTCCCCACGAGTGGCGAGGCGTTCGTCGCCGGCTTCGACGTGGTGAAGGACGCGCGCGAGGTGCGCCGCCGCATCGGACTCGTCTCGGGCGGCGAGAGCTCCGGCTACGGCATCCTCACGGTACGCGAGTGCCTGTGGATGTTCTCGCAGTTCTACGGCGTCTCGAACGGCGAGGCGAAGCGCCGCATCGACGACCTGCTCGCCGTGGTCGACCTCGTCGACATCGCGAACACGCGCATCAACCGGCTCTCGACCGGGCAGCGCCAGCGCATGAACTTCGCGCGCGGTTTCGTGTCGGACCCCGAGATCATGTTCCTCGACGAGCCGACGCTCGGCATGGACGTGAACGCGGCGCGCATCCTGCGCGCGTTCGTGGGCCGCTGGGTGCGCGAGCGCGAGGGCCGCACGGTCCTGCTCACGACGCACTACATGGCCGAGGCCGATGCGATGTGCGATCGCATCGCGATCGTCGACCGCGGCCGGATCCTCGCGTGCGACACGCCCGCCGAGCTGCGCCGCTCGGTGCAGGGCGGGCAGCACGTCGAGCTCGAGGTGATCGGCGACACGGCCGCGGCAGGTGCCGAGCTGGACGGCGTGGCGCTGGCGTGGGGCGCGCCGCACCCCGAGCGCGGCACGCGTACGCTCAAGTTCCGCCTGCCCGAGGGCCGCGTGCTCGGCGAGGCGCTGCGCGCGCTGGAGCAGCGCGGGCTGCGGGTGCAGGCCGTGTCCACGCGCGAGACGTCGCTCGAGGACGCGTTCATCCGCATCGTCGGGCGCGGGCTCGACGACGCGGGCGAGGACGCGTGAGCACGCGGCCCTCCGACACCGCCCTGTTCCTGCGTGCGACGTGGGCCCGAACCTATTCGCGCCTCGTCGGGACGCTCCGCCAGCCGCAGTCGTTCCTCGCCGACGCCGTGTTCCCCAACCTCGGCATGTGCGCGTTCGTGCTGCTCTACCGCGCGCTCGGCGCGCCGAAATCGTACGAGGCGCTGGCGGTGATCGGCGGCGTGCTGACCACCTACTGGATCAACGTGCTGTGGGGGATGGGCGCGCAGTTCTACTGGGAGAAGCAGGCCGGGCAGCTGCAGCTCTACTTCGCCGCGCCGTGCTCGCGCATGGCGATCCTGACCGGCATGGCGCTCGGCGGCCTCGTCAGTACGGTGTTCCGCTCCCTGGTCGGCGTGGCGATCGGGGTGTGGGTGTTCCAGGTGCGGCTCGAAGCGTTCTCGCCGTGGCTGCTCGCCGCCGTCTTCCTCGCGACCATGACGGCGCTCTACGCGCTCGGCATGACGCTCGCGAGCGTGTTCCTGCTCTGGGGCCGCGAGGCGTGGAACATCTGCAACGCGCTCGTGGAGCCGGTCTACTTCCTCTCCGGACTCTATTTCCCGATCCGCACGCTGGGTGCGTTCGGCGCCGTCACCGCCGCGCTCATTCCGCTCACGCTGGGCGTGGACGCGCTGCGGCAGGTGCTGCTGGGGCCGGCCGCCCACGGCCTCGTGCCGCTGCGATTCGAGCTGGCGGCGTTGATCGGTTTCGCGGCGGTTTTCCTCGTGCTCGCGCGTTACGCGCTCCGGTACCTCGAGAACCTCTCCAAGCACGAGGGGAGGTTGACGCTGCGATGGCAATGAGCGCGACGTGGACGCGGCTGCGCACGGCGGCCTGGCTCGGGTGGCAGGTGGACAGCAACTGGACCGACCCGTTCCTGTTCCTGACCTACGCGATCGCGCGTCCACTCGCGACCGGCCTGATCCTCGTGGGCATGTACTGGGCCGTGCGTGGTCCGGGGGTGTCGGCGGCGCTCTTCGCCGGCTTCTACGTCGCGAACGCGTTCCACGCGTTCGTCAACACGGTGCTCGTGGACATGGGCTGGATCGTGTTCGGCGAACGCGAGGAGTACGAAACGCTCAAGTACATCGTCGCCTCGCCGATCGGCCTGCGCACCTACCTCACCGGGCGCTCGCTGGTGAAGTACGTGCGCGCCACGTTCAGCTGCACGCTGATGCTCGTGCTGGGCTGGTTCCTGCTCGGCGTGCGCTGGGACTGGGCCGCGGTCCGGCCGCTGCCGCTCGTGCTCGCGACCGCGTGCGGGCTGGTTTCGACGCTCACGGTGGGTTTCCTCGTCGCGGGTTCCTCGCTCGTGCTCACGCGCGCGGCGATGACCGTGCTCGAGGGCACGGCGCTGGCGCTCTACCTGCTCTGCGGCGTCATCTTCCCGGTCGACCTGCTGCCGCGCGCGCTGCAGTGGGTCGCGTTCGCGCTGCCGTTCACGTGGTGGTACGAGGCGCTGCGGCGCTTCCTGCTCGGGCACGGCTCGGGCGCGGTGATGAACGCGTTCAGCGACACCCAGTTGCTCGGCGGGCTCGTGCTCTCGACCGTGCTCGCGTCGGCGCTCTCCGTCTGGGGATTCCACGCGCTGGAACGGCACGCCCGGCGGCTGGGGCGCATCGACCAGACCACGCTGTTCTGAACGGGGCGGTGCCGCTCGGCGCTTCCGCCGTGCGCCCTGTCCCCGGGCGTTGTAGTCTGGGCCCGCTGGCGTTCGGTCCCCCGCGCCCCACCTTCGGAGGATGACCATGCCCTCGCGCACCACGTTGCGTCTCACCGCCGCCGCGATCGCCCTGCTGGCACTGCCGGCGATCGCCGCGGTCCCCGCCCGTCACGTCGTGCCCACGCGCGCCCGCAGCGAGAGCGTCGACCGGCGGCTCGACGTGAACGAGCTGAACCTCTCGGTCAGCAACCTCGGCTGGATCGGGTACAACCCATTCGTGGGTTCGCCGGGCCTCTTCTATCCGCGCGGGACGAACCGCTCGGTGCTCTTCGCGGGCGGGCTCTGGGTGGGCGCGACCGTCGCGGGCTCACCCCGTCTCGCGCTCGCGGAGTATTCGTCCGAGTTCCAGCCCGGTGGCATGCCGGGCGGGGTGGGTGAGGACCCGGCCGATCCCGATCTCGTCGTGTGGAAGATGAAGGCGTGGAGCGGGAATCCGTCGGATACCGCCGAGGTGGCGCACACGGTGGGTGAGCTCGCCGCCGACCCGACGCTCGATCCCATCGCGCACCACTCGTGGAGCGACTACGTCGCGCATGCCGCGCCGCACGGCGCGCCGGTGCGCGAGTGGAAGCTGCCCGGCGCCGCGCCGGGCGATTCCGTGACGGTCGTGGGCCCGGACGTGGCCGGTGACCTGATGCTCTGGTGCGTCTTCAACGACGAGGCGCCGAGCCGGCACACGAACGCCGCGGGGAGCACGACGCCGCTGCGGATCGAGGTGCGGCAGACCGTGTTCGGCTTCGACCGCCCGGGCCCGCTCGCGCGCGCGGCGTTCGTGCACTGGCGCATCGTCAATCGGAGCCCGAACACGCTCACGGCCGCGCGCGCGGCGTTCTGGCTCGACCCGGACATCGGGGCTTCCGCCGACGACCTGGTGGGTTGCGACAGCACCCGCTCGCTCGCCTTCGCCTACAACGCCACCGGCTCCGACCCCATCTACGGCGCGGCGCCCCCGGCGCTGGGTGTGGACCTGCTCACGGACCCCGGCAGCGGTCCGGGGGCGCGTGGCGCGGAGGTGTTCCGCAAGTACGTCAACGGCACCGACCCGGCGAACGCCACGCAGGCGTGGAACACGCTGCAGGGCCTTCTGGCCGACGGCAGTCCGGTCTACGACCCGGTGGCGGCCCGCAACACGACGTTCGAAGTCCCGGGCAACCCGGTCGCCGGCACCGGGTGGATCGACTCGAATCCCTCCGACCGGCGCATGCTGATCGCGCGCGGGCCGAAGCTGCTCGTGCCGGGCGATTCGCTGGACGTCTGGGCCGCGCTGGTCGTGGGCGACGGCCCGGGACAACTCGGGTCGCTGGCCCAGCTCGAGTGCGCCGACGACTGGATCGACGCCGCATTCCAGGCGGGATTCGATCCCGCGTTGCCACCGCCGCCCGACTGCGCGCTGCCGGTGAACTGCCCGCGGACCGCCCAGGACCTGGCGTCGGAATGCGCCGGCAACGCGCACCTCACGGGCGACCAGCTGCAGACGCTCGCCGGTCTCGCCGATGCTCGGGCCCTCTCGTTCGACTGGGGCCTGCTCTCGCTCGACGGTTTCTGCGGCACGCTCGCGGCCTCGGGTGATGCGCGCGACCGGGCCCGGGGGCAGTACGCCGCGTTCCTCGCGAACGTGTTCGCGCTCGGTGCCGGGGTGCTGCCGGCGGGCCAGCCGGCGATCCGGCTCGACCCGGCCCTGCCGGTCGCGATCCCCGGCGTGACCGGCACCAACGTCGCCGAGGTCGCGGAGGGCGGCTCGCTCGCGGCGGCGATGCGCGCCGGGTTCGTGCCCGTCGCTCCCGGGGCGCCGGATCCCTACCGGCCGATCGTGAACGGGGCGCTGCAGGGATTCGGCGGCGGCGCCGGCTACGCGTTCGGGGTGGTCGGCTCGACGATCAATCCCTACACCATGCGCGATTCGCTCCACACCGTGACGCTCGAGTTCGACCCCGCGCATCCCGGCAAGGCCCACCGCTACCTCTTCTACCGGCTTCCGGGACCAGGGCACGTGCAGCCGAGCGTGGGCTACACGTGGGCGTACGGAGGATTCGTGGACGTGCCGTTCGTGGCGCGTGATTCGGTGACGGGCGATGCGCTCGACGTGGGCTACCTCGAAACGGTGTACACCGATCCGGACGGCACGATCCTGCCGTCCGCCCAACAGCCGGCGACGTTCGATTCCACGTGGGCACCCGACGCCTCGCCCGACGGCGGCATGGAACAGCTCTTCGTTCTCGCACGCCCGACCACGGGCGCGCCCCGGCCCGAGCTGGCCGTCGACGGCGCACTGGTCCTGGGTCAGGTGCCATGGGAGTGGGTGTGCATGTTCCGGGCGCAAGACCCGGCGGTCCCGATCGTCGCAGGGCAGAAGTTCGTCCTGTCCAAGAGCCGGGTGCAGACGACCGGCGTCGATTCGCGCCTGCTGGATCTCGAGGGCCTCCCGCTCTCCGACCCGGACGTCGCGGCCGCGTACGACGCGATCGCGACCGGCCTCGGTGCGATCAACGCCGGCATCGGCGTGCCCAACGCCTGCGACCGCTCGACCGCGGCGCTCGCCTCGCTCGTGTCGGCGAGCGCGACGCCGGGCGGCGCGGAGTTGGAGTGGCTGCTCGCGGGCGCCGCGAGCGCGACGGTGCAGCGTTCGAGCGGCAGCGACGGATGGACGTCGCTCGCGAGCGTGAACGCGTCGCCGACCGGGCGGCTCGCGTGGAGCGAGAGCGGCCTCGAGCCCGGCACGCGCGTGGGCTGGCGTCTCGCGCTGGGTGCGGGCGGCGGCGCGCCGTACGCGGGGGAGACGTGGCTCGACGTGCCGCGCGAGGCACGGCTCGCGATCCGCGGCTTCACGCCGAACCCGGGCCGCGGCGAGGTGCAGCTCGCGTTCACGCTCGCGAGCCGCGAGCGCGCGAGCCTGCAGATGCTCGATCTCGCGGGACGCCGCGTGCTGCTGCGCGACGTGAGCGCGTTCGGGCCCGGCACGCACCGCGTGCCGCTCGGCGCGACGCTGCCGGCGGGCGTCTA
>JBGAML010000024.1:0-57752 GCA_044223005.1 Candidatus Eiseniibacteriota bacterium
GGCCGCGGGCCCGGGAGCCGTGCCGGCCGCCGGCGTGCGCGTCGTGGCCGCGGTGGGCCGTGCGGGGGCGGGCGCGGGTGCCGTCGCGGCACCGGCGGGCGCGGGCGTGGCCGGGCGCGGCTTCGTGGGCGGCGGCGTCGCGACGCGCCGCGGCTCGTACTCGGTCCGGGGCCTCGGCGCCCGCAGCGAATCCGGCGGCAGCGGGCCGGGCACCACGAACGCCTGGCGCAGGCGCGAGAGCGACGCCGCGGGCCGCAGCTCGATCTCCTGCATGAGCCCGGTCGCGTCCTCGCGCACCGCGCTCACGATGCCGACGGGAACGCCCCGCGGGTATCGCAGCGAGAGGTTCGACGTCACGACGCGCTGCCCGACGCGGACCGTGTCCGCGAGCGGCACCGCGGTGAAGAGCAGCCGCAGCTTCGGCCCCACGGCGACGCGCACGACGCCGTTCACGCCCGTCGTCTCGACCTCGCACGCGACCGCGAGGTTGGGATCCGTGAGCAGCGCCGCGCGCGACAGGTGCGGCCACGACTCGGTGACGCGGCCCGCGAGACCGTCGCGCGTGAGCAGCGCGTCGCCGGGCCGGATGCCCTCCGCCTCGCCGGCGCTGAGCGTCGCGGCGCTCGGCGTCGGGTCGCCCGAGAGCGCGAGCACCTCCACGGGTACCATGGGCAGGCCGCGCCACTCGGGCAGCCCGAGTTGCGCGCGCAGCCGGGCGTTCTCGCTGCCCTGCACGCGCAGCGACGCGTTCTCGGTCTCGAGTTTCGCGATCCGCTCGTGCAGTTCGGTGTTCTCGCGCCACGCGGCGAACATGCGGTCGCCGGTCAGGACGAGCCGGTCGAAGGGCGCGAACACGAATCCCCCGGCGCCGCGGAGCCAGGCCGCCGGCAGGTGATCGCCCACCACCAGCAGGACCAGCGAAAGCACCGCATAGGTCGTCACCAGGACGACGCTGCGGCGTTCCGCCGGAGGAAGGATGCCGGACAAGGAAGTCCTTCGGTCAGTCCCGGTGGCCGCTGAGGATGACCTTGTCGTAGTCCTCGAGCTTCTCGAGGATCCGGCCCGCGCCGCGCACGACGCAGGTGAGCGGATCCTCGGCCACGCGGATGTTGAGGTTCGTCACCTCGCGCATCAGCAGGTCGAGCCCGCGCAGCAGCGCGCCGCCACCGGTCAGGTAGATGCCGCGGTCCACGATGTCCGCCGCGAGCTCGGGCGGCGTGCGCTCGAGGCATTCGCGCAGGGCGTTGACGATCTGCCCCACCGGTTCCTGCAGCGCCTCGCGGATCTCGACCGAGGAGACGCGCAGCGTGCGCGGGATGCCGCGCACGAGGTCGCGCCCCTTGATCTCCATGTCCATCTCCTCGGGGAGCGGGAACGCGGAGCCGATCTCGATCTTGATGCGCTCGGCCGTCTGCTCGCCGATGAGCATGTTGTACGCCTTCTTCGAGTAGTTCGCGATCGCCTCGTCGAGTTCGTCACCGCCGGTGCGGATGCTCGTCTTGGTGACGATGCCGTTGAGCGCGATGACCGCGATCTCGGTCGTGCCGCCGCCGATGTCGACGACCATGTTGCCCGTCGGCGTGTCGACCGGGAGGTCGACGCCGATCGCCGCGGCGATCGGCTCGGGCACGAGCAGCACCTCGCGGCAGCCGGCGCGCACGGCGGAATCGATCACGGCGCGCTTCTCGACCTCGGTGATGCCCGAGGGCACGCAGATGATGATGCGCGGGCGCACGATGAACTTGTGCTTCTGCACGCGGTGCACGAACTCGCGCAACAGGTGCTCGGTCACCTGGAAGTCGGCGATCACGCCGTCCTTGAGCGGACGGACCGCGTTGATCTCGTCGGGCGTGCGGCCGAGCATGAGCTTGGCTTCGGTGCCGACGGCGCGGACCTTGTTGCTCGACTTCTCCACCGCCACCACGGACGGCTCGTTGAGGACGATGCCGCGGCCCTTGACCCAGACCAGCGTGTTCGCCGTGCCGAGGTCCATGGCGACGTCGGTCGAGAAATAGCCCATCAGGCTGTCGAGGAACATCCCTGCCTCTCCGTTCGATCCGGGTGGATTCGGCATTCCATTGGGCACGCGGGAGCCGGGAGGATGCGGAGCCGAGGAGGAGAGGCCCGGCAAGGCGTCCCTGCCCTGCGAAACTGCCGCAAGCTAGCATCCGATCGCGCACTGCGGCAAGCCATTGGGCGGTACCGCCCGAACGTGGGCCGGTCCACCCCGTTCCCCGCCGTCGCCCGGGCGGGCCGGGGCGCAAGTTATTTGTGCGCGCGGGGGGCTTCGCGGGTATGGCATATTGGAATGGCACGTCTCGTGCCCTGCTGAGGGGTGTCACCGCGCCCCCCGAGACCCGACGGAGTCCTTCACAGCCAGGCATGGCCCGCTTCCCGCGCCTCACCCTCCTGCTGCTCCCCGCCGCCGCGATGGTCCTGGCGCTCGCCCTCCCGGGCCGGGCGCAGCAGGCGGACGCGCAGCGTTCCGCCCGGTACGCATTCGCGGACACGACGCTGCTGCGGGACACCCTGAACCTGCACTTCGACGGCATCTTCCCCACCGCCGACAGCCTGCAGCTGACGCCCGACACCCTGCGGGCGCTCATGATCCGCTACCGCATGACGCTGCCTCGGATCCTCAAGCTCGCCGACAGCCTCTCGGTCCCGGTGGACAGCGTCGGCCCAGTGATGCTGCGCGAGCTGTTCAACCCGCTCGCCAATCGCGGCGCGCATGCCAAGCCCGTGACCGATTTCCAGTACACGAGCGGCTACGACATCCAGCGTTCGAGCACGACGTGGACCAACGGCTCGACCTACCGCATGACGCGCGGGCCGACGTACCTCAACAACACGACCAACATCGAGCTCCAGCGCATCACGTCGACGGGGATCACCAACTTCCGCCAGAACCGCACCGCGTCGACCGAGGCCGGCTTCACGCCGAGCAAGAACTTCTCGCTCGGCGGCCGCTCCGAGCAGCTGCGCTACTTCTATGTCGACCCCGGCGCGTCGACGACCCAGGACGAGAACAAGAACGAATACAGCCTCACCGCCCGCCTCTCCCGGCGCAACAAGGTCACGCAGACCGAGGGCAACGTGAAGACGGGCTGGCTCGACGACAACAACGTGACCGGCATCAAGAAGGGCTTCTCGGGCAGCGCCGACGGCCGATTCCGCGTCCAGAAGGGGCAGTCGTTCACGCACGACCTGAGCGGTTCGGTGTCGGGAAACATCGCCCGCACGCGCCTGCCCACCGAGGTGCTCGAGAAGCGCACGCGCGACCTCGCGACCAACCTGCGCGGGGCGCTCACGCTGTACGCGAACTCGCCCGTGAGCCTCAACGCCAACTACGGCCTGCGCAACTCCCGGGTCGAGACGCCGACCGATTCGGGGACGATCAACACCATCCTGACGCGGAGCAACAGCGCCGACGGCACGTTGCGGCTGCGCCGGGACAACGACCGCTACCTCAACGTGAACGGCGGGGTCACCAGCTCGCAGAACCAGAACGGCACGCGCGTCGAGGGTTCGGGCAAGGCGCAGCTGCGTTGGACGCTGTCCGGCGCGGCGCTGGACATGAGCTTCAACGAGACGCGCGCCCACGCGAACTACCCGCGGCAGCGCAGCAGCGGCGGCTACTTCGAGCACAGCCTCGTGCGCAGCGCGGACGGCCAGCTCGTCCGGGCGCTGGGGCCGAAGTTCGTCTCCAAGCTCCTCGGCAGCATCGCCCTCGAGCAGTACCGCTACTCCCGGCTCTCGCCCCTCGCCACGCTGCCCACCACGCGCGACGCATACCGGCAGCTGTACCGGGGCGAGCTGAACTGGAACCCGTCGCAGAAGATGACGAGCGGCGTCGTCATGCAGGTCTCGCTCACGCGCGGCATCAACATCGCCGCGCTCAGCACCGGCGCCAACAACGACGTCCGCTCCTACCGCGGGGAGTGGCGGTGGAACTACGTCGCGCTCAAGTCGCTCACGATCACGCAGAACAACATGATCACCGCCGACTACTCGCGCTACCCCTTCGCCCCGGCCAGCAACACGCTCGCGCTGGGGCACAACACGGCGACCTCGCTGTCCGCGCGGCTGCCGTCCAACCTCTACGTCGACGTGCAGCACAACACGTCCCGCCTGCCGCGCGGCAGCTTCCTGCGCGCCCTGGACGGCTTCGACTACCTGCAGCTCTCGGACGAGTCGCAGAACGCCACGCTCAGCGCGTCGCTGCGCTACCAGCCGTGGTCGAGCCTGGGTTTCCACGCCGAACCCCGCTACCAGTCCAGCGATCGTTCGGGAACGGTCAATGGTTCGCAGCAGAAGCAGCGCGGCGACAAACGGCTGGACTTCTCGGGCGGCGTGGACCTGAATTATCGGGTGGGTCGCACGGGACAGCTGACCGGCCGAGTGAGCCGGACGTACACGGACCAGCGCACGGTGACCTATTCCAACGGGCTCGGGACCTTCTCGCCGCGATCCGAGTCGGACTTCTGGCAGGGCAGCCTGCAGCTCATGTGGAGCCTCTGATGTCGATGCGACGCGCCGCGGGCGCTCTCCTCGTCCTCGCCCTCGGGCTCGTGCTCGCCGGGTGCCTCAACCCGTTCCAGCCGGCGAAGCCCGAACCGCCCAAGGGCACGGTGCTCACGGTCAACCACTCGAGCCCCGACACGCTGATGACGTCGATCATGATCGCGATCGACGCCCGCAGCGACGCCGGCCGCGCGGCCTACCTCGATGCGCTGGCGGACTCGACCGACGCCAGCACGTTCGGGTTCGTGGCGCTGCTCTCGGCGCCCGTCGTCGCGAGCTGGTCGGGTGCGCTGCCCGGCGCGTGGAACAAGGCGCTCGAGTCGCGTCTCTACGAATACCTGCAGTCGACGCTGTATCCCGGCTACTACTTCGATTTCTCCTGGCTCAAGGACGAGGACGAGCCCATCGACATCGAGATGACCGACGAGACGGCGGGGCTGGCGATCCGCCGCAGCCGCTACCAGCTCGTCGCGACCTCTCCCACCTCGGGCGACACGCGCACGGTGGCCACGGGATTCGCCGACCTGTATTTCCAGAAGGTGAACAGCAAGTGGTACATCTACCGCTGGGACGATCGCTACGACCCCAAGATCGGCGTCGTGCCCACGTCGGATCCGGATCTTCGATCCATGACGTACCGCCGGCTCGATTCCAACGCGAACGGCCACTGATGGGGGTGACTCGCATGCGCCGTACCGGCCTCCTCGCCTTGCTCCTCGCGATCACCTTCGCCGTGGGCGCCGCCGGCTGCTTCAACCCGTTCAGCCCGCGGGTCTCGACCGAGCGCGTGGCCTCCACGCCCGCGCCGGCTCCGAACTCGCCGCAAAACGTGATCCGGCTGTTCGCATGGTGCTGGCAGAACCGCGACCCCGCGCTCTATTCCGAGATCTTCACGGCCGACTACAGCTTCGTGTTCGCCGCGAACGATTCCGCCGGCAACGCCTACCGCGACAGCCCGTGGATCCGCGACGACGAGATGTCGATGTCCGAGCACATGTTTCAGGGCGGCACGAACCAGCCGCCCGCGAGCGACATCCAGATCACGATCGACAACCTGCTCGTGCCGCAGCCCGACACGCGGCCGGGTCGAAACCCGACCTACCACAAGTCCATCTCGACGTCGGTGAACCTCAAGGTCACCTTCGACCGCAACGGCACCCCGGACGTGTGGACGATCAACGGCCGTGCGCTCTTCTACGTGGTTCGTGGCGACTCGGCCATGATTCCCGAGGAGCTCAAGGCGAAGGGCTTCAAGGCGGATCCGACCCGGTGGTGGATCGAGCGCTGGGAGGACCAGACGGCGGGCAACCTGGCGAACCTGCCCGGCCCGATCGACCTGGCGCGGGCCCGCCACGTGACGATCACGACGCTGGCCCCCGGCGAGGTGACCTTCGGCGCCCTGAAGTCCGCCTTCCGCTGATTCCCGGGACGTTCGCGACGGGCCCGCGGGGACGCCCCGCGGGCCCTTTCGCGTGCCGGGCGGCCCCCCCGGACGCCGTCTTGTTCGGCCGTGAAGCTGCTGGATATACTGCCCCGCGTTCTTCCGTCCATCCTTCCCACGCGCTCCGTGGCCGCACGTCCGCGGAGCGTTCCTATCGTCGGCGCGAACCTCGTTCGCGCCAGGAGGTCCGAATGGCAGCGGGTGCCAACACGCAACTCAATCCCCTGGAGAACGCCGAGCGACAGTTCGACGAGGCAGCCGCCCGGCTGGGCCTCGACGCCGGCGTCAAGGAGATGCTGAAGCGCCCGCGCCGCGCCACGATCCAGAGCCTGCCGATCCCCATGGACGATGGCTCGATCCGCGTCTTCACGGGCTACCGCGTGCAGCACTCGATCGCCCGCGGCCCCGCCAAGGGCGGCATCCGGTTCCACCAGGACGTGACGCTCGACGAAGTCGCCGCACTCGCCTCGTGGATGACCTGGAAATGCGCCGTGGCCGACATCCCGTTCGGCGGCGGCAAGGGCGGCATCGTCGTGGATCCGCGCACGCTGTCCGCGCGTGAGCTCGAGCGCCTCACCCGCCGCTACGCGGCCGACCTCTCCGACGTCTTCGGCCCCGACAGTGACGTCCCGGCGCCGGACGTGAACACGGGCGAGCGCGAGATGGCGTGGTTCGTCGACACGTACTCCATGCATTCGCGCCGCACCGAATACGCCGTCGTGACGGGCAAGCCGCTCGAAGTGGGCGGCTCGGCCGGCCGCCGCGAAGCCACCGGCCGCGGCGTCATGATCTGCATCGAGCAGATGTGCAAGCACCTCGGCATGCCCTTGAAGGGCGCGAAGGTCGCGGTGCAGGGCTTCGGCAACGTCGGCGGCGTCGCGGCCGACCTGCTGGCGCGCGAGTGCGGCGCCACGATCGTGGCGGCCTCGGACGTTTCGGGAGCGATCCACAACCCCGCTGGTCTCGACGTGAAGGCGCTCCTGCAGCACGTGCAGGCGACGCGCGGCGTGGCGGGCTTCGCCGGCGGCCAGCCGCTCAGCGGCTCGATCCTCGAGTACGACTGCGACATCCTGGTCCCGGCCGCGCTCGAGAACCAGATCACGGGCGAGAACGCGTCCCGGATCAAGGCGAAGATCATCGGCGAGGGCGCCAACGGCCCCACCACGCCGGACGCCGACAAGGTGCTCGACGGGCGCGGCGCCTGGGTGATCCCGGACATCCTCTGCAACTCGGGTGGCGTCACGGTGAGCTACTTCGAGTGGGTGCAGAACCGCATGGGCTTCTACTGGATGGAGGACGAGGTGAACGGCCGGCTCCGCGAGAAGATGGAGCACGCGTTCGCGGACGTGCTCCAGACCGCGGTGCGCGAGAAGTGCTCGCTCCGCATCGCCGCCTACATGGTGGCGATCCAGCGCGTGCTGAAGGTGCACCAGCTGCGCGGCATGTACGCCTGAGCGCTGCCCCGCTCCGAAACACTCGAGGCCCGGTCCCCGTGGGGACCGGGCCTCGGTGCTTTCCGCGCGAGGTCTAGAACGTCAGGCCCAGCGAGAACATCTGCACGTCGTCGAAGTAGCCGCCGTGCACCGGCTGTCCGGCCCAGTCCAGCTGCAAGTGCGAGGAACCCAGCGGCAGCTTGACGCCGACGCCGTAGCTGTACTGGAACATCGCGTCGGACGAACCGTCGTACGCGTAGCCACCGCGCAGCGAGAGCATCTTGCGCAGCGTCCACTCCGCGCCGACGCGGCCGACGTCGTTGCCGAAGCTGTTGCTGTTGTACGCCCCGTAGACGTTGAACGAGTTCACGCCCCGCACGATCGGCAGGCCGAGCGAGAACTGCAGCGACGTCGGGAGCTCGTATTCCGCGGACTCCGTGGAAACGTTCCGGCCGGTGGACTGCGGATCGCTTCCGGGGATCTGCGTGATGAACTCGAAGTCCGTCCCCGAGAAGGCCATGTTCGGCCCGATGTTCTTGACCGTCACGCCCAGCCGGGACCCGTGGATGCCGGTGTCGTACTGGAACCCGAAGTCGAAAGCCGCGCCCGCCGACGTCTCCTGGAGGATCTTCTCGGAGACGTAGTAGAGCGTGCCGCCGAAGTTGACGCGGTCGGTCATCGCCTTGGCATAGGTGACGCCCAGCGTCGTGTAGGTCGGCGAGAAGATCGACCCGGTGCCGTCCGGAGCCGACTCCGTCGTCTCGACGATGTCGCCGACGCTCAGCACCTTGGCGCTGACCCCCAGCGTGCCGAAGTCACCCATCGACTGCGTCACGCCGAAATAGTTGACCTGCATGTTCGCGATGTAGCGGGTATTGCTGAACATCACCTCGGTCTTGTTCGGCGACGCCGCCGCCCCCGACGGATTGTAGAAAAGGGCTTCGGCACCGCTGACCAGGGCGAGATCCGAGCCGGCGAGCGCGAAGCTGCGCGCCCCGACGGGAAGCCGCAACTCGGGCGCACCGCTCGTGCCGAGGCGGCCGAGGGATCCGGCGCCCGCGACCCCGGCGATCAGGCTGAGGGCGGCCACGGCGACCGCCAGATATCGGAAGGCCTTCATGATGGCTGTCTCCTGTCGTTCACGGTTGGGTCGGTTCATGTGAGTGTGGGCCTCAGAAGGTGTTGAGGCGCTCCTTCTCCATGAAGATGGCCACCTTGCCGACCTTGGTCCCGATCCCCGGCGCGTCCACGTGGAAGATGTAGATGCCGCTGCTCACCGGCAGCCCGCGTTCGGTCAGGAGGTCCCAGGAGATCTGCGACGAGTTGTCGTTCTTCCGGATCGTGCGCACGAGATCGCCGGCCAGGTTGAACAGGCGAATCGTGCACGACGCCGGAAGATGCGTGAACTTGACCACGCGCGAGAACTGGTTCAGCTCGTACGTGGAGTTGTTGAAGTACGGGTTCGGCACCGCGAGCACCTGGTTCAGCTGGTCCTTCGCGACGGCCGTGTCGAAGCGATTGGCCGCCGTGGTGCTGAACGTGAAGTAGTCGTTCGATGTCGGCGGGACGCTGGTCGTGAACACCACCTTGTCCCCGTTGTCGACCACCGAACTCGCCGACACCAGGTGGGACCAGAGCACATACCGGAGCGGAATCAGCCCGCCCAGGAGGTCCTGGTAGTCGGTGTTGTTGAAGTACTGCGAGTCCGGGGCCGCGCCCGTGTAGGGCGAGTCGAACACCCAGATCACTTCGCGTTCGCCGTTCGCCGTCGCGTCCGGATTCCACTTGCCGTCCTGGGTCGGCGAGCCGCTGTTCTCGAGGAAGCCGGCTGCGAGCTGCTGATCGAGGTCCGTGTCCCAGATCGTGAACGGCACGGGGACGTAGTCCTGGATGGCGTAGATGCCGCCCCCACGGAGGTAGCGATAGGCGAACTGCCCATCGGGGCCGCCGGTGAAGCGGATCTCGACGTTGTGCGTGTTCGTGTCGCCGGTCGGGATCGCCGACCCGGGGAAGTCCGCGGCGTACCCGGCGCCGCCATTGAAGAAGGGCAGCCCCAGGTCCGTGTAGCCGTCGAGGGCCGTCGCGTTCGGGCCGGCGTTCTCGTAGGTCACGCGGGCGAGCTGACCGAGCGGATAGCTCAGGTCCTTCACCTGGATGCCGTCGAACACGGGGTTCTGCTGGTCTCCCGCGAAATCGGTCCAGTTGTTGACGACCGTGTCCACGGCCGTCCCCACCGTCCGCACGACGTACCACGACTGCGTGGTGCACGTGGCGCAGGTCGGCTTGTAACCGATCTTGTAGGTGGCCGTCTTGACCTGCAGCGGGTCCACGATCGTGGCGGTCACCGCGTCCGTCGTGGCACTCGTCCCGGTGTTGTACTGGGCTCCCACCGGCGCGGTGATCTGCGAACTGGCCGCGTCCACACCCGCCGCCGGCGTCTGCGGCACGACGGCGATGGGATTGTTCGCCGACTCGAGCACCTGCGGCGTCTCGCCCAGGCCGACCGCGTACGCGTTCACCGAGAAGTAGTACGTCGTGCCGTCGTGCAGCGGCCCACCGCGAACGGCATCCGCCGTCAGGTCGAGCGAGTACTGCGTGCCGACGTCCGTGCCGAACGCCTTGCCCGTGGGCAGGATCAGGCCCTGCTCCTCGTTGAAGTCGTTGTCGAGCACCGTGGTGATTCCGTCGACGCGGTCGAACGTGCCGAGTCGCGTCCAGGGGCCCGCGATCGAGGCGCCCTGGTACACCACGTAGCCCTCCCACTGGTACGGCGCCTGCGAATACTGCTCGGAGGAGACGTCCCAGGTGAGGCGCACGCCGCCGTGGAGGGGCGTCGCCTTCGCGATCGGCTGTTTCGGCGGCGAAGGCAGATCGAAGTCCGCGTCGAATGCCGCCTGCGCCTGCGAGTCGAAGAACTTCAAGAGCGAAACGCTGGCCAGACGGTTCTTGCTCTGACCGATCACGATCGCGGTCGTGACCACCTGCGTGTCCCCGGGCAGCATCTGGAATGGACCACTCGAGAGCTGCAGCCGGCGGTCGGCCGGATTCGTGTCGAGCCAGCCCGATCCGAGCACGGGGTCACCGCTCACCATGAAGGTCGTGACCTTGCTGTTCGTCGGATTCACGAGCGGCAGTCCGTCCTGGGTCAGGCCCTTCATCAGGTTGTAGGTCTTGTCCTTGTTGTCCGGGTCACTGCCGTTGACGTAGCGGTTGAACGACGTCATTGGCAGCGGCACGCCGC
Organism: Candidatus Eiseniibacteriota bacterium; assembly: GCA_044223005.1. Classification (GTDB taxonomy): domain Bacteria; phylum Eisenbacteria; class RBG-16-71-46; order RBG-16-71-46; family RBG-16-71-46; genus CAIXRL01. The sequence goes on from JBGAML010000024.1 coordinate 10,640, forward strand.
CGACCTTCGGCCCCTGGAAGAAGTCGTAGCCCACCGCCGGCACCTGGGAACCGTAGACGTTGTCCAGGTTGGTGCCGTTGTAGACGAAGCCGACGCTCAGGGTCGTGTCGCAACCCACGAGGTCGTCGCCCGCGTAGCCGTCGTCGGGATCGGACCACTGCGACACGTACATGCTGTCGATCGTGTTCCCGCCCTTGTTGATCAGTTTGTAGCGAATGAAGACGGTGTTGCCCAGCGGCCCCTGGCGGTTGAACGCGAACGTGGTCTGCTGCACCTCGACGCCCAGCGGCGCCGTCTTGCCGGCGCGGTTCGTGTGCAGCGCGGGATCGGCATCGTTGTAGACCGCCCAGAGCATCTCGTCGCCGAGGATGTCGAGCGAGCCGTCCGTCTGCACGGTCACGGCGGGCGCGCCATGCGGCACAGCGCCGGCGTTGTAGTCCGCCAGCGCCGCGTCACGCGCAGCCGTGTCCGTGTAGTTCCGGAACAGCTTGTAGACCTTGTATTCCGGCTTGTCCGTGTCCGGGAGCCCGCCGACCATCGCGCCCGGTCCGTACTCGTCGGAGTACTCCGAGACCGCGATGCGCGTCTGGCCGCCCACTCGCCCACCCATCCAGAGCCCCGCCGCGAACACGGCCGTCTTGCCCGTGCCCTTGGGGAACTCGAGACCGGAGTTCGACGCCCCCTTGTCGTAGGCGAACGAACCCGTGTTGGTCACGAACATCTTGATGTTGTTGATGTCGATGGACTGGGCGTTGTCCACGTCCTGCGCCTTTGCGGGGCGCGCGATGGCGCGGGTGGCCAGTTCCGAAGCGACGGCCTGCGATCGCGCGGCGGCGGCGGCACGGAAAGCCGCCGAGGGCCTCGTGTCGCCGGTGATCGACGCGCGTGCGACCGGGAGCGACACCGCCCCGATCAGTGCCAGGCACAGCACGGCAGAGACGGAACGCATGCGGATCCTCCGGTTGATCCCGTTTCGATCGTTCATGTCAGAACCCCATCCGGATGCCGAAGCGAACCTGCCGCGGCGCGCCGTAGAGCGTCTGGTTCTGCAGCGCGAGGGCATACGCCCGGGTGGGGTCGATGCCCTGCGCCGCCAGGCTCGCGGCGACGGTGCGGCCGTCGTCGGTGTTGAAGTAGTTCGTGGACGAGGCGGTGCCCGTACCGGTGAAGACGCTCAGCACGTTCTTGGTGTCGAACGCGTTCACGACCCACAGGTAGGCGCTCATGCGGTTCGGACCGATCGTCCACGACTTGGTGGCCTTGAGGTCCAGCGTCTGCGTCCACGGTCCGTAGATCGAGTTGATCGGGCCGGTCGGGTTCGACTGCACCGCCGCCAGCGTCAGCTCGTCGTACACGGTCGTGGGCGTGAACGGCGTGCCGCTCGCGACGTTGTAGAGGAAGTCGAAGCTGGTCCCCTCGAGCGGGTGCTTGCCGTTCCAGGACGGTCCCTCACCCCGCGCGAGCGAGTAGTTGAGGTTCATCGACACCTTGTGGCGCTGGTCGAAGTCCAGCGGCGCCGTCTGCTTGGGCGGCTGCGACGCCGTCCACGCGATGTTGCGCTGGGTGTCGGAGACCGAGCCGGTGCCCACGGCGGACGACAGGCTGTAGCTCAGCGTCGCGGCCACGTGGTTGATCCGGCGCAGCGTGAACCCGAGGTCGATGCCCTTGATGGTCGCGAAGTCCTTGTTGCGGTACGACGCGAACCCGTTGGGCACCGACGCGATCGTCGCGACCTCGACGAGGTCCGTCACGTCCTTGTAGTAGGCGGTGACGTCGAGCTTCGCGTACTCGTTCAGCTTGTGCGCGATGCCGACCTCGTACGACGTCGTCTGCTCGGGCTTCAGGTTCGGGTTGCCGAACCCGACGTAGTAGCCGCCCGTGCGGATCTTGTGCTCGAGGAACTGGTAGGACACGTACAGGTCCTGCAGGTTCGGCTGCTGGTAGAACTGGCCCCAGTTGACGTGCATGACCGTCGCGTCCGTCACCGGGAACCCGATGCCGAGGCGCGGGCTGACGCGGCTGTAGGTCTTGCTGCTGGTCAGGTCCACGTTGTCGAGGTTCGTGTTGCCGCCCAGCGGGATGTTCTCGCTCACCAGGGCGTCCGTATGCGTGTTGATCAGGTCGTAGCGCAGGCCCATGTTCACGACCACGCCCGAGCGCTCGTACTTGTCCTGCACGTACACCGAACCGGTGAACGGCTTGCGCGGGCCGTCACGGCCGTCGTCCGCGTGCGTGTTGCCGTCGGCGGCATAGCCGTAGCTGTTCACGTCCGAGATCGTGGCCGGCAGGCTGACCGGGAAGAACGCGTTGTAGTACCGCAGTTGGTGCCAGTCGAGTTCGAACCCGGCCTTCGCCTGGTGATACTGGTTCACGGCGTCCGTGAAGTCGCCCTTGAGCCCCAGGTAGCTCGACTCGCGGTGCAGGTAGTCGTCGAACACATGGCCGGTCCCGGCGGCGTGCGCCGCCAGCGAATCCGAGAGCGGATCGCCGGTCTTCCCGGTGAAGCCGGGCCAGAACCAGGGAATGCCCGTCACGAGGTTCGACTGGCCGTACTGGGTGCCGTAGGCCTCGTACGCTGCGACGTTGTCGAACAGTTCGCCGTCCCCGCGCTTGCGCTCGGTGTAGAACCAGCTCGCGCCGAGCGTGTAGAACGCCCGCTTGCTGAGCGTGTGGTTCAGCTGGGCCGTGAACGACTCGTTCTTGTCGTAGTACCGGGGCGCGTGGTTGAGGTCGAAGCGGTACGTGTTCAGGTACTCGCGCCAGGAATCGGTCGAGTACAGGCCACCCAGGCGCAGGTTCATCCGGTCGCTGAACGGGAACGAGAGCTTGCCCTGGTGCGTCCAGCCGCTCAGCGAGTTGTTGGCCTGCGGGCCATCGAACGCCGAGTTGGGCGAGCGGTCGCCCTGCCAGCGGCGCTCGCCGCTGTAGTAGAACGAGCCGAAGTTGTGGCCCTTCAAGATCGGGCCACCGAGGGCGCCGTCGTACACGTTGTAGCCGTAGACCTTGGCGCCGAACGCGTCCTTGCCCATCCGGTTCACGTTGTCGGTCACGGCCTCGAAGCTGCCCGAGTACTTGTCGCTGCCTTCGCGCGTGATCACGTTCACGACGCCCGACATGATGCGGCCGTACTCGGCATTGAACCCGCCGTTCAGGAGCACGACCTCCTGGATGGCGTCGTTGTTGATCGACGTGGTGGAGTTGCCCGTGAGCGGATCCTGCTGCGAGAAGCCGTCCACGTAGTACGCGGTCTCGTTCGGGCGGCCGCCGCGGATGATCAGCGTGTTGCCGTTGCTGGTCTCCGTGTCGATCTGGCGCCCGAAGCTCACGACGCCCGTCTGCTGCGCCGCCGCGTCCTTGTAGCCGCGGATCGGCAGCTGCGCGATCTGGTCCGCCGACAGGAAGCGCGCCGAGTTGGTCGCGTCCTTCTGCAGCAGCGGACGGCTCGCGTCCACCCGTACCTCGTTCATCTGCACCGCCTGGGTGCTCAGCGTGGCATCCAGGGACGTCGTGAAGTCCGGTGCGATGTTGACGTTGGCTGCGGCATACGGGGCGAAGCCGACGAGGTTCATGCGCACGGTGTACACGCCACCGGGGATACCTATGATGAAGTACTCCCCTCGCTCGTCCGTGATCGCTCCGAGTCGCTGCCCCTCGATCCGGACGTTCACGCCGGGCAGCGGTTGCTTGTGGTCGTCCACCACGCGGCCTGAGAGCTTGCCAGTCGTTCCACCCCACGCGACGGTCGCGAAGGTCGCGATCGCGGCGATGGTGATGGCCCGAGTGGCCCAGATGAGGATTCGAGGCATGGGCGAAGTCTCCTTTCGGGAAACGAGAACTCGCGGTTCCGACAACCTGGAAAGCTGTGGGGGGGCGGACATGGGGGGATCGCGGTGGGAGTAGATCCCCGACGGCCGTGGTGCGCGACGCATGTGAACCCTCCCCGTCACGCCTCCGGGTGGAGGCGGACGCCTTCCTCTGGCGCGGGAAACCGTTCAGCGCTTGGCCCGTGCCGGAAAACTAGGCCGATTGCCCACAAACTGTCAACGCCAGTGCAGTTCCGGGCACCCGGGGAGCCGATTCGGGTTTGGTCCAGGCGGACAGTTGGAACTGGCGCAAAACGAAACCGGGGGCGCCTTTGGGGCGCCCCCGGTCGATGCTGCTGCGAAGCTTACCAGCGGTAGGTCGCGGAGACCTTCGGGAAGACCTCGCTGTACCAGTAGTTCGCTTCCGAGTTGCCGAGCAGCTGGGCGAACGGGTTCGTGAAGAACAGGTTGTCCAGCACGGCGTCGAACTGCAGGCTGCCGAGCTTGATGCCACAGCCGGCGTTCATGTCGAACGGCGAGTCCTTGATCGTGATCGTCTCGTCGACGGCGGTCGCGATCGGGCCCGTCTTGCCTTCGATCTTCACGGTGTGCCACGTGCCCTTGGTGGCGCCCATGCGGATCGTCAGCCACGGGTTCACCTGCGTCTCGAGCGACATGAAGATCTCGGGGTACGTCGTCTCGGTGGCCTTGAGCTTCGGGTTGAACGGCCCGCCGATGGCGTAGCTGTTCGCCGTGCCGAGCATGCCGAGGACGTCGTTCTCCTGGTCGAGCGTGTTCTGCGCGAACGTGGCGCCCAGCACGAACATGTCGTTCGAGCCGATCTGCCAGTTGCCCGCAGCGCCGATCTGCCAGCCCTTGATCGTGTTGTCGTAGCTGGTCGTCGTACCCGCGACCGTCTGCTTCTCGGACAGGTCGAAGTTGTAGAACTTGAAGACCGGCACGACCGTCATGTTGCCCGTGCACTTGTGCATGATGCGGCCGCCGACCATGTAGTTCGAGCCACCATTGTCCTCGAACTTGTTGCCCGGGGACGTGCTGTTCTCGAACGTACGGGTCTGCCACAGCAGCGACAGCTCGACCTGCGTCTTGTCGTTCATCTCCGAGCCGAAGCCCACGTTGAAGCCCGTGATGTTCCGCTGGAGGTTGCCAGCGCCCAGGCCCGAGTTCTCGTTCGCGGCGAAGTTCTGCTTGAACGTGTAGGTCGTGCCGGGGATCTCGTCGACGAGGGAGTTGAACGAGCGGTTGAACTGGATGCCGAGCGAGTTGTTGCCGAACTTCTTGCCCCAGTTGATGTCGATCGTCTGGTTCGTGTTCACGTTCGGGTCGAACGCGTTGCCCGCGCCGATCCCGGAGACGTTGTCGCCCTGGCCCATAGCCGGGGTCTGCTCACGAAGGTGGATGGCCCACACGCCGAAGCGGCCGTCCCACAGGTTCGGCAGCACGGCGCCCATGGCGCGGTCGTACGTGTTCCAGCCCTTGACGGGGTAGCCCTTGAACGGGATGTCGTTGCCGAGTTCGCCGTAGGCCAGGTTGCCGACGCCCGTGATGCACGACGGCCAGCTGTAGATGCCCGTGTAGTCACAGGTGTAGTCGCCCGGGAGATTCATGCCCTCGAGGCGCGACGTCGACGCGAACGCAACGACCGGCAGCAGCAGCATGAAGACCGCGACGGCCGTGAATCCGATTTTGCGGTTAAACATGAGGTTTTGCCTCCTTGCGGGGTAGCAACAGGTAAGAGCTGCGAATCCTTCAGCAGGGAAGCGACGACTAGGCCCGGGTCGCTCCCCGATTCAGTTCTCGAAGCTCCACCTCCTTTCGAAGCCAGCCAAACGTGGCGCAGCCGTGAAGCACACACACCAATGGCTCCATCGCATCCGTTGTGATGGAGCCCACGAAGAAGTTCCAGCGAGAGCCTTCGTCTCGAAGACCCTGGCATTCGTCCGGGGGGCACGTTAGGAAGCCCCCCCTCCGCTGTCAAGCGCCCAGTGGCCGGCGGGAGTCCCTGGCGGCCCGGCCGCGCCGCGCCCGCGGGGGGCGTCCCCACCCGACCAACTGAACACTCAAATCATTGTCATACAACGCATTATCTCGTTCCAAGGAGGCGATTCGCACCCGTCCCCGGCAGTGGGCGTAGAGCCCGCCGCCGAGACCAATTCCCACGTGGCCCACGGGCTTGCCCCGGGCCGCGAAGAACGCGAGGTCGCCCGGGCGCACCTCTTCCCCATCCCGGAGCGGCCGGCAGGCTCTGTGCTGGTCGCGTGCGTCCCGCGGCAATGCGACACCCTGCTCGGCGAGCACGAGCTGGGTGAACGCCGAGCAGTCGATTCCCGCGGCGGTGCGCCCGCCCCAGAGGTACGGGGTTCCGAGCAGGGACATGATGCGATCGTCGAGGGCCGGCGGCGGCTCGCCGGGGAGCCCGAGCGCGGCCGCGGCGACCCAGCCGCGGCGGCCGTCCGGGAGCTCGACGGCGCGGCCGCGTCCCCGGGCGTCGCCCGCGATCACGCGCGAGCCGAGGAAGAGCGGCGAGACCGCGATGCCTCCCGTCGGCCGGGCGAGCACGCGCGCGAGGGGTTCGCGCACCACGGCCGTCGCTCGTCGACGCCAGCGCGCGGCGCGCCTGGCGTCGACGAGCTCGAGACCCCACTCGCGCACCCAGCCCGCGTAGCCGTCGCTCTCCGCCAGCACCCGGCGCCAGCCGGATCGCGCCGCGCCGACGAGGCGCACGACTTCGCCGAGCAGCAGCTGCGAGCCGAGTTCGGCGCGGTGCTCCGGCGCCGGGCGCAGGTCGAGCGCCGCCAGCGTCACGACCGCATGCGTCGGCCGGGTCATTCCGTGTTCGGCTGGGCCAGCGTGAAGCGCCCGAACCCTTCCCGGTCGATGAAGACGAACCGGTGGTAGGGCTGGTTGTAGTACCAGATCTCGACCGCCGCGGTGGCCGATGTCGCCGGGTGTTGCTCGATCTGGTCGGCCGGGCCGTAGCGGATATAGATCCGCCCCATGTCGCTGCGCCAGCCCGAGCCGAAGCCCTGGAAGTGCTGCGAGGCGTAGTGCAGCCGCCGGAAGAACTCGATCTGGTACTCGTTGCGCGGCGTCTCGGGCGTCGGGTCCCGCCGGCGCCAGAAGCGTTCCCACGCCTCGGCCTGCTGGTCGGGCGTCAGGTTCCGCATGCCGTCGACTTCCTCGCTCGGCGCGATGTACGAGAGCGCCTCGAGCATCTGCGCGAACTCCTTGCCCCGGGGCGGCCCGCTCTCCTCGATCTCGAACGACCGCGTCGCGCGCCAGCGGGCCTTGCCCTCGACGCGCTCGATCTCGAGCGTGTGCCCGCCCAGGAACAGCTCGGCGTGGCCCGGGCGCAGGAGCACCAGCTGCGCGGGCTGCGCCAGCGCGACGGCGGTGTCGCCCTGCGCCTCCACCTCGCCCGACTCGTCGAGGATGCGCCAGTGCAGCTGCGCGCTGCGCGGCCAGGCGCCGGGCCGGCGATCGAAGCTCATGACGCGCGCGGCCAGCCGGTCGGCGTTGAAGCCGAACGAGCGCGTCGGCACGGGCACGAACGTGCCGCTGCTGTCGAGCACGCCGAGCTGCAGGTCCGCGAAGCCCACCGGCAGGCGCGCGAGATCCTGGAGCACGAGCTGGTCCTCGGCCTTCGACTCCATCTCCGAGCTCAGGTCGCGCACGCGGAGGCGCACCTTGTAGCGGCCGGGAGGCATGTCGAACGACCGCTGGGCGATCAGGTTGTTGCGGCTGCTGTGGGTGGCGTCGTACGACGCGATCACCAGGCGCTGGTCCCAGGTCCCGCCGTAGAGGCGGTCGCCGCGGTCCGGCTGGAACTCCACCATGAAGCTGGCGCCGGCGGCGTAGCCGGCCGGGACGCGATTCCAGCTCAGCTCGGAATACGGCAAGGTCAGCGTGACGCTGACCGAGGCGTGCGTCAGCGAATCGAGCGTGACGGCGACGTCGGCCGTGAAGTTCGGGGCGCCTTCCGAGCGAAGCGGGGCCTCGTCGAGCGCCCGGGCGGCTCCGGGGACGAGCGCGAGCGCCGTGGCGACCAGCACGGTGAAAACGCGTCGGGACAAGGTCGAGGGCAGCACCGCGGGCAAGCTAGCACACATCCCCGCACGAGGTGCGCCCCGAAAATCACCCTTGACGCGGGGCGGTCTTCCGAGAGGAAATGGTGGGTGCCGGGCCCAACCTCCGGGAAGGACACCTGTACTTGCACGTGCCCTGCCTCCGACTCGTTCCTCGTTCCGTCCGGCTCCTGCTGCTGGCCTGCCTGCCCCTGGCGGCGACCCTCGCCGCCTCGCCGGCGTTCGCGACCATGCCTCGCCCCGACGGAACGGTTTCGCCCGCGGTCCAGGCCGCGGCCGCCCAGGGCCTTTTCGCGCTTCCGGACCACTCGGGGCTCGAGACCAGCGTGGCCTCGAAGAACTGGTGGGTCCCCGTCGTGATCGTGAACTTCGCGGACAGCACGTGGGTCCACGGCGTCCCCGAGTTCCAGCACGCGATCCTCGACACGACCCACTCCACCGCGACCGGCTCGGTCGCCGACTACTGGGAATGGGTCAGCCGCGGCCGGATCAAGTTCCGCGCGGAGGTCGTGGGGACGGTCACGCTCCCCCACCCCGAGAACTACTACGCGTTCAACGCGAACGGCCTCGCCACGCTCTACACGCCGCAGAACGATTACGGCCTCGTGCAGGACTGCGTGCGCGCGCTCGATCCGACGGTGGACTGGAACCGCTACGACCGCGACGCGGACGGGTACGTGGACATGATCTGGATCGTCCACCCGGGACTCGGAGGTGAAGCGACGACGAGCCGCACGAACCTGTGGTCGCTCACCGGCTGGCTGTCGTACGGCTGGAGCAACGCCGGCCCGGTCGAAACGCTCGACGCGGTGCCGGGCACGACGCAGCACAAGGTCTTCGTGGACCGTTTCACGATCCTGCCCGAGATGTCGTACTTCCGTCCGGGGCAGCTCTCGGAGATCGGCGTCTTCTGTCACGAGTTCGGGCACGCGCTGGGCCTGCCGGACCTCTACGACACCGCGACGCTCGGCGGCCGCGGCTCGAGCAACGTCGGTCCCGGCAATTGGTCGCTCATGTCGACGGGCACGTACGGCGGCGACAGCCATTCGCCCGAGTACCCGACGCACCCCGGTGGCTGGTGCTCGCAGTTCCTCGGCCTGACTTCGGTCGTGCAGCCGACGCAGGACACGCTCGTCGTGCTGACGCCGCAGTCGCGTGGCGGCCCGGTGTACAGCGTCGCGTTCCAGGGCGAGAGCGGGACCGAGCACTTCCTGCTCGAGTCGCGCTACCGCGAGGGCTTCGATCGCAACTTGCCGGCGAGCGGGCTGCTCGTCACGCAGGTCGACGAAGCACAGGTCGGGCTGCGGCTCTTCAGCAACCGCGTCATCTCGACCGACTTCCCCGCGTTCCGCGTGCTGGAGGCCGACGGCCGCTTCGATCTCGTGCACGGCCAGAACCAGGGCGATGCTTCGGACCTCCTCCCCGGCGCGTTCGACGTGCAGCGCCTCGACGACGACACCGCCCCCGCGCTGCGCCTCTTCTCCGGCGCGGTGAGCGGGCTCGCGATCGAAGACCCGCTGCGCGCCGGCAGCGCGACCATGGCATTGCTGCACGTGCGCGCGGCCGGCTGGCAGTCGAGCGCCGACGTCACCGCGCCGGGCTGGGTGCCGGTCGGCGGCACGAGCCGCGGGCATCGGGCCGCCATCTCGCCGCAAGGGACCGAGTTCCAGGCGTTCGCCGACTACGCGGGCGGCATCGCGCAGGTGAAGGTCCGCTCGCGATCGTTCGCGGGTTCGTGGAGCGCGGCGATCCCCGCGACCAGCAGTCCCGCCGGGGCCTACGACCCGGTGCTCACGCGGCTGCCGAACGACGACCTCGGCCTCGCGTGGACCGACGTGCGCGCCGGATTCCCGCAGGTCTACTACCGCGCGCGCCTCGGCGGCGCGTGGACACCCGAGACGGCGCTCTCGCCCGAGGGCGTGAGCGGTATCGCGCCCGCGATCACCTCCGACCGTGCGGGCCGCGTCTATGTGACGTGGCTCGACCTGGCGAGCGCCCGCCCGGCGATCCGGTTCCTCGACTTCCCCGCGGGCTCTCCTTCAGGCACGATCCGCACCGTGAGCGACACCCTCGACATGCCCCTGCCTCCCGCGATCGCGGCCACCCCGGACGGCCACGGCTGCGTCGCGTGGTCCGACCGCGGCAACGGCGGCTACGAGGCGTGCATCGCGACGTGGGCGCCGGACACCGGCCTCGCCGGACGGCAGAAGCTGTCGGTCTTCGCCGGCGTCGTGCAACCTTCGATCGACGTCGCATCCGATTCGACCGGCACGCTTCACCTCGCGTGGCAGCAGGTGACCGGCGGCATCAGCGAGATCCACTACTCGCGCCGGCCCCCGACGGGACAGCCGTCTCCCGCGGACACGGTGCTCGTCTCGCTCAACGAGTCGGTGCAGAATCCCGCGATCGCCACCGATCTCCAGCTCGGCGTCCACCTGATCTGGGAACACACGACCAGCACCGGCCAGGAGGTGCGCTACAAGCGCTGGCGGCCGGGACAGGGCTGGGACGGAGGCGCGACGACCATCTCGAGCACCGCGCAGGGCAGCGCGAGCGACGCCGCGATCCTGCCCATCACGCACGGCAACGTGACCGTGCTCTACTCCGATTTCGACGGCACCCGGCGTCGGCAGCGCACGCGCATCCGCCGGCTCGACGGCCTGATGGCCGCCGACGCGCCGCCGCCCGCCTCGGCCGCACGCGGCCCGGCGTTCCACGTCGGCCCGAGCCCCGTGCACGCCGGCGCCGAGATCCTCGCCGCCGGCCCCGGGCTCGTGGGCGCAGCGGAGCTCGAACTCTTCGACGCGAGCGGCCGCCGCGTCGCCAGCGCGCGTCCGAGCGGTGGCGTCGCGCGCTTCACGCCGGCGCAGACGCGCGACCTCGTTCCCGGGCTCTACTTCGCACGCCCCCGCGGCGGCGAGGCGGCGCGCGTGGTGGTGCTCCGCTGACGGGGCTGCCGTTCGCGGCGGCCGTGCTGCTCGCGCTCGCATTCCCGGCGCGGATCGCCGGCGTGTACCCCGTCGACGACTCGCTCGGCGCGCGCTGGGGCGACTGCGGCACGTGGCAGCTCCCGGTCGGTTCGCCCGAGAAGCTCGGCGATCCCGGGCGCGAGGGCGAGCCCGCGTTCAAGGTGAACCGCAACCTCGAGTACTCCGGGTCGCGCATGACGCACGAAGGCGCCGATCTCGCGAATGGGCGCGCCGGCGACCCGGTGCACGCCGCCGCCAACGGTCTCGTCGTGCTCGCCACCGAGTCCGACGCCGGAAGCGGCTACGGCGCGCACGTCGTGCTCGCGCACCGCGACGACGACGGGCGGCTCCTGTACTCGGTCTACGCCCACCTGCAGCGCGGCTCGATGCAGGTGCACCCGGGCGACCTCGTCGTCGCCGGCGATCCGCTGGCGCGCGTCGGGCGCACCGGCCGCGCGACGTGCGACCACCTCCACTTCGAGGTGCGCGAGGCGGACGCGCCGGAAGAGCGATGGGAGAACACCGAGGTCCTCGACCCGCTCGCGTTCGTCGACGGGCGCATGGGGCTCGGCACGCCGGACGCGGGCGAGCCGGGCCACGACACCTACGTCACGTGGGCCGCGCGCGCCGGCCTGGTGGGCGCCGGCGCCTCCGCCGATGGCGCGATCACGCGCGCGGCCTGGTGGCGCATGCTCGCGCGCACGACGCCGGACGGCCCGTCGTTCACGGGCAGCAGCGGCGACGCGCTGCGCGATTCGCTCATGCAGGCCGGCGTGCTGCCCGACGAGGAATCCGGGGCGCCGGCCGACGAACCGCTCGCGTGGTCCGAGATGGCGCGCGACCTCAAGCGCCTGCAGCAGCTCGGAGCACGCGTCCCGCGCGGCCCGCTCCCGGCCGCGGCGCACGATTCCGCCTGCGCCGAACGCGTCGGCCAGCGCGCGCCCGCGGCGCACGCCGCCGCCCTGCGGCACCGTGCCGGCGCGCCCTCGCTCGCCGACGCCTGCCTGCTGCTGGCCGACGTGGGCGGGCCGCGGCTCGAGCGCCACGCGCCGGTGCGCGGCAAGGCCGGGGCCCAGGTGCGTCCGGCGAAGGCGAAGCGGCGCGCGCCGCACGCCCACCTCGCGAAACGCTCGAAGCGCGGGGCCGCGGGCAGCACTTCCCGGCACGGCAAGGCGCCGAAGAAGCGGACCGCGAAGCCGCGGCCGGCGGCGCATGCGAAGAAGCCGCGTTCTTGACGCGCCCGGCGCGCGGATGGCAGTCTCCGCGCCCGAAGGCTGAGACGGGGACAGTAGGCCACGCATGGCCCAGCGAGCCGGGGACGGTGGGAGCCCGGCGCCCTCTGCGTGCACCGAACATCACCCCCGAGCCGCCGACCGAGCCGGTGCCCACGCGCCGGTGTAGGCCCGGACGGACGCCCCCCGAGAGCGGGCGAAGCCGCGAGGCTTCACGAGGCGCGTGCCGCGAGGCGCGCGCGAAGTTGGGTGGTAACGCGACTCACCGTCGCCCCAACGGCGTCCACGCGCCGATGGGGCGTTTTCGTTTTTCGCCGACGTACCGACGGAGGAACCATGTCCGAGCAGCCGAAGAAGCCCGGCTACCGCGACACGCTCAACCTGCCCGCGACCGACTTCCCGATGAAGGCCGATCTCACGACGCGCGAGCCCCAGCGGCTCGCCGCGTGGCGCGAGTCCGGCCGCTACGCCGAACTGCGCCGGCGCCGGGCGGGCCGGCCGCTGTGGCTGCTGCACGACGGGCCTCCGTATTCGAACGGCCACCTGCACATGGGCACGGCCGCGAACAAGATCTGGAAGGACGCCGCGGTGCGGCAGGCGTCGCTCGCCGGCTTCGACGCGCCCTACGTTCCCGGCTGGGACAACCACGGCATGCCGATCGAAATGCAGGTCGGCCGCGAGTTCGCCGAGAAGAAGATCAAGCCCGAGCGTGTGGAGCTGCGCCGCGCCTGCCGCGAGTACGCGCGCAAGTGGATCGACGTCCAGCGCGAGGAGTTCGAGCGGCTCGGCGGCTGGGGCGACTGGCACCGGCCCTACCTCACGATGGCGCCCGAGTTCGAGGCCGAGATCCTCGAGACGTTCGCGGCGCTCACGGCGAAGGGCTTCGTGCAGCGCGGCAAGCGCTCGATCCACTGGTGCCCCACCGACCGCACGGCGCTCGCGATGGCCGAGATCGAATATGCCGACGCGCCCTCGCCGTCGATTTACGTCCGCTTCCCGCTGCGCCGCGACGCCACGGGCGCGCTCGCCGCGTGGCCGCAGGCCAGCGCCGTCGCGTGGACGACGACGCCCTGGACCCTGCCCGCGAACCTCGGGCTCATGGTGGATCCCACGGCGGAGTACGCGGTCGTGCAGCTCGCGGGCCACGTGCTCGTGCTCGCCGCCGCGCGGCTCGCGCCGCTCGCGGAACTGCTCGGCGAGCAGCCCGAGCGGCTCGGCAGCGTGAAGGGCGCGCAGCTCGTCGGCTCGATCTTCGAGGCACCCTTCGGCAACGATTCGCGCGCGGTCGACGGCACGCCGTACGTGAGCATGGAGGACGGTACCGGCATCGTGCACACCGCCCCCGGCCACGGCACGGAGGACTTCGCCGTCGGGCAGCGCGAGGGCCTCGGCATCGCGTGCCCCGTCGACGAGGCCGGCCGGCTCACCGCCGACGTGCCGCACTTCGCGGGCCGCAGCGTGCTGGACGTGAACGAGGACATCACCGCGTGGCTGCGCGAGCAGGGCAAGCTGCTCCACTCGAGCCACTTCACGCACAGCTATCCGCACTGCTGGCGCTGCCGCAAGCCCGTGATCTTCCGCGCGACCGACCAGTGGTTCATGATCGTGGACCACGACGGCCACCGCGACCGCTGCGTACGCGAGATCGAGACGCGCGTCGCGTGGGATCCCGCGAGCTCGCAGAACCGCATCCGCGAAGCGGTGAAGAGCCGCCCCGACTGGTGCCTCTCGCGCCAGCGCTCGTGGGGCGTGGGCATCCCGGCGATCTACTGCGAATCGTGCGGCACGCCCGAGCTCGTCCCCGCCGTGATGTCGCGCGCGGCCGAGCTCACGCGCCAGCACACCTCCGACGCGTGGTACGAGCGCCCGGTCGAGGACTTCCTCCCCGCCGGGCACACGTGCGGGTCGTGCGGCGCGAAGGGACCGTTCCGCAAGGAGACCGACGTGCTGGACGTCTGGTTCGACTCCGGCTCCACGCACCGCGCGATCCAGGTGACGCACCCCGAGTTGAAGCGCGGCTGGGAGCTGGCGCGCGAGGGCAAGGCCGAGCTCGTCTACTTCGAAGGCCCGGACCAGCACCGCGGCTGGTTCAACTCCTCGCTCATGGTCGGCGTCGGCACCGAGGGCGTCGCGCCGTTCACGCGCGTGTGCACGCACGGCTGGGTGCTCGACGCGCAGGGCCACGCCATGCACAAGTCGCTGGGCAACGTCGTCTCGCCGCTCAAGCTGATCGAGAAGCACGGCGCCGACGTGGTGCGCTGGTGGGCACTCGCGACCGACTGGCGGGGCGACGTGCGCGTCGGCGACGAGATCATGCAGCGCGTCGCGGACGCGTACCGGAAGGTGCGGAACACGTTCCGCTTCCTGCTCGGCAATCTCTCGGACTTCGACCCGTCGGAACACGCCGTGGAACCCGACTTCATGCTGCGGGTCGATCGCGACTTCTGGGACTTCCTTGGCTCACGGGTTCAGCGCATCCGAGACTTCTACGAGCGACTGGAGTTCCACCGAGCAGCAGATGCTCTGCTGGACACCTGTACCGTTCACCTCTCGGCGGCCTTCCTGGACGTGACCAAGGACAGGCTCTACTCGCTGGCGAAGGATGACCCAGCTCGCCGTTCGGCGCAGACCGTCCTTTGGCGAGCTCTGCACGACCTGACCCTCGCGGCCGCTCCCATCCTCGTATTCACCGCCGATGAAGTCTGGCAGCAGCATCCTGCGCTCGTGAACGAGGCTGGGAGTGTGCACTTCGCAGAATGGCCCAAGGAACGGTATCCGTTGGCCAACGAAGGCCCGTGGGAGATGCTCCTCGCCCTGAGAGATGTGGTGAATGCGGGGATCGAACCGCTCAAGGCAGATAAGACCGTGTCCGTGAGCGGCGAGATCGAAGCCGAAGTTGAAGTCGGAGTGCGATCGGACACGTCCGCCCTGATCGAGCTCTATCGCGACGAACTACCCAGCTTTCTGATGGTCGCATCTGTGAACCTAAGGCTGAACGCGTTCGAAGCAACTGACCAGGCCGATGGCCCCGAAGCGGAGTTCAGGCTTAAGTCGGTGCGACGCACCTCGCATCCGCGCTGCGAACGGTGCTGGACCTACCGGCCGGACGTCGCGGCCGACGGCACGCACGCGGGGCTCTGCACGCGCTGCGTGACGGCGCTCGCGGCGCGCTGAGCGTCCGCGCACGGGAAATCATGCGGCCCGCCGGGTGCTGCCCGGCGGGCCGTCACGTTTCCGGAAACGCTCAGGGCTCGAGCGGCAGCTCGGCCTGGCGCGGGTAGCGGCGCTTGAGCGACTCCACGAGATCGCGGAACGCCGCCGTCTCCCCCTGCAGTGGCACCGTGTCGGTGTCGATCTCGATCACCTCGGTGGTACCACGCGCGCGCGTCATCCAGCCGTCGTACGCGGTGTTCAGGCGGCGAATGTAGTCGATTCCGATGCCCTTTTCGCTTTCGCGCCCGCGGCGAGCGATCCTGCCCATGAGGGTCTCCGGGCTCGCCTTGAGGTACAGGATCACGTCCGGCGGGCGGAGAAAACTGACCATGCAGTCGAAAAGCGAGGTGTAGTTCTCGTAATCGACCGGCGTCATCGACCCCTGCTCGTGGAGCGTCCGCGCGAAGATCTCGGCGTCCTCGTAGATCGTGCGGTCCTGGATGAACGGCAGCGAACTGCGTCCGATCTCGACCTGGGCCTTGAATCGCTCGCCCAGGAAGTAGATCTGCAAGTGGAAGCTCCACCGCGTCATATCGCGATAGAAGGGATCGAGATACGGGTTCTGGATCACGGGCTCGTAGTAAGCGACCCAGCCCAGTTCCTCGGCCAGCCGGCTCGTGAGTTCCGTCTTGCCGACACCGATGTTGCCTGCGATCGCGAGGAAGAAACCGGGATTCACATGCGACTCCATTCGCCGTGAGTGCTTGGCGAAAACCTGTCGAGTTCCGGGCGAAGAAGTGACGATTCCAAAACGATTCGCGCAGTGCGCGGTGCGATAGTGGGCCCGTCGACGAAGAGCGCGGCGAGCCGGCAGAAAAAGTTGGAACCCTTCCCGCGTTCCGTGCGTCTAGAGCGATGAAAGCAGTGGGGGGCCCGTTCGATGAACCTCGCGTGCGGCCCGCGACTCTGAGAGCGACGCCCCCCGTTAACTTCGAAACCCCGCTCGGCTTCGCCGGGCGGGGTTTTCGCTTCCCGGGCGTGCGTCCGGGACCGGACGCTATCGGCGTCGCGCGCGAGCGTCAAGACGCGTCGTCGTCGTCGACGGGAACTTCGGGACGACGGAACCGGGACGCGTCGAGTCCGTGCTTGCGCAGCAGGTCGTGCAGCGTCGGGCGGCTCACGTCCACGTCCTTCGCGGCGCGCGTCACGTTGCCCGCGTTGCGCGTGAGCGCCTCGACCAGCAGCCGGCGCTCCGCCTCGTCCCGCGCGGACTGCAGCGTCGGGAGTTCCTCGGTTCCGCCACCCGCGGATTCCAGCTCGAGGTCCTCCGGCCGCAGGTAGGCGTCCTGCGCGAGGATCACCGCGCGCTGGACGCGATTCTCCAGCTCGCGAACGTTGCCCGGCCAGTCGTGCGCCTGCAGCGCGCGCAGGCCGGCCTGGGTGAAGCCCTTGAGCCGGCGCTTGTGCTGGCGGCCGTAGAACTCGAGGAAGTACTCCGCCAGCATGCGCAGGTCGTCGCCGCGCTCGCGCAGCGGCGGCACCGGGATCGTGACCACGCTCAGCCGGTAGAAGAGATCCTCGCGGAACGAACCGTCGGCGCGCATTGCCTTGAGGTCGCGGTTGGTCGCCGCGACGACTCGGGCGTCCACCGCCATCGGCTCCCGCCCGCCCACGCGTTCGACCACCTTCTCCTGCAGGAAGCGCAGGAGCTTCACCTGGAGATGCGTGGGCAACTCGCCGATCTCGTCGAGGAACAGCGTCCCGCCGTGGGCGAGCTCGAACTTGCCCTCGCGCGTGCGGAACGCGTCCGTGAACGCGCCCTTCTCGTGGCCGAACAGTTCGCTCTCGAGCAGGGCGTCCGGGATGGCGCCGCAGTTGATGGGCACGAACGCCTCGTCGCGCCGGCCGCTCGCCTGGTGGATGGCGTGCGCGACCAGCTCCTTGCCGGTGCCGTTCTCGCCGGTGATCAGCACGGTGGCGTCGGTCGGGGCGACGCGCTGGACCAGCGCGAACACCTTCCGCATCGCCTCGGACTCGCCGACCAGCCGGTGATAGCGCTTGCGCGCCGCCGGCGCGCCCTCGGACTGCGCCAGCTCGATGTCGCGGATGTGCAGCGCGCGCCGCAGGATCACGCGCAGCTCCTCGAGCTGGATCGGCTTGGCGTACCAGTCGACCGCGCCACGGCGGATCGCAGCGAGCGCGTTCTCGCGGCTCTCGTTGCCCGTCACCATGATGACCTTGGTGCCGGGATGGCGCTCGACGATCTCGTCGAGCAGCTCCAGCCCCTCGGGCCGGCCGCCGGCGGGTCCGAGCGTGACGTCGAGCGTCACGACGGCGGGCTTGACCTCCTTCATCAGGCGGCGCGCCTCGTCGGCGGTGCCCGCCGTGTGGATCTCGTACTGCTCGGCCAGCCCCCAGCGGAGCTGGTTCCGGATCGAGTCTTCGTCGTCGACGATCAGGACCTTCTCGAGACTCATGCCCCTTCCCCGTTGACGTCCTGCGCGACGGCGACTGCCGCCCCCGCGTCGAGCCCGGCGGGAACGCGCACGACGAAGGTCGTGCCCGCCCCGGGGCGCGTGCGCACGTCGATCCGGCCGCCGTGAGCCTCCACGATCGCCCGGCACTGCGCGAGCCCGATGCCGAGCCCGTTGGCCTTGGTGGTCGAGAACGCGCGGAAGAGCCGCGTGCGCACGAACTCGTCGGTCATGCCACGGCCGTCGTCCGAGACCACGATCTCCAGCATACCCGGAGCGCCCGCGTCGCGCCGAATCGCGGCCTCGAGCGCGATGCGCCCGGGCCCGGTCATCGCCTCGCGAGCGTTCGTGAGCAGGTTCACGACCACGCGCTGCAGGAGCCGGGCGTCCACGACGGCCTCCGCCCCGTCCTCGACGCGGACGTCGAGGCGCACGGCACCGTTCTCGCCCTCGTGCATGCCGCTGGCACCGACCGATTCGTGCACGAGCTCGCGGACGGAACTGGCCGCGAGCTGCGGCTGCAGCGTGCGCCCCAGCCCCGAAACCTGGTTCATGAGTTCGCGCAGCGAGCCCACCGTGCGTTCGACGACGGCCATCGCATCGCGCTGGAACTCGGGATTGCCCATGTGCCGGCGCGCGTTCTCGACCACCAGCGAGAGCCCCGACACCTGGTTCTTGATGTCGTGCAGCACGAAGCTCGAGAGCCGGTGCAGCGACTCGAGCTGCCGCGCTTCGGAGTTGATCTCGCTCTGGCGCGAGAACCAGAGCGCGGCGGCGAGCTGGCGCGACATCGACGCGAGGAACTCCACGTCCTCGAGGGACCAGTCTTCGTCGATCCGCTTGGGCGAGACCCACAGCAGCCCGACGAGTTCGTCCCCGACCGCGAGCGGCGCGCAGACCGCCGCCCGGATCGCGTCCACGGTGGGCCGGCATTCGACGAGCAGCGGGATCAGGTCGAGGTCGTGCTCGAGGTCGTGACAGACCACGGGCAGTCCGCGCGCCGCGACATGGCGGACGAGCGGGTTGTCCGCCGCGATGCGCGGCTCGACGCCCGGGGGCCCCAGCAGGCGCTCGAAGTCGCCGCTCGCCGGATCGCGCAGGTGGATCGCGACCGCCGTCGCGTCGAAGACGCCGCACACCAGCGTCTCCACCTGCCTCGCCACGTCCTCGGGGCGGGCCGTGGGCGTGAGCGAACTCGTCACGCGCTCCCACTCGCGCCGGTAGTCGTAGCGGTTGGCGTAGAGGTTGCGGTCGATGATGCGCCGGATCGCCCGGCTGGTCGCCGGGCTCAGCATGAGCAGCAGCCCGCCGCCGCCGACGAAGGCGAGGAACGCCAGCGTGACACCGAGCTTCCACTCGGACGAGAGCGCGGGGATCAGGCGGCTGAGGACGGCCATCGTGAGCAGGAACGCGCCCGCGAGCGTCAGCGAGACCGAGGAGTAGTAGATGACCGGGCGTGCGACCGGGACGCTCAGGTCCGAGAGCCGCCGGCGCGCGAGCGCGAGCGCCGCGGCCGAACCGGCCCCGAACAGCACGGGCGCCGTCGCCACGAGCCACTCGACGCGCAAGCCGCCGTAGAGCAGGCCGCCGGAGAGCACGAGCAGCTGGGCGAGGATGGCGACGAGGATCGCGAGGAACAGCGGCCGGAGGCGCTTCTGCGCCGCCGCGGGCGCGGTGCGCAGCATGCTCTCGAGGTTCATGAGCACGGCCACCATCGCGACCACGAGGTACATCAGGTAGATCTTGCCGAGCGGCCCGAACACCACGAACCCTTCGGGGCCCAGGCCCGCCACCGATCGCACGACGTAAGTCGTCCCCGCGGTCGACGCGAGCACGATGCAGCCGATCAGCGACAGCGCGAGGTAGGCGCCGGCGTTGCGGATGTGCTGGCGCGGCTCGGGGCGGCCGAGCACCACGCTCAGCGTGAGCCACAGCCACGAGACCAGCGCCGAGTTGCGCGCGAGGTAGGACGCCCACGTGCGGGCCGCCGGACCGCTCGTCGCGTGCACCATGCCGAGCGTGCCCGCCTCGAACGCGGCCAGCGAGAGAAACGCCGAGGAGAAGAGCAGCGTCGTCAGCCAGTGTCCGCGCCGGAGCAGCGCGAACAGCCCGATCGCCGTGAGCAGCAGTGCGCTCGCCGTGACCGCCGCCGCCTGGATCGCCCCTGCCGAAGCGCCCCAGAAGTCCATGCGCGAACCTCCTCGTCCGTCAGCGCCGCGAGGGCGCCGGGGCGGACGCGTCCGCCGCGGCCGCCGCTTCCCGTCGCACGGTCGCGCTGATCGCGCCCCGACGCAAGAGGGCCAGGATCGAATCCGCCCGTGGGGCACCGCCGGCACGGTGCCGCGCGAGTTCCGCCGCTCGCAGGGCACCCTCCTGGACCGCGGAATCCGCGGGGAAACGCGACCACAGCCCGAGCAGGGCCGATTCGGCCGCGTCCAGCCGCCCGATCGAGAGCAGCAGGTCGGCACGCGCCCGCCCGGCCTCCCGCTGCACGACGGGATCGCGGTTCACGGCCAAAAGGTGCTCGAGGTTCGCGATCGCGGCCTCGCCGGCGATCCGGGCCAGTTCGAACTCGCCGCGCCCGAGGTGGTACTGGACGATGCGCGTCGCGCCCCGGAACGCGAGCGGATCGCTCGGGTAGCGCGCGGCCAGCGTGTGGTACTCGGCGTGCGCGAGTTCCCAGTCCCCGGACGCCTGCAGCACCGTGGCGCGGTGGAAGCGCACGATCGGGCCCAGCAGGCCCGGATCGGACCAGCGCGCGAGGATCGCCTCGTCGCAGGCCACCGACGAGTCCGCGCGCCCGAGCGCCTCCCACGCGCGCGCCGCGCTCAGCATCGCCTGGCCGGCCACGCGCCGCGCGTCGCTCGCCCGCCACGCCCACGCGGCGTACGCGAACGTCGACTCGGGCGCGCCGGCATCGAGCGCGCGACCCGCGGCGACCTGCGCCCAGAGCGCCCGCTCGTCCGGCCGCAGGCCCGGGAGCGCGAGCCGCAGCGTCGCGAGGGCGCCAGCCGCGTCCCCCTGTTCGGCGCGCACGCGGCTCACGGCATCGGCGAGGTCCACGGCTTCGCGTCCGCGGGCGCGGCGGAACGCCGCGTCGAGGTGCTCGACCCCGCGCGCGAGCGCCGCGCGCGCCTCCGCGTCGCGGCCGCGTTCGCGCAGTTCGTGCGCGAGCCGCACCGGCGCGTCCAGCACGTCGGCCGGGAGCCCCGTGCGCCCGGGATCCGCGAGCGGGTCCATCTCGGCGAGCGCCGCCCGCTCCGCGAGCGCCTCGTCGAACCGCCCGAGTCGCGTCAGCGCGCCGAAGCGCTCGACCCGTGCGGCGACCACCATGAGCGGCAGCGAGGCGTACTCCTGCTCGAAGCGCTCCCAGAGCGCCGCGGCCTCGGCGTCGCGGCCGCGCCGCACCTCGATCTGCGCGATCGCGTGCGCGGCGCGCGCGGAGGTCGCGGCCACGTCCCGCCCGGGCCCCGGCGGCGGCGCGGGCGACGCCCAGCGCGACGCCGGATAACGTTCCACGACCGTGCGGTATTTCTCCTCGGCGTCCTGCCACTCGTCGTCGCGCGCCTGCCGGCCCTTCGCCTCCACGTGCCGCTCGAACGCCTGCGCGTGGAAAAAGTCGCGATCCGAGCACCAGCGCGCCCACAGCGCCTCGTCGCCGCAGCCGGCCGCGGCCAGCGCCATCCCCGCGAGCACGAGGCCCGCGCCGAACCGCCGCGCGATCCGGCTCATGCGTCCTCGCGCCGCGCGACGGCCGACAGCCACGCGAGCGTCGCGGCGCCGCTCGCCAGCACGCCCGCGAACGCCTGC
This sequence comes from Candidatus Eiseniibacteriota bacterium, assembly GCA_044223005.1. Lineage (GTDB taxonomy): Bacteria > Eisenbacteria > RBG-16-71-46 > RBG-16-71-46 > RBG-16-71-46 > CAIXRL01. The sequence continues at coordinate 32,187 of JBGAML010000024.1, forward strand.
ACGCCCGCGCGCAGGAGCGCCGCGACCAGCGCCATCTCCGGCAGCGCCCGCCAGCGGCCGGCGGCCGCGAGCGGCTCGAGCCACATCACCGGCAGCATGGGAATCGCCAGCAGGACGAGCGCGATCGCGGCAGGCACGAATCCCGTCCGCCACGTCATCGGCAGGCCGGTCAGCGCGCGCCACGGCCCACGGCCACCGAGCATCACGAGCGGCGCCGAGTAGAAGCACGCCGCCTGGGCGAGGGTGACGAGGAACGCGCCGGCCTGCGGCAGCGCGAGGCGCGCGAGCCCGGAGAGCCGCACGTGCGCCGCCTGCGCGATCCCCCACTGCACGCACAGGAGCACGAGCGTCGTGGGCAGCGCGGCCACGACCAGCGCCGGCGCACGGCGCAGCGCCTCGCGCAGCGCGGCGGCCGGATCGGGCCGGAGCCCCGAATAGAGCGACGCCCAGATCCGCGCCGCGGCCCCGGCGGCGATCGGCGCCACGAGCGCCGCGATCGGCACCGCCGCGCGCGCGGCCAGTTCGCCGAGGCGGTGGAAGAGCTGCGGATAGCGGAGCATCTCGTCGCCCCCCACCGCGCGCAGCGAATGCGCGAGCAGCGGCGAGAGCAGTGGGTGCGCCGCGTTGACGAGCGCGGCCAGCACGAGCAACTGCAGCGTGAACGGCAGCAGCCACGGAAGCCAGGCCACGGGCCGCCATGCTTCGCGCAGCGCGCGCGTCGTGCACAGGCCGCCGAGCGCGAGCTGCTCGAAGAAGTTCACGGCTTCGCGGGTGCGGCCTGCGCCGCGCGGCTGGCCTGCGCGAACACGCCCGGCAGGGCGGTCGCGACGCGCGAGGAGAAGTCCCGGACCCGCGCTTCCGCCGCGGCGATGTCGCCGTCGGTGGCCACCGACTCGACGCGGATGAACGACCCCCACGAACGGTTGTCGAGCGCCCCGAGCAGCGCCATGCGGCGCCGGAACGACCCGGCGTCGCGGGTCGAGAGGCCGTCGGTCGAGTACCAGTACCAGACGACGCGGCGGCGGCCCTTGCGCTCGGCGACGAACCGGCTCACGTCGATGCCCTTCGGGGTGCCGTCGTCGACGTGCGCCGTCGACTCGCGGCCGAGCACGAAACCCTGCGACTCGTAGCACAGGTGCGGATCGTGCGAGCCGTAGCGCCGGTTCTGGTGATAGACGACGCAGAGCCAGACGATCTGGCCGCCCTGCTCGTAGCGCCGGAGCAGCAGGTCGTCGGCCTGGAGCTCGTCGGCGACGCCGTCGTCGAACGAGCGCTCGGTGCCGATCCAGGGCCCGAACGTCTCGGGCACGGACTTCAGCACGCCACGCCCGGCCGCGAGATTGGCGGGCGGATGCAGGCGCACGTACGCCGCGGTCAGGCCCAGCAGCAGCACGGCGATCACGAAGCGCTTCATTCGCCGTCCTCGCGCGCCGACGCCGGGGTGAGCAGCGCGCGCAGCCCGACCAGCAGGCCCAGCGCGACCGCGTACATCACGTAACCGGTGACGTCGTGGAAGTGCCCGGTCGCCCAGTCGACGCTCATGCGGTCGGCGGCGACGAACAGCAGCAGCAGCCGCGCCATGTTGCCCAGCAGCGCGATCGGGACGGCGGCCACGAGCACCGCCGCGCGCCGCCACGCGCCGCCGCGCTGGAAGTAGGCGAACAGCGTGCCGGTCGCGAGCAGCGCGAGCAGCGAGCGCAGGCCGCTGCAGGGGTTCTCGACCGTCAGTTCGCCGGTGCGGAAGTAGAGCTGCATGCCGTCGCGTTCCATGGTGACGCCGAGCAGCTTCGCCCCCACCGCGGCGCCGTTCACCGCGAGCTGCTTGAGCGCGAAGTTCAGCGTGTTCATCACCACCGGCGGGAACGTGAGCATGAACCCGAGGTAGCCGATCGGGAACGCCAGCATGTGGGTGACGGGGCGGCCGAAGAACGCCAGCGACAGGCCGAACAGCATCGCGATCAACGACCAGCTCTGGAGCGCGAACAGGTCGGCGCGGATGCCCACGACCTGCATCAGGCAGCCGAGCGCCACCAGCCAGAGTCCGCGGCCGTCCGGCTGCACCGCCAGCGCCCGCAGCTTGTCGCGCCGCAGCCACACGAGCGCGAGCGACGTGAGCGGCACGAGTGGCCCGTGCGAGTAGTTGTCGTTCGTGGTCCACGTGGTCCAGAGCGCCATCGCCGGATTCGCGTAGATCGCGACCAGCAGGGCCCCCAGCGTCACCGCCTGCAGGACGCCGAATGCGCGCGTGTTCGCGCCCGGCGGCGCGGGAGGCGCCGACGCGCTCACTTCACGCCCCGCATGCTGAAGAGCGTGAGCGCCGTGCGCACCATGATCTCGGTGTCGAACGCCGGCGACAGCCGGTCGAGGTATTCCCGGTCGTAACCCACCTTCTGCTCCATCGGGATCTCGTCGCGGCCGTTGATCTGCGCCCATCCGGTGAGCCCGGGCCGCAGCGCGTCCACCCCCGCGGCCTGCCGGAGCTCGACCAGATCGTACTGGTTGTACAACGCCGGGCGCGGTCCGACCAGCGTCATGTCTCCCACGAGGATGTTCCACAGCTGCGGCAGTTCGTCGAGGCTGGTCCGGCGGATGAACGCCCCGACGCGCGTGACCCGCACCTTGCCGGGTTCGACGAGGTGCGTCGCGAGATCGGGCGTGCCCACGGCCATGCTGCGGAACTTGAGCAGGACGAACTCGCGCGAACTCCGGCCGATGCGGCGCTGGCGAAAGAGCGCCGGGCCGGGCGAGTCGAGCCGGATCGCGATCGCGACCGCGAGCAGCACCGGGGCGCCCACGACCAGCCCCAGCAGCGAGAGCACGATATCGAGCGCGCGCTTCACGAACGCGAACACGCCGGTGGGCCGCGCGGGGATCTCGCGCCCGTGGGTCTCGAGCCGCGCCTGCTCGAGGACCTCGACCAGGCGCCGGCCGAGCGCGCGGCGCGAATGTTCGCGCTCGACGAACGCCGGCCCCGCCGTGGCGAGCCGGGCCCGCAGCGCGGGGTCCTCGCGCAGGCGGCGCACCGCTCCCGCGATCGCGTCCCCGTTCTCGGGTTCGACCACGAGCCCGCCGCCGGATTCCTCGACGACGCGCGCGGCGTCGCCGCGGACGGCGGCGACCACGGGGCAGCCGCAGGCGAGGTAGTCGAACAGCTTGACCGGGATCGTCTCGCCCGCGAACACGCTCGCGCGCGTGGTCGCGACGCAGGCGTCGGACTCGTGCAGTACGCGCACGAGCTGCTCGGGCGCGACGCTGGGCTCGAACGTGCAGTGCGTGAGCCCACGCTCGGCCGCGCGCTTCACCAGCGCGTCCTTGGCCACGCCGTCGCCCACGAAGCGGAAGCGCACCGGCTCGCCCCTCAGCGTTTCGGCAGCGTCGAGCAGCGCGTCCATGCCGTGCACGAGGCCGTGCGTACCGGCGTAGGTCAGCGTGAACGGCTGCCCGGGTGCGCGCGCGGGCGGCGCTTGGGCAGGCCGGAAGAGCTCGGTGTCGGCGCCGTTGGGCAGGAACACCAGCCGGTGCGCCGGGAAGCCGCGGCCCGCGAGCTGGGCCTGCATGCCGGGGGTGACGACGAGGATGCGCGCGGCTCGCGACTGGAAGAAGCGCGCGCACGCGTCGAGCACCTTCGCCACCAGGCCCGGTCGCATCTCGCCGAGGGCGATCGCCGCGTGCGGCCAGTCGTCGCGGCAGTCGTTGACGAACGTCGCGCCGCGCAGCCGGGCCGCGAGCCACGCGGTCAGGCCGTGGAAGAGCGGCGGCGTCGTGGCCAGCACGACGTCGGGGCGCGGCCCGGCCAGCATCGCGGGCAGCGCGGCCAGCGCGAAGCTCAGGTGGTTCGCGAGCCGGGTGATCGGCGTCTTGCGCGGCGTCGCGTAGAGCCAGACGCGGTCGACGACGATGCCGTCGAGCGACTCGCGCCGCCGGCGCACGCCGCGGTACTCGGGCCGGATCTCGCCCGAGGGATGGTTCGGGAGCCCCGTGACCACGCGCACCTCGTGGCCCGCGCGCACCAGCGCCCGCGCGAAATGCAGGGCGCGCGCCGGGGCGGCGCCCGTCTCGGGCGGGAAATACTGGGTGACGAACAGCACGCGCATGCGCGGGGGTCTCCGGGGGAAACGGAACTACGCGGACGTCGCGACGACGAGCTGGCGCCGGGCGACACCGTGTCCCAGCCGCCACTGCTGCTGCAGCGGCACCATGAACATCTGGTAGGCCGGCTCGGGCAGCGCGCCCAGGCCTCCCCAGTAGAGCTCGTGGTGCACCATCCGCAGGCCGTTCGACTCGAAGATCTCGCGGATCTCGGCGGGCGGGAACGGGCGCTCGACCGCGTACGAATGACGCTCGCCGTCGGGCGCGACGTACTCCTGGTGCACGTTCTCGCCGCGCAGCTCGTTGAGCCGCGCGAGGTGCTCGGGGTGCGCGCCGTTGATGTCGCCGATCACGAGCACGCCGCCGCGCTTCAGGTGCTTGCGCACCTGCGCGAGGAACGCCTCGAGCGGGTCGATGTGCGAGAGGGCGTTGTAGACCCAGACGAGGTCGTAGTCGGCGTCCCATTCGCGCGTGAGGTCCGCGCGCACGTAGCGCACGGGCAGCGTCTCGCCCGTCGACTCGCGGTGGAACGCGAGCCGCTTCTCGGCGGCGTCCAGCCGGTCGGGCCGCAGGTCGGCGCCGACCACGTCGCCGCCGGCCGCGGCGTAGAGCATGGAGTAGGTCCCGAAGCCCGAGCCCGCGTCCATGATGCGCGGTCGCCCGCCGATCGCCCGGGCGCGGTCGCCGATCCAGCGCGCCGTCCAGCCGGCCTCGCTGCGCCAGAAGCCGCGCAGGTAGCGCCGGATCGCGGCCTCTTCACCCGGCTTCGGCAGCTTCTTGTAATAGTCGGCGAACGCCTCGCGCTCGCCCGCCGGCAGCCGCTCCTGCACCGGGCCGTATTCCTTCTCGATCGTCCAGCGCACGAAGCGCTCGAACGCCGCTCGGGCGTCCGCGGGTGCCGTTCCGCTCATGGAATCCCTCTCGTGATGGTGGACCACCCGCGCCCCGGGCGCGGGAACCGCACAACGGTTATCGGCCGTCAGGGCTTCACGGCTTTGCGCCGCCGCCCGAACATCCCCTGCCACAGCACGGGAAGGTGCCTCGGGCGCACGCTGCCGAGCAACTTCACGATCCGGTCCCAGCGCCCCTGGCGAAGATACGTCCCCAGGCTCTGGAGCTCGTACTGGAGCAGACGCGGCGCGGCCTCGGCGGCGAACGCCTTCGCCGCGTCCCCCAGCCCGGCCGACAGCTCGCGCAGGCGCGCGGCCTGCGCGTCGGCCTCCGGGCCCGTGGGCACCGACGGAAAGCCGTCGTCGTCGAGCCGGGTCGGCGCGACTTCGACCCCGGCGCCCGCGTCGGCCGCGAGCACGGTGAACACGCCGCTCTCGAGCCGCGTCTCCGCCGCGACCTGGGCGTGGAAGTCGCCCGCGCGGCAGTTGAACACCGCGTCGCCGAGGCTGTAGAGCACCGTTGTGCGGCCACGGCGTTCGACGCCCTGCAGCACGTGCGGATGGTGCCCGAGCACCACGTCCGCGCCCGCGTCCGCGATCGCACGCGCGAGTTCGATCACGCGCGGCGGCGGGTAGTCCACGTACATCGAGCCCCAGTGCGCGCTCACCACGAGCAGGTCGGTCTCGGGCCGCCAGCGGGCGACGTCCGCGGCCACGAGCGCGGCGTCGAGGGGCGCGATGCCCGGCGTCGCGGGTCCCGCGGCGTCCTGGCTCGTCGCGCCGTAGGCGAGCACGCGCACGCGGTGGCCGCGCACTTCGAACGACGCGGGCACGCGCGCGGCGTCGAGCGTCTCGCCCGCGCCCACGGCGACGAGCCCCGCCGCGCGGCAGGCTTCGAGCGTGGCGCGGAGCCCACGCTCGCCGCAGTCCATCATGTGGTTGTTGGCGAGCGAGACCACGCGCACGCCCGCGGCCGCGAGCCAGCGCGGCACGTCGTGGTCGTGGAAGAACTCGTCGGAGCGGCCCGGCTTCACCCACGCGCGCTCGCCGACCGGAAACTCGAGGTTGGCGAACGCGAGATCGGCTGCCGCGAATTGCGGCGCGAGCGCCGCGAACGCCGAAGCGCCGCCGTCGCGCGCGGCGCGCGTCCGGGCGGTGCCGACAAGCCCCACGTCGCCGATCGCGGCGAGCGAACAACGCACCTGGCCGGCCGGCTCAAGCAGCCGCATGCGCGCCTCCCGCCGCCCGGCCGCGGCGCGCCAGCGCCTCGCGGTAGAGCGTCTCCGTGTTGGCCACCATGGCCTCCGCCGTGAAGCGCTCGCGCCAGCGCGCGTGCCCGGCCGCGCCGAACGCCGCCAGGCGCGCGGGATCCCCGAGCAGCCCCGCGAACGCGGCCGCCATGCGGTCCACGTCGCCCACGGGCACGATCGCGCCGGTCACGCCGTCGGCCACCGCCTCGCGGTTGCCGCCGACGTCGGTCGCGAGCGCGGCGCGGCGCGCGCGCATCGCCTCGAGCAGCGTCACCGAGAGTCCCTCGCGCGAACTCGAGAGCACGAACAGGTCGCACGCCTCCATGAGGTCGGGCACGTCGGTGCGCGCGCCCAGGAAGCGCACGCTGTCGCCCAGGCCGAGTTCGGCGTGCAGGGCCTTGAGGGGCGCCTCGAGCCGCCCCTCGCCCGCGATCAGCAGCACCGCGCCCGGCATGCGTGCGCGGGCCGCGGCGAACGCGCGGAGCAGCACGTCCTGCGACTTCTGCGGGGTCAGGCTGCCCACCGTGAGCGCCACGGTGGCGTCCGGCGCGAGGCCGAGCGCGGCGCGCCCCTCGGCACGCGGGCGCGGCGCCGCGGCGACCGCGGAGATGCCGTTCAGCACGGTGACGAACTTCGCATCCGCCCAGCGGTAGCGCGAGGCGTGGCTCGTGCGCGAGGCCTCGCAGACGCAGATCACCCGGTCGGCGAGCGCCGTGATCGCCGCCTCGATCGGGCCGTAGAACCGGAATCCGCGTCCCGGGTAGTGGATGCTGTGCTCGGTGCGGATCACCACGGGCACGCCGGCCATGCGGGCCGCGAAGGTCGCGTACATCGCGCCGGTGGGATTGTGGCCGTTCACGACGGCGATGCGCCTGGACTTCATCAGCTTCGCGAGGTTCGCCAGGCCCGCGGCGCGCGCGCCGCCCTTGCCCAGCAGCACCGTGTCGGCGCCCGCCGCCGCGGCCGCCTCGAGCGAGGGGCCGCCGCGGTTGAGCGCGACGACCGTGCTCGTGACGTCGGCGGCCGCGAGCCGGACGTGCTCGACCACGAGCGATTCCGCGCCTCCCTGGTGCATCGCCTCGACGACGTGCATCACCCTCACGCCACGTCCTCCGCGTGCACGGGCGCGCCGCCGAAGAGCGCCAGCAGGCGCTCGAAGTTGCGGTCCGCGTCGAACGCCGACGACACCCGCGTCCGCGCGGTGGCGCTCATGCGCTCGATCTCGGCGGGCTGGCGCAGCAGCGGTTCGATCGCATCCGCGAGGCTCGCGGGATCGTTGGGCTCGGCGAGCGCGCCGGTCACGCCCGGCTCGACGGCCTCGTCGATCCCGGTCGCCCGCGTGCCCACGACGGGAACGCCGGCGGCCATCGCCTCGATCACGACGTTCGGGATCCCGTCGCGGCGGCCGTTCGCCATCACCTTGCTCGGCGCGAGCAGCAGCCACGCCTGCGCGTAGAGCGGCGCGATGCCGCCGTGGTCGAGCGCCCCGCGGAAGTCCACCTGTGCTTCCACGCCGTGCTCGCGCGCGAGCGCCGCGAGCCGTTCGCGCTCGGGGCCGTCGCCGACCACGACCAGCTTCGGCGTGAGCCCGCGCGTGCGCAGCGCGCCGAGCGCGCACACCGCGTCGTCGAAGCCCTTGGCGGGCGCGAGCCGGCCCACGACGAGCAGCGTCGGCTCGGAGGCGCGCGTGCGGGCGATCGCGCCGAAACGCGAGAGGTCGGTGCCGTGGTAGAGCCACTCGACGTGCCCGCCCGGCGCCAGCCGGCGCAGCATCGCGGCGTTGCCTCGGACGCACGCCGTCACGAAATCCGCGGCGAGCACCTTCTGGGCGAGGAACGCCTGCGTGCGGTAGAGGTCGGCGCCCGCATGCGCGGCCATGCTGAAGCGTTTGCCCGTGAGCCGCGCGGCGAGGTACGCGACCGTGGCCGGGAAGTGCGCCCACGCGCCGTGAATGCGCTCGAGGTCCTCGCGCTCGGCGATCGACGCCACGCGCGCCGCGGCCGGCAGGTAGCCCACGTGCCCCGCGAGGGCGTACACGCTGCCGCGCGACGCCCAGAGGATGCGGATCACCTCGGGGACCAGCACGTGCGGCCGGCGCACGAGCCACCCCAGCAGCGCGAGCCAGCCCGAGAGCGCGAACGGCGAGCCCACCGGGCGCGTGAGGTCGAGCAGCGGGGCGTGCTCGGGCTGGTACTCCGTGGACACGCCCCGCAGCGTGACGACGCGCACGCGCACGCCGCGCGCGTGCAGGCGGCGCACTTCGTTCTCGATGAACGCCGCGAGCGTCGGGAACGTCGTCGTCACGTAGAGCACCGACTTCATGCGGCCTCCGTCGCACCGGGAACGTCCGCGGCATCCGCGCCCGCCGGCAGGCCGAGCGCCCGCCGGTAGAAGGCCTCGTGACGCCGCACCATCGCGTCGATGCTGCGCTCGGTGATCATCGCCGCGCGGGCCGCGTCACCCCGCCGCTTCGCCTCGTCCGCGTGCCCGAGCGCCTCTTCGAGCGCCGCGGCCAGTGCGGGCGGATCCTGCGGCGGCACGAGCCAGCCCGTGCGGCCGTCCTCGAGCACCTCGGCGTTGCCGCCGACGCGCGTCACCACGCACGGGCGTGCGGCCGCCATCGCCTCGAGCAGCGCGTTGGGAATCCCCTCTTCGCGCGAGGAGAGCGTGAACAGGTCGAACGCGGGCAGCAGCCGGTCCACGTCGGAACGCTCGCCGAGGAACGCGACGCGGTCGGCGAGGCCGAGTTCCGCCGCGCGCGCCTCGAGCATCGCACGATCGGGGCCGTCGCCGGCGATCGCGCAGCGGAACTCGCGCCCGTGCTCGCGCAGGCGCGCCAGCGCGGCGAGCAGTGTGCCGAAGTCCTTGCGCGGCGCCAGGCAGCCGACGGCGCCGACCAGTGGCACGCCCGCGGGACGCGCCGGCAGGCCGAGCCCGTCCCCGCTCGCGCCGCGGCCGTCGAAGCGGGCCACGTCCACGCCGTTCTCGATCACGGTGATCCGTTCGCGCGGCACGCCCAGTGCCACGGAACTGCCCGCGACCTCCTCGCTCACCGCCGTGACGTGCGTCGCGAGCCGATGCGCGAGCCGCTGCACGGCGATCTGGCGTGCCGTCTCGAACGCGTCGACGTTGCGCTTGGCCACGCACACGACCGGCACGCCGCAGAGCCGCCCCGCGAGCGCGGCGAACAGGTTCGCGCCGAACAGGTAGCCGTGGATCACGTCCGGGCGGAAGTCCATGACGAGCGACACCAGCCGCGCGAGCCCCATCACGCCGCTCGTGTCGTAGAGCCGCCGCCCCACGCGCAGCTCGGTGATCGGCAGCCCGAGCGCCTCCACCTGGGGCGTGAACGCGCCCTCCTTCTTGAGCACGGCGATGCGCACGTCGAAGCGCGTGCGGTCGAGCCGCCGCCACATCTCGAGCAGGTGCCGCTCGGCGCCGCCCGTGACGAAGTTGCCGGCGACGAAGAGCAGGCGGATCCGGCGGCCGGGCAGGCCGCGCGTCGCGGGCGCGTTCACGACGCCACCTCGACTCGGTGGCCGCGCAGGCGATCGAACGCCCCCGCGAGTTCCGCGAGCGTCATGCTCGCCGAGAAGCTCCCCGTCGGGCCCGTGCACGCGCCCTGCGGCAGCGGCCGGCGCGGCAGCCGGAAGCGCGGTGCGCCCGGCTGCACGATGCCCGTCTCGGTGACCACGGCGTAGCGCAGGCCCGACGCCTCGGCCGCGCGCACGGTGACGTCGTCGTGATCGCCGTTCGGATACGCCAGTCCCACGACCTCGGCGCCGGTGCGCGCCTCGGCGAGCGCCGCCGAGTCGGCGATCTCGCGCCGCTGGACGTCCTCGGGGCAGAGGCTCAGGAATGGATGCGTCATCGTGTGCGCGCCGATCTCCATGCCCGCCTGCGCGAGCCGCTTCGCGAACGGCCACTCGGCCAGCTCGCACGGCGCCGAGGCGGTGACGCCCGTGGCCGCGCGCAGCGCATCGAGCCGCACGCGCTGTTCCGCCGGCGGGACGCGCAGCAGCGGCAGCAGCGCGCGCAGCGCGGCGCGGCGGCCGGCGAAGTCGCCGAGCGCGAGCACCAGCGGTGTGCCGCCGATCGTCACGTTCGCCGCCGGCGCCGCCGCGTGTTCGAGCACGAACGCCAGCTCGTCCCACCACGGCGCCCGGCGCTCCTCCATGAGGCCCGCGGCGAGGTAGAACGTCGCGCGCGCCCCCCAGCGCTGCAGCAGGGGCAGCGCGCGGGCGACGTTGTCGGCGTAGCCGTCGTCGAAGCTGAACGCCACGGCGTGCCCGGCATCGCCGCGCGCGAGGCGCTCGAGGCCGTCGGCGACGGTGACCGGCACGAGCCCGGCGCGCGCGCAGGCCTCGAGCTGCCCGGCCAGCACGGACTCGGTCACCCCGAGCGCGTACAGCGGCGTCTCGCCCTCGGCGTAGACGCGATGATGGCGCACGATCGTGAGCCGGGGCGCGCCGGCGCGCGCGTCGCCGGGGCGCGCCCCGAAGCTCATGAGCCAGCGCACGAGCCGCCCGGTCACGCGACGCTCCGCCGCCGCTCGGCGATCATGTCCTCGGCCAGCGCGCAGAGCACCCAGTAGCTGCTCGCGATGACCACGTTGAAGAAGCGGTCGCCGAACGCACAGGTGACCAGCATCGAGATCGTGGCCCCGGAGAGCCCGATCGCGATACCACGATCCAGGCGTGTCTTCGCGCACCTCAGCCCCTGTTCGGCCAGCCACAGGCAGCGCCCCATGAGGTAGAGGAACAGCCCGATCCCCGCGATGCCCATCTCCGCCACCATGCGCAGGTAGGTGTTGTGCGCGGAGTCGACGGCTTCCTCGAGCCCGAGCTCCTTGCCCACGTCGGGCAGGACTTCGCTCAGGCCGGCGAAGCCGACGCCGTCCAGCGGGTGGTCCTTCACGATCTGGATCAGCGTCTGCCACGTCTGCACGCGCGCTTCCGCGGCGCGGTCGAGCTTGACCTCGTCGCTGCCCTCGACCTCCTTCTGCGTGCCCTTGATGCGCTCGACCAGGTAGTCGGGCGCCCAGAGCGGCGAGGTGGCGAGCACGATCAGCAGGATGCCGAACAACCAGCGCGACGAACGCCACGCCACGTAGAGCAGGCCGACGGCGAACGACAGCATCGCGCCGCGCGAGACCGAGTACATGATGCCGGTGGCGCCGGCGACGAACGTCGCGAGCAGCAGGATCCGCCCGAACCAGTGCTTCGTGCCGGCCATCATCGCGAACGCGACGATCGAGTACATCGCGAGGAACGCGCCGAGTTCGTTGGCCTGGCCGATCGACCCGATCGCGCGCCCGGAACTGCCGTTGCGCCCGTAGAGCAGCGTGACCACCGCTTCCGCCATGAGGCCGACCACCACCGCCCACGCGACGCGCGCGCGCTCCTTCGGCCCGTTCACCATCGCGTAGACGATGAAGTAGGTGGCGAACGTGGTCGCGGAGCGGAACAGGATCAGGGCCGAGATGCCACCCTGGTAGCGGTACCCGGTCGGGAACGCGGCGCCGCGGACGATCGAGACGGCACAGACGAGGATCAGCAGCCCGATCGGCAGCCCGAGGTGGCCGCGGCGGAAGAGCGGCTGGTGCGCCATGACGCGCCCCAGCGCGAACGTGCCGAAGATCGCGAACAGGAGCACGTTGAGCGCGTTGAGGCCCGGCACGGGCGCCGGCGGCACCCACGGCAGGAACGGCGTCGCGACCGGCAGGAGCAGCAGGCCGAACTTGGGCTGCGCCATGATCGCGAGCACGGCGAGCAGGCCCAGCGCAACCTTGATGATGCGGTGCGGGTCCTGGTCGAACGTGTAGTCGAAGAGGATGAACGCGACCATGAACAGCACGGCCACGCCCACGCCGACGAGCGCCGGCCCGAGGCCGGCACCCCGCCAGGCATCGGCGGTCCGCCGTGCGGCGCCGCGCACCTCGGCCGCCGCGTCGCGCCGCGGAAGTCGTCCGGGCACGTCGCTCACGAGTGTCCCCCTTCCGCCGGGGATGCCGCGGGACTCACCCCTCGGCGACCTCGGTCGTGTAGCCGTAGTACTGCGACTTGTAGCCGTAGTACTGCGGCAGGAACTCGCCCGAATCGTTGAGCAGGACTCCGAGCAGGTTGTCGCGGGCGCCGCGCTGGACCTTCACGCCGTACTCGGCCGCCTTGCGGACGGTCGCGCCGGCCTTGACCACGTAGAGCACGCCCTCGACCGCGCGGCCGAGGATGAGCGGATCGGGCACGGCCAGCGTCGGCGCCGTGTCCAGCACGATCAGTTCGTAGCGCTGCATCGCCTCGCGCAGGAACCACTCGGCGTTGTCCTGCTCGACGAGCTCGGCCGCCGGACGGTCGCTCTTGCCCGCGGCGAGGAAGTCGAGGTTCGGCAGCGCCGTCTGGCGCACGAAGCGCTCGTCGAACTGGCGCTGCGCGAGCATCTGCGCCAGGCCCCAGCTGCTGCCGGGCATGCCGAGCGCGCGGTGCAGCGCGGGGCTGCGAAGATCGAAGTCCACGAGCAGCGTCCGCTGCCGGTGTTCGCGCGCGAGCGTGATGCCGAGGCAGGCCGACGTCGTCGTCTTGCCCTCGCCGCGCGTCGAACTGGTGACGAGCATCGTCCGCGGCAGCGTGCGGCCGCGCGTGCGCGCCAGGTTGAGGTAGATGCGCTTGAACTCGAGCCCGAGCGGGCTCTCCACCTTGAGCCGCTGCACGAGCCCGAGATCCTTGGGCGCGGGCAGCGCGCCGGGCGCGGCGGCCGCGGCGGGCGCGGCCGAGCGCCGGCGGCGTGCGCGCTGCAGTTCCTCGACGCGCGGCACGGCGCCGAGCACCGGCAGGCCCAGCAGGCCCTCGACTTCCTCGGCGTTCTTCACCGACTGGTCGCTGTGCTCGACCACGAGCACGGTGCCCGTGCCGACGATCGCGCCGATCACCAGCGCGAGCATCACGAGCAGCGGGCGGTTGGGCTTGCCCGGCGAGAGCGGCCGCGTCGCGGGCTCCATGATGACGAACCGGCCGCTCACCTTGGCGTTCTGGAACGCCTCGGCGATCTGCGCCGCCGCCGACTGCTGCTGGAACGCCGTGTAGAGCGCGCGCTGCTGGTCGACCTCGGCCTGCAGGCGCGAGATGTCCATCTCGCGGTTGGGCGCGGTGACGACCTCGCGCTGGTAGGCGCTCACCTGCTGCGTGATCCACGACCGCCACGCGTCGCGCGCCTGCAGGTCGGCCTGCGCGACGCGGTAGCGCACGAGCAGGTCGCGCGCGTCGGGCGACGCGCCGGGCAGCGCCCGCGCGGCCGCGTCGGCGAGCGCGCCTTCGAGCTCGGCGCTCTTGCGCGCGATCGCCACGCGCACTCCCGAGCCCGCGGCCGGATTGCCGGTCGCGTCCGAAAGCTGCGCGCGGCCGAGCTGCCCCTGCAGCGACGAGAGCTGCGCCGCCAGCGACGAGATCTCGGGGCTCGACACCGCGAGCGGATCGTTGTCGCGGAGCTTGCCCGGGAACTGGCTGCGCAGGTCGGCCACGCGCTGGCGCTGCTCGTCGACGTCGACGGCGGCCTGCTCGGCGAGCGAGTTGGCGAGCGCGAGGTTGGTCGCGTTCACGGTCGAGCCCGTGAACGTGCTCGACAGCGCCGCCTGGCGTGCGGCCTCGAGCCGCGACTCCGCCTCCTGCAGGGCGCGCTTGTACACCTGCAGCTGTTCGATGCTGAACTCCTGCTGCGACTGCAGGGCCTCGAGCTGCTTGGCCTTCGACGACGCGACGAACTGGTTCGCGATCGCCTCGCAGAACTTGCGGGCGCGGTCGGGATTGAAGTCGGCCACGTCGACCTGCAGCAGCTTGCCCTTGCTCCGCTTCACCGCCACGGCGTCGCGCAGGTAGTCGATCAGGAACGCCTCGACCTGCTCGTCCTGCCCGAGCCCTGGGTACTTGGACGCCGATTTGAGCGCCCACGCCCGCGTCGCGCGGTCCTCCTTCACGCCGGTCGCCGCGATCACGCTGCGCAGGAACAGGCTGCTCTGCACCTGCTCGCGCATGATGTCCGCCTGCTGTTCCAGCTCCAGCCCACCCCCGCCCATCGCGCCGAGTGGCCCCTGCATGTTCTGCCCGCGATCGAGCATCAGCACCGTGCTGCTGAAGTACACGGGCTTGAGCAGGAGCGCGGCCGCGATACCGATGGCCAGCGACGTCACCCACGGCAGCACGAGCAGCCACTTCCGCCGCCAGAGGACGCGCAGGAACTCGCCGGGATCGAAGGGGGGGGACGACTGGGAGGGAATCTCGCTCATCGGTCCTCTAGGGGGTCACTTGTTGTTGTTGCGGTTCTGGAAGTAGTCGAGCAGGACCACGATGTTGACCGCGTTCTGCGTCAGGCCCAGCACGTTCGTCAGGCCGTTCCACGCGGTGAGCCCTCGGCGCATCACGACGACCACGTCGCCGGACTTGACCGTCGCGGGCGCACGGCTGCCGTGATCGAGCGCATCGCGCAGGTTGAGCGTGGCCACCGTCTGGCCGCCCTCGCTGCGCGAGAGCACGCGCACGTCCTTGAGGTTGCCGTTGGCCGTGACGCCGCCCGCGGCCGCGAGCACGGCCCAGATGTCCTGGCCGGCGCCGACCGAGTACATCCCGGGCTTGGCGACCTCGCCGAGCACTCCCACGCCCTCGGAGGTCGCGGCGCCACCGCCCTGCGCCGCGGCGCCGGGCACGACGACGGTGTCCCCCGGCTTGAGCGCCGGCAGCCCGCTCGCGTCGCCGCTGCGGAGCGCCGCCGCCAGGTCGGCGGTCAGCGTGCGGCGCGCGTCGCCCTCGCGACGCAGCACCTGCACCGACGAGAGGTCCGCGAGCGGCAGCGCGCCGCCCGCCTGGCCGAGCACGTCGAGGATCGTCGGGATGCGTTCGAAGCCGTAGCGTCCCGGCTTGGCCACCGCACCGCTCACGTACACGCTGTGACTCAGGAACTGCGTGACCGTGACGGTCGCCGTCGTGGTCTGGCGCAGGTACGCCGAGAGCTTCTCGCCGAGCCGGTCGCCCAGCTGGCGCGCCGTGAGCCCGGCGGCCTTCACGTCGCCGACCGGCGGCACGGTGATGTTGCCGTCGGCGCTGACCGTGTAGACCTTCTCCAGTTCCGGATGCATCCAGACGGAGACCGAAACCACGTCCTCGGGCCCGAGCACGTAGTCCTCGGCGCGCGCCGGACCGGGTCCGAGCAGCAGCGCGGCAGCGGCCGCGAGCGGCATCAGTCGCTTCCATACGGTGTTCATCGTGATTCTCCTGGACGAGGATCCCTCCTGCCCGTGATCCGTGGTTCCCACGGAACCCCGGACCGGGATTCTACTGCACGCTTCCCCCGCGGGCGCGTCGTCGCGTCGGGCCCGGTTCACGCGGCCGGCCTCGCGCCCGCCGCCGATTCCTCGCCCGGAGGGGACCGGCGCGGACGGCGCGCGATCACCGCCAGCGTGCGCAGGAGCGTCCGCAGGTCGAGCACGACCGAGCGGTGGTCGACGTAGAACAGGTCGTAGTGCACGCGCCGCACGACGCCGTCGGCGTCGCCGTCGGCGATACCCGAGACCTGCGCGAGGCCCGTGAGCCCCGGGCGCACCGTGAACCGGCGGCCGTAGTCCGGCACCATGCTCTTCCAGCGCAGCACGAGCTCTTCCTTCTCGGGCTTCGGGCCCACGAGCGCCATCTCGCCGCGCACCACGTTGAGCAGCCACGGCAGCTTGTCGAGGCGTCGGCACGCGAGCCAGCGGCTGACGGGCCCGAGGTCGTGGCGGAAGCGCGAGCAGGTGATCGGCGCACCCATCAGGTCCTGCGTGCGGCGCTCGATGTTGCGGCGGTCGATCGGGACGTTGCTCGGCGCCACGCGGCGCGGGCCACGGCGGCGCGTGCGCCCGATGCGCACCTCGTCGTAGAGGAACGCGCGCTGGCCGCGCAGGCGGGCCTCGAGCACCACCGCGAGCCAGAGCGGCGAGGACAGCGCGAGCAGGCCGATCGCGACCGCGGCGTCGAACCCGCGGCGCACGGCGTCCGCGAGGTCCATCGGCGGCGCCGGCACGGGCGCGGTCGCGGCGGGCAGCTGTACGTCGGGCATGACCGGCGCCGGCTGGAGCTTGAGGTCCTCGGCGGTGGGCTCGCGATACTCGGGCACGATCTGGTGGAGCTGCTGCTTCACCGCCTCGGGATCGCCGACCTCGGCGGTGCGTTCGAGCGTCTCGACCTCGCCGCGCAGCACGGTCTCGGGCTTGGACTCGAGGTCCCACGTGAGGATGCGCTCGTGCCGCGTGATGCGCGTCTGCTCCGTGTGCGAATGCAGTTCCTCGTAGAGCTTCTCGCCCGGGCGCAGGCCGGTGAAGACGATCTCGATGTCCTCGCCCTCGCGCAGGCCGGCGAGGCGCACGAGCTGGCGCGCGAGGTCCTGGATGCGGACCTGCTCGCCCATGTCGAGGAGGAACACCTCGCCCCCGCGTCCCATCGCGCCCGCCTGCAGCACGAGCCGCACGGCCTCGGGGATCGTCATGAAGTAGCGCCGCGCCTCAGGGTGCGTGACGGTGATCGGGCCGCCGCGCTGCAACTGGCGCTGGAAGAGCGGGATCACCGAGCCGTCGCTGCCAAGCACGTTGCCGAACCGCACCGCGCAGAAGCGCGTCTGGCTGCGGCGCGAGGCGCTCTGCAGCAGCATCTCGCACACGCGCTTGCTCGCGCCCATCACGCTCGTCGGGTTCACCGCCTTGTCGGTCGAGATGAGCACGAACTTGGCGGTGTCGTGACGGTCCGCCGATTCCACCAAGTTGCGGGTGCCGACGATGTTGTTGAGCACGGCCTCGCGCGGGCTCGATTCGAGCAGCGGCACGTGCTTGTGCGCGGCGGCGTGGAACACGACCGCGGGCTTGAAGCGGCGGAACACGGACTCGATGCCGGCCGCGTCGCGGATGTCACAGACGATCGCGTGCACGGGGAACGAACCGCGCATCGCGACCAGCTCGTGGTGCACGAAGTAGAGGCCGTTCTCGGCGTGGTCGAGCAGGACGAGCTCGGACGGCCCGAACTCGAACACCTGCCGCGCGAGCTCGGAGCCGATCGAACCGCCACCGCCGGTCACGAGCACCGGCTTGCCGCGCAGGAACTCGCCGACTTCCTCGAGGTCCAGCTGCACGGGCTCGCGGCCGAGGAGGTCCTCGATGCGGATGTCGCGCATCTGCGCCAGCGACGGGCGCGCGCCGTGGCTCAGGTCCGAGAGGCCGGGCAGCGTCTTGATGCGGACGCTCGCCTCAGTGCAGACGCGCGCGATCTCGCGCAGCACGCGGCCGGGGACGTCGGGATCGGAGACGACGACCATCTCGATGTGCCGGTCGCGCAGCACCGTGGGCAGGTCCGCGACGGTGCCCAGCACCTTGAGGCCTTCGATCAGGTGCCCCGTGAGGCGCTCGTCGTCGTCGAGGAAGCCGACGGGCATCAGCGACTCTTCGGCCGACGAGTAGCGGCGCCGCATCTCCTGCACGAGGTCGACGCCCGAGTGGTCGGCGCCGATCACGAGCGTGGGCACCGAGTGCCCCGAGAACGTGCCGAGCACGCGTTCGCGCGCGAGGCGCCAGGCGAAGCGCGCACCGCCCACGAGCACCAGCTCGATCAGCCACACGATGGCGATCAGGCTCGAGGGGAACTTGCGATCCGGGATCAGGAACAGCAGCACGACGAGCGACGCAGCCGACAGCGTGACGCCCTTGAAGATCTGGAACAGCGTCACCGTGCTCGCGTAGCGCCAGAGGCCGTGGTACAGGCCGGCGAGGAAGAAGCCGAGCAGCGAGAGCAGCGTGAAGGCCGGTCCGACCTCGAGGTAGCCCTGCCAGAAACGCGGCGGGATCTGGCCCTCGAACCGCAGCGAGAGCGCGGCGAGGTACGCCAGATTGACGATCGCGGCGTAGCCGATCGTCAGCACGAGGAATCGGGGAGCCTTACGGAATGCCATGCAGAGGGGGAGTCCGAGTGCGGTACGCCGGACAGCCGAAAGACCGGGCGAGCCCCCGTGGATCGGGGTCCGGTCCGGAGCGTCGGCTGCCATGACCTGGGAGGCGGACCCGCGACCGGGGTTCCCGGGCAGGGGTCCGCATCCGGAACTGTATGCAAGGCACGCGCCCGGACCTTTCGGGCTGTATCGCGCCCCGCCTGGACGGAGAGATCGTCGAGAGTGTACCCAAGAAACCTGCTGCCGTACATGAGACGGCAGGACCAGCACGCGACCGCAGCATACTACGCAGGCGTTTCCGAATGGGTCAATCTCATGTCAGGAGCCGGGTTATGAGGCTACGCGCAGGTGGTGCCTCAAGCGCGGCGGTGCGACATCGCCGCGGCGCCGCCGTGGCATGGCTCCGCGCGGTGATGGAAAGTCCCTGAATATCGGCAATCCGCGATCGGGTCAGGCGACGGACCGTTGGCCGGTTCGTGGTGAATCTCGCCCACCCTGCAAGGGCGGAATGCGGCGAGCGAGGCGCTCAGGCCGCGCCGGAACGGCCCGCCAGCATGGCCGCTTCGGCCCGGATTCCGTCCCGGAAGGGCCGCGGATCGAAGCCGAGGTCGCGGCGGGCCGGGCCGATGTCGACGGCCTTCGACTCCGTGAGCCGCAGCACCTGCTCGGGGCTGACCGGGAACGGCACGCGGATCCGGCGCGCGAACACCGCCGCGTGATGCGCCGGCGCCAGGGGCAGCGGCAGGATCCAGTACGGCCGCTCGAGCGCGGCCGCGCACTCGCGGATCACGTCCTTGAGCGCGATCGGTTCCGGACCGCCGACGTCGTACGCCTGCCGCGCCGCCGCGGGGCGTTCGAGCGAGGCGAGGATCGCGTCGGTGAGGTCGTCGACGTGCACGGGCTGCTGCAGCGTGATGCCGCCGAGCGGCGCGGGCACGACGGGCCAGCGCTGCAGCCAGCGCAGCAGGCGCACGAGGTTCCGGTCGCGCGGCGTGCCGTAGATCATGCTCGGCCGCAGGATCGTCCACGCGAGCGGCGAGTCGCGCAGCGCCTGCTCCCCCGCCCGCTTGGCGTCGGCTCCCGAGCTCACGAGCTTCGTGTACACGCCCGCCGAACTGACGAACACACCCGCGCGCGCGCCGCCCGCGAGGATCGCGGGCAGCATCGCCGGCACCAGCGCGAGCCCCGCGAGGTGCACCACGCTCTCGGCGCCGTCGAACGCGCCGCGCAACGTCTCGGGCGCGGCGAGATCGCCGTGGCGCAGTTCGACGTTGGGGAACGCGGTGATCGCCGACGCATCGCGACCCGGCCGCACGACCGCGAGCACGTGCACCCCGCGATCGCGCAGGTGCGGCAGCAGGCGCGACGCGACGAAGCCGAGCGGGCCGGTAACGGCGATCGTGCGCGGCATCGGGCTCATCGGCGGCCCTCGCGGGTGGTGGCCGGAAGCGGAACGCCCGCGCGAGTCGGACTCACGCGGGCGCCGGAATCGGGGTTGGTAGCGCTACGGGGATTCGAACCCCGGTTTGATGGCTGAGAACCACCCGTCCTAGACCCCTAGACGATAGCGCCACGGAACTGCGGTGCTGCGGCGTTCGCGATCCTGGCGCGAGCCGGAGGGGCGAGCTGCTCCCCTCTCGATCCCGCATCGCGAACACGTCCGCCGGCGGCATGACCGCCGGCGAACGGTGAAGATGGCTGCCCCGCAAGGATTCGAACCTCGACTAACTGGGCCAGAACCAGTCGTGCTGCCGTTACACTACGGGGCAATCGGCCGGAGAATCTAGCCGCTGCCCGCGGGTTGCGCAAGTCGCGGCGCCTCGCGCTCAGGCGGGGCCCGCGGCCGCCTCGGTCTCGGCCCGCCACGCGGCGGCCCGCAGGCGCGCCACCGCCCGCTCGCGCCCGAGCAGCCACATGACCTCGAAGATGCCGGGCGAGATCGTGCTGCCCGTGAGCGCGACGCGCGCGGCACCGATCAGTTCGCCCGCCTTCACGCCCCGTTCCGTCGCGAGCGCGCGCGTCGCCTGCTCGAGGCTCGCGAGCGACCACTCCGCGTCCGCACCGAGGCGCTCGGCCAGGGCGCGCAACCGCGCCGCGAGGGACTCGCGCGACTTGAGCCCGGCCCACGCGGCCGCGTCGATCGCGAGTTCGTCGCGGAGTGCGAATGCACCGTAGGTTTCGGCGTCGGCGAGCGTGCGCAGCCGCTCGCCCAGCGCGCGCACGAACGCGGCGCGCCACTCGGGGGTGCGGTGCGCGAGGTTCGTGCCGCGCGCGGCGAGGAACGCCTCGACGCGGCGCACGCGCTCGGCCTCGTCGAGCCGCTTCAGGTGCTGCGCGTTCACCCACTCGAGCTTCTGCGTGTCGAAGATCGCCGGGTTCGCGCCGACCTTCTCGAGCGTGAAGAACTGTTCGAGCTCGGCGAGCGTGAACAGTTCGCGCTGGCCGTCGTAGGCCCAGCCGAGCAGCGCGAGGAAGTTCACCATGCCCTCGGGCACGAAGCCCAGGTCGCCGAACGCCTCGACGCTCGTGGCCCCGTGGCGCTTGGAGAGCCGCTTGCCGTCGGGGCCGAGGATCATCGAGGCGTGCGCGAAGACGGGCGGCTCGGCGCCCAGCGCGTGATAGAGCAGCAGTTGGCGCGGCGTGTTGGAGATGTGGTCGTCGCCGCGGATCACGTGGGTGATGCGCATGGCGCGATCGTCCACGACGCACGCGAAGTTGTAGGTCGGCTGGCCGTCCGAGCGCACGAGCACGAAATCGTCGAGCACCTCGTTCTGGAACGACACGCGCCCGCGTACGACGTCGTCCCACGCGGTCTCCCCCGGCCCGGGCAGCGCGAACCGGATCACGCACGGCGCACCGGACGCGAGCCGCTCCGCGTGCTCGGCCGCGGACAACGCGCGGCAGCGGCCGTCGTAGCGGCTCTCGCCGTCCTCGGCCTTCGCGGCGCGGCGCGCGGTGAGTTCGGCGGGCGTGCACCAGCAGCGGTACGCGTGCCCGGACGCGAGCAGCTCCTGCGCAGCCGCGTCGTAGATCGCGCGGCGCTCGGTCTGCACGTACGGTCCGTACTCGCCGCCGGCGCCCGGGCCCTCGTCCCATGAGAGGCCGAGCCAGCGCATGCCGGCGAGGATCGCGTCGACCGATTCCGGCGTGGAGCGCGCGGCGTCCGTGTCCTCGATCCGGAGCACGAACGCACCGCCGCGCGAGCGCGCGAAGAGATAGTTGTAGAGCGCCGTGCGCGCGCCTCCGACGTGCAGGTAACCGGTGGGACTGGGCGCGAAACGGACACGGACGCTCATGGCGAGGAACTCTCCGGATGGGGACGCCGACGGGACGGCGACACTACGGAGCCGCGCGCGCGCCGGTCAAGCGTGCGGGGCGGTGACCGGTTCGGTCACCGCCGCGCGACTGCGAGCCGATCGCGAAGCGCGCGAAGTACACGCCCCCGCGCACCGGGCTCCGGCCGGCGTCGCGGAGATCCCAGGCGAGCGAGAACCGCCCGGTCTTCGCGATGCCGCGGTCGACCGTCGCGACGCGGCGCCCGGTGAGGTCGTAGATCGCGAGCTCGTACGTCTGGCCCGCGAGCGACGCCGGGACGCCGAACCACATGCGCGACGTGCCGTGCACCGGGTTGGGCGACGGCGGCGCGAACTCGAGGTCGCGCACCTCGCCGCCGGCGAGCGGTCCGCCCTCCACGTCCGACACGAACACCTTCGCGCCCGCGAAGCCGGTGCGGCGCGCGTCGTGGTGGAACTGCGGCCACGGCGGCGTGCCGTTGGGCTGGAACGGGAAGTCGTAGTCCCACACGTAGAGGTTCTTGTCCCAGTCGGAGAGCACGATCTCCGTCTTGCCGTCGCGGTCGATGTCCGCCACGGCCGGCGTGCCGCGCACCTCGCCGGAGAGCTGGATCGGGAAGCCGGCGAGCACCTGGCCGTTGGCGCCCGAGAACGCCGTCAGCTGCGCCGTCTCGCCGCCACAGAGGATGTCGTTCCAGCCGTCGCCGTTGATGTCGGCGACGATCGGGCTGCTCTCCGACGCGCCGGCGGTCAGGGTCGAGTAGCGCAGGCCGTACAGGCCCGGCATGCCGACGCCATTCGCGTAGTAGCAGTACACGCCGCCGTTCGTGCTCTGGAACACGATGTCGTTCACGCCGTCGTTGTTCATGTCCGCGATCGCGGGCGACGGGATCTTGGAGCTGCCCTGCGCGCGCATCCACACCGGCCAGCCGGGGCGGCGCGTGCCGTTGGGCTCGAGCACGTAGATCGAGTCGGCCTCGTTGGCGAACACGATCTCCGGCGACGTGTCGCCCGGGCCGTCGAGGTAGCCGATCGCCGCCGAGCACGTGATCGGCGAGGTCGTGACGAACGGGAAGCCGGGCAGGTTCGAGCCGTCGGCCTTCCACGCGTACAGCTTGCCGTCGCGCGAGCCGTAGACGATCTCGGGCTTGCCGTCGCCGTCGAGGTCGGCGAGCGCCGGCGTGCCGTAGTTGTTGTTCGAGCCGAGCACCTTGAACACGCCCTTCGTGCCCGGGATGCCGTCGCCGTCCATCCACTCGCTGCCGTTCGAGCGCACGACGTAGAAGTTGTTGCCGTTGGAGGCGAAGCACATCTCGGACTTGCCGTCGCCGTCCAGGTCGCCCACCGCGACGCCCGACCAGATGCTCGAGTTGATGTAGAGCGGGAAGCCGGACCGCAGTGCGCCGTTCTTGTCGAACACGTAGACGCCCAGCGAGTCCCACGACGTCCCGATCACCGACCAGCCCTGCGCCGGGTCGAGCACGGCGAGCGACGCGCCGCTGGCGTAGTAGCCGCCGCGGCGGGTGAAGTCGCCGAGCGTCGAGCCCGAACCGTCCGCGTCCACCGGCGCCGAGCCGTCGGCGTGCAGCACGTAGAGCACGTCCGAGCCGGCCGCGATGTCCATCTGCGTGTTCGAGTAGAGCGCTTCGAGCGCGACGTTGCCCGGCGTCGTGCGGCCCATGGGCACCGGGAAGATCGCGTGCGCCGGCGGGTTGGTGCTCGCCGACGACGTGAGCGACTGCGACGACTCGTTGCCCGACGAATCCACCGCGGTCACGCGGTAGTAGTACTGCGTGAGCGGCGCGAGACCGCCGTCGGTGTAGTACGAGATGCGGTCGGTCGGGACGGGCGTCACCTTGGTGAACGGGCCCGCCAGTGCGGAGCTGCGATAGACGTTGTAGCCCGTCAGGTCGGCCGCCGACGAGTGCGCCCACGTGAGCGCGACGCCGCTGGCCGTGCCGATCCCGAGCAGCGAGACCGGCGTCGAGGGATACGTGAGGTCGAGCGTCTGCGTCCCCAGCACGCCGTCCTGGTCCGAGAGCACGACCTGCAGCTTCGCGAGCGTGCTGAGCGGCATGAACGTGACCGCATCTCCCGCCACGGTCGCGCCGGGCGCGAGGTCGCCGTAGCTCGAGGTGCTGTCGCTGATCGCGCTCAGGCCGTCCAACGAGCGCAGTACGAGGCTCACGCCGTGCGCGATGCCGGTGCCGTTGTTGCGGAGCGAGATCGTGTAGTTGACCGTCTCGCCCGCCTCGGGCCGGCCGTTGCCGTTGCCGGGCGTCTCGGTCTCGCCGTGCGCGTACGTGCGCAGTTCGGGCGCGTGCGCGACGAGCTGGAACGCCTGGCGCCAGCTGCCGCCCACGCCGTCGGTGATCACGAGCTGGAACGGGATCTCGCGCTGGTCCGCCATCGTGTAGGGAACCGAGATCCGGAAGCCGCTCGCGGGCGAGGCCGCCGCACCGCTGCCGCCCGCCCCGATCGCGCCGTAGCCCACCGTGCCGTTCAGGATCGTGACCTGCGGATCGGTCGTCGAGAGGTCGGCCGAGAGCGCGCCGCTCGCGCCGCCGCCGCGATTGGCGAGCGTCACGCGCAGGTCCACGGTCTCGCCCGCGTCGAGCGACGCACCTGCGTCGCCGATCGTGCCGTTGCTGCCGTCGTCCACGACCGTCACGCCCGCCTGCACGATCACCGGTGCACCGGCCGCGGCGATCGTCGCGGTGCCCTGCCACGGGCGCGCGTTGTACGCGGTGACGGTGAGCGTCACGGTGCCGCCCGCCAGGTCCGGACGGAACGGCAGCACGACCGCACCCGCGGCGTCGGTGAGCCCGGTCTCGAAATCGTTGCCGGCGCGGTACGCGGTCACGCGCGCGTTGGCGAGCGGCAGTCCGTCCTGCTGCACCTGCACCGCGATCGTCGTGTCGGCGACCGAGATCGTGGCAGGCGCCGTCACGGCGAGCGTGCCCGGCCGGCTGCGCCACATGCGCAGTTCGGGATCGCCGAGTTCGAGCAGCGTCATCTGCGTCCAGCGATCGACGCCGTCGTACGTCGTGAACGCGAGGAACGGCAGCTTCTGGCGCGCGTTCAGTTCTCCGACCGCGGTCACGCTGTCCTCGAAGAAGAGCCGGAAGTACTCCTCCTGGTAGAGCTGGCCCGTCGCCGGGAAGTCGAAGCGCGACGAGCCGACGTTGGTCACCGCGCCACCGTTGGGATTGAGCAGGAACGCCTCGCCGATGCACGGGAAGTCGATCGCGACCGACGTGCAGTTGATGGCGTAGAGGTTCATCAGCTTGTTGCCGTTGGTGAACGCGAGCGCGTCGGGGTTCGTGAGCGACGCGCCACCGACCTCCATCACGTTGCGGTAGCCGTGGCCGATATGCAGCCCGAGCCCGTAGCCCACGTTGATCGAGTCGATCACCGCCTGCCGCGTCTCCGGCACCACGCCCGCGCGCCACTGCGGATCGGTGTAGTTCTCGTAGAGCCGGGCCACGTGCAGGCCGGGCTCCATGTCGGTGTACGGGAGCATCTGCTCGGCGTACATCGCGCCGTCGATCGAGGGCGTCGTGCCGGACGTCCACGGGTGCGGGAAGAGCACCTCGGCGAAGAACATCCAGCGGTCCTCGTAGGTGCCGAGCGGCGTCTTCTCGTACTGCAGCGTCTTGTTGACGAACACCTGCGCATCCGCCGGCGTGGTCACCGGCGCGCGGCCCACGTACACCTCGGGCATCAGGTCGGCGTTGTCGCCGCCACCGAGCCCGTTCGAGCCCTCGCCGTAGAGGCTGTCGCCGTCGGCGTTCCAGTTGCCGTCGAGGCAGCTGTAGTAGAGGTCGGTCGCGATCATCTCGCCGCCGTAGAAGTTGGTCTGGCCGAGACGGGCCGGGATCACGTCGGTGTCACCGCCGAGCAGCACCCACTTGGCGCCCCAGCGCGTGTACGCGTCACGCAGGAACAGCCGGACCCGCTCGGCGTCGTCCGCCGCCGAGGGGTACTGGCCCTGGATGAACGACACCGTCCGCACCACCGCCGGCAGGCCCGTCTGCGTCTTCCAGTCCGCCAGCTGCTGGAACACCGGCGCCATCGCGTCGTTCGTCACGATCA
>JBGAML010000025.1:0-57345 GCA_044223005.1 Candidatus Eiseniibacteriota bacterium
CGCGGCGGCCGCCGCGGGCGCGCTCGGCGCGGGCGCCCGGGTGGGCGCCGGCGTCGGCACGGGCGCAGGCGCCGGCGCGGCAGCGACGGGCTCCTCGTGCGCGATCGGCGTCATCGCGCCGCGCACCAGGTCCGGCGGCATCCACGCGGGCGTGCCTTCCGCGGGCGCGTCCTCCTGTGACGCGGGCGCGGCGGGCGCGGGCTCGGGTGCGCTCGCGGGCGGCATGGGCGCGGGGCCGTCGGGCAGCTTGGCGGGCGCGCCGAGCACGCTGCGGAAATCGCTCTCCAGCGCGATCGAGCGCACATGATCGGGCGTCACGCCGGGGACGCCGTCGCCGAACGCGGCGATCATCGCCTGCGTCGCGACGGTGTTGATCTCGCGCGGGATGCCGTGCGTCACGCGGTACACCTCGCGGCAGGCTTCGGGCGGGAACGCCTGCCACGGGTTGCCACCCGCGACGGCGATGCGATGGTGGATGTAGCCGGCGGTCTCCTCAGGCGAGAGCGGGTTCAGCCGGTAGTGCACGGCGATGCGCTGGCGCAGCTGGCGCAGCGTCGGGTCGGCGAGCTTGGCTTCCAGTTCGGGCTGGCCGACCAGGAAGATCTGCACGAGCCGCTCGCCCTGCGCTTCGAGGTTCGACAGCAGGCGGATCTCCTCGAGCAGCTCCGGCGCGAGGTTCTGCGCCTCGTCCATCAGCAGCACGGCGTGCTCGCCGCGCGAACGCACCGAGAGCAGGTGCCGCTCGAGCTGCGCGAGCGCCTGCGGCTTGGTGGTGCCGCTCGGCATGGGCATGCCGAAGCGCAGCGCGATCTCCTCGAGCAGTTCCTGTCGCGTGAGCGCGGAGTTGGTCACCAGCGCGACGCTGACGCGCGGGCCCCACTCGGCGAGCGCGTCGTAGAGCGCGGTCGTCTTGCCGGTGCCGACTTCGCCGGTGATCAGCACGAAGGGCTCGCGGTTCTCGATCCCGTAACGCAGGTGGGCGCGCGCTTCCTGATGCTCCCGGCTCGGGTACAGGAACTTCATCTGGTGACCCGAGTGGAAGGGATTTTCGCGCAGGCCGAAATGACGTTCGAACATCGGGCGCCTTCCAAAAGGAGGACGACGGGACCGTGGGGTGTACCCGGGAGTTATCGGCGGGGGGGAGCCGCGTCTTGGGCGTCGCGTCGGGGCGCGCCGAACCGGGCGCGCCCCTCGCGGAGCCTCACTTCTGCGCGGGGAGCAGGTCGCTGATGGTGAAGAGCGGCGTGAACGGATAGCCGCGCTGCTGGAAGATCTGTCCGGCGCCCTGCCCGCGGTCCACGACCGCCAGCACGCGCACGACCTCGGCCTTGTAGCTCTCCGCGGACTCGGCGGCGATCAGCGAGCTCTCGCCGCTGGTGATCACGTCGTCGAGGATCGCGACGCGCTTGTGACCGGCGAGGTTGCCCTCGACCTGGCCGCGCGTGCCGTGATCCTTGGGGCTCTTGCGCACGAGGAAACCCTCGAGCGGCTTGCCCTTTTCGTGGCTCCACCACATGACACCGGCTACGAGCGGGTCGGCACCCAGCGTCAGCCCGCCGATCGCCGTGACGTCGTCGGCCTCGAGCTGCTCCCAGAAGAGCTTCGAGATGAGCTTGAGCCCCTCGGGATGCAGGCTCGTCTTGCGGACGTCGATGTAGTAGCTGGAGTGCGCGCCGGAGCTCAGGACGAAATCGCCGAAGCGCATGGAACGGTCCAGCAGCATCTGGCGAAGTTGGTCGCGTTCGGACTGGGGCATGGCTTCCGTTCGGTGTGTGGGTCGAACCGGGCCGCGGGGGACGGCGGGGAACGCCCCGGAGTGTCGCCGGGGCGCTCCGGGGCCGTCAAGGCGAGCCCCGGGAGTGCGCGCCGGGCGTGCTACACTCGTGGGCGATCGCGACCGGGGGGTGCGTCTCCGCGCCCGTCCGTGTCGCGAAAATCGTATGCGCGCACTGCTTCTGCTCTTCGCGTTGACGCTCGCCGCGGCGCCCTCGGGCGCGGCGGTGCCGTCGCTGCCCGTGCACCGGCCGGGGAGCGCCACGCCCGCGCCGTGCTGGGCGGGCGACGTGCTCGAGCTGCGTCTCGCGCCCTCCGCGGCGCGCGCGGTACAGCCGTTCGGCGCGGCGCGCACGCACGCCGGACGCGTCGCGCGCTTGGGCGTCGCGGCGCTCGACGCGGCGGCGGTGTCGCTCGGCGCGACGTTCGAGCCGGCGTTCGTCGGCGAGGCGCCGCCCGAGCCGGGATCGGGGGCGACCGACTTCACGGCGTTCCAGGTCGTGCACCTGCCGCCGACCACCCGGCTCGAGGACGCGCTCGCGCGCTTCCGCGCGCTGCCCGAGGTGCTCTCGGCGACGCCGATTGCCGAACTGCCGATGGCGTCGCTGCCGAACGACTCGCTGCTCTCGTTCGAGTACTGGCTCTACCAGCGTTCGCTCCCGCGCCACGACATCGGCGCGCCGGAAGCGTGGGACGTCGAGCCGGGCGACACCTCGATCGTGATCGCGATCCTCGATTCGGGCGTGCTGCCGTATCACCCCGACCTCGCGGGCACGCTGCCCGGCCGGCACGGCAACCTGTGGGTGAACGCCGCGGAAGCGGACGGGCTGCCGGGCGTGGACGACGACGGCAACGGCTTCGTCGACGACGTCTGGGGCTGGGACTTCGTCGCGCTGAACGTGGTCGACACGCTGCACGCCGACGACCTGAACGACGCCGACGCCGATCCCAACGACTACGCGGGCCACGGCACCATGGTGGCCGGCATCACGGGTGC
Organism: Candidatus Eiseniibacteriota bacterium; assembly: GCA_044223005.1. Taxonomy (GTDB): domain Bacteria; phylum Eisenbacteria; class RBG-16-71-46; order RBG-16-71-46; family RBG-16-71-46; genus CAIXRL01. The sequence goes on from JBGAML010000025.1 coordinate 2,771, forward strand.
GATCGCGAACAACGGCAGCGGCATCGCGGGCACGGTGCCGAACGTGCGGCTGATGGCGGTGCGCATGGGCTGGGTGCCGCCGTTCGGCGTGCGGCCCGAATCACGCATCCGGCTCGACTTCGCGGCGGGCGCGATCCGCTACGCGACGCGCATGGGCGCGCGCGTCATCAACTGCTCGTGGACGGCGCTGTCCGATCCGGCACTCGACGCGGCGCTCGACGACGCGACGCGCGCGGGCGTGATCCTCGTCGCGGCCTCGGGCAACTCGGGCGGCGCGACGCACCTGGGTGAACGCGCCGACGTGATCTCGGTGGCGGCGACGGATTCGCTCGACCAGTACCAGGACTTCGACATCACGGGCCCGTGGCTGGACCTCGCGGCGGGCGGTACCGAGGTGACGACGACCTACCTGCAGGGCGCGGGGCCGGACAGCCTGCAGGCGCGCCAGCCGGCGTACGTGACGGGCTTCTCGGGCACGTCGTTCGCCTCGCCGGTGGTGGCGGGCGCGGCGGCGCTGCTGCAGGCGCAGCGGCTGCACGCGGGCCGCGATCCGCTCACGCCGCTCGGCATGCTGTTGCGGCTGCGCGAGACGGCGGTCGACGTGCGCGCGCTCAACACGCGCTTCACCGACGTGGCGCCGCGGCTCGACCTGTTTCGCGCGCTCACGGCGCGGACGATGTCGACCGCGGTGCGCACGAGTTCGTCGTCGGTCGGGCCGCCGGTGTCGCTGCGCTACAACACGGGCCGCACGCTCGTCGTGATCGCGACCAACGACCAGCACCTCGTCGCCTTCGACGGCGCGACGGCGGACACGGCATGGGTGGCGACGCTGCCGGGAGTGCCGGCGGGCAACCTCGCGGGTGCGCGCCTCGGCGCAGGGCGGCCGGTCGGGCTCTTCGTGGGCACCACGAAGGGGCAGGTGGCGGGCTTCGACGACGCGGGGCACCCACTGCCGGGCTGGCCGGTCACGGGGCTCGGCGCGACCAACGTGATGGCGGGCGGTGTGGCGCTGGGTGACCTGGACGGCGATGGCGTGCTCGACGTGGTCGCGATGGGGGGCAACGGCCGCGTGTGGGCGTGGCGGACCGACGGCACGAAGTTCGCGGGCTTCCCGTTCGCGACGGGCACGATCGGCGCGAGCGCGCCGGCGCTCGCCGACGTCGACGGCGTGCCGGGCGACGAGATCCTCTGCGTGGACGGCCTGGGCGTACTGCACGCGGTGGACTTTCATGCGCAGGAACTCTGGCAGTACGCGTCGGCGGGCAACGCGGCGCCACCGGTGGTGACGCGGCTCGGGGGACCACACGCGCCGCTCGCGATCTTCCTCGCGGACCCGACGCAGGTCGCGGCGCTCGATTCCACGGGCTCACCCGGGTGGACGACGCCGATCACCACCAACACGATCGCCGAGCCGGCGCCCGCCGACATCGACGGCGACGGCGCCGACGAACTCGTGCTCGCGTTCGACGCGCCGACGCGCCTCGCGCGCATCGACAGTTCGGGCGCGGTCGTGAACGCGCGCGGCTGGCCGTTCGTCACCGGTGTCGATCCGGCGGGGCCGCTCGTGCTCGGGCCGCTTTCGGCGGGACACGGCGTCTGCCCGGGGTTCGCGTCGCCGCTGGGGTTCGTCGCGTTCGACGACAGCGGCCACGTGGTGCCGGCGTTCCCGAAGACGATGGTGCCGGGGACGGTGTGGCCGGCGCTCGCCGACGTGCGCGGCGACGGCGCGACGCAGGTGGTGGTGGGCGCGGGCGCCGACAGCAACGCCTGCATGCTCGACGCGGGCGCAGGCACCTGGAACGCGGCATTCGCGGCGTGGCCCACGCCCCGCGGCAACGCGGCGCGTACCGGCAGCCGGATCGATGCGGGCGGGCCGGCGGTGATCGACCGCATGCGGCCGGCGGCGGTGACGGACCTCGCGGGCGTCGCGCTCGGCACGACGAGCGTGCGGCTCACGTGGACGGCCACGGGCGACGACAGCCTGGTGGGCCGCGCGAGCCGCGTGGAACTGCGCGTCTCGACGGCACCGATCACGCCGCTCGACTTCGCCACCGCCACGCTCGTGCCGACGCCGGCGCCGGATTCCGCCGGGACGCTGGATACGCTGGTGGTCGGTGGCTTCGCGGAGGGCTCGCTCCACTACTTCGCACTGATCGCGTTCGACGACGAGGGCCAGCCGAGCGCACTCGGCGACGTGGCCGCCGTGAGCACGACCGTCACGGTGCCGGGCGGCGTCGCCGACCTGCGCGTGACGGCATTCGCGGACACGGTCGCCGCGCTCGCGTGGACGGCGACCGGCGACGACGGCGCCACCGGGCGGCCGGCGTCGTACGAGATCGCGGCCGATCTGGCGCCGCTCGACAGCGCGCGCTTCGAGTCCGCCACGGTGCGCGCGACGATCCCGGCGCACGTGGACGCGGGGAATGCGGAGCAGGGCAGCGTGCCGGGGCTTTCGCGCGGGCAGCGCTGGTACTTCGCGCTGCGGCCCATCGATCACACCGGCGCACGCGGACCGCTCTCCAACGTGGCGCAGGGCGTGGTGCCGACGGGCGGCGCGCTGCGCGGGCGCACCGGTGTCGCGGTGGCGCCGCGGCAGCGGCCGTCGGGCGCGCCGCTCGCGATCGACTGGCAGGGCGCGGGCGAGGGCGGTCCGCAGTCGCTCGCGTTCGTCGACCTCGCGGGCCGCGTCGTGCGCCGCGTGCCGCTCGATGCGCGGCCCGGCGGCAGCTGGACATGGGACGGCCGGGACGGAGACGGTCGTCTCCTCCCGGCCGGTGTCTACGTCGTGCGGCTCGCCAGTGGCGGCCGTCACGCCGACGCGCGCGTCGTGCTCCTCCGTTAGCGGACGCGCGCGCCGGGGGACGTGCGAATCGTCAGCGCGTGCGCGCCGCGTGCGGATCGGCGTCGTCGCCGGCGGTCGGCGACTGCTGCGACGTCGCGTGACGCGTGACCTGGACGGCGGCCGAGAACGGGCTGGTGTTGCCCGCGGCATCCTTGGCGCGGACGCGGTAGTAGAACGCGCCGGCGTCGGGCGTGCCCGGCAGCGCGATCGAGCTGGCCGCGGCGGGCGCGGAGCAGAGCGCGACACCCGTCGCACCGGTCACCGGGAAGGCGTTGTACTGGTAGATCTCGTACGACGAGACGTCGGCGGACGAGCTGGGGGTCCACGTGAGATAGTCGACCTGCAGGTTCGCGTCGTACGAGCTGCCGATGTTGGACGGCGCCGCGGGCGGCGTGCTGTCGAGCGCGTCGGGCGCGGTCGACGACGAGGACTTGCCACAGCTCGCGAGCAGGACGATCGCCGCGCTGAAGATCAGCGTGGTCCACAGGGTGCGACGGGGATTCACGGATGGCCTCCTTGAGAGAGCACGTCGGGACTGCACGTGGGGGAGCAGCCGGCCGGTCGGCCGGTACGGAACCGGGGCCGGGCATCGCAACCGCGGTGCCACGTGCAGCCGGTCTCCGGGGGTGGTCGCGGAGTTCCGCGCTGGCAGTCACTTGGGTGGGGCGTTCCGCCCGCTCGCTCCGGCGCGCCGTCGCGTGCGCGTGCGCGCCGCAACGGATGCGCGCGATCCTCGTTGCAAGCTGCGTGGCCGCGGCGGTCGGGACAGCCGAGTCGCCGCTTTTCGCGCGGGCGGCGGATGCGCCGGCTCCCCCAGTCCTCGCGCCACCGTTGCGATCGGCCCCGCTCGCGACGCTGCGGGTGACGGGCGGCTTCGCCGAGTTGCGCCAGACGCATTTCCACGCGGGCTTCGACCTGTCGACGGGTGGTCACGTGGGCGATCCGGTGTACGCCTCGCTCGACGGCACGATCGAACGCGTGCGCACCTCGGGCGTGGGTTACGGCCGCGCGCTCTACCTGCGTGGCGACGACGGACGGCTGCTCGTCTACGGGCACCTCGACGCGTTCGCCGAGCCGCTGGCGTCGTACGTCGACGCGGCGCAGCGCGCGAATGGGCAGTACGACCAGGACCTCGCACCGGCGGCGGGCCGTTTCCGCGTGCGCGCGGGCGACCTCGTCGCGTGGAGCGGCGAGAGCGGCACCAACGAGCCGCACCTGCACTACGAGATCCGCCACGGCGACTTCGCGCTCGATCCCGCGCTCGCGGGACTGGACGTGGCGCCGACGCTGGCGCCGCGGATCGAGTCGGTCGTGCTGGAGCCGCTCGACGAGCGCGCGTGGATCGAGCGCGTCGCCGCGCCGCACGCGGCGGCGGCGGGCGAGACGCTGTGCGTCGAGGGCCGCGTGCGTGCGATCGTGCGCACGCGCGAGGGCTGGGCCGCCTCGAGCGGGACGCCGGCGCGCGTGATCGCGGTCGAATGGAACGGGCAGCGGCTCGCGTCGTGTCGCGACTCGATCTCGTGGGCGGGTGAGATGAGCGAGGTGGACCAGGTCGTCGATCGCGGACGCGTGACGGGCAGCAAGGGCGACATCCTCTGGCATCCACCGGGCGTGTCCGTGCGCTTCTTCGCGGGCGCGCCGGGCGACTGGGACGGCGCGATCGCCGTCGCGCCGGGAGCGCCGCCGCAGCCGCTCCGGCTGGTGGCCGAGAGCGCGAACGGTACGAGCGCCGAGCGCGTGGTGTGGCTGCGCGGCCCGCGTCCGCGCGAGGCGGGCCCGGACACGCTCGCGCGTGCACCGCGCGGCGGCGCCGCGCCCGCATGGACGTTCGCGGCGCTGCCGCAGGCGCGCGTGCGCGTGCGGCTCGCGGGAACGCCTGCCGGGCTCGCGCGCGTGCGGATCGCGTGCGGCGAGGCGGGCGCGGGCGAACGAGCGGCGTGGGACGGGGCGGCGTGGGTCGCGATCGTGGCGCCTGCGGCGCTGCCGGCGCAGGGCTGGCGCGCGAGTGGCGTACTCGAGGGCGGCGCACCGTGGAGCGCGACGCTCGAGGCGACGACGCTGCCCGCGGGCGAGGACCAGCTGCTCCAGCCGGCAGAGTTCGCGCAGCTCTCGCTGCCGGCGGCGGTGGTGTTCGAGCGCGGCGCGGTGATCGCGCGGATCGAGCACGCGCCGGATGCGAGTGCCCAGGGGCTCGTGTCGCTGGGCCCTGCGCTCGAGGTGACGCCGTATCGCTTTCCGCTGCGGCGCGGCGCGCCGATCGCGTTCCGCGATCCCGGCAACCTGCCGGCGGGCGTCGATGTCTATCGCCGCGATCCCGCGGGCGGCGACTGGGAGCCGCTGCGCGCGAAGCGCGACGCGGCCGCGCACCTGCTGCGCGCCGAGACGAGCCGGCTCGGCGAGTTCGCGCTGCTGCGCGACGCGGTGCCGCCCATCGTGCGGCTGCTGCCGGCCCCGGCGCGCGCGGGCACGGGCAGCCCGTACTCGCGCTGGCAGCTGGTCGCGGTCGTGAGCGAGCGCGGCAGCGGTGTCGATGCGTCCGCGAGCGCGTTCGAGATCGACGGCGTACGCGTGCCGAGCGAGTGGGACGACGCGCGCGGACAGTTGCGCTGGCGTCCGTTGCACGCGCCGAAGCCGGGTGCGCACACGGTGCGCGTCCGCGTGGTGGATCGGGCGGGTCTCGCGACGGAGAAGTCGGGACGCTTTGTGCTAGAGTCCGCGCGACGCTGAACGCCCTCCCGAGCGGCCTGGCCGCGGCCTCCCGCGCGCCGGGGGAGTGGTGACCTCACGGACGTCCATCCCCGGATGACACCCACGCAGGACGCGCCATGAAGCACTCCGACTTCGTCCATCTCCACAACCACAGCGACTATTCGCTCCTGGACGGCGCGACGCCGATCCCGGCCATGGTCAAGCGTGCCGCCGAGCTGCAGATGCCGGCGCTGGCGCTCACCGACCACGGCGCCATGTTCGGCGCGGTCGAGTTCTACCAGGAGGCGCGCAAGGCGGGCGTGAAGCCGCTGGTGGGCATGGAGGCGTACGTCACGCGCGGGGCGCGTACGGACCGCAACCCCAAGGACACGGCGCACCACCTGGTGCTGCTCGCGCGCGACGAGACGGGCTTCCGCAATCTCATGCGGCTCTCGTCGCTCGCGTACCTGGAAGGCTTCTACTACAAGCCGCGCGTCGACCACGAGATCCTTTCCAAGTACTCGGCGGGCCTGCTGGCGCTGTCGGCGTGCCCCAAGGGCGAGATCGCCGACGACCTGCTCGCGGACCGCGACGACGCGGCGCTCGCGACGGCGATGATGTACCGCGACATGTTCGGCGCGGACAACTACTTCCTCGAGATCCAGAACCACGGGCTCGACATCGAGGTCAAGATCCGCGAGAAGGTGAAGGCGCTCGCGGCGAAGACGGGGCTGCCGCTGGTCGCGACCAACGACTGTCACTACCTCGGCAAGGACCACACCGAGGCGCAAGACGTCCTGATCTGCATCCAGACGGGCAAGACGGTGGACGAAGCGCAGCGCATGCGCGCGGTCTCCGAGCTGCACTTCCGTTCGCCCGACGAAATGAAGCACGCGTTCCCGGACGACCCGCAGGCGCTGCTCAACACGCTGGCGGTCGCGGAGCGCTGCAACCTGCAGATGGGCTTCGGCAAGCCGCTGCTGCCCGAGTTCCCGCTGCCCGAGGGCTGGCGCGACGCGGACGAGTACTTCCGCGACCTCGCGTGGAAGGAACTGCACGCGCGCATGGGCGCCGGCGTCGGTGACGGCGTGAAGCAGCGCTTCGCCTACGAGCTCGACGTGATCTGCAAGATGGGCTTCGCGTCGTACTTCCTGATCGTGCGCGACTTCATCTTCTTCGCCAAGAGCAACGGCATCGGCGTGGGCCCGGGCCGTGGCTCGGTCGCCGGGTCGCTGGTGGCGTACGCGCTGCGCATCACGGACGTGAACCCGCTGCAGCACGACCTCATCTTCGAGCGGTTCCTGAATCCCGAACGCGTCACGATGCCGGATATCGACATCGACTTCGACGATCTCCGCCGCGGCGAGGTCATCGAGTACGTGAAGCGCAAGTACGGCGAGACCAACGTCACGCAGATCATCACGTTCGGCACCATGGGCGCCAAGGGCGTGGTGCGCGACGTGGGCCGCGCGCTGGGCTTCCCGGTGGCCGAGATCGACCGGATCGCCAAGCTGGTGCCGGATGGGCTCGGGATGACGCTCGACAAGGCGCTCGACCAGACGCCCGATCTCAAGTCGCTGCCCGAGAAGGGCCCGCAGTACGCCAAGTGGCTCAAGTCCGCGCGCGTGCTCGAGGGCCTCGCGCGCCACGCGTCGACGCACGCGGCCGGCGTGCTGATCACGCCGGGGCCGCTGCTCGACTACGTGCCGCTCTATCGCCAGAAGGACGGCTCGACCACCACGCAGTGGGACATGAAGTCGGTCGAGAAGTCGGGCCTGCTCAAGATGGACTTCCTCGGCCTGCGCACGCTGAGCGTGCTGGACGAGGGCGTGCGGCTGGTCCGCCAGACGCACGGCGTCGAGATCGACTGGCAGGCGCTGACGCTCGACGATCCGGCGGCCTACAAGGTGTTCCAGGACGGCGACACCGTGGCGGTGTTCCAGTTCGAGTCCACGGGCATGCGCGACTACATGAAGAAGCTCAAGCCCACGGTCTTCGAGGACCTGGTCGCCATGAACGCGCTCTACCGCCCGGGCCCGATGGAGAACATTCCGTACTTCATCGACTGCAAGCACGGCCGGCAGGTCGCCAAGTACGACCATCCCAAGCTCGAGCCGATCCTCAAGGGCACCTACGGCGTCTTCGTGTACCAGGAACAGGTCATGGCCTCGGCGCACGACCTGGCGGGCTTCTCGATGGCACAGGCCGACGAGCTGCGCCGCGCGATGGGCAAGAAAAACGTCGAGGAGATGGCCAAGAAGCGCGCCCAGTTCACCGAAGGGTGCGCCAAGGCGTCGAAGATCCCCGAGAAGGTCGCGGACAAGATCTTCACCACCATGGAGAAGTTCGCCGGGTACGGCTTCAACAAGAGCCACTCGGCGGCGTACGCGCTGGTCGCCTACCAGTGCGCGTGGCTCAAGGCGCACTACCCGGCCGAGTTCATGGCCGCGACGATGACGTCGGAAATGAGCGACTCGAGCCGCATCCTGACGCTCATCGAGGAATGCCGCCGGCTCAAGATCGAACTGCGCGCGCCCGACGTGAACCACTCCGAGTGGCGCTTCACGATCGAGGACGGCGCGATCCGCGTGGGGCTGGGCGCGGTGCGCAACGTGGGCCAGGGCGCGGTCGAGGCGATCCTGCGCGCCCGCCAGGCGGGCGGCGCGTTCACGGATCTCTACGATCTCGCGGCGCGCCCCGATGCCGGCTCGCTCAACCGGCGCGTGGTCGAGAGCCTCGTGCAGGCCGGCGCGTGCGACGCGCTCGGACCGTCGCGCGCGGCGCTCCATGCGGGCGCGGCGACGGCGCTCGACCACGCGGCCGCGGTGCATCGCGAGAAGGCGAGCGGCCAGTCGAGCCTGTTCGGCGGCGGCGGTGACGACGCGGGTTCGGTCGCGGTGCACGCGGCGCCGTTGCCGGCGATCCCCGAGTGGACGAGCCGCGAGAAGGGCGCCAAGGAGAAGGAGGTGCTCGGCTTCTACTTCGGCGAGCACCCGCTCGAGCACCTGCGCGCCGACATCGAGCGCATCGCGACGCACGGGATCGCGCAGGCGATCGAGGCGGGCCACGACACCGAGGTGCGCGTGGTCGCGATCGTGGGCGAGATCAAGCAGCTCACGACGCGCAAGGGCGACCTGATGGCGATGGTGGTGCTGGAAGACCTCACCGGCCGGCTCGAGTGCACGATCTTCCCGGAGGCGTTCGAGAAGGCGCGGCCGGTGCTGCAGACGGATTCGATCGTCGTCGCCTCGGGCCGGATCGAGGTGCGCGAGGAGCGCGGCCCCAAGCTGCTGCTGAACGAGGTCCGGCCGTGGGAGCAGGGCCGCGAGCAGTTCCGGCCGGTGCTGCAGATCGAGGTGAAGGCCGAGTCCCTGACCGAGGCCTGCCTCGCGGACCTCTCCGAGGTCCTGTCCGCCCACCCGGGCGAATCTGAGGTATACCTTTACGTCGTGAAGCCGGACCATTCCCGGCTGGCGCTGCGGTCGCGGCGCTGGCGCGTGGGCCAGCAGGACTCGCTCATCACCGGCCTCAAGAAGCGCGTGCCCTCGTGCCGCGTGCGCTGGGGAAAGGCACTGTCGTGACCGTCTGGCTGGATTTCGAGAAACCGATCCTCGAACTCGAGCAGAAGATCCAGGAACTGCGGGAGAGCGCGGCCGAGCGTGGGCTCGAGGCCGAGGGCGAACTCGCCGAGCTCGAGCGCAAGGCCGAGACGCTGCGGCGCGAGACGTACGCGCAGCTCACGCGCTACCAGCGCGTCCAGATCGCGCGCCATCCCAAGCGCCCGTACTCGCTCGACTACGTGCAGCGCTGCTTCACCGACTTCCGCGAGTTGCACGGCGACCGCCACTTCGGCGACGACCCGGCGATCGTGGGCGGGCTCGCGTACTTCGAGGGCCGGCCGGTGATGCTGATCGGGCAGCAGAAGGGGCGCGACACCAAGGAGAACCTGCTCCGCCGCTTCGGCATGACGAACCCCGAGGGCTACCGCAAGGCGCTCCGCCTGATGCAGCTCGCCGACCGCTTCCGCGTGCCGATCATCACGCTCGTCGACACGCCCGGCGCCTACCCGGGCCTCGGCGGCGAGGAGCGCGGGCAGGCGGAGGCGATCGCGGTCAACCTGCGCGAGATGGCGACGTTCGGCGTGCCGATCGTGACGGTGGTGATCGGCGAGGGCGGCTCGGGCGGCGCGCTCGCGATCGCGGTCTCCGATCGCGTGCTCATGTTCGAGAACTCGGTCTACTCGGTGATCACGCCCGAGGGCTGCGCGGCGATCCTCTGGCGCGACGGCAAGCAGGCGCCCCGCGCGGCCGAGGCGCTGCGGCTCACGGCGCCCGACCTGTCGGCGCTCCAGATCGTGGACCAGGTGCTGCCGGAGCCCTCCGGCGGCGCGCACCGGGACTGGGATGCCGCGGCTGCGGCGTTGTCGGCTGCACTTCGGGAGAACCTCGACGCGCTCAGCGGGGTAACCCCCGACGAGTTGCGCCGCCAGCGCCAGGCGCGATTCCGCCGGATGGGGGTCTACACGGACCTCGGCGCTTGACCCCGGAAATTGCCGGTTGCTAGACTCGCCGAAATCTCCCAACTCCCCTGATTCGGGCCGCTTGCGGCGACGCCGCAGCGAGCCTGCAACCCCTTGCGGGACCGTGACCGCGGACCGGCGAGAAGGGGACGAGGGCGGCCGCGCCGGAAAGAAGGAGTCCCATGGCCCTCAGTGCCGAGCTGCTCGCGATCCTGGTCTGTCCCGCGTGCAAGGGCGACCTCGCCTACGACCCGAGCGGACAGTCGCTCACCTGCGCGAAGTGCCGGTTGCGCTACCGGATCGTGGACGACATCCCGGTGATGCTCGTGGACGAGGCGGAGAAGTTCTGATCCGTACGGCCATGCACCAACCGAAAACCGGCTTCGCCCGCGCCCTGTTCGCGGGTCTCCTGCTCGCTCTCGCCGTCGCCCCGGTGTGCGCTGCTTCGCTCGCGGGTGTGCGGCTCGCCCCGGCGACCCCCGGCTCGGTGCGCTTCACGGTCGACGTGCCCGCGCTCGCCACGACGGCGACGGGCGATCCCAGCGGTTCCGTGCAGGCCGCGCTCGAGGGCTACGAGCCCGTCGGCGCGCTCGGTGCGCCGCCGTCGTTCCGCCGCGTTATCCTGGTCGCGGTGCCGCCGCTGGGCGACGTGCGCGTGCGCGGCGTCGGCTCGGCCACCGCGGTGAGCGAGGGCGTCACGCTGGCGCCCGTGTCGGCGTCGGAAGGTGCATCCACCGAGGGCGCGTGGCGCGACCTCGCGGCCTACGGCGCCGCGGGCAGCGCGGTTCCCGCGGCGGCGCGGCTGCTCGACGTGACGTGGCTCCGCAACCAGCGCGTCGCGCGCATCGCGATCGAACCCGTGGCCTACGAGCCGGCGGCGCGCCGGCTCACGGTGGCCCAGCGCATCGACGTCGACGTGCAGGTGACGCCGACGGGCGCGCTCGGGCCCGCGGCCGAACCGGACGATCCGTTCGAGCCCGTCTACCGCGAGGTCCTCGCCAACTACGACCAGGGCAAGTCGTGGCGCCGGCCGGGCGTCGCCGACCTCGTGCGCGGCGCGCGCCGCCTGGGGCTGCAGGTGGAGAGCGCGGTCGTCGCCACGCCGCTCGACTCGAGCGCGATCTACGGGCACGGCTGGGCCAAGCTCGCGATCAAGCGCCCGGGCTTCTACGCGGTGAACTACTCGACATTGCGCTCGCTCCAGCTCTTCTCCGCGATCAGCGACTCGATCAAGCTCGACTCGCTCCGGCTCTACACGCTGCCGGGCTACCCGCAGCTCTCGGCCACGTCGTTCTGCGACACCTGCGACTTGAAGGAAGTGCCGATCGGCTTCATCGACAAGAGTGCGGCCACGTCGCCGACGCTGGGCGGTCCCGACGGCTACTTCGCCACGAACAACGACGCGTTCTACTTCTTCGGCATGGGGCCCAGCGGCTGGGCGTCCGACTACGACCGCAGCTACGCCGACACGGCCTACATCAACCATCCGTACGAGACGACCAACTACTACTACCTGACGGTGGCCACGGCGACGAACCCGGTCGGCGGTTCACCGCAGCGGATCGCGACGCGCTCGAACGTGGCGCCGGTGGGCGGTGCGACCGTGGTGTCCACCTTCCCGGACCGGCAGCACTTCGAGGAAGACCACGTCTACGACCCCAACCCGAATCCGATCGGCAGCACGCTCTTCTGGGAGAAGTGGTTCTGGGTCTCGATGACGCCGGGGGGCGGTTTCCACTATGCCTTCGACCTGCCCGGGGCGGACGCCGCGCAGCCCGCGCGGTTCCGGCTGCGCCAGTGGGGCGAGAGCGACAACACGCTCAAGACCTCCAACGTGTGCATTCCGACGCTCCCGGATCACTTCCTCGACGTCGCGTTCAACGGGACGTCGTTCGGGCGTCGGGTCTGGAAGGGCTGGGCCATCGACCGCGGTGGCGTGGTGACCTACGACACGGTCGCGACGTTCGTGCGCTCCACCAACAACGTGCTCGACATGGCCGTGCCCAACGTCACCGTGCTCGGCTGCGCCTCGCGCATCGACGTGAGCGGGCTCGCGTGGTTCGAGGTGTACTACCAGCGCAACCTCGCGCCAGTGAACGATTCGCTCAGCTTCCGCTCGCCCGGGACGGCCGGCCCCTACCACTACGACGTCGGGCCGTTCGTCCGTTCGCTGCCGCCGCGGCTCTTCGACGTCACCGACCCGATGAGCCCGGTCGAACTGCACATCGACGGCTCGATGTGGCACGGCAGCGGGTCGGCATGGACGCTGTCGTTCGAGGACACGGCCAGCGTCGTCCGTTACTACCGTGTGGTCCCGGACTCGGTCATCACGCTGGGACGGCTCGCGAGCACGAGCGTCGCCGACGCGCCTGAGACGAGCCTCGAGGACAACCTGCGCTCCCCGCTCAATGGTGCGGAATACGTCGTCATCTACTACGACACCTTCCGCGACGCGGCACAGGCCCTGGCCGCCGCGAGGGCCAGCCACCTGCCGCTCGCGCAGGGCGCGGCGCCGCACCCGACGAAGGCGATTCCGATTTCGGCGCTCTACGACCAATTCTCGGGCGGCCGCACCGACCCGGCAGCGATCCGGAACTTCCTGCGGACGGCCTACTTCAACTGGTCCGTGCGGCCGCGCTTCGTGACCTTCCTCGGCGACGCGTCCTACGACTACAAGAACATCCTCAATAAGGCGGGCGTCGGCCAGCCCGGTTGCCTCGTCCCGACGTACGGTGACAACTACGATGCCTTCCCCGGCATCTCGCACCAGTACACGACCGACGACTGGATGCTCGCCGCGACCGATCCGGTGAAGGGCCTGCCGAGCTTTTTCGCGGGTCGCATCCCGGCGAGCGACGCGACGACCGCGCTGCAGATCGTGCGCGGGAAGATCCTCGGGTACGAGTCCACCGTGCCGCTGGGCGAATACCGCAACTCGATCCTGCTGCTCGCCGACGACGACGTGCAGGGGGACAACTGTGACGGTCTGGGGTGGGCGCACCTCGGACAGACACAGACGTTGCTGGATACGTCCGTACCGGCACACATGGATCGCGAGTACGTCTACCTGCATACGTACCCGACAGGGGCGGGGCACACGAAGCCCGGTGCGCGCGACGACCTCAAGAAGTTCCTCAGCGCGGGCGTCTCCATGTTCAACTACGTGGGGCACGGCAGCCCGGTGAAGCTCGCCGACGAAAGCGTACTGATCGACACCGACGCGCCCAAGATCGAGAACGGCGATCGGCTCTTCCTGTTCGTCGCGGCCTCCTGCGACGTCGGCAAGTTCGACGACCCGACGCTGACGAGCCTGGGTGAGAAGCTCTACGTGACGGCCACGGGCGGTGCTGCCGCCGTGGTCTCTGCGACCGAGCGCGCGCTCAGTTCGCAGAATTCGGACCTCAACCGCGTGTTCTACCAGCTGGTGTTCCGCCGCGACACGGTGCAGACGCTCGAGGCGACGCTCGACGGACACGGCCAGTACTTCCTGCCGCTGTCGGCGGCGCTCACGATCGCCAAGATCCGCACCGGCTTCTTCTTCACGGCGAACAACGCCAAGTACCAGCTGCTGGCCGACGCTGCGACCGTGCTCAACCTGCCGCACCTCTGGGCGGATGTGACCCTGACCGACGCGAACGGCGCTCCGGTGACGCAACTGCAGCGTGGCCAGACGGTGACGTTCCATGGCCAGGTGCTCGACCAGCCCGGTGGCTCCGCGCAGGCGTTTTCCGGTATCGCCAGTGTGCTCGTCGAGGACTCGGCGCCGACGGACGACGTGAGTGGATATGCCGACGACGTCGGCTGCTCGAGCCACTTCCCGGGTGGCGTCGGCCTGCCGCAGCAGTACAAGTTCTACGCGGGCACCATCTACCACGGCGACGTCTCGGTCACGAACGGGCAGTTCACGGGCAAGTTCGTGGTCCCGCTCGATGCGACGCTCGGGACCGATGGCCGGCTCCGCACCTACCTGCAGGCGCCCACCGTGGCCGCCGGCGACGGCACGGGGTCCTCGCCGCTGCCCGTCGTGGCCGGTTCCGCGAGCGGCTCCGACACGCAGGGCCCGCGCATCACGCTGTCGTTCGTCGGCGGCTCGCGCACCGTCCGGCCGACCGCCACGCTCACGATCGACCTGTTCGACGAGAGCGGCATCATGACGACCGGGCACGCGCCGCAGAACGCGATCATCGTCACCGTGGACGGCAACACCACGTCGCGCTCGGACGTGACGTCGTCGTTCCGTTACGCCGCCGATTCCTACCAGCAGGGCGTGGCGACGTTCACGCTACCGGGGCTCGCGGCCGGGCACCACACGATCTCGGTTTCGGCGGCGGACAACCTGGCGATCGGCATCGCCGCCGGCCAGCACCGCAGTTCAGCCACGCTCGAGTTCGACGTGGTCGATGCCACCCGGCTCGACATCACGCGCACCTACCTGTTCCCGAACCCGGTCCGTTCGACCGGAGTCGGCGCGGGCGGCACGTTCGTCGTCGACGCGCCCGGGGATTCGGTCAACACGCTGGTCCGGATCTACACGATCACGGGCCGGGTGATCCGGGACCTGCGCAGCATGGGCGGACTCGGGCAGGTGCAGATCCCGTGGGACGGCCGGGACGCCGAGGGTGACCCGCTGGCCAACGGGACCTATCTCTACAAGGTATACGTCAACACGCGGGAGGCCGACGGCCGAAGCAGTGCCCGCGAGAAGGCGGCCGCCGAGGGCCGGCTGGTCATCGTGAATCGCTAGCCCGCTCCGGTCGGGTGGTTTGCCGCACCCGTCCCCGGGGACGGGGGAACCGCTTGTTACATGAGATTCTGGAACTTCGCCGGCCGGGACGGTGTAGTATGCCGTGTCCAAGTTCGCGCCCGCGGGGATCGCGTTCACCCAATGAGGAGCTTTCCATGCGTTTTTCGACCACGCTGGCCCTGGCCTCGATCCTGACACTCGGCTGGGCAGGCACCGTTCTCGCGCAGGGCACCGGACGCTCGCTCGACATCCAGCCGGGAGCCCGCCAGAACGCCATGGGGGCGGCCGGAGTCGCACTCGCCGACGACGCCACGGGAGTGACCTGGTGGAACCCGGCGGCGCTGGGCTTCGTGAAGAAGCCGGCGGCGGAACTGACCTACGCCCAGCTGGTGCCCGGCCTCGCGACCGACGTGAGCTACAACTACGCGACGTTCGCGACCCCGGTGCAGGGTTGGGGTGCTGTCGGCCTGGGCCTCGTCTTCCTCTCGTACGGCACGAGCGACGAGACCAACGGCAGCGGTGACGTGATCGGCCAGTTCACGTCGAACGAAGTCTCGCCGGCGGTCTACTGGGGCACGCAGATCCTGCCGGACTTCGCGGTGGGCGCGACCCTCAAGTACATCCGCATCCAGCTGGCCCCGTCCAAGAACTCGGGCGTCGGCTCGACGGTCGGCCTCGACGTCGGCGGCCTCTACCGGATCCCTGCGGCGCGGCTGAACCTGGGCGTCAACGTGCAGAACCTCGGGCCCAGCGTGACGTTCCTCAACGAGGACCAGAAGAGCCCGCTGTCGCGCAACCTGAAGGTCGGCGCGGCGTGGACGGCCACCTCGGGCGGGCAGTTCGCGTTCACGTTCGTGGGTGATTTCAACCAGTCGCTCGTGACGTCGGATTTCCGCACGTACAACGGTGGCATGGAGCTCAAGTACACCGACCAGATGGCCGCGCGTATCGGGTACTACTCGGATCCGCTCGGCGACATCGGCGGGATCACGTACGGACTCGGGGTGGGCTGGAAGCGCCTGAACCTCGACTTCGGCCGCATCCCGCAGGCGCGCAACTCGGGGCTGCCCAACGTCAGCAAGATCACGCTCGGCTACCGCTTCTAGGCGCCCGATGCCGCGCATGACGAAGACCACTCTCGTCGCATTCACGGTCGCGTTGGCCCTCGGGTCCGGCGCGGCCGTCGTGCATGCGGACGCCCTCAAGGTCCGCCCGGTCGCCTCGCCCGAGGCGATCGCCCGTTCCGGCGGCCGGCTGCGTGCCGACGCGCTCACGCCCGCCGAGCAGCAGGTGCTCGCGCGGCGACTGGAGATCCAGAAGCAGGGCGAGGCGCTCGAGCGCCAGGTGATGTTTCCGCCGGGGCTCGTCGTGGACCGGACCCGCTTCGCCGCGCGCCGCCCGGGCTGGACGCCGCCGCCCGGCGTGACTCGCGATGCGTCCGAGCTGCGCGGCTGGCGCGTCGATCCGCAGGCCGCGCGCCTCGGCCCGCCCGACACGATCCGGGTCGCGTTCCTGCGCGTGGACTTCCTCCACGACCGCGGCGGCTCGGCTTCCACGGGCGACGGCAAGTTCGACCTCTCGGGACCGGACACGAACGTCGTGCCCATCGACCGGGCACCCCACAACCGCGACTTCTACGAATCGCACGCGCGCGCGCTCGAACGCTTCTACGACGTGCAGTCGTACGGCCGCGTCGTGCTCCAGATCGACACCTGGCCGGCGGAGCAGGACAGCGCGTATCACCTCAACGACATGGCCGACCTCGGGCCGTGGAAGTTCGGCAACAGCGTCTACCGCGCGGCCGTGAACATGTTCCGCGACATGTTCTTCGCCGCGGACACCCAGTCGACGCAGCGCGGCGACCGGATCCCCTGGCAGAAATACGACCGCTTCATGGTGATCCACGCCGGCGGTGACCTGCAGAGCGACGTGCGCCAGGACTCCAAGGAAGACATCCCGTCCTTCACGGTGTTCCTCGGCGACACGGATCGCGTGATCTTCCGCGACAGCCTCGCGTGGAACGTCGACAACCCGATCGACCGGGCTTCGTTCGTGCCCGAGACCGTCAACCAGGATGGCTACTACGGCGCCCTGAACGGCGTGATCGCGCACGAGAACGGTCACAACATCTTCGGCTTCCTCGACGTCTACGACATCGAGAGCGGCTACCCCGTCTGCGGCTACTGGTCGCTCATGGACAGCGGTAACCTCGACGGCGTGCACGTGGCGCTCAAGGACGGCGACGTCATCTGGGCGATCGGCCTGCTGCCACCGAGCATCGATCCGTTCCAGCGCAACTTCATCGGCGACGGCATGGATATCCGCGTCCCGACCTGGGGCGACACGCTGGCGATCCGCGGCAGCAACCGCGGCAACGTCTTCTACAAGCTGCCGCTCTCGTCGGACGAGTACGTGCTGCTCGAGAACCGCTACCAGTGGCCGGGTGACACGCTCGTGGACCTGGAAGCCGACCCGGTGACCAAGGTGATTCTCGGCCCGCGTTCGCCGGATCGCTTCGAGTACGACGCGCTGGGACCCGGCAGCGGCATCCTGGCGTGGCACGTGGACGAGAGCGTGGTGCCGTTCGAGCGCTCGCTGCGCATCAATCCCGACTACGGCCTCAACACCAACTGGGCACGCCAGGGCCTGCAGATCATCGAGGCCGACGGGCTGGACGACCTGGGCGACGGTGGTTCGCCCTACCTCGAGGGCAGCCCGCTCGATCCGTACCAGAAGAGCGTGAACGCTTCGCTGTCGGACAGCACGACGCCGAACCTGCTCCCGAACCAGGGCACGCGGCCACACCTGCGCGTCGACTTCCTCGATGACGCGGGCGACACGATGCACTTCACGGCGAGCCGCACGTGGGCCATGCGCGCCTTCCCGGTGCGCGCCAACCTGACTCGCGGGGGCGCGTGGCCGCTGGCGATCGACGCCGACGGCGACCGCAACTTCGACGTCTGCTGGGCCGGCGGCGACACGCTGATCGCGTGGCCCGACAAGGCCGATTCCAATGCGCTGTTCGCGGTGCGCCCGGACGGCACCGGGCTCGCGGGCGGGCCCTACGCGTTCGCGCACCTGGACGCGCCACCGTTCCCGCAGATGGCGGCCTGCCTCACGGGCGACGCCTCGCTCGGGGAAGGGCCGGCGGTCTTCGCGGCCTGCACGCGCGACACGGGCGCGGGCGATCCGCACGGCGGCAAGGTCTGGCTGGTCGATCATCACGGCGCTCCGCTCGCGGGCTGGCCGGTGACGCTGCCGGCGTTCGCCTCGACGCCGCCGGTGATCGCGGGCACGTGGCCGAACATCGCCGTTCTGGTGGGCGCGAAGGACGGCTACGTCTACGCGCTCGACGCCACGGGGGCGCAGGTCGCGCGCAGTGCGACCGCTCTCGCGGGCGGCGTGAGCGGGCGGCTCGCGTTCTGGCAGGGTCCGGGCGTGCTCACGGTCTCCACGGCGGCGCCGTCCGAGACGAGCTTCGTCGCGGCGGGCGGTGCGAACGGTGAGGTCGCGGTGTATCGATTCTCGGGCGCGGCGCCGATGGCGCGCCTGGCCGGATGGAACACGGGCGTCGCCGGAGCGTTCGTACCGGACTTCCTGTGGCTGCACCTGGGCGGTGAAGGCACGTACGCCGAGGGCAACTGCGCGAGCGGGCCGACGCTCGTCGCGCACCACGCGGACAAGCTCTGGGCGTGGTGCCTGGACGGCGGACTTCTGCGCGGCTGGGGCCGCAGCCTGGGCGACACGCTGGTCGCCGGACTCGGCGTCGGCGATCCCGACGGCGACGGCTTCCCCGAGGTGCTGACGCAGACGCGGCGCTCGAAAGTCATGTTCGTGAACCGCGACGGCTACCCGTCACCGGGCTGGCCGCGCGCGGGCTCGAAGGAGGAGTTCCTGGCCTCGGCGTCGCCGGCGCTGGCGCTGGACGTGGACGCGGACGATCGCTCCGAGGTCGTGACGCTGAATGGCAGCGGCATGCTCGTGGCGCTGCGCGCCGACGGTCACGCGCCGGTCGGCTGGCCGCTGGCGACCGGTGCGGGGGCCGCGGGCTCGCTCGTGGCCGCGGATCTCGACCGCGACGGCACGCTGGAACTGGTCGCTCCCGATCGCGACACGCTGCTCTACGCGTACCGGCTGCCGGTGGGCGCGGGGCGCCCGGGCACGATGTGGACGATGGCAGGTGGCGATCCCGGCCGTACGTACGCGCTGCCCTCGACGCGCGGGCCGCAGCCCGTGCGCGCGAGCGCGGGGCCGCTGGTGGCCGGGACGCTCAAGGCGTTCCCGAACCCGGCGCGGCGCCGGCCGGTGTCGTTCGCCTATTCGCTCTCCGAGGACGCGCGCGTGGACGTCAAGATCCTCGACACCTCCGGGCACGAAGTGGCGTCGTTCCAGCGCCAGGGCCTGCGCGCGGAGAACACCGAGGTCTGGGATCCGGGGGCGCTGCCCGCGGGACTCTACGTGGCGCACCTGACGTTCAGCGGCGCGCACGGCTCGGCGTCGAAGGTGCTCACGATCGGGGTGCTCCGGTGAGGATCATCCTCGCGTCGGCGCTGCTCGCGCTCGTGGCGGCCGTTGCCGCCGCGCACGCGAGCGCGCTGCCGCGCGAGGGCTCGGCGTTCGCGCTGCAGCAGGTGACGATCGAGCGTACGGCGCGCGTGCCGAACACGTGGCTCGCACAGCGCGCCATCACGCGCGAGTGGGGCGCGTCGGACGATTCGACGTATCGCGTGGTCGACGTGCCGGGCTGGAAGTCCGAGGGGCTCGCGTTCGGGCTCTCCGGGGCCGTGCCCGGCCTGGGCCAGCTCTATTCGGAAGAGGGCAGCGGCTGGCTGTTCATGCTCGGCGAGGCGGCGGGCTGGCTCGGCCGCTGGTACGAGCGCCGGCAGGCCTCGCGCGACTTCGACGATGCCGTGGCGCTGGTCGGCGACCCGACGGATTCCTCGTCGACGTTCTCGTTCGCCCGCTACCGGCAGGTGACGGGGCAGGATCCCTCGACGCTCGAAACGCTGTGGAGCGGCGACCACAACGCGTTCTACCGCGCGCTGGCCGACGACCCGACGGCGTTCAGGGGCTTCTCCGGCGTGCAGCCGCAGCAGACGGTCAATCGCTTCGCCGACATGCTGTCGAGCCACGACGATGCGCTCCAGCGCTCGCGCGTCATCGAGACGCTCCTGTGGCTCAATCATCTCGGTTCGGCGCTGGATGCGCTGCGCGCGGCACGACTGCGGAACCTGCCGCTGCGCGAGGAGTACCACCTGGAACTGGGTCAGCGGCGCGTGCGGAGCGGACGCTCCGAGTGGCGCGCGGCCCTCGTACGGAGGTTCTGAGGTTCTCGTGACCCGTCGCCCGATCGTCCTGCTCGCGCTGCTCGTGCTCGCGCTCGCCCCGCGCGTTCACGCCACGGAACTGCCCGCCGCGCCCGCGGTGGAGGACCTGTTCGTGCCCGCGCCCTCGGCGGCACCGGTCGCGCCGGAGATCCTGTCGGCATTCGCGCAGCCAGTGGTGTCGGAAGGGCTGGAGGCTTCGCCGGCGCTCTTCGGCCGCGGCCGCGGTGCGAAGAAGCCGGGCCGCGAGAAGCCGGCGTACGAAGGCATGCCGCTGGGCGCCGAGCGGGCGCGGATCCTGCTGCGTTCGCTCGCGGTGCCGGGTTGGGGCCAGGCCACGCTCGGGCGCCGGCACGCGGCGGCGACGTTCGCCGTCGTCGAAGCGGGCATCTGGGGCGCGTTCACGTCGTTCCGCGTGCAGGAGCAGATGCGCCGCAACACCTACGAGCGCACGGCGCGGCTGTTCGCGGGCATCGACCTGAAAGGTCGTGACGACGAGTACCGGCGCATCGTGGGCGCGTTCGTGAGCAGTGACGAGTACAACCTGCTCGTCGTTTCGCGCGACGCGGCGAACCTCTACATGCAGGATCCCGCGAAGGCGGACATGGTCGCCTACCACCAGTACATCGCCGAGCACTCGATCGGCGGCAGCGACGCGTGGCACTGGAACGACCTCGAGAGCTTCTCCCGCTACCGCGGCCAGCGGAAGGACGCGCAGCGTGCGTCGCTCCGTGCGAACACCGTGCTGGGCCTCGCGGTCGCGAACCGGATCGTCAGCGCGCTGCACGCGACGCGCGCGGCGGGGCGGCTGCGTCCCGCCGCCACGACGCCCGCCTCGTGGAACTTCGACGTGACGCCCGGCGAGCCGGGCGGCCCCGTGGCGTTCCGCGCCGGCGTCCGCGCCACGTTCTGACGCGGCGAGTCGCCGTGCTCGCGTTCCTGCTCTCGGCCGCGCTCGCCGCGGCGCCGGCGCTCGGGTCGCTGCGGACGGTCGCGACCTTCACGGCGCCCGAAGGCGCCGCTCCGCTGGGCGAGCCGGCCGGTGTCGTGACGGACGCGTTCGGGCACGTGTGGGCGACCGACGCGGCGTCGCACCGGCTCGTGCGCTGGGACGCCGACGGCCGCTGGCTCGGCGAATCGGGCGCGCTGGGCAGCGACGAGAACCAGTTTCGGCGGCCGACCTCGCTCGCGCGCCTGGGCTCGCTCGGTGTCGCGGTGCTCGACGTGGACAACCGCCGCGTGCTCGCGTTCGACCAGCTGGGCCGGCGCACCGATCTCGTGGTGGCGCTCGACGCCCCCGAACTCGAGCAGCAGGTGGGCCGCGTGCTGCCGGTGGCGCTGGCGGCGGATCGCGGCGCGGCGCTCTGGGTCGCCGACGGCGACCGCGATCGCGTGCTCGCATTCGATTTCTCGGGCCGCTACGTGCGCACGGTCGGCTCGTACGGCACCGCGCCCGGGGCGTTCCACGGCCTCGCCGCGATCGCGGTCGCGGCGCACGGCGAGCTGGTGACGCTGGAGCGCGCGGTGCCCGCACCGCGGCGGAAGAAGGGTGCGCCCGCCGACAGCAGCGCGCGCGGTCTCGCCGCGCGCGTGCAGTGGCTCGATGCGGGCGGCGCGCCGGTCGGCGGCTGGACGATTCCCGAGGCGGCGACGGGCGACGTGGCTATCGCCGTGGACGACTCGGACCGCGTCGCGGTGGTGATTCCCGTGGCGGGCGGCGACGAGGTGCGGCTCTACACGCGCGACGGCACGCTGCTCGTGCGTACCGCCGACGCCCAGCGGCCGCGCGCGCTCGCGTTCGCGCCGGACGGCACGCTGCTCGTGGCCGAGGCGGGCGCGGCCCGCGTGCGCCGCTTCCGGCTCGAACCCCGCCGCGGGGAGTGATCGTGCGGACCGCCCGCGCCGCGCTGCTGGCCGCGGGCGTGCTCGTCGCGGCGGTGGTCTCTGCGCGCGCCGGGCGCGCGGACGTGGTCCCGGGCTGCGGCACGTTCGCGCTGCCGGCGAGTTCGGGCGGCGACCGCTGGACGCTGCCGCACGGCTTCGTGCGCCCCGGGACCGACTCGGTGTGGACGCGGCGCGGTGCGCTCGTGCGTGGGCGCGACTACGTGCTCGACGCCGTGCGCGGCGAGCTGCGCGTGCTGCCGGTGATCGCGCCGGGCGAGACGCTGTGGGTGGCGTGCTGCTGGCTGCTCGATCCGCCGCCGGTCGAGCTCTGGCGCCAGCGCTGGCAGCCGCTGCCGCCGGAATCGCCGGCGGCGGCCGCGCCGCGCGAGAGCACCACGGCCGCGCCGGTGCGGGCCGCGACCGGCCGCGACCTGCGCTCCGCTCCGGGGGGCGCGTCCCTCGCGGTCACGGGCAACAAGACGGTCGCAGTGGAATTCGGATCGTCGCAGGACGCGGCCCTGCGCCAGTCGCTCGACCTCGCGGTGAGCGGCACGCTCGCGCCGGGCGTGGAGCTGACGGGCGTGCTCTCGGATCGCAACACGCCGCTCGCGGTGCAGGGCAGCACGCAGGACCTGCAGTCGCTCGATCGCGTGCTGCTCGAACTGCGCGCGCCGCACGCGAACGCGTCGCTGGGCGACATCCCGCTCTCCGTGCAGCGCGGCCAGTTCGCGCGCTTCGATCGGCAGGTGCAGGGCATGCGCGGCGAGTGGCACGCGGCGGGCTTCACCGCGGCGGTCGCCGCGGCCAGCGCCCAGGGCGAGTACACGCGCGTGTCGCTGCAGGGTATCGACGGACTGCAGGGGCCCTACGAGCTGACCGATCGCGACGGCGCCACCGGGATCACGGTGGTGGCGGGGAGCGAGGTCGTGACGCTCGACGGCCAGCGGCTCGCGCGCGGCGAGAGCGCGGACTACTCGATGGACTACGAACGCGGCCGGCTGACGTTCACCAATCGCCGCCCGATCACGTCGTCGTCGCGAATCACGGTGGAGTACCAGTACGCCCTCAACCGCTACCGCCGGAACCTCGCGACGTTCTCGGGCGAGTGGGAGGCGCCGAAGGGTTCGCTCTGGGCGGCGGCGATCACCGAATCCGACGACCGCGGCCGGCCGCTGGACGCGACGCTCGACGCGCAGGACCTCGCGGCGCTCGCGGCGGCGGGCGACTCGCCCGGACGGGCGATCGGTCCGGGGCTGGTGGCGGGTGCGGGCGACTACGACACCGTGCGCGTGGCGCTGGGCACGGGCACGGTGGTGATCGCGGCATGGGCGGGCCCGGACTCGGGGGCGTTCACGGCGCGCTTCGCGCGCGTCACGGCGGGCGCGGGCGACTACACCGATTCGGCAGTGGTCGCGGGCCGCACGGCGTACCGCTGGGTGGGACCCGGGCGCGGCGCGTACGTGCTCGGGCGCGCGCTGCCGCTGCCGGAGACGCACCGGGTGCTCTCGCTCGGCGGTGCCACGTCGATCGGCGCGCTGCGGATCGAGGCCGAGGGCGCGACGAGCCGGCGCGACCTGAACACGGCGTCGTCGCTCGACGACGCGCAGGACGTGGGCGGCGCCTCGCGGGTCGCGCTGACGCTCGCCGGCGCCGTGGGCGCGCTGCCGGGCACGATGGGCGTGCAGGTGGGCGCGCGCGCGATCAACCCCCGCTTCGTGCCGTTCACGCGGCTCGAGCGGCCGTACGCCGAAGAGGACTGGGGCCTCGCCGCGGGCGCCGATCTGGACCACCAGCGGCGCGGCGACGCGGCGGTCTTCTGGCGGCCGCGGCCGGGCTCGGAGCTGCGCGCGGACGTCGCGCGACTCACGACGCCCGACGGCTACGCGGGTACGCGCCGGGGCGCCGAGTGGACCGGCGCGCTGCCGCTGCGCGCGCACGTGCTCTGGCTCGACGCGTCGGGCCGCCGCTCCGGGCTCGGTGCGGGGGACGCGGGCCGCCGCCGGCTGCTCGCCGAGGTCGGCCACGCCGGGCGTTGGCTGGCGCCGAGCCTGCGCTTCGAGCGCGACGACCGCACGACGCCCGGCGACACCGTGGGCGCGCGCGCGCGCGTGCACGACCTCGCGGGTGAGCTCGCGAGTGGCACGGTGCCGCGCTGGAAGTGGCGCATGGGCCTGGGGCGGCGCACGGACCGCGGCGACGTGGGCGCGGCCACGTCGGAGCGGCGCGCGACCACGCTGGGCGGTGGCGCCGAGAGCCCGGCGGGTGGCGCGCTGGGCGTGGCGGTCGCGGGCCAGCACCGCGTGACGAGCGACGTGGCGTCGGGCTCGCGCACGACGTCCGACCTCGCGAGCGTCAAGCTGCGCGGCGAGCGCCGGCCGTGGGGACTCTCGGGGTCGCTCGACGCCGAGCTGACGAGCGAGGCCGACAACGTGCGGCTGCGCACGCTGACCTTCGTGGGTGCGGGTCGTGGCAGCTACGACGCGCTCGGCAACTACGTGGGCACGGGCGACTACGAGCTGGCGCTCGCGGTCACGCCGACGCTGGACCGTTACGCGCGCACGGCGACGAGCGCGCGCGCGGGGTGGCAGTTCGGCTCGAACGACGCGTGGCGCGGCAGCCGGCTGGACCTCGTGTTCGACGGCGAGGCGCGCCGCCGCGGGGGGCCGCGCGCGGGCGACGCGTTCCTCGGCGCCGGCTCGGCGCTGGGCGACGCGGACCTGGCGCGCGGCGCGGTGACGCAGCGGATCGAAGGCGACGTGGCGCCGGGCTCTCACGTGGCGGCGTTCCACGTGCGCGCCGAGCGGCGCGTCGTGGCCGACCGCACGTACGGCAACTTCGCCCAGGCGACCGACCAGCGCACGGGCGCGCTGCGCTGGCGCGCGCGGCCCGGCACGGCGACGACGCTCGAGGCGCAGGCGCAGTTCCAGTGGCAGCGCGCCGAGCAGTCGGTGGTGGGCGGCGCGAGCTACGCGCGCACGCTGCTCGACCAGGGCGGCACGGGCCAGTTCGTCTGGCAGCCGGGCCCGGCACTGCGCGCGGCGGGCGTGTTCGAGCTGGACTTCGCGCGCCCCGAGGGCCAGGTCGAGGCGACGCGCACGATCCGGCTCGGGCCAGATCTCGGCGCCGCGGTGGGCCCGCGCGGTCGCGCCGAGGTGTCCGTGCGGCGGGCGTTCGTGAGCGGGCCGCCGGCGGTGGCGCTGCTGCCGTCGGCCGACCCGGCGGGCTTCGCGCGCTGGGACGCGAACCTGCGCTTCGACCTGCGCCTGCACGAGACGACGACGTTCGGCGTCACCGGGCTGGTGCGCGAGCGCCCGGGCCGTGCGACGGTGGTGAACGGCCGCGCCGAAGTGAGGGCCTTCTTCTGATGCGCGCGCGCGTGGCGTTCCTGCTGCTGCTGGTGGCGCTCGGCCTCGGGGCCGTGCGGCCCGCGCACGCCGCGGCCACGGCGCGGCTCGAGCTCGCGGGCTCGCCGCTGGCGAGCGCCGAGGGCGAGGCGCTGCTGCAGCCGGCGCTGCGCGCGCCGGCCGACTCGGCTGCGCTCGCGCGATCGCTCGACGCCCTGCTCGCGCGCATGCAGTCGGGCGGCTGGCTCGACGCCCGCGTCGCTGCGGCGTGGCGCGGGGATTCGGCCGAGCGCGTGCTCGCGGCGAAGGTGAGCGCGGGGTCGCGCTACCGCTGGGGCGCGCTCGCGCTCGACGTGCCGCGCGAGGACTCGGCAGCGGTGGCGGCGGCGCTCGCATGGACGCCGGGCGCGCCGGCGAGCCCGCCCGCGCTTACGGCGGCGGTCGCACGCGTGGTGGACGCGGCCGTGGCCGACGGGCACGCGTGGGCGTCGTTCGGCGTGACGGGGTGGACGCCCGACTCCGCAGGCACGGTCGGCGTGCGCGTGACGGGCACGCGCGGGCCGCGCGTCACGGTGGGCGAGGTGCGGATCGAGGGCCTGCACGTCACGCGGCCCGACGTGGCGCAGCGCGCGTTGGGACGGCTGGCCGGACTCGCCTACAATCCGGCGGCGACACGCGCCGCGACCGCGCGGCTCGAGGCGCTGGGGATCTTCCGCCACGTCGAGCCGCTCGGCCTCGCGGGGCTCGGCGACTCGCGGCGCGGCGTCCTGCGCTGGCGCGTCGAGGAGCCGCGCTACAACACGTTCGAGGGCGCGGTCGGCGTGCAGGGCTCCGCGGGCGCGGTCGGGCTCGCGCGGCTGGAGCTGGGCAACCTGCTGGGTACGGCGCGCGCGATGTCGCTGTCGTGGCAGTCGCGCGGGAAGGGACTGGTGGAGTTCGGGGCGCGCTACGTGGAGCCGATGCTCTTCGGGCGCGCGTTGCGGTGGGAGGCGTCGTTGCAGCAGCAGATCCAGGACACGTCGTACACGCGCTTCCGCTGGGGGACGCGCGCGCGTGTCGCGCTCGGCGAGCGGCTGGGCGCGGAGGCGGCGTTCGACGTCGAGCGCGTGGTGCAGACGCAGGGCGAGGTGCGCGACGCGGACGTGCAGAACACGTCGTTCGCGCTCGAACGCGACGCGCGCGACGAAGCGCGCGCGCCGCGGCGCGGCACGTTCGCGCGCCTCGAGGCGACGCAGGCGTTCACGCGCCAGACGCTGCGCCCGGTGCCCGGCGAGCCGGTGACGGGCCGCGACGCGACGGGCGGCGCGCTGCAGTGGACGGGCGAGTGGCACCGGCCGCTCGGCCGCGCGACCGGGCTCGCGCTCGAGACGCGCGCGGCGGCCCGCTTCAGCTCCGAGAGCGTGCTGTCGGACTGGGAACGCTGGCCGGTCGGCGGCTCGGCGAGCCTGCGCGGGCACGACGAGGAGGAGTTCCGGGTCGACCGTTACGCGCTCTCGCGGTTCGAGTGGCGCTTCTTCCTCGCGATGCCGGGGCAGCGCGCGGCGCTCTTCTGGGACCACGCGCACCTCGAGACGCGGCTCGCGGCCCCGGCGGGCGGCACGCGGCGCGATGCGCAGGAGGCGGACGGGCTCGGCGTGGGCTTGCGGCTGCCGGCCGCGGGCGGCGACGTGGACCTCGACTACGGTCTCGCGCCCGGGCGCGGCGTGCTCGAGGGCAAGATCCACCTTCGCCTGGTGACGGCGTTCTGATGTCGCTCGAAGCGCGCGTCGTCGCGGCGTTGCGGCCGGGAGGCGTGCTCGCGCGCCGCTGGCCGGGCTACGAGGAACGCCACGCCCAGGTCGAGATGGCCCGCGACGTCGCGCGCACGCTCGAGCGCGGCGGCACGCTGTTCGCCGAGGCCCCGACGGGAGTCGGCAAGTCGATCGCCTACCTGCTACCGGCGTTGGTCCACGCTCACGACCGGGACGAACGGGTGGTCGTGGCGACGTGCACCAAGTCGCTGCAGGACCAGCTGTTCGAGCGGGACCTTCCGGCATTGCTCGAAGCCCTGGATCTCTCGCTCCCGGTGGCCCGGCTGAAGGGCAAGGCCAACTACGTCTGCCCGCGCGCGCTGGAGCTGGCCGAGGGCGCGACGGCCGAGGAGATCGAGACGATCGAGGCGCTGCGCATCTGGGCGGCGGGCGACCCGGCGGGCGATCTCGACCGCTTCGACCCGCCCGACCCGGAGGTGTTTCGCCGCATCCGTCCGCGCGTGGCGTCCGATCCGTCGGCGTGCTCGGGCCCGGTGTGCCGGCGCGGCCGCGAGTGCTTCTGGGCGCGCGCGCGCCGCGGCGCGTCGGAGGCGCGGCTCACGGTGGTGAACCACGCGCTCCTCGCGCGGGCGGCCGAGGCCGAGGGCCTGCTGCCCGAGTACGACGTGCTGATCGTGGACGAGGCGCACCGGCTGGAGGGCGTGCTGTCGAGCCAGCTCGAGTTCGGTGCGTCGCGCCACCGGATCGACGACCTGCTGCGGCTGACGGGCGGCGGCTCGCCGCCGCGCCGCCGCGGTGCGCGCGAGCACCGCGAGACGGGCGGGCTGCTGGCGCGCGTGCGCGCGTTCGCGCTGCCGCTGCTCGGCGCGTCCGAGGGCCGCGAGCGGCTGCACGGCGAGCTCGAGCGGCTGGGCGAACGTGGCGGCGACCTGCGCGACGACGCGGACGCGCTCTTTTCGCGGCTCGCGCTGCCGGACGAGCCGCGCTCGGGCCCGTACGGACGCCGGCGACGCTATCGCTCCGAACGCGAGCTGCTCGGCAACGACATGGACGTGCTGCAGCGCGTGATCGAGCACTGCACGGCGTTCGCGACGCGGCTGCAGCAGGCGGGCATGGCGATGACCTCCTCGGACACGGGCCGAACGGGAGAGGACCTCGCGGCCGAGCTCGAGATGGTCTCGGGCCGCTGGGACCAGCTCGCGCACGACCTCGGCAATCTCTGCGACGCGGCGGATCCCGACTGGGTCTACTGGCGCTCGCAGGCGCCGGGCGCGCGCGCGGCCGAACTGCGCGCGGCGCCGGTGTCGGTGGGCGAGTTCGCGCGCGGCCGGCTGGTGTCGCGTGCGCGCGCGGCGGTGCTGACGTCGGCGACGCTGTCGGCGTCGGGTGACTTCGCGTGGTCGGCCGAGCGGCTCGGGCTCGCGCGCGACGGCGTGACCGAGTGCGAGACGGCGAGCTACCCGTCGCCGTTCCCGCTGCACGAGCAGATGCGCGCCTACGTCTACGACGGCGGCGCGGACGAGGCGGCGGCGGTGGCCGACGTGACGGCGGCGCTCTCGGCGGCCTCGGGCCGCAACGCGCTCGTGCTCTTCACGGCGCACGAGCGGCTGCGCCGGGCGCGGGCACGCCTGGCGGCCCAGTTGCCGCGCGAACGGCTGCTGCTGGCGCAGGACGTGGACGGGCCCGCGGGGCTGCTGGTGGACCGCTTCCGCGCCACGCGGGGAGCGGTCTTGCTCGGCGTCGCGAGCCTGTGGGAAGGTGTGGACTTCCCGGGCGAGACGCTGGAACTGCTCGTGGTCGCCAAGCTGCCTTTTTCCGTGCCGGACGATCCGCTCGTCGAGGCGCGCGGGGAGCGGCTGCGCGAGCGCGGACAGGACCCGTTCCGCGCCGACGCCCTGCCCGAAGCCGTGGTGCGCTTCCGGCAGGGCGTGGGCCGGCTCATCCGGCGCTCGGACGACCGCGGCGTGCTGGTGGTCTGCGACCCCCGGCTCGCCACGGCCTCGTACCGTGCGCCGTTCCTCGCGGCCTTGCCCGTGACGGCGGAGATCTGGCGCGAACCGCGTGCGCTCGCGGCTGATGCGGCGCGGTTCCTCGAAGACGGCGTGCGAGCGGGGGAGGACGCGTGATCCGGCTGGGCGAGACGAGGCTGACCCTCGACGACGTGGTGGAGGTCGCGCGCGGAGACGTGCGCGTGGAGCTGGGGCGCGACGCGCTCGAGCGCGTGCGCGCGAGCCGCGCGCTGGTGGACCGCGCGGTGGCCGAGGGCCGGACGATCTACGGGATCACGACGGGCTTCGGCGAGCTCAAGGACCGCCGCATCCCGCCCGAGGACACGGCGCAGCTCCAGGTGAACCTCATCCGCTCGCACAGCGCGGGCGTGGGCCCCGCGGCGCCGCGTGAAGTCGTGCGCGCGATGCTGCTGTTGCGCGCGGCCTCGCTCGCGCACGGCAACTCCGGCGTGCGCCCCGAAGTGATCGAGATGCTGATCGAGATGCTCGCGCGCCGCGTGACGCCGGTGGTGCCGCTGCAGGGCTCGGTGGGCGCCTCGGGCGACCTCGCGCCGCTCGCGCACCTGGCCGCGGTGATGACGGGCGAGGGCGAGGCGTGGCTCGCCGAACAGCGCATGCCGGCCGCGCTCGCACTGCGCGGCGCCGGACTGCCGCCGCTTTCGCTGGCGGCCAAGGAAGGGCTCGCGCTCATCAACGGCACGCAGTTCTCCACGTCGCTCGCCGCGCTCGCGTGCGCGGACGCCGAGCGGCTGTGGGAAGCGGCGATGGCCGCGGCCGCGCTCAGCACCGAAGTGCTGCTCGGCAGCTTCCAGCCGGCGCGCGAGGACGTGATGGCGCTGCGGCCCTATCCGGGAGCGCTCGAGGCCGCGAAGCGGCTGCGCGCGTACTCGGAAGGCAGCGCGATCGTGCGCTCGCACGAGAACTGCGGGCGCGTGCAGGACGCCTACAGCCTGCGCTGCGTGCCGGGCGTGATGGGCGCGTCGTGGGACGCGCTGGTGCACGTGGAGCGCCAGCTCGAGATCGAGCTCAACTCGGTCAACGACAACCCGCTCGTGTTCGCGGGCTCGGACGAGACGGTGTCGGCGGGCCTGTTCCACGCGCAGCCGGTCGCGCTGGCTGCGGACTATCTCAAGATCGCGGTGGCCGAGATCGCCTCGCTCTCGGAGCGCCGCACCGACCGGCTGGTGGACGCGCGCGTTTCCGAGCTGCCCGCGGTGCTCGCGACCGATCCGGGCCTGCAGTCGGGCTACATGATGGCGCAGTACGTCGCGGCCGCGCTGGTGTCCGAGAACAAGGTGCTCGCGCATCCGGCGAGCGTCGATTCGATCCCGACCGGTGCCGGCATCGAGGACCACGTGAGCATGGCGCCGATCGCCGGGCGCCACGCGCGCCAGGTCGTCGACAACGCCGCGCGCGTCGTCGCCATGGAGTTGCTCTGCGGCTGCCGCGCGCTCGAGTTCCGCCGGCCGCTGCAGGCGGGCTCGGGCAGCGAGCGGCTCTACGCCGCGATCCGCCGCGTCGTGCCCGCGCCGGAAGGCGACCGCCCGCTGTCGGGCGCGTGCGAGGAAGTCGCGCGCTGGGTGCTGTCGGTCGCGCCGGTCAAGCTGGCCGAAGAGGTGCTCGACTCATGAGTCCCGCCACCGCCCGGGCCGTCCGCGCGCCGCGCGGCACCGAACGCACGTGCAAGGGCTGGGCGCAGGAAGCCGCGCTGCGCATGCTGATGAACAATCTGGATCCCGAGGTGGCGGAGCGCCCCGACGATCTCGTGGTCTACGGCGGCACCGGCCGCGCCGCACGCAGCTGGGAGGCGTTCGATCGCATCGTCGCCTCGCTGCGCGATCTCGAGAACGACGAGACGCTGCTCGTCCAGTCGGGCAAGCCGGTCGGCATCTTCCGGACGCACCCGGGCGCACCGCGCGTCCTGATCGCGAACTCGAATCTCGTTCCGCGATGGGGCACGTGGGAGCACTTCCGGGAGCTCGAGAAGAAGGGCCTGATCATGTACGGCCAGATGACCGCGGGCTCGTGGATCTACATCGGCTCGCAGGGCATCGTGCAGGGCACGTTCGAAACGTTCGGCGAATGCGCCGAGAAGCACTTCGGTGGCTCGCTCGCCGGCCGGCTCGTGCTCACCGCCGGCCTGGGCGGCATGGGCGGCGCGCAGCCGCTGGCCGTCACCATGAACGGCGGCGTCTGCCTCGCGATCGAGGTGGACGAGACGCGCGCGACGCGCCGCGTCGAGACCGGCTACTGCGACCGCGTGACGCGCTCGCTCGACGAAGCGCTGACCTGGTGCCGCGAGGCCGTGGCCGCGAAGCAGCCGCTCAGCGTCGGCCTGGTCGGCAACGCCGCCGACGTGATTCCGGAGCTCCTGAAGCGCGGCGTGATTCCCGACGCCGCGACCGACCAGACGTCGGCGCATGATGCGTTGCATGGCTACGTGCCTTCGGGCATGTCCCTGACGCAGGTCGCCGAGCTGCGCAAGACCGATCCCGACCAGGTCATCCAGCGCTCGCGCGAGTCCATGGCCACGCATGTGCGGGCATTGCTGGGAATGAAGGCGCGTGGCTGCGTGCTGTTCGACTACGGCAATAATTTGAGAGGTGAAGCTGCGAAGGGCGGTTTGCCCGAGAGCGAGGCTTTCTCCTACCCCGGATTTGTCCCCGAGTACATCCGGCCGCTCTTCTGTCTCGGCAAAGGTCCATTCCGGTGGGCCGCCCTTTCGGGTGATCCCGCCGACATCGCGGCGACGGATCGCGCGGCGCTGGAAGAGTTCCCGGACGACAAGCGCCTGCACCGGTGGATTCCACTGGCCCAGAAGCACGTGCACTTCCAGGGCCTGCCCGCGCGCATCTGTTGGCTGGGCTATGGCGAGCGACACCGGCTGGGTCTGCGTTTCAATCGCATGGTGCGCGAAGGCGTCCTGAAGGCTCCCATCGTCATCGGAAGAGATCACCTGGACACCGGCTCGGTCGCTTCGCCCTGGCGTGAGACCGAGAGCATGCGCGACGGCAGCGACGCGATCGCCGACTGGCCGATCCTGAACGCGCTGCTCAACACCGCGGGCGGCGCGTCGTGGGTGAGCCTGCACCACGGCGGCGGCGTCGGGATCGGCAACTCGATCCACGCCGGCATGGTGATCGTGTGCGACGGGTCTTCGGAGACCGACGAAAAGCTCGCGCGCGTGCTCGTCAACGATCCCGGCACGGGTGTCATGCGTCACGCCGACGCCGGCTATCCCGAAGCCATCGCGCACGCGAAGCGCACGGGCATGAAGCTGCCGAGCGTGGATCTCACGGGGCCCCCGGGCCCGGACGGCAGGACTCCATGAGCAGCTGGTCCGCGAACGATCCGTCGGGCAAGCCGGTCGCCGGCCGCACCGCGTACCTGATCCTCCACAACACGTCGGAGGTGGTGACGCCCGACAAGGACGGACGCGAGATCCTGCGCTTCCCCAAGGGCGCGATCGTCTTCAGGGACGGCCGCGTGCTCGAGGTCGGCCCCGCCGTGGAGCTCTCGCGCCGTCATCCCGATGCGCGCCCGCTCAACGCCGGCGGCAAGCTCGTGACGCCCGGACTCGTGGACTGCCACACACACATGATTTTCGGCGGCCATCGCGCCGTGGAGTTCCAGCGCAAGCTCGCGGGCGAGAAGTACGCCGACATTCTCGCGAGCGGCGGTGGCATCCAGTCCACGGTCCAGGCGACTTCGGCGGTCAAAGACGAGATCCTGGAGAAGCAGCTCGCCAATCGTCTCGAACGCTGGCGCGCCAACGGCTGCACCACGGTCGAGGTGAAGAGCGGCTACGGCCTGACGCCGAGGCGCGAAGTCCGGCTGCTCGAGCTCATGAGCGGCGCCGCCATTCGCGTGCCCGTGCGCGTGCATCGCACGGCTCTGCTGCTGCATGCGGTGCCGCCGGAGTTCGCCGACAAGCGCGAGGCTTATCTGGAAGAAGTGCGTACGAGCTTGCTGTCTGAGATCCACCGAAGAGGCATGGCCAGCGCGATCGACGTGTTCTGTGACCCCGTCGCGTTCACGGTCGAAGAGTGCAGGGCAGTGCTCGTGCGCGCGAAAGAGCTGGGATTCCCGATCAAGCTCCATGCCGAGCAGATGTCCCGCTTTGGCGGCGCCAAGCTGGCCGCCGAACTGGGTGCCCGGAGTGCCGATCATCTCGAAAGTGCGACCGAAGAAGACTGGCGCGCGCTCGCCGAGGCCGACGTCACCGGCGTGCTGCTGCCCGCCGCCGCGCTCACGCTGCGCCAGCACCTGCCCGAAGCCGAGATGATTCGAAGGAGCGGCGCGCGTTTCGCGATCGCCACGGACTTCAACCCCGGCACCGCGCCCGCCCAGTCGCTCATGGAAATCGGCGCGCTCGCCTCGCGGCTCTGCGGCTTCACCGCCAACGAGATCCTGCTCGCGATCACGTGGAACGCCGCCAGGGCCCTCGGCGCGGAAGCCGAAGTCGGCCACCTGACGCCCGGCGCATGGGGCGATGCCGTGATGTGGGAGTGCGAGGCACTGGAAGAGCTCCCGTACTGGATGCCCGCCGTGCGCCCGGACACGGTCTTCATGCGCGGCGCGGATCTGGCACTGCCCGCGGTGGAGCGGAGGGTGTGGCCGTAGGGGGCGTCACGCCGGAGGTGACGCGTTCGCGCCGCCCGACCCGGCGTCACCCGCTCGCGGGACCCCGCCACCGCGGCGCTCGCGCTTCTGGCGCATGAACTCCGCGCCGAAGACGCGTTCGGCTTCGTACGGGTTGTGCGCGTGGCACCGGAGCCGCAGGTTGTCGTCGGTGGTCTCGCCGCCACGGGCCTTGGTGATCACGTGGTCGTACTGGAGGTCCCGGCGGGACTCGCAGCGCACACCGTCCGGGCTCTCGAAGGTGCAGCGATGGCCGTCCCGCTCCGCGACGCGGCGCTTCATGTCGGCGGGAATGTAGTCACCGTTGGCACGGCTGCGGCGCTTGCGAGGCGAGTCGGTCTTCGCGAAGCGCTGCTTTTCGAGCTTCGTGATCAGGGCGTCCAGCGCGCGATCGAGCACCTGCGCGAGGTCCTGCGTCGGCACCGTGTGCCCGAGCAGCTCCTGTGCGCGGCGGAGCTTGTCGTGGGTCTCGCGCGAAATGGTCAGTTGCATCGCGAACCGTTGCGGCGCGATCGGCGCGACGCGCGCGGGCGGCGCGGGCGGGCTCGCGTGCGCAGCGCCACTCACCAACTGTGTAGCCTCGCTGAACGAAACATGCCTTGAGGCATGTTCCGGTGACACTTGCTGGACAGTGCCGTGGGCGCTTCCGCGGCCGCGACGTCCGCGCGCGGCGAAGCGAGTGCGGGCACGGGCGCTGGCCCGGTGAACAACGCCACGACCGGCTCCACGCGCGTCGGCACGTCCGGCGCGGGGTATCGCTCCGCCAGCACGAGCCGGATGCCCTCGCACGAGAGACCCGTCGCCGCCGCGATCAGCTCGGGAGCATTCGAGCTCGTCAGGTGCGGCACGAGCATCCGCGCGCCCGTCAGGTGCAGGCGGCCGTCGGCGATCGCGTCCAGCAGGCCCGGGCAGCGCTGCGCCGCCTTCACGACCTGGAGCCGCTTCGCCGTCATGTCCTCGGACATCCGGAAGCGCTTCACGCAGTAATCCCAGAGCGAGGAGTAGCCCGCCGGGGCGTAGGACCGGTGTCGGCGCATCTCGGCCAGCAGGCGCAGGATCTCGGCCGATCCGGCGCGCTCGGCGCGCAGCAGGGCGTCCATGCGCTGTTCGAGGCTCGTGTACGAGGGCTGCGCGAACGGAACGTGCGTCATCGCGAATCACCGTTCGGGGGCGAGTCGCGGGAGCGAGGGCCTTTGTATCACACGCCATTTCGACCGCCGCACACGCCCGCACGCCGCGAAACGCGAGCCTTCGCGACAACGCGCGAGCGAAGCATTGCGATCGCCCGAGCCCCGCGAACCACGTCGCGCACACGCGACCCCACGCGAGCGGTCTCGGAGACGAGCACGCGCGCCGCGGAAGGCTGTCAAGCGCCACGTTCGCATGGCGAGCGAAGCGATGCGCCGCGCAACGATGCGACTCACCACGCCAACGGGAGGCGGGGCAGCGACGGGTTGGGGGAGCGCGAACGGAAGGCGTCGCGGAGGCCGCGGGAGGCAGGGATGCCGTAGCGGCCGGAGCGCGAGTGAGTCGGAGGCAGGGATGCCGCAGGCGAACGTCCTTTCGTTCGCGCTCCCCCGACCCGTCGCAGGTGGGGAGGACAACGTCGCGCTCCCGGACCGACCCGTGCCAGCGCTGACATCGCGCTCCCGACCCGCCTCGCGCGAGCCCCCCGCTGGCCACTCCATCAGCACCGCGCTAGCATGCCGCGGATATCTCGGACCCACCCAACTCCCAACGCGATTCCCGGAGTCCAGCCATGGCTCGTCTCGTCGAGTGCGTTCCCAACTTCTCCGAAGGCCGCCGCCGCGAGGTGGTGGACCAGATCCTCGCCGCCGTCGCGGCCGTGAACGGCGTCACGCTGCTCGATTGCGAGATGGATCCCGATCACAACCGGTGCGTGCTCACGTTCGCGGGAGAACCCGAGCCCGTGATGGAAGGCGCGTTCCAGGCCATCAAGAAGGCCAGCGAGCTCATCGATCTCAACCACCATTCCGGCCAGCATCCGCGCATGGGCGCGACCGACGTCGTGCCGTTCGTGCCCGTCGAGAATTGCACGCTGGACGATTGCGCCGAAATGGCGCGCAAAGTCGGCAAGCGCGTCGGGGAAGAGCTCGCGATTCCCGTGTTCCTGTACGAGTCGGCCGCCAGCACGCCCGCCCGCACCAGCCTGGCCGACGTCCGTCGCGGCGAGTTCGAGGGCCTGCGCGAGGCCATCGGGAAAGACCCCGCGCGCAAGCCGGATTTTGGACCGGAGAAGATCCATCCCACCGCCGGCGCCACGGCGATCGGCGCGCGGCGCTTTCTGGTCGCGTTCAATGCGAACCTGAACACCCCCGACGTGCGTATCGCCAAGGCCGTCGCGGCCTCCATTCGCGAACAGAGCGGCGGGCTCAAGAACGTGCGGGCGCTCGGGTTCTCGATCGAGAACGGGCGCCGGGCGCAGGTGAGCATGAACCTCGTCAACGTCGAGGCGACGCCGATCCATCGCGTGCTGGCGCTGGTCCGGGCCGAGGCCGCGCGTCATGGCGCCGCCATCTCCGGCTGCGAAGTCGTCGGGCTCGTGCCCGAGGCGGCCATGCTCGACGCCGCCGAACACGCCATGCAGCTCGAGGGCTTCCGCCGCGACCAGGTGCTGGAGCTGCGGCTCAAGCAACCGCCCATCACCGAGGCGGTGCCGATCTCCACGTTCTTCGACCAGGTCGCCGGACCCACGCCCACGCCGGGCGGTGGCACCGTCGCGGCGTTCGTCGGCTCGCTGGCGACCTGCCTCGCGACCATGGTGGCCAACCTGACGATCGGGAAGAAGAAGTACGCCGGGGCCGAAGCGGCCATGCGGGACCTGAAGCGGGATGCCGAGGCCCTCCGGCGCGACCTTCTGGCGCTCGGCCGGCGGGACAGCGAGGCGTTCGACGCCGTGCTCAAGGCCCGGCGGCTGCCGCAGTCGACGCCGGCCGAGACCGCCGAGCGCGAAACGGCCATCCGGGTCGCCGACCTGGGAGCCGCCACGGTCCCGATGGAGACCGCCCGCGCGTGCGTCCGCGTGGTCGAACTGGCCGGCATCGCCGCCCGGCTCGGCAACGCCAACGCCGTGTCGGATGCGGGAGTTGCCGGATTGCTCGCCACGGCGGCCGGGGAGGGGGCGTTGCTCAACGTCCAAATCAACCTGAAGTCCCTGCCAGATGGGGCCGATAAGACCTCCGTGGCAGGAGACCTCGTGTCGACTCGCACGGCGTTGCACGCAGCTTCCGGGCGTTGCCGTGAGGCGGTCGAGGCCGCGATGAGCGCATGAGAAGGGTTGGATCCCTTGGCCGATGCACCGGAGGTGCGTCGGGGAGAACCGGCCAACTTGGAAAAGGCGATCGAGATCAAGCGTCGGGCCCAGCGCTGCATCCAGAATGGTGATCTGGATGGGGCGCTGAACGAGTACGAGAAACTCGTCGGCTCCGAGGAATCCGACCCCTACAACTACGTCCTGCTCGCGGACCTTCTCTACAAGAAGGGCGACCAGGGCGCGGCGTCGGAACGCTATCTCTCCGCGGTCGCTTCCTACGAGAAGGCGTCGCTCTACAAGAACGCCATCGCCGTCTGCAAGAAGATGCTGCGGCTCTCGCTCTCACCGGCGAAGGTGCTGCAGTCGCTCGGCGACCTGCACGCGCTCGACGGCCTCACCAGCGAGGCCGCGCTCTATTTCGTCCAGTACGCCGAGCACATGGTGCGCTCGAGCGACCCGGTCGCCGCCGCCAAGGCGCTGCGCCGCGCGTTCGACGTGAGCCAGGAGAACGTGCGCGTCCTGGAGCAGATGTCCGAGGCGTGGCTGCTCGCCGGCGAGAACACGCAGGCGGCGCAGGCGCTCGTCGAGGCGTCGAACCACTATCGCCAGCGCGGCGCCGAAGCCGACGCGCGCCGCTGCACCGAGCGTGCCGCAGTGCTCGACGGCTCCGCTCCGCCGGTGTCCGAAGCCGCGCCCGTCGCGGCCGTCGCGACGCCGGCCGAACCGGTGGCGGTCGAAGAGGCGCCTGCGGCGCCCGCGATCTCGCACCTGCCCGAGCCCGGCGCGATCGACCTGCGCCACGACCACGAAGCGCCCGCCGCGCCCGCGCCCGCGCCCGTCGGTTCGGCGCCGGTCGAGCACGCCCGCGTGGACGGTTTCGAGACCGGTCGGCACGAGGTCGAGCGCCCGGCGCTGCCGCCGCTCGACGCCGAGCCCGCCGCCGAAACCGCGGCCGCGCCCGAAGACTTCCCGGTCCACGAGATCGAGGCCGACGAAGAGCCCGAGATCGAGGTCATCGCCGAGACGGAGCCCGAGGCCGAGCCCGAGCTCGAAATCGACAACGACGTCGAGCCCGAGACCGCGTTCGAGATCGAGGAGCCCGTCGGTCCGCCGACCGGGCCGATCGAGCGGATGCAGACGACGGAGGCCATCGCGGCCGCCGGCGCCGAGGCCGTGTACGAGATCTCCGACGCCGATGCCGCGTACACGCCGCCGCCGGCGGAGCCGTACGAAGAGCCGGTGTACGTGATCTCGGACGAGGAAGCCGCCGAGACCGAGCCGACGCCCGAGCCCGCGGCCCCGATGCCGCCGGCGCCGAGCCTCGCGTTCGAGCAGACCGCCGCGGCGGCACCCGCGCCCGCGCCGGAAGCGAACCCGCTCGCGGCCGTCGAGGAGCTGCTGACCCGGGCGCAGGAGCAGTTCCGCGCCGGTCACCGCGACGAAGCGTCGCATACGCTGACCCAGGCCGCTCGCGCCTACGAGGTGCTCGAGCGCTACGACAGCGCGGCCACCATCTATCGCAGTCTCGGCCGCGGCGCGCACGCGACGCCCGAGATCATCGAACTCTGGCTCGCCAACTGCGAGCACCGTCACGACGTCCGCGAGGCCGCGCAGGTGGCCTGCGACCTCGGCGACCGCGCGCTCAACGACGGTGACCAGCATTCCGCGCGCTCGTGGTTCGAGCGCGCCATCGCCTACGACGGCGGCAACGAGACGGCCAAGCGCCGCCTGCAGCGCCTCGACCAGGCGAGCACGATGATGCCGATGCCCGAGATTCCGACGGCCACCGCGACGGCCCCCGAGCCGGCGCCGGTCGCGCAGGTCCCGGCGGCGCCCGCGGCGGAGCAGAAGGTGGAAGTCGCGGTCGGCCGTGCGGAAGCCGTCAGCTTCGATCTGGCCGGACTCCTGGCGGAGTTCCAGCGCGGTGTCGAGTCCCAGTTGGCCGGGGACCCCCAGAGCCACTACGATCTGGGCATGACCTACCGCGAGATGGGCCTGTACGATCAGGCCATGGACTCGTTCCGCCAGGCGAAGACCGATCCCCGACTTTCGATCCGTGCGTCCGAGATGATGGGCCGCTGCCTGGCCGATCAGGGCCGCTGGGGCGACGCGCTCGCCGAGTTCGCGCGCGCGCTCGAGATGCCGGACGTCGGACCCGAGAACGATCTCGAACTGCGCTACCACTTCGGCCACGCACTGGCCGAGAAGGGGCGCTTCGAGGAGGCGCTCCACCAGTACCAGGTGGTGGCCGAGCGCTTCCCCGGGTTCGAGGACGTCGAGGAGCGCGTCACGGCCATGCGGCGGGTCCTGGGGCAGCCGTGACCGCCCCGCGGCCGGCCCGCACCGCCGGGCGCCGCGTCGACCTGCACGCGCACACGTTCTTCAGCGACGGCCAGCTGTCGCCCGAAGAGCTCGTGGAGCACGCGCTCGGCCGCGGTCTCGTCGCACTCGCGATCACCGATCACGACACCGTCGAAGGCGTCGCGCGTTCGCTCGTCGCGGGCGGCGGCCGCATCCGCATCGTGCCCGGCATCGAGCTCTCGACGTCGCTCGAGGGCTACGACCTGCACATGCTGGGGTACTTCCTCGACTACCAGAGCGAATCGCTGCGCGAGCGGCTCGAGAACTTCCGCGAGGAGCGCCGCAGCCGCGCGCTGGCGATCATGCAGCGCCTGCGAGAGCTCGACGCGCCCGTCGACGAAACCGCGGTGTTCGCCGCGGCCGAGCCGGGCGTGGTCGGGCGGCCGCACGTCGCGCATGCGCTCGTGCGCGCCGGTCACGTGCCCAGCGTCGAGGCCGCGTTCCAGCAGTTCCTCGGGCCGCGCGGCCGAGCGTTCGTGCAGCGGCCCTCGTTCCACAGCGAGGACGCCATCGCCTGCATCCGCGAGGCGGGAGGGGCGAGCGTGCTCGCGCACCCCGGGCCGCAGCTGCCGGTGACGATCGTCGAGCGGCTCAAGGAGGCCGGCCTCGACGGGCTCGAGGTGTGGCATCCGGTGCACGGCCCCGCGGCACTGCGGCGCTGGCGCGAGACGGCGCGCAAGCTGCGCCTGATCGAGACGGGCGGCTCCGACTTCCACGGCACCCACCGTGGGGCCGGGCTCGGCGACATGCCGGTGCCCGAGCGCGCCGTCGAGTCGCTGCTCGACGCCGCGCGCCGCTGACGCGGCCGCTTGCCCTCCGCGCCCCCGCGCGGATACGCTGCGCCCGCTCACGCTCCCGCGCCACCCCGACGGAGTTCCACGCCATCCGACGTTTCTTGGTCCGTCCCGTGCTCGCGCTCGCGCTCCTCGCCGGAGTGCTCGCGCCCTGGAACTCCCCGTGTGCACGCGCGCAGGTTCCGCCCGCGGGCACCTCGCCGCAGCCGCTGCCGTCGTGGTGGGGCGCGCCCGGCTCCGCCGGCTGGACGCCCGACGCGGCGCTGACCAGCGGCGCGCCGTGGACGTTCGCCGGGCTCATGCTCGGCGGCTGGGACCTGCGCGACCCGATCGCGCCCGCGACGATGCCCGGGCCCGGCATTCCCGAGGCGCAGGTGCCGCTCGCGTGGCTCGACGCGGCGACGGTGCGCCTCGGCGAGGACGCCGCGTGGGACGGCTTCGGCACCGGACTCGCCGTGGCGCGCGGGACGCTCAAGCCCGCGAGCAGCCGGCAGCCCCGCGCCGTGGTCACGGTGCAGAACGGCGCGCACGGACTCGATCGCAACGGCCTCTATCTCTCGCGCGGCGACGCGCGCTCGTGGCTGCGCGCCGGTGCGCTCGCCGGTTCGCGCGGCGCGATCGGCGACCTCGACGTCCAGGGCGTGCACCTGTGGACCGTCGAGAGCGGCATTCGCCGCGGCGCGCACGTGCTCGAAGCGAGCTTCGCGCAGCGGGGCGCGGGCGAGAGCGAGCTCGCCGCCAACGGCGAGAGCGTGCGCGGCGAGAGCGGCATGGCCCGCTGGGCGTGGTCGCACGGCCGCGATTCGCTGCAGGCGCGCTTCACGCGTGGCTGGGACACGCGCTACGTGTTCCCCTCCTCGGGCGGGAGCGGCGAGACGTATCGCCGCGACGCGCAGGCGAACCGCTTCGAGCTCGAGGCGCTGCGCCGCGGCGCCGAACGCGACTGGGGCCTGCACGCTTCGGTGCGCGAGGCGCGCGTGGTCGGGATCCTCGCGGACCCGTTCGGCGTGCGCATCTCGCGGGACGAGTGGAGCGAGCGCGACGCGTGGGTCTCGGGGCGCATGAGCCAGCCGTGGAACGCGGGCCGGCTCGAGCTGCAGCTGGGCGCCGGCGGCGATCGCGCCACGCGCCGGTCGTGGTACGCGCCAGGCCTCTCGTGGACGACCGTGCAGGGCACCGGCCGCGTGCGCGTCTTCGCCGAGCGCGCGATCACGCCGGTCTGGAGCGACCCGGCACCGGGGCAGGCCGCGTTCGCGCAGGACGCATGGGTCGGCGGCTTCGAGGCCGGCCGCGGCGCCGACAGCACCGCGCACGGGAGCGTAACGCTGCTCGCCGGGCGCACCGAGGGCCGCGCGGTGCTTTACCGCTATCCGCTGCTTGGCGTCTCGCTCTTCAATGGCTACCTGCGTGACCTCGAGCCGTGGCGATTCCTGCTGCTGCAGGGCGCGTGCGCCGGCCGCTGGCGCGCGCTCGACGGCGACGCGTCGGCGTTCGCGGTCGCGCGTCCGCGCGCGTCGTCGCGGCCGCGTGTCGATCCCGCGCTCGGCGCGCGCGTGGGCGGCGGCCTGCGCTTCCGGATGTTCGCGGGCGACCTCGCGACCCGGCTGCGGGTCGAGGGCGCGTACGTCGGCTCGCGCGAGACCGACAGCGGGACGATCCTCGTAGCGGACGAGACCCTGCCGGGCTACTTCACGATGGCCGCGAGTGCGACCTTCGGGTTCGGCGACGCGACGCTGGTCGTCCGGGGCGAAGGCCTCGAGAACGCCCGACACCCACTGCCGTGGTCGGACCCCAGCGACACGCGGTTGGCCCGCGATGCGGGGAGACAGGTCCGGTTCGAGGTGGTCTGGCCGTTGTTTAATTAGAAGTAGCCGGGGGAGCAGTCCCCCTGCACCCAGCCCAGCTCCCACGCGACCACCCGCCCCCGCGGCGACTGACACTTGTTCGACCTCACGCCGGCCGAACGCCGGGGCGCGATGGTGGTGCTCGGGCTGCTCGTCCTGGGCGCCGCGTGGGACCTGCTGCACCTGCGGGCCGCGCTCGCGCCGCCGCCGGGCCCCGAGCCCGCCGCGGCCGCGCCCATGGCCGAAGCCGCTCCGGCCACCGGGGTGCCGGCCGCCGCACCCGCTGTTCCGGCGGCGCCGCTCGATCTCAACCGGGCGACGTCCGAGGACCTCGACCGGCTGCCCGGGATCGGGCCGGTACTTGCCGCCCGGATCGTCGAGTACCGCACCCAGGCCGGGGCGTTCCGTTCGGTCGACGAACTGATGGCCGTGCGGGGGATCGGGCCGCGACTCTTCGAGCGGTTGCGGCCGCTCGTGAGCGTGCAAGTGGCTGCCCCGCGCGGGCGCGAGCGGCCCGTGCAGAACGCAATGCCCTCCCGGAAGTGAGCGTGCAGTTTTCGGTTCAGGCCTGCACGCCGCCCGACCGATAACCCGAGCGGGTCATGCCGTGCGGACAGTTGCGCCACCAGGTGCGACGCCGTCTTCGCGGCACGCCCGTTGCGGACGACCCGCGAAACGCGGCGGCAGGCTCGCGAATCGCGGCATGTGCATGCTCCTCGTCATCGGTCGGGGTGCCCCATCGTGGTCGAAGACATCGGTCAGAAACTCCTCGAAGCCCATCTCATCGACGAGGCTGCCCTCCAGAAGGCCGCCCTCCAGCAGAAGACCGCTGGCGGAACGGTCACGGGCAACCTCGTCAAGATCGGCGCATTGACCGAGGACGCGCTGCTCGACTTCCTGTCGAAGCTGTACAACGTCCCCGCGATCGACCTGAAGAGCTTCGAGCCCGACGTCACGCTGACCAAGCTGATCCCGGGCGACGTCGCCACCAAGTTCATGGCCCTGCCCGTCTCCAAGAGCGGGCGCCGCCTGATCGTGGCGATGGCGAATCCCTCCAACATCTTCGCGATCGACGACATCAAGTTCATCACGGGCTACGACGTCGAGCCGCACGTCGCGTCGGAAGCCGCGGTCAAGAAGGCGCTCGACCGGGCCTACGACTCGGCCGGCACGATGGCCGACGTGATGAAGAACATGGAGGAAGACCTCGACGTCG
Source organism: Candidatus Eiseniibacteriota bacterium (assembly GCA_044223005.1). Taxonomy (GTDB): domain Bacteria; phylum Eisenbacteria; class RBG-16-71-46; order RBG-16-71-46; family RBG-16-71-46; genus CAIXRL01. The sequence continues at coordinate 46,006 of JBGAML010000025.1, forward strand.
TCGACGAGGAAGAGCAGATCGCGCAGGAGAACGAGACCGGCCTCGGCCAGGTCAACGACGCGCCGATCGTCAAGCTGGTCAACTCGCTGATCGCCGACGCCGTCCGCAAGGGCGCCTCCGACATCCACATCGAGCCGTACGAGAAGACGATGCGCGTGCGGTTCCGCATCGACGGCGCGCTGCAGGAGATGATGGCGCCGCCGTACAAGTTCAAGGCGGCGATCACCTCGCGCCTGAAGATCATGGCGGATCTCGACATCGCCGAGCGCCGCGTGCCGCAGGACGGCCGCATCAAGATCAAGGTCCTGAACCGCACGATCGACCTGCGCGTGAGCACGCTGCCGACGATCTTCGGCGAGAAGATCGTGATGCGTATTCTCGACAAGGCCAACCTCAACATCGACCTGACCAAGCTGGGCTTCGAGCCCGCGCCCATGAAGGACTTCGTCAGCGCGATCTCGAACCCGTACGGCATGGTGCTGGTCACCGGCCCCACCGGCTCGGGCAAGACGACGACGCTCTATTCGGCGCTCTCGCGCGTGAACACGCCCGAGGTCAACGTCATGACCGCCGAGGACCCGGTCGAGTACAACCTCGACGGCATCAACCAGGTCCTCGTGAACGACAGCGTCGGGCTGACCTTCGCCGCGGCGCTGAAGGCGTTCCTGCGGCAGGACCCCAACATCATCATGGTCGGCGAGATCCGCGACCTGGACACCGCGAGCATCGCCACCAAGGCCGCGCTCACGGGCCATCTCGTGCTCTCGACCCTGCACACCAACGATGCGCCCAGCGCCGTCGGCCGCATGATCGACATGGGCATCGAGCCGTTCCTCGTGGCCTCGTCGGTCAACCTGATCATGGCCCAGCGGCTCGTGCGGCGCGTCTGCGCCAACTGCAAGCGCCCGCTGAAGCTCACGGACGAGATCCTCGACGAGCTGCAGCTCGAGCGGAAGGCCGCCGAGGGCGCCACGATCATGGAGGGCGAGGGCTGCGTCGAGTGCAACAACACCGGCTACCGCGGCCGCGCCGGCGTCTACGAAATCATGAACGTCACGCCCGAGATCCGCGACCTGATCCTGCAGCGGGCATCGGCGATGGAACTGAAACGCAGTGCAGTCAAGTCCGGAATGCTGACGCTGCGCAAGGATGCGCTCGAGAAGTTGAAGCGGGGGGTGACCTCCGTCGAGGAAGTGCTCAAGGAGACCGCCGCCGACAAGCTGTAGGCGGCCAGGCCCCCATCCACCGAGGATCCCATGCCCGAATTGACCCTTCGCCAGCTGCTCGAGGACATGGTCCGCCGCAAGGCGTCGGACCTGCACATCACGGCCGGTGTGCCTCCCGAGCTGCGCATCGACGGTTCCATCACCGCGACGGAGTACGAGGTGCTGACGGCCGAACGGTGCACGGCCCTGGCGTACAGCGTGCTCTCGGACGAGCAGCGCAAGCGCTTCGAGACCACGAAGGAGCTCGACTTCTCGTTCGGCGTCAAGGGCTTGTCGCGCTTCCGCGCGAACGTGTTCCTGCAGCGCGGCGTGACGTCGATGGCGATCCGGCAGATCCCCTACGAGATCCTGCCCATGGAGCAGCTCGGGCTGCCGCCGATCGTCCGCGAGTTCACGAACCGGCAGAAGGGCCTCGTGCTGCTGACCGGTCCCACGGGCAGCGGCAAGTCGACCACCCTGGCCGCGATGCTCGACCGCATCAACGCCACGCGGCAGTCGCACATCATGACGATCGAGGACCCGATCGAGTACATCCACCACCACAAGAAGTGCATCGTGAACCAGCGCGAGATCGGCGCCGACACGGCGTCGTTCCCCACCGCGCTCAAGTACGTGCTGCGGCAGGACCCGGACATCATCCTGATCGGTGAAATGCGCGACCTCGAGACGATCGAGGCGGCGCTGACGATCGCCGAAACCGGTCACCTCGTCTTCGCGACGCTGCACACCAACTCCACCTACGAGGCCGTGAACCGCATCGTGGACGTGTTCCCGGCCGACCAGCAGAAGCAGATCCTCACCCAGCTGGCGTTCACGCTGGAGGGTGTGGTGACGCAGCAGCTCATCCCGCGCAGCCGGGGCGCCGGCCGCGTGATGTGCGCCGAGGTGCTCGTGTGCACGCCGGCGATCAAGGCCGTGATCCGCGAAGGCAAGATCCACCAGGTCTACACGCTCATGCAGGCCGGCCAGAAGTTCGGCATGCAGACCATGAACCAGGCGCTCCTGCAGGCGGTGCTCGACAAGCACCTGTCCGGCGAGGACGCGCTCGATCGCAGCACGGATCGTCTGGAGCTCGAAGGCATGCTCCAGAAGGTCCTTCGCTCGGCGGCCTAGGAGGACGTGATGGCGGTTTTCGTCTGGAAGGGGAGAACGCTGGCGGGCGAGGCGCAGACCGGCGAAGTCGAGGTCGGGCGCCAGGAAGAAGCCCTCGAGCTGCTGCGAAAGAAGCGCATCCTCGTGACGTCGCTGCGCCCGAAGACCGGCGGGTTCCAGATGCCGAAGTTCGGCGGCGGCGTCAATGTGAGCACCAAGGACCTGGCGATCTTCACGCGCCAGTTCGCGACCATGATCTCGGCGGGTCTGCCGCTGGTGCAGTGCCTGGACATTCTCGCGAAGCAGTCGAACAAGCCCTCGTTCGCACGCGTGATCACGGAAGTGACGCGTGAGGTCGAGGCCGGCTCGACTTTGTCCGACGCGCTCGGCAAGCACAAGAGCGTCTTCGACGACCTGTTCCGCAACATGGTCGCCGCCGGCGAGGCCGGCGGCGTGCTCGACGAGATCCTGATCCGTCTCGCCGAGTACATCGAGAAGGCCGACGCCCTCAAGCGCAAGGTCCAGAGCGCCATGGTCTACCCGGCCGTCGTGCTCACCGTGGCGCTCGGCGCGACGGCGTTCATGCTCATCTTCATCATCCCGACGTTCGCGAAGATGTTCACGGACTTCGGCGGTGAACTTCCGCTGCCCACCAAGATCGTGCTCGGCGCGTCGGACCTGCTCATGCACTTCTGGTGGGTCGGCATCCTGGCGATCATCGGTGGCTTCGTGGCGTTCCAGCGCTACTACGCCACCGAGAACGGCCAGCGCCAGATCGACGGCCTCGTGATCAAGATGCCGGTGCTGGGCGACGTGCTCCTGAAGGGCGCCGTCGCGCGCTTCACCCGCACGCTCGGCACCCTGATCGCCTCGGGCGTGCCGATTCTCTCCGGCCTCGAGATCACCGCCCGTACCGCGGGCAACAAGGTGATCGCCGAAGCCATCATGAGCGCCCGGGCGTCGATCCGCGAAGGCGAGACCGTGTCCGCGCCGCTCAAGAGCTCGGGCGTGTTTCCGCCCATGGTCACGCAGATGATCGGCGTCGGCGAGCAGACGGGCGCCCTCGACGAGATGCTGCGCAAGATCGCCGTCTTCTACGAGGCGGAAGTCGACACGGCCGTCGACACGCTCACGTCCATCATCGAGCCCGTGATGATCGTCGTCATGGGCGGCATCGTGGGCGGCATGGTCGTGGCCATGTACCTGCCGATGTTCAAGCTGATCAGCGTCGTGGCGGGTAACGGCTGATGACCGTCGCGGCCGGCATCGATCCGCGGGCCCTCGAGGCCGCGGGTGCAACGGGCGAAGACTCCCGGTGGAGTGCGCTGAACCACCTGGTCATCGCCCGGGTGCTGGTCGCTTCCCTCGCCCTGCCGTTCGGGATCGCGCTCCGGCCCGGCGTGAGCGATCGCCCGGTGGAACTGCTGTGGACGGCGGCCGGCCTCACGGCCGCCCTCACGGTGGTCTCCGCCCTGGCGATTCGCGTCCGCCGCTGGCCGGCGGCGCAGACGTACGGCCAGGTGGCGGCGGATCTCGCCTTCGTCACCTGGCTGTCGTCGCAGACCGGCGGGCGGGACAGCCAGTTCGTCCTCTTCTACGCGCTCGTGGTGATCACGGGCGGCGTGTTCGCGCGTGTGGTCGGCGGCCTGTTCGCGTCCGCCGGGGCGTGCGTGGGCATCCTGGTCCTGCCGTGGCTCGCCGGCACCGGCGGCGTCGCGGACACGGTCCTGGACGGCACGCTGCCGCGGCCACAGCTGCTCGTCGCGTTCCTCACCATGGTCGGCGTCCTGGCGGGAGTGCTCGGCGAGCGCGTGCATCGCACGCGCGGCGATCTCGAGCGCACCGCGCGGGAACTGAACCGCGTCCGGATCGACAACGACATCGTGCTGCGCCACCTCGCGACGGGCGTGTTCGCCGTGGACCACCACGGCGTCGTGGGCTACCTGAACCCGGCGGCCGAGTCCGTGCTGGGCGTGCGCGCGATCGAAGCGCGCGGCCGGCACGCGAGCCTCGCCCTGCCGGAACGGCTGGCGCCGCTGCGGGCGCTGGTGCTGGACACCCTGAAGGCTCAGTCGGGCAAGGCCCGCGCCGAGCTCGACATGGAAGGTCCGGCGGGCCGCTCGCTGCCCCTGGGCGTCTCGACCAACGTGCTCACGCACGAGGGCGAGATGACGGGCGTCGTGGCGGTGTTCCAGGACCTGACACAGGTCCGCGAGATGGAGCGGCGCGTGCGCCGCAACGAGACGCTCGCCGAAGTCGGCGCGCTCGCGGCCGGGATCGCCCACGAGCTCCGCAACGGCCTCAAGCCGATCGCGGGCTCCGTGGAGTATCTGCAGCGCGAGCTGAAGCTCAGTGGGGAAGAGGCCGAGTTGATGGACCTGATCGCGCGCGAATCGGCGCGCCTGAACAAGTTCGTTACCGACCTGCTGTCGTATTCGCGCGATCGGGACCTCGCCGTGGAGGACGTGGACCTCGGCGACCACCTGCGCGAACTGGTCAGCACGCTGCGGCACGACTCGCGTCGAGCCGCCGGCGTGGACGTGGTGTACGAGCCCGGCCCCGCACCGGTCCGCATCCCGATGGACCGGGAACAGGTGCGGCAGGTCTGGCTCAACCTCGCGGCGAACGCGCTCGAGGCGATGGGCGACCACGGCACCCTCCGCATCCGCTGGGAAGCGGTGGAAGGCGAAGGGGTCGTGGTGGAGTTCGCGGACACGGGGGCCGGCATCGCGGCGGAGGACCTGCCGCGGGTCGGGGAGCCGTTTTTCACGACGAAGCGGGGAGGCACCGGCCTGGGACTCGCGATCGCACAACGGATCGTCGAGCGCCACGGCGGCGTGCTGAGCCTGGAGAGCGAGGCGGGTCGGGGAACCACGGCACGGGTGCATCTGCCCGCGGTCGTGGGGGCCGTGGTCGCCGCCGCGTAATCGTTCCTTCCGGAACACCAGAACGAGGTGATGAGGATGGCAGCCGAGAAGATTCTGGTCGTCGACGACGAACAGAGCATGACCCAGTTCCTCGGGATCGTGTTGAGGAAGGAAGGGTACGACGTCACCACCGTGAACACCGGCCGCGACGCCATGGATCGCGTCAAGGCCGAGCCGTTCGACGTCGTCATTTCCGACATCAAGATGCCCGGGATGGACGGCATCCAGCTGCTGCAGGCGATCAAGAAGCACGACGCGAACATCCCGGTCGTGCTCATGACCGCCTACGCCTCGCAGCAGTCGGCGATCGACGCGGTGAACCTGGGCGCGTTCCAGTACCTGCTCAAGAACGCCAAGAACGACGAGATCAAGCTCGTCGTGCGCAACGCGCTGGAGATGCGCCGCGTGCGCAGCGAGAACCAGTTCCTCAAGCGCGAGCTCAAGCGGGGTCACGAGGACAAGACCCTGATCGGCTCGTCGGAGGAGATGGTCCGCGTGTTCAAGATGGTGGACAAGGTCGCGGACAGCGAAGCCACCATCCTGATCCAGGGCGAGAGCGGCACGGGCAAGGAACTGATCGCCCGTGAGATCCACTACCGCAGTCGGCGCGCGAACGGTCCGTTCGTGAGCATCAACTGCGGCGCGATCCCGCGCGACCTGCTCGAGAGCAACCTGTTCGGGCACGTGAAGGGCTCGTTCACCGGCGCCGTGAAGGATTCGCCCGGCCTGCTGCAGGTGGCCGAGGGCGGCACGTTCTTTCTGGACGAGGTGGGCGAGACGCCGCTCGCGACGCAGGTGAAGCTGCTCCGCGCGCTGCAGGAGCGGGAGATCATCCCGGTCGGCGGCACGCAGCCGGTCAAGATCGACTGCCGGCTCGTCGCGGCGACCAACGTGGACCTCGAGAAGGAAGTCGCCGAGGGTCGGTTCCGCGCCGACCTGTTCTTCCGCCTGAACGTGATCCCGCTGCGGATGCCCGCGCTGCGCCAGCGCCGCGACGACATCCCGCTGCTGCTGGACCATTTCCTCAAGCGCCAGGCCAAGGGCGGCACGCAGAAGGTCGTCGCCAAGGAGGCGATCGAACTGCTCATGAAGTACGACTGGCCGGGCAATGTACGCGAGCTCGAGAACGTCATGGAGCGCGCGCTCATCCTGGACGAGGGCGGCGTGATCGGGCCCGAGGACCTGCCGGACAAGATCCGGTTCGGGCACAGCCAGAAGGGCAGCCTGGTCATCGATTCGCCCAACATGACGCTCGAGGAGCTGGAGAAGGAGTACATCCTCAAGGTGCTCAACTACACGCGCTGGCAGAAGAAGCGCTCCAGCGAGCTGCTGGGCATCAACGCGTCCACGCTGTACCGCAAGCTGATCGCGTACGGCATCGACAAGCCGGGCGGCCGCGACGGCGGGCTCGAGGACGGCGCGTCGGGAGCCGACGAGCAGGCCGCGTGACCCACGAGCGACCGCATTTTGCCCGTGCGGCCGCGCCGACCGGCGGGATTTGCACGGTGCCGAAACCGATTGGGTCGTTCGGCCCGCCTGAACGAATCGCCTAAGCCGTTGACGTGACGAAGACTCCACAGCAGGAACGAGAGGCACTACAGGCTGGCACGTCGGTTGCCGATGCAATAGTGCGTGCTTGCCAGCGAGTAAGCCGAGCCGAAGTCACCACCACGAGACCGGAGGAGCGCATCATGACCAAGTCGCAGAAGGGCTTCACGCTGATCGAGCTGATGATCGTGGTCGTGATCATTGGCATCCTGGCCGCCATCGCGATCCCGAACTTCATCGCCATGCAGAACCGCGCGAAGGAAGGCTCGACGAAGGCGAACATGCACACGTTCGGCGACTCGGCCAACCTGAAGTACCAGGTCGCGGGTCGCGGCAAGGCCGGCGAACTGACGCTGGTGCTCTCGAGCGGCCAGTAGTTCCGGACAACGGCGGGGGCCGCGGATCGCATCCGCGGCCCCCGCTTACTTCTTGCCCGCCCGTCGTGCGCGTTCCGGCGACGTGGCGGCACTCGATTCGCCAGGAGCATGAGGCCCCCATGACCCGGCCGCCGAGCGGCCGGTTCCCCTACGAACCGATTCATCGAGCGGAGATCCGCAGGTGAGGCGCGGAGCCGCGAAGGTGGGTTCACGGCGGTCGACGAACGACTCCTGATGCAGGACGGACCCGAACGCGACGGACGGTCGCGGGAGGGTTCCACGCTCCCGGGCGAGCGGCCGGTCCCCACGATCGGCCCCCACGGACCCGCCCCGAGGGCGCGGACCGGAAACGGTCCGGATTCGGTTCGAGGCCGCGCAGTTTTCTGGCCAGCGGAAGCGCCGGCGGAGCACGAGCATCGTGCCCGGACAGGCATCCGCATCACCGAAAGGGTCCCATGATGAAGACGAACTCCCGCGGCTTCACGCTGATCGAGCTGATGATCGTGGTCGTGATCATCGGCATCCTGGCCGCCATCGCGATCCCGAACTTCATCGCCATGCAGAACCGCGCGAAGGAAGGCTCGACGAAGGCGAACATGCACACGTTCCAGCTCTCTACCGCGGCGGAAGTCGCGGCGCTGCTGCCGGCGGCCGGCAACAACTTCAAGAACCCGTTCGATCGCACGACCGGCACGGGCAACGCGTGGGTGGACCAGGCCACGTGGACGTTGCCCCTCGCGACGGGCTCGACGACGGCCGGCATCACGGCTTACGGCGACTCGGCGAATCTCAAGTACCAGGTCGCGGGCCGCGGCAAGGCCGGCGAACTGACGCTGGTGCTCTCCAGCGGCCAGTAGCCGCCGCCGTGGGGGTGACGCGGGCGCGGGCCACGGGGCCCGCGCCCGTTCGGCGTTCGGGGGGCATCGGCGGGCGATCGGGCGGCGGGCGAGTGCCACGCGATTCGCAATCTCACGCTCGCGGTCGTGCGGATTGCGCGGCCGGTCGCACGGGCTGGGCGCTCGGCCCCGGGGGTTGCCGGTGGCTAAGCCCTGCGGCCGCAACGCCACGCCCGGGTGGCCCGGTCGGCTCGCGCCCATGGCACGGCCGCTGCAAATGCCGGCAAGCGAAGACGCATCCTCCGGAGCACCCCGAGCGCAGATGGCCCCGGCCCCCGACCGTGCGCTGCGATTCCCCAAGGAGACGGCAATGCCCCACCGTGACCGTGGCTTCACGCTGATCGAGCTGATGATCGTGGTCGTGATCATCGGCATCCTGGCCGCCATCGCGATCCCGAACTTCATCGCCATGCAGAACCGCGCGAAGGAAGGCTCGACGAAGGCGAACATGCACACGTTCCAGCTCTCGGCCGAGGACTACGGCGTGCAGAACGACGGTGCGTACGCGGCGACGGCGGCCACGGTGGCGGCGCTGCTGCCGGCGAACGGCAACAGCTTCAAGAACCCGTTCGATCGCACGACGGGTACGGGCAACGCGTGGGTGGACCAGGCCACATGGACGGCGACGCTGCAGACCGGCTCGACGAAGGCCGGCATCACGGCGTACGGCGACTCGGCCAACCTCAAGTACCAGGTCGCTGGCCGCGGCAAGGCGGGTGACCTGACTCTGGTGCTCTCCAGCGGCCAGTAGCGGATCAGATCTGATGAACGCACGGCTCTGTGCTTGATGGCAGAGGGCTCAGCGAAGTGTGTCCATGTTCTGCGGAGGCGCCCACCCAAACGCGGTGGGCGCCTTCGAGTTTAGGGGGGCTAGACACGCCGGACCGCGATGGCGGTTGCAGGCCGCCCGACGTTTGTATACTAGGCAATGTCGAGAGACAATTCTCTCAAGCGTTAGCGCCTGAGAGGGGGGCACATGTCTCCAAGGATATTGTTCATTACGCTCGGTGTTGTCAGCGCCTCAGTTGTGTGTTGTGCGTGCTCGTGGGGATGGCCAGCAAATGGATCCTTAGTCGCCGATACCTTGGATGCTCTTCAGCACCACGTTCGTGACAACCCGGCGATTGGACTCAGTGGATCTGGCGCGATTCTGACATGGCATGACAAACGAAGATCGTCGGGTGTTGGGGTCTGGTGTGAGCACATCTCAAGCGGGGGCATAGTGTCGACGGGTAGAACCGACACGGGCACCAAGAACACTGCGGTCTACTGGGACGAAGTGCAGGCAGTGGCGGATCTGCAGTGCCCAGCTGTCACCGACTTCCAAGGTGGAATCTTCTCGACTTGGAGCGCCAGCATCTCGGGACAGCAGTGGATTTGTGGATCAGAAATCTCCGCGGGGCTGGGTATCGCGTGGGCGGGACCAATTGTTGCGATTCCCAATGACCTTGTCTACGCGTTGCGGGCGACGGCTTGCGACGCAAGCGGCTACTACGTGGCCTGGAATTCGGTCGCGCCGACAAACGTGCACCGAGTCCACATAGCTAGGATCACGACAAATGGGTCTGTCGCTATGGGGTGGCCGACTGGCGGGATGCAGGTCGAAGGAGCTGTTGATACGGATCGAGAGTTGGTGGACGTCGTGGCGGATGGCGTCGGTGGTGTGTTTGTGCTGTGGGTCGAGGATGGTGGGGTGCACGCGACTCGTCTATCAGGGGCTGGAACGCCGTCACCTGGATGGTCGCTTGGGGGCAAAGTCGTTGTTCCGCCGGCAGTGTTCGATGGCCCAGTTGCGGCAGTCACGGACGGTTTGGGTGGGATGTATCTCTGTTGGGCAGATGGTCAATCCGCGCCGGGGATCAGCGAGGCAAGGGGGAATCTGCGCATAGCCCGAGTCTCGGCCTCGGGCGGAAATGTGGATGGATGGGGAGATAGCCTTGGAGTGGTGGCGGCCAACTCGGGCGCGGTCGCAGAGCTCGCCGCCGCGAGTGCTGGCGACTCTGGAGTCGTGGTGGCGTGGACGGATGTGCGCTCAGGAGGGCCGGCTTCGAGGAACATCTTCGCAACGCGAGTGCGGACGGATGGAAGCGTGCCGGCCCAGTTCGGGCAGGCGGGCGTTGAAGTGTGCGGCGCAGTTGGAAGCCAGCTTGCCCCCCTCGTTGTGTGTGCTTCCAACAGCCCTATGACGGTTGTCTGGCAGGATGCGCGTGCACTCCCTCAGATATCACTCTATGCCGCCGTGGTTAGCATGAATGGCTCCCTCGCGGCCGCAACCAGCCCAGACGGCGTAGCGCTGGATTCTGCGGACGGCGTTCAAAGCGCGACGGCAGCATGCTCCGACGGTGCGGGCGGCGCCTTCGTTGCCTGGAGGGATACCCGTTCGGGGACTCTGAGCGGGGTGGCGCTCTATTCCACGAGAATCTTCGCCGACGGCACGCTTGCAGTTGAGTCTCCGCCGCGTGACCTGAGGCCGCGGCTGGAGGTGTGGGACGCGGGGGCGGCTGTGCTCGGCTACAGAATTCCGGGAGAGGGCGCCGTGACGGGGAAGCTCGAGGTGTTTGGTATCGGCGGTCGGCGAATCGGAATGGCCCTTGTCGAAAATCGCACTGGCCGGCTCAGGCTTCGTGGCGGAAGCGTGGGGCGCACACGAGAAGTCGTATTTGTCCGCTTCCTATCTCCCGGGCAAGATGCTGTGACAGCAAAGGTTGTCTTGGGACGCTAGCCGTGTACGGGCCTGAACCGCCTGAGTGCACTGCCGAGCACTTGATCTAGTTGGCGGGCGCACGGGCCGTTGTCACGCTAGGAGTCCCCAGGCCGAGCGTCGCCGCCCCGACAGTTCCTGGGTCGGCTGACCCAGCGCGGCGGGCGCCGGTGTGCAGCGCGCCCGCGCGAGAAGTGGCATTGCGCGTTCCGCAGTGCGGCGATCCCGGATCGTGCGCCGCGCCCGATACCGCACTCCCGAAATTGCTGTAGCCAAACGACCCACGCGCCGATAACCCCAGCGATTCCAACGGGCCCGCGCGTCGGTGCGCGCCGATGGCATCGCTGGCACGGCCGGTGCAGTACGTGCAGGTCAGTCGGGCGCGCGACCGGCGCGCGCACCACCAGTGGAGGAGACACCAAGATGATGCGCACGCAGAAGGGCTTCACGCTGATCGAGCTGATGATCGTGGTCGTGATCATTGGCATCCTGGCCGCCATCGCGATCCCGAACTTCATCGCCATGCAGAACCGCGCGAAGGAAGGCTCGACGAAGGCGAACATGCACACGTTC